>NZ_JBVKDO010000029.1:0-104166 GCF_055633805.1 Amycolatopsis sp. NPDC114478 | reverse complement strand
AGACAGCTCCACTTCACATCCGGAGGCCTTCACCTGTCTGCGCGACAGGCCGCCACCGGTCACCTCAACTCGGGACAACGTCCCTGGACATCACATCTAGCGGCGCGGTCAGCACGACGCGGGTGCCCTGCCCGGGCGCCGAGTCGATCCGCGCGGTGCCCCCGATTTCGGCCAGCCGGGCGTGGATCGAGTTCTCGATGCCGAAGCCGCCGCGGCGCGCGCCGACGTCGAAACCCGTTCCGTGGTCGCGCACGGAGACCGTCACCACGCCGTCGCGCTCTTCGAGACACATGACGGCTTTCGACGTTTTCGCGTGCTTCAACGTGTTTCGCAGCGCTTCGCGCGCGGCGTCGTGCAAGGAGTTGACGACGCTCTCGGGGACGTCGGACGGCTTCGCGAGCGGGACGAGGTCGACGCGCAGCCCCTCCGCCGTCATCTCGACCGCGAGCGCGCCGAGGCGGTGTTCGAGGCCGCCGGGCTCGGCGGGCGCGTCGCCGTCGAGGCTCAGCCGCAGGCGCAGCGCGTGCGCGCGGGCGATGCTGCGGACCTGGTCGAGGCTGCCGACCGGGTCGAGGGCGTCGCGGGGCGCCGGCAGCGCGAGGGACTCCATCACCTGCAGGACGGTGTCGTGGACGTCGCGCCGGTGCCGCTCGCGTTCGGCGGCCCGGCCGCGCTGTTCGCCCAGCCGGTGCGCGAACCGCATCGAGCCGGCGACCAGCATGACGATCGCCAGCGCCGTCGCGGCGGCCGCGACCAGGGCGAGCACGATCCACGTCGCGGGCGCCGACGTCCCGGACACGCCGGCCATGCCGTAGCGCAGGAGCACGGCGCCGGTGATCGCGACGGCTCCCGCCGGCGCGCCGCGCAGCAGCGTCCAGACCATGACCGTGCCCATGATGTTCGGCCAGGTCAGCGGGAGCAGAGCCGGGGCGAACACCGCCGCGGCGAAGCTCGTGACGAGCGTGTACGCGGTGTCGGCGACGAGCACGGGCCGGATGCCCGTGCTGCGGTGGAAGACCCAGGCCACCTCGGCCAGGTTCGGCACGAGGTAGAGCGCGATGGCGAGGCCGAGCACCGGAGCGCCCAGCGGGTCACCGGCCCAGATCGCTTGCAGGAACAACGCGAGCCGGAACGCGACCGGCACGAGCACGAGCCTCGGCACCGCCCCCTGCACGAGCGGGAGCCCGGCTCCGCCGGCTAGCGCCCCCGCGCCGCCGAGCAGCACAACCCTCACGACGTCCTCCCCGGGTCAAGGCCCCTACCCTGACCAGCCCACCTGAACTCGTAACGTCGGTCCATTCATTTCAGCTTACGACGCGCTCAGCTTGCCCCGCACGGTTCCGCACTGTCAACGGGGCCGCGGCGTAGGGATCCCGGCCCCGCGTCACGATTCGACGGTCAGCGCGGCTTCCTCCCGCTTCCGCGCGCGCCGGGCGCCGACGGCGGCGGGCAGGATCAGCGCGGCGACCAGCGCGACGAACCCGAACGCCACGCCGTAGTCCGTCACCTGCGCGATGCCGCCGACGATCGGCGGGCCGGCGAGGAACCCGGTGTAGGCGATGGCCGTGACGAACCCGATCTCGCGCTCGCCGCCGGTGCCGTCGCCGCGCTTCCCGGCGTCGCCGGCCAGGCTGAGGGCCATCGGGAACGAGGCCGCGAGACCCGCGCCGGCCAGCGCGAACCCGGCGTAACCGACCGCGGCGACCGGGATCGCGGCCGCGGCGAGCAGCCCGGCGGCGGCGAGCACCGACCCCGCGGCCAGGCAGCGCGTGGGGCCGAAGCGGCGTTGCGCGTACGTCCCGGCGAGCCGGGTCAGGGCCATGACCAGCTGGAAGCCGGCGAACGCGAGCGCCGCGGCACCCTGGCCGACGCCGCGTTCGACCGTCATCAGCAGCGCGGACCAGTCCGACGACGCGCCTTCGGCGATCGCCGAGCACAACGCGACCGCGGCGAGCAGCCACAGCACCGGACGGCGGATCGGCGCCCGGCCCGGCGTGACTCCTTCGCTGTGCTCGGGCCGGCTGCCGGGGACCGCGCGGAGGATGGGCAGCAGCACCGCGACGGCGACGACGGCGGCCACGGTCAGGTGCCGCCCCGGCGACCAGTCGTGGCCGGCGGCGAGGCCCGCGGCCAGCGAACCGGCGAGCGCGCCGAAGCTGAACCCCGCGTGGAACTCCGGCATGATCGCGCGGCGGAGCCGGCGTTCGACAGCGACCGCGGCGACGTTCATCGCGACGTCGAGCATCCCGACGCTCGCGCCGATCAGGAGCAGCGCGCCGGCCAGCAGCGGCACGGTGGGCGCGAACCCGACCAGCACCATCGAGCCGGCCGCGCTGACGGTGCTCCCGGCGACCACCATGCGAGCGCCCGCGCGTTCGATGATCCGGCCGGACACCGACGCGGCGGCGAGCATCCCGACGCTGGCGCCGAGCAGCGCCAGGCCGAAGACGCCGGGTGAGGCGTGCACCTGCGTCGCGAGCGCGGGCGTGCGCGACGCCCAGGAACCGAGCGCGAGGCCGTTGAGCGCGAAGACGACGAACACCGCGATCCGATCCCGCATGGCTTCAGCGTGACTGAAGCGCTTCAGAAAGTCCATGGCTACACTGCGCGGATGACCCGGCGCCGCCGTCCCACGCTCGACGACGTCGCATCGGCCGTGGGTGTCTCGCGGGCCACGGTCTCCAACGCGTACAACCGGCCTGACCAGCTGTCTTCCCAGCTGCGTGAGCAGGTTCTGCAGGCGGCCGCTTCGCTGGGTTACGCCGGCCCGGACCCGACCGCGCGCAGCCTCGCCACCAGCCGGACGGGGGCCGTCGCGGTGCTGCTGGACACGTCGTTGTCGGCGGCGTTCTCCGACCCCGCGCTGTCTTTGACCTTGGACGCGCTGGCGCGGGTGGTCGACCCGCACGCTTTGCTGCTCCTGCCGGGCGGTGCTTCCGGTGGGCCGCCGGCCGAGCGGGTGCTGACCGCGCAGGCCGACATCGCGGTGGTGTATTCGCTGGCCGACGGCGCTCCGGCACTGGATTCGGTGCGGGCGCGGGGGTTGCCGCTGGTGGTGATCGACCAGCCGCTGCTGCCCGGCGCGGCGCGGATCGGGTGCGCGGACCGGGAGGGGGCGGCGCTGGCGGCGCGGCACCTCGTTTCGCTGGGTCACCGGCGGTTCGGGATCTTCGCCGCTTGCAGCCGGGTCACGCCCGGCGGCGGCGGTCTGTCGGTCGAGGCCGCGGCTGCCGCTTCGTTCCGCGACACGCGCGAGCGGCTGGCCGGGTACCTGGACGAGCTGGATCCGGCGTCGGTCGTCGTGGAGGAAGCGGCCGGGCTCAGCGTGGAGAGTGCGTTGCCGGGGGCGTTCGCGCTGCTGCGGGCGACGCCGCGGCCGACCGCGGTGCTGTGCATGTCCGACCAGCTCGCACTGGCGGTCCTCGCCGCGGCGGGGCAGCTGGGGATCCGCGTGCCGGAGGAGCTTTCGGTGGCCGGGTTCGACGACAGTCCGCCGGCGTCGTGGTCGTCGCCGCCGTTGACCACGGTCCGGCAGGACCTGGCGGCCAAGGGCCGGATCGCCGGGGAGCTGGTGCTGCGGCTGCTGGCCGGCGGCTCGGTGCCGGCGCCGTCCGAAGTGCCGGTTTCCCTGGTGGTGCGGGGCAGCACGGGCCCCGCCTAGCACCGCGTTCTTCCGCCCGCAAGACCGTTCGCGGATCTGTGGACAACCGGTCCCCGCCCGCCGACCTGTCCACAGATCCGAAATCGCGGGCTGACAAATCTTCCGCCGCCCGCCAACCTGGAATCACCAGTTCACCGCGGCCCGGAAGCCGCGAATCCAGAGGGGAATCCACGATGTCTTCACGCCGTTTCCGCGCCCGGCTGCCGCACCTGCTGATCCTGGCCGCGCTGGGTCTGCTGACCAGCGTCGGAACCGCTCAGGCCGCGTCCGAACCCGGGTGCCAGAAGGGCGAGTTCTGCCTGTGGTCGGCGAACGACTACGGCGGCGAGATCTCGCGATTCGACTTGCGCACGACGAATCCCGGGGAATGCATTCCGCTGCCCGAGGGATTCGTGGGGTCGTCGTTCGCGAATCTGCTGACGCGGGACGTCACGGTGTACCAGAGCGAGGAATGCTCGACCGAGGGCGATTTCGTCACCTACCCGGGCGGCGGCACGTACGTCCCGGACGCGCCGTTCCTGGTCCGCGGGATCCAACTCTGGGAGTGACCCCCTGACCGGGGTGGGCCAGGTAGCCCCGTGACCCGGGCCCACTCGACCGCAGCCCACTGACCGGGGGCCCACGTCGCCGCCGCGCCCCGGGCCTAGTCGACCGCAGCCCACCAACCCCGGGCCCACGTGGCCACCGCGACCCGAGCCCACTCGACCACAGCCCACCGACCCGGGCCCACGTCGGCGCAGCCCGCCGACCCAGGCCACACCACATGTCCCACCACCGACCCGGGCCCGCACCGCCGTCCGCTCCAGGGCAGGAGCCGGCTCGCGGCGGCGGCCGGACCCGACCGGGGCCGCTCCCCGACAGCGGCCCCACCCCGTGGGCGCGCCCCAGCGGCGGGGCGCGCCCACGGGCTTCCCACGGAGGGCTCGACACCCCCCATCCGGGCGGCTCAGAGGCTTCCTCGGCTCCGAAGTGCGCGGGAACTCGCGGCTGGTCCTAGCGCGGCCCTGAGTCACCCAACCGGCTTCCTGAGCCTGTCCGGCGGGCGCGTGATCCATAGCGGCGCCCGCCGGACAACCACCCAGGCCCCGCCCCAAGAGGCCGTCTCAGTCTCACCCCAACCACCGCGCCGTCCACCGGGGCAGCCAGGCGTCCCAGCCAACTCACCCCTCGCGGCCGGCCACCCACAACCGGCCCTCCAGGCCCGCACGGCAGCCACGCGCAACCGTCAAACCCTGCGCCGGGGCAGCCACCAACGGCGCCCCACCTCGACGAACCCCACGCGTAGCCCGGCAAGGCCGCCGAACCCACGCGAACCACCCGTCGAGCAAAGCGCGGCCCACCCACAACCACCGCGGATAGATCAACGAGTCCAGAGAAGGCATTCATGCAGGTGAGGGAACCAGCGCACCGCCCGCCGCGGCGGGCAAGCAGCGGCGTGCGGACGCTCGCGGCGCTGCCTGCCCGGCCGCAGGGACGTGCGGGCGAGCGTGGTCGGGCTGGACACAGCAAGAGCCTTCTGATCGCCAGATTACAGGTTCGAGGCTCGTCCGGAAGCCCGTCCGGTCACCCTCAGCACCGCACCCGACACTCAAGGAGGTCTACACCACGCTTCCACCGAACTTCCGAATTCCGTCGAACGAGACCTGAAACGATTCGCCGGTGTCGAACGATCGAGAGGATGGCGACGACTAAGCTGCCATTGCCGGGTTGCCGGCAGCAGCCGTCGGCGCAGGCCCTCGTAGCTCAGCTGGATAGAGCAAGAGCCTTCTAATCTCTAGGTCGCAGGTTCGAGTCCTGCCGGGGGCGCCACCAGGGAAGACGTCGTGCGCGGCTGCGCACGACGCCCCCTGGCCATCGTGACCGGCCCACCTCGGGCCCTCCTCCCGCGCCGTCGGCCTGTCCCCACTTTGGACAGTCATCCCGTGCAGGCGGACTCCGGAAGTCGCATCGTGCGAGCGGCCAGGTGGCCCAGCGGTTCTGACCGAGCCCATCCCGAGACAACCTTGTTACCTGAGGCTTTCCGCACGCGATCGGTCACGCCCAGCGATCACGGCCGCCGTGCTTCCAAGACATCACCCGATCGAGCGAACTTCTAGCCCACCTATGAAGGAGGCGAACCACACCGTGGACCACCAAGTAGGACGACACCGGAGGCGGCGCGCCAACCGCGTCACCCGAAACACCCTCGACGAAGCCCGGCGCGCGGGGCTCGTCCGGCGGCACCTGACGAAGCTGCGGTACCTGGCCGAACGCGCCGCGCGCGCACCCGCGCCGGAGCCGGCCCCCGACGGGCCGGCCTCCACATCGGACGCCGCGTGAGGAGCCGAGCCGGTCAACCCAGGTAGAACTCGCGGAGCGCGGCGGTCAGGACGTCCGGCGCGACCGCGTGCTCCTGGTCGGGCAAGGTGCGGCGCCGCGCGTGCGGCAGGGCGTCGGCCAGCGCTTGGGCGGCGTTGCCGAACGACGCCGGACTCGCGCCGCCGTCGAGGACCAGGACCGGCTGGGTCAGGCCCGCCCAGCGTCCCTGCGGCAGGGAGCCGTCGCCCAGGAGGATGCTGTCGTAGACCAGCGTCGGCGCGACGCCCAGGAATCCCGGCCACAGCGGCGATGCCTTCATCTCGGCGATCCGCTCCGGCGGGGCGCCGAAGGACTCCGCCAGGTAGAGCTCGACCGCGTCGGCGCGGCGGTCGTCCTCGATCAGGGCCGTCAGCTTCGGCAGGAACGCCGGGGACGGGCGGGGGCGGGTGTCGTCGGTGATGAACGGCGGCTCGTACGTCGCCAGCTTCGTCACGCCGCTGCCGGGGCGGACGGCGGCGTCGAGGGCGAGCACCGTGCCGGCGGACATGCCGAACACGTGGGCCGAACCACCGGCGTCGGCGATCAGGGCGGCCAGGTCCTCCAGCTCACGCTCGACCGCGTACGGCGGGGTGTCCGTGCTGCCGCCGCGGCCGCGGCGGTCGTAGTGGTACACCGTGAAGTCCCGGCCGAGCAGGTCGGCCAGCTCCTGCGTGCGCGGGTCGAACGCGCGGTATTGGAACGTGCCGCCGACCAGGACCAGCGGCGGGCCGGAGCCGACCTTGTCGAACTCGATGACGGTGCCGTCGGCCGACGTTACGTGTCCCACGGGAACTCCCCTCGCGTTTTCGTGGCTGCGAAACGAAATTAGCGCACCTCGGCCGCCGATGGCCCAGAGCGCGCACTCCGGGAGATGTGCGCGGGCGGCCGGGGACGGCAGCATCGGGGCGTGCCGGCGGGCACCGCCGTGCGTCGGATCCGGTACTGCACAACGACGAGAGGCTCCGCGATGGAGAGAAGCAAGTTCCAGCTCGACGAGTCCCAGATTCCGAGCACCTGGTACAACATTGCCGCCGACCTGCCCGGCGCCCCGCTGGCGCCCGCGCTCAACCCGGCGACCGGGGTTCCGCTGACTCGCGACGAAATGGGCGCGACGATGCCGGAGCCCATCATCGACCAGGAGCTGAGCACCGAGCGGGACATCGAGATCCCGGAACCGGTGCGCCAGCTCTACGCCCAGTGGCGCCCCAGCCCGCTCTACCGCGCGCGCCGGCTCGAGCAGGCCCTCGGCACGCCCGCCAAGATCTACTACAAGTACGAGGGTGTCGCGCCGTCCGGGAGCCACAAGCCGAACACCGGGATCCCGCAGGCGTACTACAACAAGCAGGCGGGCAAGACCGGCCTGATCACCGAGACCGGCGCCGGGCAGTGGGGCAGCGCGACGGCGCTGTCGGCCGCGCTCTTCGGGCTCACCGCCAAGGTGTTCATGGTCAAGGTCAGCTTCCAGCAGAAGCCCTACCGCCGGGCGCTGATGGAGTCCTACGGCGCGACGTGCGTCCCCAGCCCGAGCCCGGAAACCGCGGTGGGCCGGGAGATCCTGGCCAAGTACCCCGACTCCCCCGGCAGCCTCGGCATCGCCACCTCGGAGGCGCTGGAGACGGCGGCCACCGACCCGTCGCTGGGTTACGTGCTCGGCAGCGCCGCGAACCACGTGCTGCTGCACCAGACCGTCATCGGGCAGGAAGCCCTGCTGCAGATGGAGCTGGCCGGGGACTACCCGGACGTCATCGTCGGCTGCTCCGGCGGCGGCAGCAACCTCGCCGGCCTGACGTTCCCGTTCATCGGCGCGCAGCTGCGCGGCGGGCCCGCGGTGCGGGTGCTGGCCGTCGAGCCGGCCGCCTGCCCCACGCTGACCCGCGGCACCATCGCCTACGACTACGCGGACACCGGCCGGCTCGGGCCGCTGTTCCGGATGCACACCCTCGGCCACGAGTTCATGCCGCCGCCCGTGCACGCCGGCGGCCTGCGCGCGCACGGCATCGGCCCGCTCGTCAGCCGCGCGGTCGAGGACAAGCTCATCGAGCCGATCGCGGTCGGGCAGACCGGGTGCTTCGAAGCGGGCGTGCAGTTCGCCCGCACCGAAGGGATCCTGCCGGCGCCGGAGTCGACGCACGCCATCCGCGGCGCGATCGACGAAGCCCTGAAGTGCCGCGCCGAAGGCGTCAGCCGGACCATCCTCTTCGGACTGTCCGGGCACGGTCACTTCGACCTCGTCGCCTACGACAAGTACTTCGCGGGCACGCTGGAAGACGACGTCGTCAACGAAGAGCAGCTCGACCTCGCGGCGGCGTCGATCCCGCAGCTGGGCGGAGCCACGTCGTGAGGGTGGCGGTCGTCGACGCGGACGGCATCGCGGCGCACCTGCCCGCGGCGCTGGCCGCCCACGGGCTGGAGACGGTGCGCGTCCGGTCCGAGGCACCGGACGTGCACCTGCGCGGGTCTGCGGAGGCCGACGTCCGGCACCTGGGCGACGTCGGCGAGACCGCGGATGCGTTGCGGCGCCTCGACGTCGGGTTCGTGCTGGCCGGGACCGAGTCGGGGGTGCTGCTGGCCGACGAGCTGTCGGCGGCGCTCGGCACCCCGGGCAACGGGATGAGCCGGCCGCGGGCGCGGCGCGACAAGTACGAGATGGTGGCGGCGGTCCGGGAAGCAGGCGTCACGACGGCCGCGTCGTTCTCGTCGCCGTCCGCTGACGAGGTCGTCGCCTGGGCGGAAGCGCTGGGCAGCTGGCCGGTCGTGCTGAAGCCGCTGGCGAGCGCGGGCACCGACAACGTCCGGATCTGCGGTTCGGTCGACGAGGTGCGCACCGGGCACGCGGCGATCCTGGCGGGCACCACGCGGTACGGTTCGCGCAACGAAACCGTGCTGGCGCAGGAATACCTGCACGGGGACGAGTACTTCGTCAACACCGTCAGCCGGGACGGCGTACACCATGTGGTCGAGGTGTGGCGCTACCACAAGCGGGCCCTCGACGGCGGCCACTGGATGTACGACTACGAGCAGCCGGTGCCGCTGGAGGAGCCGCGCGTGGCGGACCTGGTCGGCTACACGCTGGACGTCCTGGACGCGCTGGAAATCCGCAACGGCGCCGGGCACACCGAGGTGATGCTCACCCCGACCGGGCCGGTGCTGGTCGAGTCCGGCGCGCGGATGGGCGGCTCGCACCAGCCCGCGGTGATCTCGCGGTGCATCGGCACCAACCAGGTGGAGTGCCTGGCGCTGGCGGTGGCCCGTCCGGAAGAGGTGACCGAACGGCGGCTGCCGACGTACCGGCCGCGGTCGTTCCTGCGGTACGTGACGCTGATCAGCCCGGGCGACGGCGTGGTGCCGGACGAGGCCGGGTTCGCGGCGGTGCGCGCGCTGCCGTCGTTCGTCGACCTGGTGCTGACCACGCCGCCGGGCGGCCCCGTACGGCGGACGGTCGACCTGGCGACCTCGGTGGGTTACGTCTACCTCGAGGCGGACGACCCGGAGCAGGTCGAGTCGGACTACAAGCAGCTGCGCGAGTACGAACTGAACGGGCTCTACACAGGTGAGGCGGTACCCAAGTGACCAAAGCGATCACGGAACTGAGCGAGCTGGCGGACATCCCGGAGGAGTGGGTGCACGTCGCGAAGCGGATCTACCCGGGCGAAGACCTGCGGCTGCCGGGCGCGTACCTGAAGTGGTACGACGTCCGCGAAGAGGGCGAAGAGGCCGCGCCGGCGATCAGCGAGCAGGCCCGCCAGTACCTGCGCGACCAGGCGGAGTCGGGCGAGCTGGAGTTCGAGAACGAGCTCGGCTACGCGCAGCTCCACCACGACGGCGGCTACTACTTGATCGTGGGCCTGTGGCGCAAGGACGAGCTGTGGACGGCAATCTTCTTCCTGGACGGCGACGAGTTCAAGCGCTACCCGGCCAAGCCGGGAGCATTCCGCGCCACGCAGAACGTGGTCGAACTGGACACGACGGCCCACGAGCGCCGGGCGTGGGCCCGCTTCCTGCGCACGGACCGAGGCGAGGCGGCGAAGCGCGCGTACATCGAGGACTACTGCACGGGTGTCGTCGGAGTGCCGTGACCCGCGCGCGTGAGAACGGGCCCGCTCCCCGGTTGGGGGCGGGCCTGTTTCACATTGGGAAGACTCCGTGCGGCTTCCACCTTTCGGTGGCGTGAGACCATTACGGTCATGACCGTCAACAAGAATCGATCTGTCGAGCGCGGGGCAGTGAACTCGTTTCGAGCACTCATGGAGCGCCACGACTTCATAGTGCAGGAGATCGACGGCGGAAACGACCACGGCGAAGACGTTTATGTGAGCTTCACGGAGAACGGCGAGCGTACCGGAGACACCATCGCCGTTCAGATCAAGGGAGGGGCATCTTACCGGACCGCGAGCGGGTTCAGGGTGGCCATCAAAGATCACCTCGACTACTGGTCCAACAGCAACACGCCGGTCTTCTGCGTGGTTCAAGACCCGAACTCGATGGAGTTGTTCTGGGCGAACGCGAGCGCACAGATCCGCCGGGCTAAGAAAGCCGACGAACCCATAAAGTCGATCAAGGTCAACCCCGCGAACAAGCTGGACGATGCCACGATCGACACCTTCGCGCTCAAGGCGAGGCTGTACATCTCCGAAACCGGGGACTTCCACAGGTTTCTCACCAGGCTGTCGGGCGTCACCTTCGACGCGACGGACTACCTCGCGTACTTCGAGAACACCTACGGCGAGCAGATGATATTCAGACAGGAGAGAGGAAAGCCCACCGCGTCGCTCCTCCACTCCGATCTGGACTGGAACCACTACCACGTCACGGCAGACGACATCGCGTTCACCAAGCCGGCCATCGCGTTTCGCCGAGCCGCACACGAGCTCGTCTCCAGCGGATCCGAGAACCCGCATCCGACACTCAGGAATGTCATCCTGAACAAGCCGGAGCGTATGTGGGTGGAAGCCTGCTTCGAAGCGAGCCAGTGGGTCAGGGAGAGTGGCCAGGAACGGCAGCAGCAGGATTTCGTCTCGTCGCAACGCGTTGCCCCGATCCTATACTCGCCATGGGAGGAGCTCAGCGTCGCCAAGCACCCCTGGCGTCGAGACCCTCGAGTCAACGACCTCATGGAAAGGTTCATCCGACTCGGATACACCTATTGGGACATCTTTGCTACAGGCAACGGGCTTTCCCGAACCAGCTCCCGAGAAAGGGAAGCCGCCGCATGGTCAGAGTTGAAGAGCGTCGTGCATCAGCTGAGAACCTTGAAGGTGCCTGGTTATTACCTCATGGGAAACCGAGGCCGGCTGACTCGATCCGAGCTCCGTCAGCTTCTCGAGCAAGCTCGTTGAACCCGCCCCGGGCATGCGAAAGCCCCGGTGCGCCGACCGGCACCGGGGCCCTCGCTCGCCGCTAAACCCTTACTCTTCCGCCGGCCTCGTGCGGACCTTGATGTCCGCCACCTTTGCCTGGCTGAACTCGATCGCCGCCGTTGTGTCGGCCGCGGTCACCGCTACGTGGCCCAATCCGTCCCACGATCCGTCCAACGAGCGCACCACATCCCCCGGCGCTGCTCCGCCCAGGTCGATCGCCAGCGTCGCCGGGTCCGCCGATACCCCGTCCACTCCCGCGATCTCCACTATCTCGCCCGGCTCCGCCACCGCCAGCCAGCTTGCCGCCGCACCTGACGCGGGTGGGGCGGCCACGATCGGGGATACCAAGCCGTGGGGCCACTTCATCGTCAGCTCGTGCATGTCGACTCCGTGGACCGCGAACACCATCTCGTTGATCAGCGCTCCGCCGATGCGGTTCTGGGACTCGATCACCACCGGGCCGCGCGGGCTGAACTTGAACTCCGTGTGGCTCGGGCCGTCCGGGTAGCCGAGCACGTCGAGGAACGCCGGGATCATCCGCTCGACCGCCGCCACCTCCGTGGGCGACAGCCGGGCCGGGACTGCGTGGCCCGCGTGGACCACCGTCCCGGGCAGCGTCACCGCCTCCGTGATCGCCAGGACCGTGTGCGTCCCTCCGAACGAGAACGCTTCCGCGCTGTACAGCGTCCCGTCGATGTACTCCTCCAGCACGTACTCGTCGAGGTCGTACTGGCCCAGGAACGGGTGATCCGACACGTCCCGCTCCCGCTCGATGGCCGAGAACACCGCGTCGACCTGGTCCGCGCTGTCCACGCGGTGGACGCCGAAGCTCGCCGTGCCCGCTCCCGGCTTCACGATGAACGGGTAGCCGTAACGCTCGCCGAACGCCGTCAAGCTTTCGTGGCCCTCGAGCACCGCCGCGCCGATCGCCGGGACGTCCGGGTGGGCCGCCTCCGCGAGACGGCGGCGCATCACCGCCTTGTCCGTGAACCGGTGGCTCACCTCGTACGACGGGCCGCCGAGACCCAGCAGGTCACGGACTCTCCCCGCCGGGTCGAGGCCCGGCTCCGTCAGCGACACCACCGTCGTGAAGCCCCATGCCCGGTGCGCCGCCTCGACGAGCGGGGCGAACGTCGCCCAGTCCGTGTAGTCCGCGAGGATCGCGCCCACCACCAGGGGGCCGTACTCCGGCTTGAACTCGTCCGGGTTCTGGACGTACACCACCTCGCAGCCGGCCGCCTTCGCCGCGTGGAAGTGCTTCGGGTTGCCGCCGATGAGCAGGATGCGTGGCGCCATTTCGCTGGTCACTCCTGGGAAACTCGGACGGGTTCGGGCTCGGGCTCGACGTGCGGTGCGGGTACCGGCTTCTCCGCGCGGACCGACGGCAGGCACAGGCACAACGCGCCGCCGAGCACGCACGCGATACCCGACAGCGCGACCACCTGGGACCCGCTGAAGTGCTCCAGCAGCACGCCGCCGAGGGCCGCGCCCGTCGGGGACGACGCGACGATCACCGAGCGGCGGGCGCCGAACACCGCGCCGTACTGCTCGGACGTCACCGCGTTCTGGATGACGCTGATCTCGGTCGACGCGTACGGCGCCCAGACGAACCCGCCGACGAACATGATCACCAGCGCCAGCGGCAACGCGTGCACGAACACCAGGGGCAGCAGGATGAGACCCCACACCGTCGCGCCCACCGCGTTGACCACCGCCGGGCGGAACCGCGCCAGGCGCGGCACCATCACCAGGCCGAGCAGCGCGCCCACGCCCATCGCCGACCACATCGCGCCGTAGCCCGCGCCGCCGGCGCCGAGGTTCTGCTCGGAGAACACCGGGATCGCGGTCAGCAGCGGGCCGTAGGACAGGAAGTAGATGACCGTCAGGATCATCATCGCGCGGACCACCGGCACGGTGATCAGCGGACCGAACCCCGCGACGAAGCTGTTCTTCTTCGGAGCCGGCGACGGCGACGCCGGCACCGCCAGCGCCGGGTTCACCCGCACGCCGAGCACCAGCGCCGTCGCGACCAGGCACATGAGCGCCGGGATGAACAGTGCCCAGATGCCGATGAAGCCCGCCAGCGAACCGCCGAGGACCGGGCCGACCAGGTACGGGAACTGGTCCCCGATGGTCAGCACGCCGTTGGCCACCTGCAGCTCGCGGCGCGGGATGAGCAGCGGCGTGATGACGCGGGTGCCGACCTTCGCCAGCGGGTTCGTGACGCCCATGACCAGGCACAGGCCCAGCACCACCGGCACGCTGAACGTGCCGACCACCGACAGCAGCGCGATGCCGCCGATCGCGATGCCGCGGACGGCGAACCCGATCGCGGTGAGCTTCACCGGCGACCAGCGGTCGAACCACGCGCCGAGCAGGGGCCCCGACACGATCTCCGGGAAGCGGCGGAAGAGCACCGCGAGCCCGGCGAGCGCCGGGGAACCGGTCTCCACCAGCACGATCCAGATCAGGGCGACGGAGGCGAACTCGTCGGCGGTCTCCGAGAGGAGGCTGCTCACCGTGAGCTTGCCCAGCCCCGGGAACCGGCCCAGCACCGACCGCTGCCACCGGCTCCGGACGAAGCCGGGCGCCAGATCCACCATCACCGCTCCTTTCCAGGACTCCCCCCAGGAGCTGCGGTCCACCGTCCTCCCGCGCGACGGCGGACCGCATCTCCCGCTGTGCTCGGTTACGCGGCCTTCAGCCCGGACTCGCCGGTCTCGTCGGTCTCGTCGGCCGCCTCGGCGACGAGCGAGCCGCCCGCCGTCTCGTAGCGGCTGGCGAACAGGGCCGGGTGGGCCGAGCGGATGCCCTCGACGACGAGCTCGTACGGGAAGTCGTCGAAGTCGCCGTAGTCGTGGAGGAACTCCATGTACCGGCGGCCCTTGCTGTCGTACGGGTGCGACATGCTGTCGGCCGAACCGTCGAACTCCAGCGGCGTGATGCCGTAGAGCCGGCACAGCAACTTGTTGAACACCGGCGTCGCGCGGACCCACTTGCCGTCCAGGTACACGGAGTTGAGCGCGTGGAACCGGAACACGTCCCCGCCGACCAGCTCGCGCAGCCGCGGCGACGCGAGGTGGTTGCGGACGTCGGTGAGCGCGATCCGGCTCGGCACGCCCGCCGCGCGGCACACCGCGGCGTACACGATGGACTTGTGGACGCAGAACCCGCGGCCGCGCTCGATGATCGCGCTGGCCTTGAGGCCGTCGCGGCTCAGCGCCGCGCCGTAGACCTCGTAGTGCAGCTTGTCGCGGACCGCGTAGTACAGCGAAACCGCCTTGTCGGTGAGGGTCTGCTCGCTTCCGTCGAGCGCCTGCCCGACGAAGTCCCGGACGACCGGGTGGTCGTAGTCCAGGAACGGGGTGACCCCGAGCAGGTCTTGCGGAGGCGTCTCGGCCGCCATGTCGTCCTTCTTCCGGTTCCGGCGCCTGTCAGCGCACTCCGAGCATTCTGGCGACCTTGTCCCGCTGGACCTCCGACGTGCCGGAGTAGATCGTGCCGCCGGTGGCGTCGCGCAGTTCCTTCTCGATGCCGAACTCGCTGAGGTAGCCCCGGCCGCCGAAGATCTGCACGGCGTTGGTGGCCGACCGGACGTTGGCCTCGCTCGCGAGCACCTTCGCCATGGCCACGTCCACCATCACGTCCTCGCCGGCCTCGAACCGCTTCGCGGTGTCGTAGAACCAGTTGCGGGTGGTCTCCAGGTCCATCTTCATCTGCACGATCTTTTCCGCGATCAGCTGGCAGGACGCGATCGGCGCCCCGAACTGCTTGCGGGTCTTCGCGTATTCGACGCTCTGCTCGAGACGGTGCTCCATCGCGCCCAGGCTGATCGCGAAGGACAGCAGCACCTCCCACTTCATGACGTAGTCGAGCAGCAGGAAGCCCTTGCCCCGGCGGCCGACCATGTTCGCCGCGGGCACCACGCAGTCGGTGAACGTCAGGTTCCCCAGCGGCGACGTGCGCAGGCCCATCTTGTCGATCGGGGGCCCGGCTTCGAAGCCGGGCGTGCCCTTCTCGACGGCGAACACGCTGATGCCGAGCGGGCCGGTGCCCGGCGACGTCCGGGCGTAGACCAGGACGACGTCGGCGACCGGGCCGTTGGTGATGAAGAACTTCCGGCCGTTGAGGACGTAGTGGTCGTCGTCCCGACGCTCGGCCGTGGTCTGCATGGCGGCCGCGTCGGACCCGCCGTGCGGCTCGGTGATCGCGTGGGCGCAGATCACCGAGCCGTCGATGACCTTCGGCAGCAGCCGGTGCTTCAGCTCCTTCGAGCCGAACCGGTGGACCGGCACGCCGGTGCTGACCAGCTGCGTCGAGATAGAAAACCCGAGCCCCCCGTCGCGGCAGTGGCGGCCGAGGCCCTCCAGCACGTGCATGGTCGTCGGCAGGTCGTGCCCGCCGCCGCCGTACTCGGTGCCGAACGGCAGGCCGAACAGGCCCGTCGCGCCGATCTCCGGCCACAGCTCGCCGGCGAACTCGGCTTCGCGGTCGCGCCGGAGGTGGTCGGCGCCCCAGGCCCGGAAGGCCTCGGTGTAGCCGTCCCGCAGCTCCTGCTGCTTGTCGGTCCACTGCTGCATCGGGGGAGCTCCGGCTCAGTAGTTGGAGAATTCGTCGTCGAGGTTGTGCGACTCGTCGCCGATGAGGGCGGGCGTGAACATGCAGACCAGCACCATGTCCTCGTGCGGCGAGGCGATCAGGTGGTGCGGGTCGTGCTTGTCGAGGGCGTAGATCGTGCCGACCTCGATGACGTGCTCGTCACCCGCGGAGTCGATGACCTTGCCGCTGCCGGCGATGCAGTAGCACGCCTCGAGGTGGTTCTTGTACTCCAGCGCGGAGTCGGTGCCGGCGCGGACGATCGTGTGGGTCACGGTGTAGCCCATGCCGTCCCGCAGCGTCAGGAAGCGGTGGCTCAGGCCGTTGCCCCACTCGACGCCTTCGACTTCCGAAAGTTTGCGGATGATCACTGTGTCAGGCCGCCTTTCCCAGGTAGTCCACATCGGACGAGCCCGCCGCCGAGTGCAGCTCGACGAACCGGGAGATCGAGGTGATGGAGGTGAAGTCCTGCTCGACGATCTCGACCTCCTCCATCGGGATCTCGAACGTGGCCTCGAGCCAGGTGACCACGCGCAGCAGGCCGAGGCTGTCGATGACGCCGTTGGCGCGCAGGTCGTAGTCGGCCTCGAGCTCCTCCGGGCCGACGCCCGGCAGGAACTCGTCGAGGACGTACTGCTTGATCTGCTCGGAATAACCCATGTCAGCTCCCGTTCAACAGGTCTCGGATGACGGCTTTGCGGTCGGTCTTGCCCGTCGACGTCGTCGGCAGCGGGTCGTCGACGACGCGGATCGTGGTGGGCAGCGCCGCCCGCGCCAGGCGCTCGCGGCAGAACTGGCGCAGCGCGAGCACGCCGAGCGGTTCGGTCGTGTCGCGGCGGACGACCGCGTGGATGACGAGCCCCGCGACGTCGTCGGGCACCGCCACGACGGCCGCGCCGGCGATCCGCTCGTGGCCGAGCAGGACCTGTTCGATCTCCTCGAGGTTCACCCGCACACCGCGGACCTTGACCTGGGAGTCGGTGCGCCCGACGAGCGTGAACACGCCGTCGGCGGCGCGCTCGACGAGGTCGCCGGAGCGGAAGTAGACGCGGCCGCCCTCGCGTTCGACGAACTTGTCCGCCCCGCCGCCGACCGCGTACCCGGCCGTCTGGAACGGCGTCGACACGAGCAGCTCACCGGTGGCCGGGCCGTCGACGACCTCGCCGTCGGCGTCGAGCACGAGCGCGTCGACCCCGGGCAGCGGCCGGCCGATCGGCAGCGGGCCCTCGCCTTCGAAGCCGGTGATCTCGTGGATGAAGCTGTCGTTGGTCTCGGTGGCGCCGTAGATGTTGTGGAAGCGCGCGTTCGGGAACAGCCGCGGCAGCTCGGGCAGCAGCTTCGCGGGCATCTTGTCGCCGGTGACGATCACGTGCTTGACCGACTCGAACGGCGTCACGTCGGGGACGTCGGCGAGCAGCCGGTAGAGCATCGGGACCGACTGGACGACTTCGACGCCTTCGGTGCGGATCACCTCGGCGAGGTACTTGCCGTTGGTGGCCTTGTCCGGCTCGACCAGGACCGTCGTGCCGCCGGCCTTGAAGGTGGCGCGGATGTCGAGCAGGCAGAGGTCGAAGTTGAACGGCGCGTAGTTGAGCACCACCGTGCCGGGCCGCAGCCGGAACTTCGTCACCGCCCACTCGGTGAAGCGCTCGACGGCCTGGAAGCTGAGCGGCACCACCTTGGGCAGGCCGGTGGACCCGGAGGTCGTGAAGATGAACGAGGTCGCGTCCGGGCTGACGTCGGGGCCGGTGATGCCGTCGAGGCCGGCCAGGTCGCCGTCCGGCGGGACCGCGGTGGTGTCGATCTTGTGGATCCGCCGGCCGCCGACGCCGGCGCCGGGCTCGGCGGTCAGGACGTCGGTGCAGTCGGCTTTCTCCAGCAGCTCCTCCAGCGCCGTGGCTCCGAGCTCGGTGGAGGGCAGCATGAACGGGCGGCGCGCGAGCAGGCAGGCCACGATGAGCGCCACCGTGCGCGGGGTCTTCGCGGCGTGCACCGCGACGCGGGCCTCGGCCGGCAGCTGCAGCGCCGAAAGGCCCTCGTAGGCCGACATCGTCATGGCGGCCAGTTCGGCGTAGGACACCCGGACGTCGCCCAGCACCAGCGCGGTCGACTCCGGCCGGGTGCGGGCGAAGTCGGCCAGGCAGCCGAGCAGCGAACGCGAGTACGGCACAATGGTCTCCAACCCCGGCCGGGCGCGGCGACCACCGTCGCGCGCCAGCCAGTCACCCCAGCTCCCCCACGGGGAGTCCACTTCGGACTCCGGCGGGGCCCGGGCCGGGCTCCGCGTGGACTCCACCGTAGCTTCGCGCCGGAGTGACTGGCTTCTCGTGCGGTGCGGCTCCCGATCAGCCGATCGGTGTCCGGTGTGGACGGTCCGACCAGGACTCCCAGCGCCACAGCCGCCCGGTGCCCTGGGTCGCCTGGACGCCGTCCTCCGACATCTCGAACTTCCCGAAGTCGAGCAGGTACAGCGCGTCGTCGCCAGGCGCGAACCCGACGTCGATGGGCCGGGCGAGCGCCGGCGCGCCGGGCAGCTCCCGCAGCGACCAGTCCGCCGGGTCGACGACGACGAGGCTGCGCCCGACCGGCGGGCCGCCGGCGGGCAGGCACATCGGGGCTTCGTCGCCGAACAGCGTCACGACGAGCTGCCCGGCCAGCGACCCGCCCGGCACGACGGCGAAGCGGGTGGCCGAGACGTGCGGCTCGAACTCCAGCAGCGCGCGTTCGGGCGCGGGCAGGTCTTCGTGGTTGGCCAGCAGGAACTCCGGCTGCGTGCCGCGCTCGGGCGCGAACGCCGGGTCGGTCACCGGGCGGTCGCCGACGAAGTCCGGCCAGCCGTACCACCTGCCTTGCCGGACGTCGAAGAGCAGGTCGGGGGCGTTGCCGATCGGGCGGCTGCCCCGGTCGTCGGCGCCCTGGTCGAGCGCGATCAGCCGGCCGTCGGGCAGGAAGCCGAGGCCGAACGCGTTGCGCAGCCCCCAGGCCACCAGCTCCATGCCGGAGCCGTCGAGCTCGCACCGCAGCACGGCGGCGGTGCACGGCAGCTGCGCCGCGATCTTCTGGCCCGCGGTGGTCCGCGTGCCGAACGGGCCGAACGCGCCGGTGGCGATCGTCGCGCCGGGCTCGTCGGAGAACGGGTCCCGGGTGGTCGCGTTGAACCCGGTCAGCTCGATGTCCAGGCCGGGCAGGTCGAACGCGTGCGGCAGCCGGCGCAGCCAGCCGAGCTCGTAGGCGTCCAGGCCGATCACGCCGAGGTTGGACATCGCGCCCTGGCTGAAGTAGAGCTTCCGGTCGGCGCCGACCACGGCCATGTTCGTGTGGTAGTTGCCGGGGCCGGGCATGCCGTCGACGACGACGTGCTTGCGCCCGCCCGGGTCGACGCGGATGATCCGGCCGGCCCCGCCTTCGGAGACGAACAGGTCGCCCTCGAACCAGCACAGGCCGGTGACCGGCGCGGCGAGCTCGTCCGCGACGAGCGTGCGGTCGCCGCCGGCGAGCCGCCAGACCTTGCCGCCCGGGGCCGCGCCGCCGAAGGCGAGACCGGACTCGGCGACGAAGACGCCGCCCGCGTCGTCGAAGGCGAGGCTGGTCGGGAACTGCAGCCCGGTGGCGACTTCCACCGCCTCGGGGTGTGTCTGGTTCAGGGGCACGGCGAAACCTCCCGGCTGGTCGACCGCCGGCTGAGCAGCACTCAGCCGCTTCCGTTCGGCGACGCTAGCCGGGAGGTGCCGGGCGCACGTCTTTTCACGTGCGCTGGTGGTCCGCCTCGGCAAGACGGATGGCGTCCTCGCGGAACGCGCCCGACAGCTTGGCCCGCTGGCCGACGTCGGAGTACTCCTTCTTCGGCCCCTTGGTCCGGCGCAGCACGGTGATCGAGTTCTGCCGCACCTTCTGGCTCTCCAGCAGGCTGAGCACCTCGAACTCGCCGGGCCGGATCCGCTGGGTGTCCGCGATGTACTCCAGGATGGCCTCCCCCTCGGGGTAGGTCCGCAGGTAGTGCATCGCCAGGATGCCGCCGTCCGGGTTGATCAGGTCGAGGCAGTTTTCGAAGAAGTACAGGCAGTCCCACGCGTCGACCCAGGCGAAGTCGATGGGCAGGAAGTCGGCCGGCAGCGCGTCGCGGCACTGCCGCATCTTCGCGTTGACGACGGTGACGCTGCCGCCCAGGCCCAGCTCGGTCAGCAGGTCCTGGCACTTCGCCGCCGAGGAGTACTCGTCGGACAGGTCGTCCACCGCGATGAACCGCGACTTGCGCGGCTCGCGGTAGTAACCGGGGACCAGCAGGGCCGGCTCGGTGGTGATCCAGTCCTCGTCGAACTCGCGGCCGCTGTCGAGGTACGGCGCGTTCTTGCCGACGAGCGCCTTGGCCTCGGCCTCGACGAGCTCGTCCACTTCGGCCAGTGCCTTGGCGATGAACGGCGTCGTGTAGCCCATCCCGACCTCGAGCACGCGCTCGGGCCGGACCAGGTGGACCAGGTGCGACAGCAGCGGGGCGATCACCTCGGTGCCCATGCCGGGCACCCGCAGCCGCTCCGCCGCGGCGCGGAAGTCCGGCAGCGAGCTGCCGTTGCTGAACCCCGCGCTCACGACGCGTCTCCCCGGCCCCGCTGCAGTTCCACGGCTTCGTACAGCGCCTTGATGTTGCCCGAGCCGAACGAGCGCGAGCCGAGCCGCTCGATCACCTCGAGGAACAGGGTGTTGCGCGGGTGCACCGAGCGCGTGAAGATCTGCAGCAGCTGCCCGTCGTGGTCTTCGTCGACGAGGATGTTCAGCGCCTGCACCTCGTCCACCGAGTACCGCGACAGCTCGACGCGCTCGCGCAGCAGCTGGTAGTACGTGTCCGGGGTGTCGAGGAACTCGACGCCGCGGGCGCCCAGCGTGCTCACCGTCTCGGTGATGCTGTCGGCGGTGAAGGCGATGTGCTGCACGCCGGGTCCGCCGTGGTCCTTGAGGAACTCGTCGATGTGCCCGGCCGACTGCGACGAGTCCGGCTCGATCAGCGTGAGCGTGACGGCGCCCGAGCGGCTCTGCACGACCTTGGTGACCACGGCCTGGTCGCCGACGACGATCCGGTCGTCGAAGATCAGCTCGAAGTCCAGGACGGACCGGTAGAACTCGACGTTGTCGTCGATCCGGCCCGGCTCGACGACGACCGCGAAGTGGTCGACCGTCAGCAGGCCGGCGCCGGGGTCGGCGGCCTCGCTCACGACGCGGCGCTGGCCGGGCAGCACCCGCTCCGCCGCGGCGCCGAGGGGCTGCACGAACGTGTGCGTGACATCGCCGAAGCCGATGATCTTCGCGGTCACGGTTCCGTCCTGAGTGGACGGTGGAGCGACGGGTCGCGCGCCGCGCCGGACGGCCTCGTCGTACGCGGCGGCCGCGTCCTTGACGCGTAGGGCGATGTCCGAGACGCCGTCACCGTGGCGCTCGATGTACGCCGCCGTCGCGTGGTCGTCCACCTGGGCCTCGGTGAGCACGAACCGGATGTCGTTGCGCACGAGCTCGACCGAGCGGGTCTCCGCCGGCCCGGCCGACTCGGCGGCGACGGTGAACCCGTAGCCCTCGGTCAGCCACCGCGTCGCCGACCCGAGGTCGACCACGGCCACCTCGATGTGGTCGACCAGGACCTCGGCGAAGACCGAGCTGTCTGTTGACGTCATGTGTCCTTCTCCGTAGTCGTTCCGGGCTCAGTGCGCGTCGAGGCGGGCGGCCAGCCCGCGCGGGCGCAGGTCGGTCCAGTGGGTGCGCACGTACTCGAGGCACGCCTCCCGCCCGGCCGGCCCGTGCACCGCGGTCCACCCGGCGGGCACCGCGGCGGCCGCGGGCCAGAGGCTGTGCTGGCCCTCGGCGTTGACCAGCACGGAGAGACTGCTCCGCGGGTCGTCGAAGGGGTTCGTCATCGGCGGTCTCCTTCCCTCGGCGGGGCTCAGGCCTGCTCGTCGAGCAGGGCGTCGAGCCCGGCCACCGTCGGCTGGTCGAACAGGTCGCTGATCGACAGGTCGGCGTTCAGCGCCGCGCGGATGCGGCTGATCAGCTTCATGGCCAGCAGCGACTGGCCGCCGAGGTCGAAGAAGCTGTCCTCGATGCCGACCCGGTCGGTGGTGAGCACCTCGGCGAAGATCGCGCAGAGGGTCTCCTGGCGCGGGTTGCGCGGCGCGACGTACTCGACCGCGGGGCCGGCCTCCGGCTCGGGCAGGGCCGCGCGGTCGATCTTCCCGTTGGGGGTCAGCGGGAGCGCGTCGAGGACGATGAACCACGCGGGCACCATGAAGTCCGGCAGCAGCCGGGCCGCGTGGGCCTTCAGCGACGGCAGGTCGACGTCGCCCTCGCCCGGCACCAGGTACGCGGCCAGCCGCTGGTCGCCCGCGTCGCCTTCGCGGGCGACGACGGCGACGTGCGCGAGCCCGTCGTGCTTGGCCAGCACGGCCTCGACCTCGCCCAGGGACACCCGGAAGCCGCGGATCTTCACCTGGCCCGAGACGCGGCCGACGAACACGAGCCGGTCGTCCGCGCCGACCGCGACGAGGTCGCCGGTGCGGTACATCCGCGAGCCGGGCGCGCCGAACGGGTCGGCGACGAACCGGTCGGCGGTCTGGTCGGGCTTGCCGTGGTAGCCGCGGGCGACGCCGCGGCCGGCCAGGTACAGCTCGCCGGTGCCGCCGGGCGCCACCGGGGCCAGGTTCTCGTCGAGGACGTGGGTACGGACGCCGGCCAGCGGGCCGCCGATCGGGATCGCGTCCCCGCCGTCGAACGGCGCGGTCATCGGCTCGTGCGTGGCGAAGAGCGTGGTCTCGGTGGAGCCGTACATGCCGCGCACCACCAGGTCCGGGTTCGCCTCGAGGGCCCGGCGGACCGCGGCCGGGGCGATGACGTCGCCGCCGGTGAGGACCTCGCGCACACCGGACAGTGCCTCCGGGGCCTCCTCGGCCAGGACGCGGAACAGGCCGGCGGTGAGGTGCACGCCGGTGATCCGGTGCTCGGCGAGCAGCGCGCGCAGCGACTCGACGTCGAGGTTGCCGGGCGGGGCCAGCACGATCTCGCCGCCGTGCAGCAGCGGCACCCACAGCTCGTAGGTGGAGACGTTGAACGCGTACGGCGCGACCATCAGCACGCGCTCGTGGCGGCCGCCCTCCCACGCGGGGTCGAGCGCGAGGCCGAGGGCGTCCCGGTGGGTGACGGCGACGCCCTTGGGCTCGCCGGTGGACCCGGACGTGTGGATCACGTACGCCAGCTGGCCGGGATCGGCGGACCGGCCGGGGTCGGTGGCCGGGAGCGCGGCCAGTTCGGCGGCTTCCTCCGCGCTGTCCAGCAGCAGGGTCGTGGTGGTCGCGGCCAGGCCGTCATCCTTGCTCGCGGCGTCGGCCAGCAGGACCGGGGAGCCGAGGCTGTCGACGATCCACTGCTTGCGCTCCGGGGGGTACGCGTCGTGCAGCGGGACGTAGCAGCCGCCCGCCTTCAGGATCGCCAGCGTGGCCACCACCAGGTCCGCGGACCGTCGCAATTGGACGGCCACCGGCGCGTCCGGCGTGACGCCGAGGCCGATCAGCCGGTGCGCCAGCCGGTTGGCGCGCTCGTCGAGCTCGCGGTAGGTCAGGCGGACGCCACCCCCGCTCACCGCGGTCGCGTCCGGCGTGCGCGCCACCTGGACGGCAAAAACCTCCTGGAGGGAAGCGGAGACCATCACCAGCTCCAATCGCTTCGAATTCCCGGCCGTCCACCAGACGTTCCCCCGGCCGCGGACACCGGACCAGCGTCGCCCGGCCCGGTCACGGACGGCGTCTCCCGCATTGCGCCCGTACCCCGCCCCGGCGGCGGGACCGCACTGCGTGAGATGCCCCGGCCCCGGCCGCGGTGCGACGGTTCGGGGGCACGGATCGACGGTCACGAACGGCCTTGTCCCGTGGCCTTTCCCGAGGAGGACCTGATGACCATCGCCGATGCCCCGTCGAGGAGCGAGCTGGTTCGCCGCGCATCGGAACTGGTGCCGTTGCTGAAGAAGCACGCGATCTGGACCGAGGAGAACCGGCGCCTGCACGACGACACCATCGAAGCGCTGACCTACTCCGGGCTGCTCAAGCTCCGCGTCCCGCGCCGCTACGGCGGGTACGAGGCCGACATGACGACCGTCGTCGACGTGCTGGGCGAGCTGGCCCGCGGCGACGGCTCCACCGCGTGGGTCACCGCGGTGTGGGCGATCAGCACCTGGATGACCGGGCTGTTCCCGGACGAGGTGCAGGACGAGGTCTTCGCCGACCCGGACGTGCGGATCAGCGGCATCCTCAGCCCGACCGCGGTCGGCGTCCCGACCGAGGGCGGCATCGTCCTCAACGGCAAGTGGGGCTTCAACACCGGTTCCACGCAGAGCAAGTGGAACACGAACGCCGCGGTCATCGCCCACCCGAACGGCGAGTTCGAGCCGATCATGGTGCTCGTGCCGATCGACGAGCTGCAGGTGATCGACGACTGGCACACCGCGGGCCTGCGCGGCACCGGCAGCGTCAGCACGATCGCCAAGGACGTCTTCGTGCCGTCGGCGCGCGTGCTGCCGATGGTCCCGGTCCTGCAGGGACAGCACCTGTCCGCCGCGAACGCGGACTCGCCGCTGTACAAGGCGCCGTTCATGCCGACCGCGTGCACCACGGTCGCCGCGGTGCCGGCGGGCCTGGCGAAGGCGGCCAAGGACGCGTTCTTCGAGCGCCTCCCCGGGCGCAAGATCACCTACACCGCCTACGAAAGCCAGAAGGACGCGCCGATCACCCACTTCCAGGTGGCCGAGGCGACCATCAAGATCGACGAGGCGGACTTCCACGTGCACCGCGCGGCGAGCATGCTCGACACCAAGAGCGTCGCCGACGAGGAGTGGACGCTGGAGGAGCGGGCCCGGGTGCGCCTCGACATGGGCGCGGTCTGCCAGCGGGCCAAGGAGGCCGTCGACATCCTCAACACCGCCAGCGGCGGCTCGTCGGTGCACACCGACGTGCCGATCCAGCGCATCGAGCGGGACGTCCAGACGGTCAACCTGCACGCGATCATGCACCCCAACACCAACCTGGAGCTCTACGGCCGCATCGCCTGCGGTCTCGAGCCGAACACGAACTACATCTGATCCCCCTCGGCCGACCGGTGCGCCGCAGCCCGCGGCGCACCGGTCACCCGCCTGCCCGGTTCCCGTGATCGTTGGAGATGCCCCATGGAAGAGCGTTGCCCCGTCGCCCTGGACCCGGCCGGGACCGACATCCACGGCGAGGCCGCGCGGATCCGCGCGCACGGCCCGGTGGCGAAGATCGAACTGCCGGGCGGCGTCTTCGCCTGGTCTATCACCGGGTACGCGGAGGCCCGGCAGGTGCTCGGCGACCACCGCTTCTCGAAGGACCCGCGCAAGCACTGGGTCGACTTCGTGGAAGGCCGCATCGGCGAGGACTTCCCGCTGATCGGCTGGGTCCTCATGGACAACCTGACCACTTCGCACGGCAGCGACCACACGCGGCTGCGCAAGCCGTGTGCGCAGGCGTTCACCCCGCGCCGCGTGGAAGCGTTGCGCCCCAACGTCGAGAGCGTCGCGGCCAAGCTGCTGGACGAGCTCGCCGCGCTGCCGCCTGGTGAGGCCGTCGACCTCAAGGACCGCTTCGCGCACCCGCTGCCCGCGTCGGTCATCTGCGACCTGTTCGGCATCCCCGAGGAGTTCCGCCGCGACTTCCTGCGCGGCGGCGAGATCAACGCCGACACGACCACCAGCCCCGAAGAGGCCGCCGCGAACTTCGAGCGCTGGCACCAGGAGATGCTGGACTTCGTCGAGTCGAAGCGGCGCGAGCCGGCCGACGACCTGACGTCGGACCTCGTGCGCGCCAGCGACTCCGGCGCCGGGCTGACCGACGACGAGATGGTCGGCACCCTGCACATCATGCTCGCCACCGGCACCGAGCCGGTGAAGAACCTGATCGCCAACGCCGTCCTGCAGCTGCTCACCCACCCCGAGCAGCTCGCGCTGGTCAAGTCCGGTGAGCGTAGCTGGAGCGACGTCCTCGACGAGACGCTGCGGGTGCAGGCGCCGGTCGCGCACCTGCCGTTCCGGTTCGCGGTCGAGGACGTCGAGCTCGGCGGCGTCACGATCGCGAAGGGCGACCCGGTCCTCATGCACTTCGCCGCCATCGGGCGCGACCCGCAGCTGCACGAGAACGCCGACGTCTTCGACATCGCCCGCCCGGACAAGGAGAACCTCTCCTTCGGGCAGGGCATCTACCGCTGCATCGGCCGTCCGCTCGCGCTGCTGGAGGCGGAAACCGCGCTGGCGGCGCTGTTCGAGCGGTTCCCCGACCTGTCCCTGGCCGTGCCGGCGGCGGAGCTGTCGCCGCAGGTCACGTTCATCATGAACGGCATCGGCTCGCTGCCGGTGCACCTGAAGACGCCCGGCCCGGCCGGCGCGTGAAAGGGAGCGTGCGATGAAGGCAGCAGTGGTCCCGGCGGCCGGTGCCCGCTGGGAGCTGAAGGACGTCGCGACGCCGTCGGCCGGGCCGGGCGAGGTGCTGGTCCGGGTGCGCGCGTGCGGGGTGTGCCACAACGACGTCTTCCTGACCGACGGCACGTTCCCGTTCCCGCCGTTCGACCCGGTGATCGTCGGGCACGAGGCGGCGGGCGAGGTCGTCGAGGTCGGCGCGGGCGTGACGATCCGCAAGGCGGGCGACCGCGTCGGCACGACGTGGGTGCAGGGCACCTGCGGGCAGTGCGACTACTGCAAGCTGAACCTGCCGCTGACCGGCCAGTCGGGGATGAACTGCGCCGCGCCGCGGATGAGCGGGCTGACCGTCCAAGGTGGACACGCGCAGTACGTCGCGGTGCCGGCCGAGAGCACGGTCCTGCTGCCCGACGGCCTGAGCTACCAGGCGGCCGCGCCGATGCTGTGCGCCGGCTACACCTCGTGGAGCGCGCTGCGCGCGGCCGACCCCAAGCCGGGTGAACGGGTGGCCGTCCTCGGCGTCGGCGGGCTCGGGCACCTGGCCCTGCAGTTCGCCACCGCGTGCGGTTTCGAGACGGTCGCGATCACGCGGTCGCCGGAGAAGCACGACCTGGTCCGGGAGCTGGGCACCGAGCACGTCGTCGCCGACGGCGCCGGGCTGCGCGAGATCGGCGGCGCGGACGTCGTGCTGGTGACCGGGACGTCGTACCGCGCGGCCACCGACGCGCTCGCTGGCCTGCGCGTCAACGGGCGGCTCGTGCTGGCCACGATCGACCCCGAGGGCACGTTCGAAATCGGGCCGGCGAGCCCGGTCTGGGCGCAGCGGCAGAGCATCATCGGCGCGACGCACAACGGCCTCGACCAGCTGGCCGAGGCCCTGCGGTTCGCCGCCGACGGCCGCGTCACCCCGATCATCGAGGAGTTCGACGCCGAGCAGGTCGCCGAAGCGGTGGCCCGGGTCGGCAAGGGCGACGTGCGGTTCCGCGCCGTCGTGAACTACTAGAGGGGGCCGGCTGTGACCGTGATCAGCTTGTGGGTGCCGATCTACCCGATCATGCCCGAGTACCTGGCGCAGATGCGGGAGCTGGCGGCGCAGTTCGGGCAGGCGCACCCGGAGTACCGCGTGGAGGTCGAGGGGTTCGGGTACCTCGAGCTGCCCGGCGAGATCCACCGGGCCGCGCTCGACGGGCGGGCGCCGACCATCGCGCAGTACTTCTACACCTCCGCCCAGGAGGCCAAGGACACCCGCACGGCCGACGGGCGTCCGCTGTTCACCTCGGTGGAGCGGGCGATCGGCCGCCGCGAAGAGATCCTCGGCGAGCGGGTGGTGCTCGGCGACATCGTCCCCGGCGTCCGGGGCTACTACCGCTACCACGGCGCGGTGGCCGCGCAGCCGCTGCTGACGTCGACGACTTTGCTGTACGCCAACACCACGCTGCTGGCGCGGGCCGGCGTCCACGAGATCCCGCGGACGTGGGCCGAGGTCGAAGCCGCGTGCGAGGCGGTCGGGCGGCTGCGGGGCGACGGGCCGTCGCACAGCATCACGTGGCCCAACCACGGCTGGATGTTCCAGCAGTCGATCGCGCAGCAGGGCGGGTTCCTGGTCGACCACGAGAACGGCCGCCGCGGCCGGGCCCAGAAGGTCGACCTGGCTTCGCCGGAGGCGCTGGCCTACGCCGAGTGGTGGCGGAACTTGCACCGGGCCGGCCACTACTGGTACCTGCACAACGGCGACGCCGTCGACTGGGACGGCAACTTCCGGACGTTCGCCGAGGGGCACGCCGCGCTGACGCTGACGTCGTCGGTGGAGGTCGACCGGATGGTCCAGGCGGGCCGCGACGGCGGGTTCACGGTGCGGGCGGCGCGGATGCCGTACAACCAGGACGTCCCGCGCGCGGGCAACGTCATCGGCGGCGACGCGCTGTGGCTGACCGACGGGCTCGACGAGCACACCCGCGACGGCGCGCTGGCGTTCATGCAGTTCCTCTGCCGCCCGGAGCACGCGGCGGCCCGCCACAAGGCCACCAACTTCGTCCCGATCACCACCCCGACGGTCGAACGGCTGGCCGCCGAGGGCTGGTACGAGCAGAACCCGGACTTCCTGGTGGCCCTGGACCAGATCGCCACGACGACCGGCTCGCCGGCCGCGCGCGGCGCGCTGGTCGGCGAACTGGCGCACATCCAGGAGATCTCGGCGGCGGCGATGCACGACGTGTTGGTGTCCGATGTGGACGTCAAGACGCGGTTCACCGAGGCGACGGCCGAGGCCCAGGCGCGGCTGGACCACTACAACGCCTACTGCCGCGGTGAGGTCGAACGGGGTCCGATCCACGTCGGTTGAGCCACAACGAAAAGGGGCCTTCCGGTTCGGAAGGCCCCTTTCGCGTGCCCGGGACTACAGCGGCGCGTCCGGCCGGGTCACCGTCTCCCCCAGCACCTGGACGAACTGCTCGACCATCGCCGCGACCGACGCTTCCTCGAACAGGTTCGTGTTGTACTGGATGCCCGCCACGATGTCACCGGACGGGTCCAGGTTGAGCGTCCACAGTGCACCGTTTGGCACGTCCGAGCCCACCGGCTGGGAGAGCAGCCGGCGGCGGACCTCGGAGAACTCCAGGTCACCGACCAGCTCGCCGTCCAGCAGGAACGGGAACGGGAACACCTGGAACACCACCGCCGCGCGGCGGTCCTCCAGCGTGCGGGTCATCAGGTCCGGGGCCTGGGCCGCGACCTGGCCGAACGGGATGTCGTGCGAGTACGCCTGCAGGCACGACCGCCGGACGCGCGTGGCGACCTCGCGGAACGTCGCCGCGCCCCCCAGGTCCGTGCGCAGCGGCAGGTAGTTGAAGAACGGCCCGACCGTCAGCTGGAACTGCTCGTGCCCGCGGCCCGGGGTGAACGTCGGGACCGTGACGTCGGTTTCGCCGGTCGTGCGGAGCACCAGCACCTCGAACGCGGCCAGCAGCACCATGAACGGCGTCGAGCGCATCGCCGAGGCCAGCTCGAGCGCCGGCTTCACCAGCTCCGCGGCGATCTGGAAGCGGTAGACGCCGCTGGACTCCGGGATTCCCGCCGACTTGGGCAAGTCGGTCGGCACCGAGTAGACGCGCGCGCCGTCGAGGGTCTTGCGCCAGAACTCGCGGGAACGGTCCAGCTCGGTCCCCGACACGTTTTCCGCCTGCCGTTCGGCGAATTCGCGGTACTGGCGGGGGTCCGGCAGCTCGCCGACGTCGAAGCCGCGGCGGGCCGCGTACCGCGTCGCGAGGTCGCGGATGACGAGCCGGACCGACCAGCCGTCGGCCGCCGTGTGGTGCACGATCAGCACCAGCACCGAGTCCTTGTCGTCGAAGCGGCCGAGCACCGCGCGCACCAGCGGCGGGTCCGGGTGGATCTCGCCGGACTCCACCTCGATGATCAGCTCTTCGACGCGGCGGTCGCGATCGCCGTCGGCCGAGCCGAGCTCGCGCACCTCGAGGTGCGGCTGCCCCGCCGGCAGGATCTTCTGGTAGCGCTCGGGTTCGTCGCGCACGATCAGCGTCCGCAGGGCCTCGTGCCGCTCGACGACGTCGATCAGCGCGCCCCGCAGGGCGTCGACGTCGACCTCGCCGCGCAGGCGCCAGCCGTGCACGATGTGGAACCGGGGGCCGAACGGGCCGTCGGCGTCCCCGAGGTCGAAGCCGCAGAGGAACTCCTGGTTCGCCGACAGCGGCGCCCGCGCCACCGGGCCGTCGGGACTAGTCACGTTCGCCGCCTCCTCGCGCGTGGCCGGTTTCGGAGGAACGCTAGCGAAACCGCGGGCCGCACCGAGTCTCGCACCGTGCGGAACCCGGGCCCGCACTAGGTGAGATGCACCGGAGGCGGCCGCCGTGTGACGCTCGACCGCGTGGTGACGAACCGACCAGGACAAGGAGCCTCTTGGCGATGACGACGGTCAAGGACGTTACCGGAGCAGATTTTCCGCTGCCGCCCGAGCCGGGCCTGACGCCGGCGGAGGTGATCGCGCGGGCCGAAGCGATCGGGCCGGCACTGGTCGCCCGCCAGGCGGAGACCGAGCAGCGGACCTTCTACGCCGAGGACACCCACAAGGAGTTCGAAAAGGCGGGGTTCTACCGCCTGCTCACCCCGCGGCGCTACGGCGGCTACGAGTTCGGCATCGACACGTTCCTGCGGGTCACCACGGCGCTGGCCCGCGGCTGCCCGTCGACGGCGTGGATGTTCTGCCTCGGCGCGACGCACGCGCTGCAGGCCGCCACGCTCTTCGGCGAGCGCGCGCAAGCGGAGCTGTTCAAGGAGGGGAACTTCATCGCCCCCGCCACCATCGTGCCGAGCGGGACCGCGGAGTCCACTCCGGACGGTGACTGGATCATCGACGGGACCTGGCACTACTGCTCGGGTTCGCCGTACGCCACGCACTTCATCGGCCACACGCTGATCGACGGCGAGGACGGCGAGAAGGTCCCGATGCTCTTCGTCGTCCCGCGGGAGCAGTGGCGGCGGCTGGACAACTGGGGCGGCCAGCTCGGCCTCAAGGGCAGCGGCTCGCACAGCATCGTGATCGACAAGGCCCGCGTTCCGGCGCACCTGACGCTGCCGGGTACGCACATGAGCGAGATCGACGTCACCAAGGGCACGCCCGGCTACGCGTTGCACGGCAACGGCGAATACGGCGGCGGGCAGCTGAGCTTCATGCTGCTGGAGGTCGCGTGCCTGGCGGTCGGGATCGCGCAGGGCGCGCTCGACGCGTACGAGGAGCTCATGCGCTCGCGGCTGACGCTGTTCCCGCCGGTCGTCCCGCGCCACGAGCACCCGGACTACCAGTTCTGGTACGGCGAAGCGGCCGGCATGATCGCCACCGCCGAAGCCGCGGTGCAGCAGGCGACGCGGACCTGGCAGGAGATCTGCGCCGCGGGCCCGTCGGCATTCAGCCAGGAGAACGACCTGCGGCTGGCCACGATCTGCCGCGAGGTGATCCGGCTCAGCTGGCACGCGGTCGAGCGGAACCTGTTCCCCACGGCGGGATCCAGCGCGGTGCGCCAGGGCGAGCGGATCGAGCGCGTCTGGCGCGACCTGTCGACGTTGCAGAGCCACGCGGGCATCGGCGTGCTGCTCGCCACGGTGACCACCCGGAGTCTGGCCCAGGCCCACTTCGGCGAAGCCGCCTGACCCGAGGAGTCCCCCGATGCTCGTCAGCCAGCCCGGCGACGCCGCCTACGAGCGCGCCACGCGGGTGTTCAACCTGATCGCGCCGGTCGAACCGGCCGCGGCCGCCGAGGTCCGGACCGTCGACGACGTCCGGGCCGCGCTGGCGCACGCGCGCCGGGAAGGGCTCGCGGTCCGCGTCATGGCGACCGGGCACGCGTCGGCGACGGCCGGTCCGATGCCGGGCGCGCTGCTGCTGCGGACCCTGCCGGACGGCCCGGTCGACCTCGACCTGGAAGCCCGGCGCGTCCGGATCCCCGCCGGGACGCCGTGGGGCGACGTCGTCGCGGTGACCGCGCCGCACGGGCTCGCCGCGCCGCACGGCTCCTCGCCCGGCGTCGGCGCGGTCGGCTACCTGATGCGCGGCGGCCTGAGCTTCTACGGCCGTCACACGGGGTTGGCGGCCAACAGCGTCCGCGCGGTCGAGCTGGTCACCGCGGACGGCGAGCACCGGCGGCTCGACGCGGAAACCGACCCGGAGGCGTTCTGGGCGGTCCGCGGCGGCGGGGGCGGCCTCGGCGTCGTGACGGCCGTCGAGGTGGACCTCTTCCCCGCGGCGCGGGTGATCACCGGCGCCGCGTTCTGGCCGGCGGCGCACGCCGACCGGCTCTTCAAGCAGTGGCGGCAGTGGACCGCGGACGCACCCGACACCGTGACGACGGCGTTGCGCGTCATGAACCTCCCGGACCTGCCGCAGATCCCGGAAGCCCTGCGCGCCGGGCCGGTGCTCGGCATCGACGGCGTGGTGCTGAGTCCCACGGCCGGCGACCTGCCGCTCGCCCGCGCCCAAGCCGGAGAGCTGCTCGGCCCGCTGCGCGCGATCGCCGAGCCGGTGTTCGACACCTGGCACGAAGGCGGCCCGGAAGACGTACCCGCCACGCACATGGACCCGGCCGACCCCGCACCGGTGCACGGCGACCACCTGCTGCTCGGCGACCTCGACGACGAAGGCGGCCGCCGGTTCACCCGGATCATCGGCGAGCGGCGGGATTCACCGCTGGTGACGACGGAACTGCGCCAGCTCGGCGGCGCGTTCGGCCGGCCGGACCCGGCGGGCGGCGCGCTCTCGCACCTGCCGGCCGGGTTCGCCTACGTCGCCGCCGGCGTGCCGTTCGGCGACGTCACGCACGAGTCCATAGTGGACACGCTGGCCGCGGCCCGGGAAGCGCTGACGCCGTGGGACACCGGCCTGACGACCCCGACGCTGGTCGAGACGCGCGAGCAGCCGCAGGGCATCCTGGCGCCGGACGCGATCGCGGCGGTGGACCGGGTGCGTGCCCGCTTGGACCCGGACGGCCTGTTCCGCCAGGACATCGCGCGCAACTCCAGCAACCGCACGTGAGAGCCGGGGCCGGTTCCTCCGCGGAGGAACCGGCCCCGGCAACGTCCGCTCGATCAGGCGGGACCGGCCTCGTGGATGACCTTGCGGACCTCGATCGCGGTGTGCTTGGCGTCCGGGATCTGCGCGGCCAGCTCCACCGCGCGCTCCTCGCTCTCGACGTCCACGACGTAGTAGCCGCAGAGGAACGCCTCGGACTCGACGAACGGGCCGGACGCGACGTCGGTGGCGCCTTCGCGGACGCGCACGGTCTTCGTCGCGTCGGGGTCGGCCAGCGCCTTCGTCTCGATCATCTCGCCGGACTCGGAGATCAGCTGGTGGAACTTGCCGTGGCCTTCGAAGACCTCGTTCTTCTGGTCGTCGGTCAGGCCCGCCCACAGCGTCGGGTTCATGTGCATGATCAGCAGGTACTTCGCCATTGTTCTACTCCCCGGTCGGGTGTGCCTTTTCTCGGATGGGTCGGAGCGGGCCGCTGGCCCCGGACGTCCGACGGGAAGAGCGCGGTGAGATTCACTCGTTCGGCTCACCGGCCGCCTGACCGACAGTGGTCCGGCGGAACCTCTTCGGCGGCGAAGCTAGCACGGTGCGCAGGCGACCGACTACGCCTCGCCGACCGTCCCGGCCCCACCGGACCCCGGCGCCGGACCCGCGGAAACCGGCGAAAAAGCGGCTCACACCAGCGGAAACCCCAGCGCCGGCGGAGCCCGGGGCACGCCGGTCCGCTGGGCCTAACAGAGCAATACGGAAGATGCAACGATCACTACTTTCCGTGACCATGGTGGACATGACCGAACCACGAGGTACCGACGTGCCCGGGCCGACCTGACGCCCGCCTCGCACCGGAGGTCCTCCGCGCGGCGGACGCGGGAAACGCGTGCCGATCCGGTGTCCGGATCGCGCCGGCGGCGCCGACTCCCCGGTGAGCGGCGGCCCGCGGGCGCCAAGACGGCTTCATACGCAATAGGAAGGACCAACCCATGAACGACACTACGCAGACAGGGGCCGACGTCCGGGCCGGCCGGCGGGAATGGATCGGGCTGGCCGTGCTCGCCCTGCCCACCCTGCTGGTGTCCATCGACGTCTACGTGATGCTGCTCGCGCTCCCGCACCTGACCGCCAGCCTGGGCGCGAGCACCACGCAGCAGCTGTGGGTCACCGACATCTACGGCTTCCTGCTCGCCGGCTTCCTGGTGACGATGGGGACGCTCGGCGACCGCATCGGCCGCCGCAAGCTGCTCCTCATCGGCGCGGCCGCGTTCGCCGTGGCTTCGGTGCTCTCGGCGTACTCGACCAGCCCCGAGATGCTCATCGCGGCCCGGGCGCTGCTCGGCATCGCCGGCGCGACGCTGGCGCCGTCGACGATGTCGCTCATCACCACGATGTTCCGCAACCCCAAGCAGATGGGGATGGCGATCGGCATCTGGGCGATGTGCTTCTCGGTGGGCGCGGTGATCGGCCCGCTCGTCGGCGGCCTGATGCTGGAGCACTTCTGGTGGGGCTCGGTGTTCCTGCTGGGCGTCCCGGCCATGGTGCTGCTGCTCGTCCTCGGCCCGATCCTGCTCCCGGAGTTCAAGAACCCGGACGCCGGCAAGCTGGACCTGCCGAGCGTGGCGCTCATCCTGGTGACCGTGCTGCCGGTGATCTACGGCCTCAAGCAGCTGGCCGCCGAGGGCTGGAGCGTCGTGGCGGTGCTCTCGGTCGTCGTCGGGCTCGCCTTCGGCTACGTCTTCGGGCGGCGCCAGGGCCGGCTCGAGCACCCGCTGCTGGACCTGAAGCTGTTCGCCAGCAAGGCGTTCAGCACGGCGCTGGGCAGCATGCTGTTCGGCACCATGCTGATGGGCGCGATCATGCTGTTCATCACGCAGGACCTGCAGCTGGTCAACGGCCTGACGCCGTTGAAGGCGGGCCTGTGGATGCTGCCCGCGGTGGCCGCGAACACGATCAGCTTCCTCGTGTCGCCGATCCTCGGCCGCCGGTTCCGGCCGGCGTACCTGATCGGCATCGGCCTGGCGATCTCGGTCGTCGGCCTGCTGGTGCTGACCCAGGTGGACGCGACGGCGGGCCCGGGGACGCTGGCGACCGGCTTCGCGCTGATCTTCCTCGGCGCCGGCCCGCTGGTGACGCTGGGCATGAACCTGATCTTCGCCTCCGCGCCGCCGGAGAAGGCGGGTTCGGCCGCGGGCCTCAACGAGACGAGCGGCCAGTTCGGCTTCGCGCTGGGTATCGCGGTGCTCGGCAGCATCGGCGCCGCGGTGTACCGCGGGCTGGTCAGCGTCCCGGCGGGGACACCGGAGCCGGCCGCGAGCGTGGCCAAGGACAGCATCGCCGGTGCGGTGGACGCCGCCACCACCCTGCCCGCCCAGGTGGGCGGCCAGGTGCTGAGCTCGGCCCGCGAGGCGTTCACCAGCGGCCTCCACGTCGTGGCGATCGTCAGCGCGGTCCTGCTGGCCGCCGTCGCGGTGCTCGCCGCGCGGCTGCTGCGGCACGTCCCGCCGACCGGGGCGGCTCCGGCCGGCCCGGCCGAGGAGGCGCCCGCCGCCGAGCAGGCCACCGAAGAACCGGCGGCGACGCCCGCCGGCTGACCCACCGCACGACCGAACCACGGCCGGTGCCGCGCTCTCGCCAGAGCACGGCACCGGCCGTCGTCGTCCCCGGACCGTCCACAGTGGAACCCGCCACGATCGGCAACGCGGAAGACGCCGGGGCAGGGGCCCGCATGTGACGGTCATACCCGTACGTCCGCTATGGAGGAACGAGATGACCGAGCAGCCCCCGGCCTTCGGGCCGGTCACCGTCACCCCCGCCGACCCGCGCTACGAGAACCTGGTGGAGAGCTACAACCACCGGTTCGCCGGCAAACCGGACTACGTCCGCCTGGCCGGCTCGACCGAGCAGGTCGTCGCGGCCGTGCAGGAGGCCGTCGACGCCGGCAAGCGCCTCGCGGTGCGCAGCGGCGGGCACTGCTTCGAGGACTTCACCTCCTCGCCCGAGGTGCAGGTGCTGCTCGACCTGTCCCGGCTGAACGCCGTCTACTACGACGAGTCCCGCCGCGCGTTCGCCGTCGAGGGCGGCGCGACGCTCGGGCACGTCTACCGCGTCCTCTACAGCGGCTGGGGCGTCACGATCCCGGCGGGCACGTGCTTCGAGGTCGGCGTCGGCGGCCACATCTCCGGCGGCGGCTACGGCCACCTCTCGCGGCGCGACGGCCTCGTCGTCGACCACCTGTACGCCGTCGAGGTCGTCGTCGTGGACGAAGACGGCAAGGCGTCCGCCGTCGTCGCCACGCGCGAGGAGGACGACCCGCACCGCGACCTCTGGTGGGCCCACACCGGCGGCGGGGGCGGCAACTTCGGCGTCGTGACGCGGTTCTGGCTGCGCTCCCCCGGCGCGGACTCCGACGACCCGGCGCAGCTGCTGCCGAAAGCGCCGCGCGCGATGCGCCGCCAGGCCGTGGTGTGGCCGTGGCCGGCGTTCACGCCCCAGTCGTTCAAGCGGGTGCTGCGCAACTACTGCGCCTGGTACGAGCGCAACAGCGACCCCGGTTCGCCGTACGAGTCCTTGTGGAGCAACCTGATCATCACGCACCAGGACGGCGGCATCTTCACCGTCACCGCGGTGCTGGACGAGGACGTGCCCGACTCCGAGCAGCTGCTCGCCGCGTGGTTCGCGGCGCTGACCGAAGGTGTCGACGTCGAGCCGGTCGTCAACGACGTCGCCGTGCTGCCGTGGTTCAGCACCTGGATGCCGTCCTACAGCTGGCCCAACGACCCCAACGGGCGCTACAAGAACAAGGCCGGCTACCTGCGCAAGGGGTTCACCGAGCACCAGCTCGACGCGATCCACCGGCACCTGACGGTCGAGGGCGGCACCGCGGGCGGCTGCCTGGTCGTCACCGGCTTCGGCGGGCAGGTCAACGCCGTCGCCCCGGACGCGACCGCGATCCCGCAGCGCGACTCGATCCTCAAGGCGTCGATCAGCACCGGCATGTGGCTCTCGCCCGCCGAGGACGAGGCGAACCTGGCCTGGGTGCAGGCGTACTACCGGGACGTCTACGCCGAGTCCGGCGGTGTCCCGGTGCCCGGCGAGGTCAACGACGGCTCGTACATCAGCTACCCGGACGTCGACCTGGCCGACCCGGCGCAGAACACCTCCGGCGTGCCGTGGTCCACCTTGTACTACAAGGACAACTACCCGCGCCTGCAGGACGTCAAGCGCCGCTACGACCCCCGCGACGTGTTCCGGCACGCGCTCTCGATCCGGCTCCCGGACTGACCGGCGCCGTCTCCCCACCCCACCGGAGAAAGGGACGAACGATGTCCAGCTACGTTGCCGCGGGAGGTGACCGCGATGGCCGCACCCGCGGGTGACCGCGCAGTCGTCCTCGGTGCGAGCATGGCCGGCCTCCTGGCCGCCCGCGTGCTCTCCGAGACCTACGCCGAAGTGGTCCTCGTCGACCGCGACAAGCTGACCGGCGAGACCACCTACCGCCGCGGGGTGCCCCACGGCAGGCACGCGCACGGCCTGGTGGCCCGCGGGCAGCAGATCCTCGAGGGCCACTTCCCCGGCCTCAAGGACGAGCTGTCCGAGGCCGGGGTCAAGTGCGGGGACTTCAGCTCCGACGTCCACTGGATCTTCAACGGGCGGCGGATGAAGCCGGCACCGTCCGGTTTGGACTGCGTCCCCGCGATCCGGCCGCTGCTGGAGTACCACGTGCGCAAGCGCGTGCAGGCGATCCCGAACGTCGTCTTCCTGGACCGCCACGACATCCTCGGGCTTGAGTCCACGGAGGACGGCAGCCGGATCACCGGCGCGCGCGTGCAGGCGCACGGCGGCGACGGCCCGACGGTGTTCCACGCCGACCTCGTCGTCGACACCACCGGCAAGGGCTCGCGCACGCCGCTGTGGCTGGCCGAGCTGGGCTACGACAAGCCGGTGGAGGAGCGCGTCAAGATCGACCTCGCCTACACCACGCGCCACTACCGGCTGCCGGCCGACCCGTTCGGCACGGACCTGGCGATCATCCCGGCGGCGACGCCGGAGACCCCGCGCGGCGCGTTCTTCCACCGGATGCCCGGCGGCGACGGGCGCGTCGAGCTGTCGCTCACCGGCGTCCTCGGCGACCACCCGCCGACCGACGCCGAGGGCTTCACCGCGTACGTCAAGTCGTTGCCCATCCCGGACATCCACGACGCCATCTCGACCGGCGTGCCACTGGACGACCCGGTGACGTTCCGGTACCCGGCGAGCATCTGGAAGCACTACGAGAAGCTGCGCCGGTTCCCCGCCGGGCTGCTCGTGATGGGCGACGCGGTGTGCAGCTTCAACCCGATCTACGCGCAGGGCATGACGGTCGCCGCGCTCGAGTCGCTGGTGCTGCAGCAGCACCTGCGGCGCGACCCGGTGCCGGCCGCGCGGCCGTTCTTCAAGGAGATCGCGAAGAAGATCGCGGGCGCGTGGTCGGTGTCGGCGGGCGGCGACATGGGGTACGCCGGCGCGGAGGGCCGCAAGGGGCTGATGACCGACTTCGTCAACCGCTACGTCGCGCGGCTGCAGGAGGCGGCGGTCGAGGACTCGGTGCTCACCAACGCGTTCATCCGCGTGGCCGGGCTGATCGACCCGCCGCAGTCGCTCCTGAAGCCGAAGTACGCGCTGCGGGTGCTCCGGCACCGCCGGCGCCCGCAAGCCGTCCTCCCGCCCGCGGCCGAGCCGCCGGCCCCCCAGGCCCGCGACCTCGCGGCCTGACCGACGATGCCAGACAAGGATGGGGAACCAGTGGCCGAGATCAGACCGTTCAAGATCGACATCCCGCAGGACGCGCTCGACGACCTGCACCGGCGGATCGACGACACGCGCTGGCCGTCGGAGCTGCCGGGCGTCGGCTGGGACCGCGGTGTCCCGGTCGGCTACCTGAAGGAGCTGACGAAGTACTGGCGCCACGATTTCGACTGGCGTCTGGCCGAGCAGCGGCTCAACGACATCCCGCAGTTCATGACGACGATCGACGGCGTCAACGTGCACTTCCTGCACGCCCGCTCGCCGGAGCCGAACGCGCGCGCGCTGATCATCACGCACGGCTGGCCGGGCTCGGTGGCCGAGTTCCTCGACGTCGTCGGCCCGCTGACCAACCCGGCGGCGTACGGCGGCGACCCGGCGGACGCGTTCCACGTCGTCATCCCGTCGGTGCCGGGCTACGGCTTCTCGGGCCCGACGGGCGCGATCGGCTGGGACGTGCCGCGGATCTCCCGGGCGTGGGCGAAGCTGATGCGCGCGCTGGGCTACCACCGCTACATCGCCCAGGGCGGCGACTGGGGCATGCCGATCTCGCTGCACCTGGGTCTCGCCGACCCGGCGCACGTGGCGGGCGTGCACGTCAACATGTTCGTGACGTTCCCCCCGGACGACCCGGCGGCGTTCGCCGGCCTCGACCACGCCGAGCGCGCGCGCCTGGAGTTCGCGGCCCACTTCGAGCAGGACAAGGCGGGCTGGCGGCACATCCAGTCGACCCGGCCGCAGACGCTGTCGTACGCGCTGACGGACTCCCCGGTCGGGCAGCTGGCGTGGATCGTCGAGAAGTTCAAGGAGTGGACGGACTCGGACAACGTCCCCGAGGACGCGGTGGACCGAGACCTGCTGCTGACGATCGTCTCGATCTACTGGCTGACGGCGACGGCGGGCTCCAGCGCCCAGCTGTACTACGAGTCCAACCGGCTGGACTTCGCGAAGACGTGGGGCGGCCCGTGGGACCTGGCGGCCCCGGTCGGGGTGGCGTACTTCCCGGCCGACGCGGTGCGGCCGGTGCGACGGTTCGCGGAGTCGATCCTGCCGACGCTGAGCCGCTGGACGGAGTTCGACCGCGGCGGCCACTTCGCGACGATGGAGCAGCCGGATCTGCTGGTGGACGACTTGCGGGCGTTCGCTCGCACGTTGGGCTGAGTCTGGTTTGGATGGGGCCTTCCCGCCTTGCGGTGGGAGGGCCCCTTTCGCTTGCTCGGGTCTGGGGTGGGCGGCTCGCCCGGATCTGCTCGGGCTCGCACCGTCGGCGGATGTCTTGAATGAGTCGTTCAAGACCGCCCGACGAGCTTGCGACCCCGCCAAAGCGATCCCGTCGGCGCTCGACCACCAGAGCCGGCTCGAGACAGCACCCGGCCAACTGCCCACCCCAGCAAAGCGCGGGGGCGTTCCCGCGGCGGGAACACCCCCCGCGCGCGCTAGGCCCTGGGTGGACCCGCTCCCGCGTCTGCCCGGCTTCGCACCCGGCGCCGAACGTCTTGAATGAGTCATTCAAGACCACCCGGAACGCCGAAAGGCCCCCTGCCACCGAAGCGGCAGGGGGCCTCCGAGATCTCCGAATCTAAGCCGGCTTCTCCGCCGTCACGAAGATGAACGAGCCCGGGCCCGACTCGTCCCGCACCACCAGCCCGGCCGCCTCCACCCACGACCGCACCAAAGCCCTGCTGAACAACGGCATCCCGCCGTCGGGGAACCCCGGACCGCGGAACGTCGACTGGTAATAAGCCAGCACCGGGTCCTCAGCCGAACCGAACGTCAGCAGCGTGAACGTCCCTCCCCGCTTCAGCACCCGGCCGGCTTCGGCGATCGCCTGGGCCGGGTCCGGCATCGCCTGCAGCGCGTTCCAGCAGTTGACCCCGCCGAACGACGCGTCCGCGAACGGGAGGTCGAGCGCCGACGCCTGGACCGCGCACACCTCCGGCAGCCTTCCGCGCAGCCAGCTCAGCATCGTCGGGTTCAGGTCCAGCGCCACCAGGCGGTCCGGGCCCAGGAGCTCGGCCAGCACCGCCGTCCAGCGGCCCGCGCCCGCCGCCAGGTCGAGGACCGTGCCGTCCACCGAGCTCAACCGGGCGGCCAAGTACTCGTCCTCGTCCGCCGGCGTGACCTGGCCGCCCCAGTTCGTGCCCATCAGGCGCAGGAAGCCCGGCCGCAGCACCTCTTCGTAGTACAGGCCGATGCTGTTCATCGCCGCCGCGTTGCTCAGGACGTCGTCCGGGTCGTCGGCCGCGACCGGGCGGGTCGGGTCGGCGGTGAAGTCCAGCACGCCCCGGGCCAGCGGGTACGTTCCCGGGCAGACCGGGCAGTGCGCGCCCGAGGGCCGGGCCGCAAGCGGTCCGTGGCACACCGGGCAGCGCAGCACCGGCGCGTGCCGCGTGATCCCCGCCAGGCCGTCGTCCGACGCCTCGACCGGGACGGCGGCGCGCAGCGGGTTCGTGTCCGCCGCCACCACCGGCGTGCCGGCCAGCTGCGCCCAGTAGGCGTGCGCGCCGGCGTAGCCCAGCACCATCTTCGTGTCGCCGTCCCAGGTCGCCTTCGCCTGCGCGTCGGGCAGCTCGGCGACCCAGCGGCGGTCGAACTCGCGCTCGGCGTCGGTCAGCGCCCACTCCGCCGGTGACGGCCAGACCCGGCCGAGCACCAGGTTCTCCCGGTCGTACGGCTCGAGGCAGCGCTCGAGGCGGCTGCGGTCCTCGGCCGTCAGGTTCCGGTGCGCGACGGCCGCGAGGATCCGCTCCGAGTCGGCCGGGAAGTGCGCCACCAGGTACAGCAGACCCAGCGCAACCGGCTCGCCGTCGGCGTGGCGGTCCAGGACGTCGAGGTAGGTGTCCAGGCCCTTGGCGACCTGCGTGAAGACCTCGGTGCCGAGCCCGTGCTCCTCGGCCAGCAGCCCGAGCAGCACCGCTAGCCGGCCCGCGCGGGCGTCATCGGCCACCGCGAGCAGGTCGACGAACTCCGGGACGAGGTCGGCGGCGAGGGCAGCGTCGTGCCACACGCGCGCGGTGAGGTCCGCGAACTCGGCGTCGAGCCGGTCCGGGTCCGCGGCCGCGAACCCGGCGAGCGCCGCCGGGACGTCGGGGTTGGTCATGTGCGTCCTTTCACCGAGGGGCGGGAAGGTCAGGCCGCGGCGCGCAGCGTCTCCGGCTGCCCGCGCCGCGCCTTCTTGCGCGAACCGCGCTCCCACGCCCACTGCGCGACGAGCACGTTGAGCACCCACAGCCACGACGACAGCTCGAGGAACACCATGATGTCGATCTGCACGCCGATCCGGACGCCGAACAGCGGTAGCACCAGACCCAGCACCCGGCCCCACGACGTGCCGAGCGCGAGCGCGAAGCTGTAGTACATCCAGCGGCGGTGTTCGGCGTAGCGGTGCTTGCTCTGCTTGCGGAACCCGACGAGCGTCACCGCGATCCAGCCGACGGACATGGCGAACAGGCCGACGCCGCCGGTCGGGGCGGCCGAGAACGGCAGCAGCACCAGGCCGAGCAGGGCGCTCGGCAGCACGCCACCGTAGAGGTAGACGTAGCCGCTGATCTTGTGCACCTTGCGGTTGCGCCCGCGCAGCGCCGGCATCACCTGCAGCAGCAACGTGATCATCGCGATGTTGCCGAAGATCGCGTGCAGCGCGACGGTCGGGAAGTGCAGCGCGAAGCCCGGGTCCGGCGGGATCCGCGACTGCGCCGGGTCGAAGCTGAGGTAGCGCGGCAACGCGTAGAGCGCGTTGAACACGACCAGGGCCAGCGTCGCGAGGACCCACGGGTTGAGCACGGTGCGGCGCCACGAGAGCGCGGACTTGCCGCGGGTCGGGAGTTTCCGGACGGAATCGCCGGCCAGGTTCTGCGTCACGACGGATTCCTGCCTTCCTACTTGAAGATCCACTGTGGATCGGCGGAGCGACCGCCGGGCGCGGAGTACCCGAGGAGCGTCACACCGGCGCGCCGCGGCGGGCACCTCCCGACGTGCGATGTTCCTTCGTGCCAGGGAATTCCACTGCGCACGGCGCGAGAAGTACCCCGGGCGCACCGGTGCGAGGATCGGGCAGGCCGAGACCTCGACGTCCGCACGCCACTGGGGAGAACCAAGAATGCTGAACAGAAGACGCATGCTCGCGCTGGGCGGCCTGACCGTCGGCGGCGCGGTCGGCGGGCTGTTGCTGCCCAAGGGATCCCCGGGTGGCACCACCGCGGCACCCGCGGTGACCGACGCGGTGCGCCCGCTGACCCAGCACAAGATGGACGGCATGCCGATGGGCGGGCTCGACGTCTCCGGTCCGTCGGCCGAGTCGCTCGCCGCGGTCGCGCCGCCGGTCACGCCGTTCTCCGTGCCGATGCCGGTCCCGGCCCAGCTGCGCCCCTACCTGCGCGACGCGGCCGCCGACTACTACCGCTTGAGCGTCCAGCCTTCCGACGTCGAGATCTTCCCGGGCCTGCGCACGCCGGCACTCACCTACGGCGGCACGTTCCCCGGCCCGACGATCCGCGCGCGCACCGGCCGGACGACCAAGGTCACCATCACCAACCGGCTCGCCGACGACACCAACGTGCACCTGCACGGCGGGCACACGCCGGTCGCCAGCGACGGCTACCCGATGGACGTCATCGCGCCCGGGCAGGCCTACACCTACGAATACCCGAACAACCAGCAGGGCGCGACGCTCTGGTACCACGACCACGTGATGGGCCTCGAGTCCGACCACGTCTACCGCGGGCTGCACGGGTTCTACCTCATCGACGACCCCGCCGAGGCGTCGCTCGGGCTGCCCTCGGGCGAGTTCGACGTGCCGATCATGCTGCGCGACGCGCACTTCGACGAGAAGGGCGCGTTCGTCTTCGACATCCCGCGCGGCACGATCCTGGCCAACGGCAAGGTCCAGCCGTACTTCCAGGTGGCCGCGCGCAAGTACCGCTTCCGGCTGCTGAACGGCGCCAACGAGCGGATGCTGCAGCTCAACCTCGGCGGCGCGCCGCTGCTCCGGATCGCCTCCGACGGCGGGCTGCTGCCGGCTCCCGTGGCGGAAACCGAGCTGTCGCTGGCTTCGGCCGAGCGCACCGAGTTCGTCGTGGACTTCTCGCGCTACAAGGTCGGCACGCAGCTGGTGCTCTCGGACGCGACCGCGGGCCCGGTGCTGCGCTTCGACGTCGTGCGCCCCGCGCCGGACTTCAGCCGCGTGCCGGACCGGCTGCGCGCGCTGCCCGCGTTGACGAAGGCGAGCGTCACCCGCGAGCTGGTGCTGAGCTTCGACCTCACCGGCGTCCCGCTGGGCCTGATCAACGGCAAGCCGTTCGACCCCAACCGGATCGACTTCCAGGTCAAGCGGGGCAGCACGGAGATCTGGAAGATCACCAACGGCGACACCGCGCACCCGATCGACCACACCTTCCACTGCCACCTGGTGCAGTTCCGGGTCCTCGAACGCGAGGGCGCGCCGCTGCTGCCGCAGGACGCCGGCCGCAAGGACACCGTGTTCCTCGGGTCGGGCAAGTCGGTCACCGTCCAGGCCACCTTCACCGACTTCCTCGGGAAGTACCTGTACCACTGCCATTTCCTCGAGCACTCCACCAGCGGGATGATGGGGCAGTTCGAGATCGTCGCCTGACGGTCCCGGAAACCCCCGTCGCGCAACGCATTCCGACTCCGCCACGAGAAGAGGGTCCAGCCGCGATGGTCGATCAGCAGGGCACCGAGACGGGTTCCGCGAACCAGGCCGCCACCCGTCCGCTGACCGGTGCCGAGTACGTGGAGAGCCTGCGCGACGGCCGGGAGATCTACCTCTACGGCGAACGGATCAAGGATCCGGTGGCGCACCCGGCGTTCCACAACCCGATCCGGATGACCGCGCGGCTGTACGACGCGCTGCACGACCCGAAGCACCAGGACGTCCTCACCAAGCCGGTCGACGGCGGCGGCACGGGGTACACGCACCGGTTCTTCACCACGCCGAAGACGGTCGAGGACCTCGTCGGGGACCAGAAGGCGATCGCCGCGTGGGCGCGGATGAGCTACGGCTGGATGGGCCGCAGCCCGGACTACAAGGCGTCCTTCCTCGGCACGCTGGGCGCGAACGCGGACTTCTACGGGGAGTTCGCGCCCAACGCCCGCCGCTGGTACCGGGAGTCGCAGGAGAAGGTGCTCTTCTGGAACCACGCGATCGTGCACCCGCCGGTCGACCGGAGCCGGCCGCCGGACGAGGTGTCCGACGTCTTCGTGCACGTCGAGCGCGAGACCGACTCGGGCGTGATCGTCAGCGGCGCCAAGGTGGTCGCGACCGGGTCGGCGCTGACGCACTACAACTTCATCGCCCACTACGGCCTGCCGATCAAGCGCAAGGAGTTCGCGCTCGTCGCCACCGTGCCGATGGACGCGCCGGGCATGAAGCTCATCTGCCGCCCGTCCTACACGCAGGCGGCGGCCACGATGGGGCGCCCGTTCGACTACCCGCTCTCCTCGCGGCTGGACGAGAACGACACGATCCTGGTGCTGGACAAGGTGCTGATCCCCTGGGAGAACATCTTCGTCTACGGCGACATCGGCAAGGTGCGGCTGTTCTCCGGGCAGTCCGGGTTCATCGAGCGCTTCACCTTCCACGGCTGCACGCGGCTGGCGGTCAAGCTCGAGTTCATCGCCGGGCTGCTGCTCAAGGCGCTGGAGATCACCGGCACCAAGGACTTCCGCGGCGTGCAGGCCCGCGCCGGCGAGGTGCTGGCCTGGCGCAACCTGTTCTGGGCGCTGTCGGACGCGTCCGCTCGCAACCCGGTTGAGTGGAAGAACGGCGCGCTGCTGCCGAACCCGCAGTACGGGCTGGCCTACCGCTGGTTCATGCAGCTGGGCTACCCGCGCATCCGCGAGATCATCCTGCAGGACGTGGCGAGCGGGCTGATCTACGTCAACTCCGGCGCGGACGACTTCGCCAACCCCGACGTCCGGCCCTACCTCGACAAGTACCTGCGCGGCTCGGACGGCGTCGAGGCGGTCGACCGGACCAAGCTGATGAAGCTGCTGTGGGACGCGGTCGGCACCGAGTTCGGCGGCCGCCACGAGCTCTACGAGCGCAACTACGCCGGCAACCACGAGAACACCCGGGTGGAACTGCTGTTCTCGCAGCTCGCCGGCGGCGAGGTCGACGACTACAAGTCCTTTGTGGACGAGTGCATGAACGAGTACGACCTGGACGGCTGGACGGTCCCGGACCTGTCGTCCTTCGACGAGCTGCGCCGGCCGAAGCCGTTCGCCGCCTGACCCTCGATCCAAGGAGCCCAGAGTGCTGGAGAACAAAGTCGTCGTCGTGTCCGGCGTGGGGCCCGGTCTCGGCCGGTCGCTCGCGGTGCGCAGCGCCGCCAACGGCGCGGACGTCGTGCTGGCCGCGCGCAACGAAGAGCGGCTCGCCGAAGTCGCCCGCGAGGTCGAAGGGCTGGGCCGCAAGGCGCTCGTCGTGCCGACCGACATCACCGACGAAGCCTCGGCGCAGCACCTGGCCGACACCGCGCTCGAGACGTTCGGCCGGGTCGACGCGCTGGTGAACAACGCGTTCGCGGTGCCGCCGATGACGCCGCTGACCAGCGTCGACGTCGCCGACATCCGGCCCGGCTTCGAGACCAACGTCTTCGCGGCGCTGCGGCTGAGCCGGCTGTTCGCGCCGTCGCTGGCGGAGAACAAGGGCGCGATCGTGATGATCAGCTCGGTGGTCATCCGGCACTCGAAGCCGCCGTTCGGCGTCTACAAGATGGCCAAGGCCGCGCTGGTTTCCCTGGCGCAGAGCCTGTCCTCGGAGCTCGGCCCGCAGGGCGTCCGGGTCAACACCGTCACGCCCGGCTACATCTGGGCGGACGCGCTGAAGGGCGGCTTCGCGTACATGGCCGAGCAGCGCGGTGTCCCCGCGCAGCAGGTCTATGACGAGGTCGCCGCCAACCTCGACCTGCGCCGGCTCGCGCTGCCCGACGAGGTCGCGAACGCCGTGCTGTTCCTGCTGTCCGACCTGGCGAGCGCGATCACCGGCCAGAACCTCGACGTCAACGGCGGCGAGTTCCACCACTGAGTTCCCGCACTGAAGTTCCCGAAAAACGCACGAACCGCGCCCGATCCCCCGAACGACCGGGCGCGGACGTAAGGAGGCAACGGTGTCCGACACCGACATCCGGCCGGTCCGCAAGCTCCGGCGCAGGCGCCTGCGCACCGGGCTCGCCCTCGTCGCGCTCGCGGTGGTGTCCGGGATCGCCGGCACCGAGCCGACGGCGGCCGCGGACCGGCTCTCTTCGGAGAGCCTGGCCGCCTGGGGAGGCCGGCCGAGCCAGCCCTGGCTGGGGCACAACTACGACCTGGCCAACACCCGGGCGACCACGCGCACCGCGATCAACTCGCGCAACGTGGGCGACCTGAAGGTCAAGTGGCGCTACCCGCTTTCGGGCACGCCGACCTTCGCCGGGCTGATGGCGAGCAACCCGATCGTCGTCGACGGGGTGACCTACTTCGCCGACCTCAACTCCAACGTCTACGCGCTGGACTCGAAGACCGGCCGCGAGCTGTGGAAGCGGACGTTCGGCGACCCGAACGTCGGGCCCAACGGCGTCGCCTACGGCAAGGGCCTGATCGTCGCGACGACGTTCACCGGCGTCTTCGCCCTCGACGCCCGCACCGGCAAGACGGTGTGGACGCGGGAGCTGATCAACTCCGGCAAGGGCGGTGTCGACGTGGCCCCGCAGGTCTACGGCGACACGGTCGTGGTCAGCACGGCGCCGTCGACCTGGACCGAGTACGTGCCCGGCTCGATGGGCATCGTGTACGCGCTGAACGTCCGCACCGGCGCGGTGCAGTGGGAGTTCAACACGGTCAAGGACGGCGACCTCTGGGGCCATCCGGAGATCAACAGCGGCGGCGGCCTCTGGTACCCGCCCGCGATCGACGACGAGGGCCGCATCTTCCTCACCGTCGGCAACCCGGCGCCGTACCCGGGCACGCCCGAGTACCCCAACGGCAGCAGCCGGCCGGGCCCGGACCTGTACACCAACTCACTGGTCACCTTGGACGCCCACACCGGGAAGCTCCTGTGGTATCAGCAGGTCCTGCCGCACGACGTCCGCGACTACGACCTGCAGGATTCGCCCGTGGTCACGAAGGTGCGGCTGCAGGGCAAGCTGACCGAGGTGGTCATCGCCGCGGGCAAGATGGGCTCGGTGCACGCCTACCGGGCGTCGGACGGCAAGCCGCTGTGGTCGCTGCCGGTCGGCAAGCACCTCAACGACACCGGCCCGCTGCCGGTCGAGGTCACCGAGGTCTACCCCGGCACGTTCGGCGGGGTGGAGACGCCGATGGCGGTGTCCGACGGCACGCTGTTCGTCCCGTGGGTCGACCTGGCGACGCACCTGAGCGCGATCAAGCCGCTGCAGGCGTGGCCGGACCTGGCCTCGGGCAAGGGCGGCCTGCTGGCGGTCGACGTCGCGACCGGCCGGGTCAAGTGGACCCAGCCGCTGCCCCAGATGGCGTTCGGCGCGGCGACGGTGACGAACGACGTGGTGTTCACGAGCACGTTCGACGGAACGGTGTACGCGTTCGACGTTCGCAGCGGCAAGCAGCTGTGGACGACGAAGACGGGCGCGGGCATCAACTCGTTCCCGGCGATCGACGGCAACACGGTGATCGTGACGGCGGCGGCCCCGGGCTTCACGGCGCACCCGGTGCCCGAGGTGATCGCGTACTCGCTCCCCTGATCCCCCGCCTCGATGAGAACGGCCCCCGGTGCACGCACCGGGGGCCGTTCTCTTTGGGTCCTTCAGCCGGCCAGCAGGCGACGGTGCCACCACGTCGACGGGCGGCGGCCGACCACCGCCGTCAGGTCGTCCAGCTCCGCCGACAGCCGCTGCAGGTCCTCGGTCACCAGCGCCTGCGGGCCGTCGCACAGGGCCTGCTCCGGGTGCGGGTGCACGTCCACCAGCACGCCGTCCGCCCCCACCGCGATCGCCGCGCGGGACAGCGGCAGCACCAGGTCCCGGCGACCGCCCGAGTGGGACGGGTCGATCATCACCGGCAGGTGCGACAGCCGCTGGACCACCGGGACCGCCGAGATGTCGAGCGTGTTGCGCGTCGCCGTCTCGAACGTGCGGATGCCGCGCTCGCACAGGACGATGTCGAGGTTGCCGCGCTGGGCGATGTACTCCGCCGCCATCAGCCACTCCTCGATCGTCGCGTTCATGCCGCGCTTGAGCAGCACCGGCTTGCCCGCCTCGCCCGCCGCCTGCAGCAGCCCGAAGTTCGACATGTTCCGGGTGCCGATCTGCAGCATGTCGGCGTACCGCGCGACCATCTCGACGTCGTGCGCGGCGACCACCTCGGTGACCACCGGCAGGCCGGTCTCGGCGCGGACGTCGGCCAGGATCTTCAGGCCCAGCTCGCCGAGACCCTGGAAGGCGTACGGGGACGTGCGCGGCTTGTACGCGCCGCCGCGCAGGAGGACCGCGCCGGCGGACTGGGCCATCCGCGCCGCTTCCAGGGTCTGCTCCTGCGTCTCCACCGCGCACGGCCCCGCGATCAGCGTGACCGTGTCCGGGCCGATCGGCACCCCGCCGACGTACACAGTGGACCGTTCGGCGTGGTGCTCCCGGCTGACCAGCTTGTACTTGGCGGAGATCCGCGTGACGCTCTGCACGCCGGGCAGGCCGCCGAGGTTGAGCGTCTCGAACCGGTCGACGTCGCCGACCAGGCCGATGATCACCCGGCTCACCCCGCGGCTGACGAAGGCTTCCCCGCCGGCCGATTCCACCCGCTCCACGACCGCCTCGACGTCCTCGGCCGTGGCGTGCGTGGCCATGACGATCACCATGAGTCAGACCCCTTCAGCGTTCCGGGCCGTGCTCGGCCGGCGGGCGCCGGTCGTGGTCCCGGTCACTTCATGATCCGGCCTGCCCGCGCATAGCCACGTCTCCACGGTTGCGCACCCGCTCCCGTGCCCTCTTGCCCGGAACCCTTGACGCGCAACGGTTTCTCGCAACCGGCAGGTAGTCCGGCGGGGACCGCGGCACCTACTCTCGAAGGACTCGCGCCCACCGAGGGAGAGGGAATCCCGGTATGTCCACCAGCAATGGCACGTCCACCGTGGCCACCGAACAGGCCGCCGTCGCCGCCGTCCCGCAGCGGATCGTCGCGGCGTGGGCGGAAAACGACGCCGAGGCCTTCGCGAAGGCTTTCACCGAAGACGGCACCATGGCCCTCCCCGGCGGCGTCTTCGTCAAGGGCCGGGACGGCATCAAGGCGTTCATGGGCGCCGGCTACGCCGGCCCGTACAAGGGCACGCGCGTCTTCGGCGAGCCCGTCGACCTGAAGTTCCTGGGCAAGGAGGCGGCCGTCGTCATCACCCTCGGCGGCGTCCTCGCCCCGGGCGAGACCGAAGTCAGCCCGGCCCGCCAGGTGCGCGCCATCTGGGTGCTGGCCAAGCAGGACGGCGAATGGCTGATCGCCGCCTACCAGAACACCCCGATCGAGAACTGAACGCGCCGGAGGCCACCGGGACCGCGGTCCCGGTGGCCTCCGTCGTGTCCGGGTCAGGCGTCGGCGAGCAGGCCCGCCAGGCCCGCGTAGCCGCCTTCCTTCAGGCGCTCCCCCGACGTCACCGTGTAGGCCGCGTCGGCTTCGATGCCGAGCCCCTCGACCATCCGGTTCATGAAGTTGAACAGCGCGCAGACCAGGACGGCGTCGTGCAGCGCGCGCTCGTCCCAGCCGGCCGCGAACACGGCTTCGGCGTCGGCCTCGGTCATCCGCGACGGCGTCCGCGTCAGCTTGCCGACGTAGGCGAGCACCGGCTTGAGCTTCTCCTCGACCGGCGCCGAGTCCAGGTCGGCGACCGCCGCGGCGAGCACGCCTTCGGGGACGCCGAACGCTTCCGCCGTCACCGTGTGGATGCCGTGGCAGTAGCCGCAGGCGTTGACCCCCGACACGTACGCCGCGATCATCTCGCGCTCGCCGGGCGTGAACGGGGACTCGCCGCGCAGCAGCTCCTCGTGGAAGGCCAGCAGGTGCTTGGCGGGACCCGGGTAGGCCCGGAAGACCTGCAGCAGCGTCGTCTCAGCCGGCAGGGACTTCAGGTACGACATCGAAGGGTTCCTTTCCGTCCGCCAGCCCGGCGGCCAGCTGGTCGACCTCGGTGCCGCGCAGCGCGCACGCGGTCAGGTACGCGATCGTGCCGGCGCCGGCGCCGGGCACCGCCGCCGCGACGAGGTCCAGCCGGCGCTCCCACTCCCGCCGCAGCGAACCCGGCGACGACGTCGACGGCGGGTCGCCGACCTGGTCGCGCAGGGCCAGCCAGTGCTCGCGGCCGGACTCCAGCAGGCCGCCGAGGCCGAACCGGGCCGAGCCGTGCCGGGCCTGGTCGACCACCTGCGTGACCAGGGCCGGGTCGTCGGCGAGCCGGGCGAGCGCGAGGCCGGCGAGCAGCCGGTCGGCGTCCAGGCCCAGCAGGATGATCCCGGCCTCGGTCGCGCCCGGGGCGTCGACGTCCGGGAGCGCGAACCGTGAATCGTGGCGCTCAGACACCGACGACCGCCTCGGCCGGCGCGGTGGCCACACCGCGCAGCTGGGCGGCGATCGCCGCGGCGACCCGGGTGGTGGCGACGCGGTGGCCGTCGATGTTGCGGGCGGCCGGGCCGAGCACCATGCCCGCGGCGGCCCCGACCACCGAAACGCGCGGCTCGCGGCGGTAGGACAGCGTGCGCTCGTCCAGAAACGGCCAGCCGTCGCGGGCCTCGACGAGCTCGTCGGGCAGCAGGCCGGTGCCGATCGACGGCGTCGTGCCCAGCGCGAGCACGACGTGGTCGCCCGCGACCCGCCGGCCGCTTTCCAGCCGCAGCACCACGCTCCCGCCGACCGCGGGCGCGATCTCCTTGACCGCTTCGCCGCGGTGCACGACCAGCCGGCCTTCGGCCTCGGCGCGCTCGAGCAGCGGCCGGAACTCGAACATGATCGACGCGCGCCGGAACCGGCCCATCAGCTCGAGCCGCTCGGCCCAGCCGACGCCGTCGAAGCGCTTGCGGCCCTCCGGCCGGAAGAAGGTGGAGTTGACGTCCGCGCACTGGTAGCGCTCGCCGGTCTCGCGCACCACCCAGTGCACCTCGCGCCCGGCTTCGAGGGCGCCGGTGATCAGGTGGGCGGCGGTGAGCCCGGCGCCGACGACCACCTGGGAGCGCGCGCCCGCCGGCACCGATTCGTCCCAAAAGGACACTCCGCGCGGCGGGTGGCCGCCGCCCCACCAGGTTTCCGGCGCGGGCCGGCGTTCCTCGCCGGGGCACAGCACGACGTGGCGGGCGGCGACGGAGAAGCGGTCGGTGTGCACGGTGACGGCTCCGGGGGTGGGCGCGACCTCGCGCACGGTCGCCTGCCAGGTCTTCTCCCCCACGTGGTGGGTGGTGACCAGGTGCGCGCAGTAGGCGTCGAAGACGTCGACCGGGACGACCGAGCGGTGCCCGGACTGCGACATCCGGATCTCGCGGCGCTCGGTGGGCGTCAGCCGGCCCCAGTGCAGCCGCGCGAAGTCGAGCAGCTCGCAGTCGCGGAAGCCCTCGACGCCGGGGTGGTGCTCGTAGGGCGAGCGCAGCACGCGCTGGCCCAGCAGGTCGATCCGGCCGAAGAACCGCCCGCACGGCCGCCCGGTGCGGTCCACGACGACGACGTCGGGCACGCCGTGGTGCCACAGGGCGGAGGCGACGGCGAGGCCGGCCGGGCCGGCCCCGACGATCACGACGTCCGCGGCCGGCGCGGGCGACGCCCCCCGCGCCGGGGACGGTGGCGCGGGCGGGCGGGGCCAGGCGCGGCCACGCGGCGAGTCGAGCAGGTGCGGCTCCGGTACGAACGTGATCACTGCTCGCCCCGCCGCCGGCTCAGAGCACCGTGACGGGGACGATCAGCTCCACGACCGGCCGCTGGCTCATCCCGTTGGTGACGAGCTCGTCCAGCGTCTGCTGGGACTGCTCGGCGCTGTCGGTGGCGATCGGGCTGTAGCGCGAGTAGAAGTACGTCGGCTTGCGGCCGCTGGTCTCCATCGAGTACGTCTTCAGGACGGTCTCGCCGGGGCGGACCTCGCCGTCGTAGAAGGTGAGGCGGCGCTGGTCGGGCGTCATGAAGCTCTTGGAGAACTGCGGCGACATCAGCATTTCGTCGTCGAGGAACGTGGAGTCCTCGTCCATGACGGCCTGCATCGCGACCCAGGTCTGGTCGGTGAGGTTGGTTTCGGCCTTGATGACCTGCCAGCGGCCGGGCTCGGGGAGGTTGACGCTCACCGAGACGTCGTGGTCGGTGGTGTCGATGGCCCCGGTGATCATGAGCACCCGGCGGCCGACGTCGGCGGTCCCGGTCATCTGGACGTCCCGGGCGCGTACCCGGCTGGAAACGTCGAGTCCTGGCAATTCGGGTGAAGACATGGTGCAGCCTCCTACGTTTACCCACCCCAGAAATAGCGGCCTGACCAGCGAACACGCAAAGGCTTTCACATCGCCGGAGACACTGTCAAGGTGAGGAATGCACGTCCGGGAAGTCGATAATCGGCGGCCGATCAGCGGAAGTACCGGCACCCGGGTGCGGAACGCGGATTGGGCCGTTCAGCTCAGCACTTTCGAAGAGCAATCACTCCGGGCTGGACGTCTCCTGAGGTGCGGCGGCGGCATCGACCCCGTCTTCGACCGTTCCGACATAGCGGATTTCGAAGGCGGAATCGGCGCGCTGCACCATCACTTTCATGACCAGCCCCGGTTTCACCATGACGATGAAATTGCCGGGATCGCGGGGGTCGCCGAAAATGTCGTAAACGAGAAAAGCGGAGCCGTCACCGACGGCGAACAAGGCTTCGTAGACGACGTTCCGCTCCGCCTGCGACGCCGTCTCGGCCCAGCTTTCGAGGACCTCGAGGCCCGCCGTGAGCTGGAGGCGCATTGCCATCCGCCGGCCTCCCAACCGAACGTCGCAGATCGCCGTCACGCATGGGCCACCGTGCTGCGGTGACACTCCGGCCCGAACACCATCGATTCTCCTGGGCGGACGGCGCGGTGCTCATCTCCGAGCGTGCGCTCCGGCACCGTCCGTGTCCGGCGCCGGAGCTCCCGCGGCTCAGTTGTAGCCGAGCACGATATGGTCTTCGACCTCCGGTTCGAGTGCTTCGACGAGCCGGAGACCACGGGGTTCCTCGGCGGGTGGCGGGGTCCAGTCGTCGGCCGGGACCGCTGCTGCTGTCATGGCGTTCCTCCGTGCTTTTCGGTGTGGATCCACCATGCGCCACGGGTGTCGAGGATCGGACGTGCGCAGCTTTTGAGTGGTCGGGATAGGGGTCCGGGAGGTGCACTGGGAGTGACTCGAGGGCGAGGTTGTGGCATGGCGGAAGAACAAGGGTTCCTCGGCGGCGCGGCCGACCGGCAGCGCACGTGCGCGGTGTGCGGAGCGGAGTTCAGGCGCGGCGAGCGCACGGAGGTGGAAGCGTTTTCGGACGGCGCGGTGCGGTATGTGGCCGTGCACCCGGGACACACGACGCACTCACCGAGCCGGGAACGGGCGGCGGAGCGAAGGTTGCGGGGCCAGGCGGCTTGAGGGCGGCGCGGGCTTGCCCCGGCCGGCGGTTTGGCGCGGCTTTCCTCGGCGACGCCCCGAACCCGCGGGTACGCCCGGCTCGCCGACCACTCCGGCAGCCCCGCACCCTCTGCGGCGACCGCGCGGGGCATGGGGGCAGGATCGGCCGCCATCCCACAGGCGGCGAAACCTTGCCCTCCAGCCACCGCCAGCAGCCCGGCCACGCGCCGATTCGACCGACTACCGCGCCAACGCCCCACCGCGCGGGGCGCGGGCGAGGCAGGCGCCGGGCGCCGGCCGCGCCGAGCGCCGAGGCAGGATCGGCCGCCACCCCACAGGCGGCGAAAGCTTGCCCTCCAGCCACCGCCAACACCCGCCGCGCACCGATTCGACCGACTACCCCGCTAACGCCCCGCCCCGCCCCGCGGGGCGCGGGGCGCGGGGCGCGCCGCGGGGCGCGGGGCGCCGAGCGCCGAACGCCGAGCGCCGAACGCCGAACGCCGAGCGCCGAGCGCCGAGGCAGGATCGGCCGCCGCCGGCACTTCGCGGCGCGCCGGTTCGTCATGCCGGTGAACCCGGAAGCACCTACCTCAGTGCGGCAATCCCGACAGCCGCCAAGCCCCCACCGCGGCCCGCACCTCCCGGCCCCGCCACGCCGGGTCCCCCCACACCGACGGCCGCGGCGTCGCCTCCGGCGGGCGGACCGCCGAAAGCGAAAGCACCGCCACCAACGCCGCCAGCTCGCAGTCGTCCGGCGTGCCCCTGACCACGCGGATCGCGGACATCCGGAACCACCCCCTCAGATCGGCAGGTTGCCGTGCTTGCGGCCCGGCGCCGGCTTGCGCTTGTCCTTCAGCATCGCCAGCCCGCGGGCCACCGCCGCGCGGGTCTCGGCCGGGTCGATGATGTCGTCCACCAACCCGCGCTCCGCCGCGTACTGCGGGTTCAGGTACTCCTCCGTGTACTCCGCCACCAGCTTCGCGCGCAACGCCTCGGGATCCGACGAAGCCGCCAAGTCGCGGCGGTACAGCACGTTCACCGCGCCCTCCGCGCCCATCACCGCGATCTGGTTCGTCGGCCACGCCAGCGACAGGTCGCAGCCGATCGACCGCGAGTCCATCACGATGTACGCGCCGCCGTACGCCTTGCGCAGGATCACCTGGATCCGGGGCACCGTCGCCTCGCAGTACGCGTGCAGCAGCTGGGCCCCCTGGCGGATGATGCCGCCGCGCTCCTGCTCCACCCCCGGCAGGAACCCGGGCACGTCCACCAGGCTCACCAGGGGGATGCCGAACGCGTCGCAGAACCGCACGAACCGCGCCGCCTTCTGGGACGCCGGTCCGTCGAGCACCCCGGCGAACACCACCGGCTGGTTGCCGACCAGGCCGACCACGCGGCCGTCGATCCGGGCCAGCGCGCACAGGACGTTGCGGGCCCAGCCCTCGTGCAGCTCGAAGAACTCGCCGTCGTCGGCGACCTCGGCGAAGACGTCGCGCATGTCGTACGGCTGGTTCGGCTCCACCGGCACCAGGTCCGCCAGCCGGGGGCGGTAGTCGTCCGTCGCGTTCGTCGGCGCGGTCGCCGGCGGCGGGTCCAGGTAGTTCGACGGCAGCAGCGACACCAGGTACCGGACGTCGGCGAGGCAGCTCTCCTCGTCGTCGTGCACCACCGTCGCGACGCCCGAGGCACTGCCGTGGACGTCCGCGCCGCCGAGCTCCTCGTGCGTGACGCGCCGGCCGCTCACGGCCTCGACGACGTCGGGCCCGGTCAGGTACATCCGCGCGGTGTCGCGCACCATGAACGTGAAGTCCGCCAACGCCGGCGAGTACGCCGCGCCGCCCGCGCACGGGCCGAGGATGACGCTGATCTGCGGGATCACCCCGGACGCCTCGACCTGGCGGCGGAAGATGCCGCCGTAGCCGTTGAGCGCGAGGACGCCCTCCTGGATCCGGGCGCCGCCGCTGTCGTTGAGCCCGATCACCGGGGCGCCGTTCGCCACCGCGAGGTCGAGCACCTTGTGGATCTTCGCCGCGTGCGCCTCGCCGAGCGACCCGCCGAAGAGCGTGAAGTCCTGGGCGTAGACGAACACCCGGCGCCCGTCGATGGTGCCGGAGCCGGCGACGACGCCGTCGGTGTGCGGGCGGTTGCCCGCCAGGGCCGGCCCGGTCGCCTGGTGGCGCCGGTAGGGCTCGATCTCGGTGAAGGAGTCGTCGTCGAGCAGCAGGGCGAGCCGTTCGCGCGCGGTCAGCTTGCCCAGCGAGTGCTGCCGGCGGACGGCGTCGAGCTTGCCTTCGTGGATGTGCGCGCGCAGCTCCTCGCGGCGCCGGCGCAGCAGCGGCATGTCGGCCGGCGCCGGGCGCGCCAGGTCGGCGGTGCGGGCCAGCTCGATGACCTGGGCGTCCCCGGACGGCGCCGGGCGGCCGAGCCGGCGGCGCCGGGCCCCGTCGGGGACCGGCACCACCTCCGCGTCGTCCGCCCGCGCCGCGCCGGACTCCTGGCTTCCGCTCACGCGGCATCCCTCATCCGGGCCCGGTGGTCCCGCTCGATCTCGGCGACGATGTCGGACCACACGATGCCGCGGCCGAGCCGGGGCATCGGGCGGACCAGCGCCTCGACGGGCGGCGGCGTGGTCACCGCGGGCTGCCGGTCACCGGTGTCCGCGTGCCCGGCGTCGCTGGTGGTCATGGCAGGACCTCCTCGGTCTGGACGGCCCCGGGTCCGGGACCGGTGAATACTGCGTGTCTGACGTCCACTGTGGACATAGCGCCCGCTTGCCGGCCGGTGATCCGCCCGGTCGCGCGCAACCAGGCCACCGTGTCGCGCACGGTCTCGAGCACCGGCCGCGCCGGGACCCCGCCGCCGGGTGCGTCCGCGGCGACCGGCACCGCCGTCGCGCAGACGTGGATCGCGCCGTACTGCACCGGCAGCGCCCACGGCCAGACGCGCTGCAGCCCGTCGGCGAAGCGCCCCACCGGGTACAGCGCCCGCGGCGGCAGGACCACCGCCGGCAACGCGCGCCCGGTGGCCTCACGGGCGACGGCCAGGTACTCGCGGGTCGTCAAGAAGTGCCCCGGCCCGAAGAACGCGGCCCCGGACACCGACCCGTCCAGGATCCGCGCGTGCAGCTCCGCCGAGTCGCGGACGTCCCCGATCGGGAGCCCGCCGCCCGGCCAGATCGGCGTCAGCCCGCGCAGGACGTCGCGCAGCCGCGCGTTCTGGTCGCCCAGGCGCGGGTCGTCCGGCCCGAGCAACGCCGGCGGGTACGTGACGACGACCGGTGCGCCGGCCGAGCGGTGCTGCCGCGCGATCCGCTCGGCCGCCGCCTTCGACGCCAGGTAGGGCTCCCGCGACTCCCCGACCGGGCTCGCCACCCCGATCGACGGCGCGGTCGCCGGGTACAGCGCCCCGACCGTCGACACGTGCACGATCCGCCCGGCACCGGCGCGGCGCGCGGCGGCCACGACCACCTCGGTCCCCCGGACGTTCACCCGCCACAGCTCGTCGCGACGCCGGCTGTCGAACGTGTAGACGCCGGCCGCGTGCAGCACCGCGTCCGCCCCCGCCACCAGCCGCCGGACCGCCACGACGTCGGTGACGTCGCCGCCGACGACCTCGACGCCGGGCCGGGCCCGGCCGACCGGGTCACGGGCGAGCAGCCGGACCCGGTGCCCCCGCCGCAGCAGCGCCGCGACCGTGTGGGCGCCCAGGAAGCCGGTGCCGCCCGTGACCGCGATCAGCATGACCGTCCCTCCCTCAGGCCGCGCGGGCCTTGCCGTCGACGTGGTAGTAGCCGCCGCCGTAGAAGACCAGCGCGTGCTCGCCGGTGCCGCGGCTGGTGGCGAGCACCCGGCCAAGGAAGATCGAGTGGTCACCGCCCTCCAGCACCTGCGCGAGCTCGCACTCCAGCCAGGCCAGCGCCCCGTTCAGCAGCGGGGCCCCGGTCTTGCCGCCCGGCGTGTAGCCGACGGCCTCGAACTGGGCCATCCCGTCGGGCCGGCGCCAGTCTGCGAAGTACTTCGACGTGTCCTGCTGGTCGGCCGCGAGGATGTTCACCCCGAACGAGCCGGCGGTGACGATCGCCGCGTGCATCCGGGCCGCCTTGGACACGCAGCACAGCACCATCGGCGGTTCCAGCGACACCGACGAGAACGCGTTCGCGGTCATGCCGTGCGCGTCCTCCCCGCCCGCCGTCAGCACCGTGACCCCGGTGGCGAACTGCGCCATCACCTGCCGCAGTCCCGGCTGGGCCGAGAGGCCGCGGCGTGCCGGCGACTTCGGCAGCCGCTTCAGCACGTGAGGCTCCGATTCGTAGCCCACTTTCAGACTCCCTTGCCGTTGACCGCGGCCGTCCAGTAGGGCACCAGCGCCTCGCGCAGCTGCTCGGGGACCCGGGACGGCACGGTGGCCGTGTTGGGCCCGCGCATGCACGCGATCCGCTGCCGTCCCCGGGCCACCAGGCGCTCGTCGCCGCCCTCGGTGAGGTGGACGTAGTCGAACGCGAACTGGATCTGCGTCGAGGTGAGCTCCTCCAGCCGCAGCCGGATGGACAGCTCGTCGAACGCGGTGATCTCGGCGAAGAACTCGCACTCCACCTTGAGGGTGAACAGCTTGAGGTCGTGGCGGACCTCTTCGAGCACCGCCGGGGCCTTCTCCTTGAGGAACATCTCGCGGCACCGGCCCTGCCAGCGCACGTAGTTCACGTAGTAGACGTTGCCCACCAGGTTGGTCTCTTCGAAGCCGACCGTGTGGCGGATCTCGTAGTAGTCGGACATCTTCAGTTCCCCTCTGCGTGGAGCACGGCGAAGACGATCGGGTCGGTCCGGTCGTTGACGGTGGTCGACCAGGTGGCGATCCGCGCCCCACCGGAGGCGAGCAGCGCCCACCCGTCGGCGTCGACCTGGCGCACGGTGAGGGCCTGGGTCATCGAGCCGGTCTTGCGGACGCACTCCAGCGCGCTCCAGACCCGCGTGTTGGCCACGCTGATCGGTTCGCCGGTGTCCGCGGCCAGCAGCCGGCCGAGGGCGAGGAGCTCCTCGCCCAGCAGCCCGGCCCAGTCCTCTTCGGTGCGTTCGATCGCCGTCTCGATGTCGCAGGCGACCTGGTCGGCGCCGGCGACCACGAGGGTCAGCTCCGAGGTGTGCGACGCGGTGACGTGCACGCCGCCGTCGCACTCCGGCTTGCCGTCGGGGCGGTAGCGGACCTCGACCGGCTTGTCGAGCGCACGGCCCGCGGCGAGCGCGGTCTGCGCCCTCCGCTCGGCGATGCCCTCCGCCGGGCGCCCGGCCGGGTCCGGCTCGAGCACCACCGACCGCGTCCCGCCGAGCAGCCGCTCACACGCACGCTCCACATAGGACCCCAGCATCGAGGGGACCCACGGCCCGGCGCCGTCGCGCTTGCGGACCGCGCGCAGCTTCAGGCCTTCCCAGCGCTCGACCAGCGTCCCGTCCGGGTTGCGCACGTCGAGGTCGTAGACGTAGCTGTCGCCGTCCTGGAAGCGTTCCTTCGCGTCCAGCAGGACGTACTCGTCGTGCTGGCGGCCCGGCTCGGCCAGGTACAGTTTCTCGATGCCCTGCGGCAGCAGCGTCGCGTCGGGGACGCAGCACTGGATCGCGTGCATCATCGCGTCCCGGGTGCCGGGGTCGGCCAGCAGCCGCTCCTGCGGGAGGAACGGCGCGAACCAGTAGTGGTCCGCGTTCGTCGAGATCTCGGCGACGGCGTGCCGGGCGCTCGCCCGGCGGTAGCCGAGGACCCGCTGGAACCGCTTGCCCTGGAACAGGACCGAGCCGTACAGCTCGCTGATCGGTTCCACCGGCACCGGCGGCAGCGCGACGTCCCGCGGGACGCACTCACCGATCCGGTCCGGCCGGGCGAAGCTCAGCCGCGCCTTGAAGTGGTCGGCGCTGAAGCCGGTCTCGTCGCTGCGGATCACGACGTCGACGGTGTCGGCGTCGCGCGCCAGCGTGGCCAGCCGGACCGTCGTGGACCCGCCCGGCGAGACGATGATCGGCCGGAGGAACTCGACGTCCGACAGCACCGGGGTGCCGGTGCGGTCCAGCGTCGCCGCCGCGGCCTGCGTCATGGCCTCCATGCCGAGCACCGCCGGGAACAGCAGCTGCCCGTCGAGCAGGTGGTCGGTCAGGTACGGGTCGGCCCCGTCGGACAGGTCGGCCTCGGTGATCAACTCGACGCCCGGGTAGTGCACGACCGCGCGGTCGACGAACCGGGTCAGCGGCAGCTCCCGCTTCTGGATCGGCAGCGTGGCCAGGCCCGACGTGCGGCCGCAGACCACCAGCACCGGCGGCGCGGCCGGGTCGGCCAGCACCTGGCGGAGGATGGTGATGCCCTCCTCGGTCGGGATCGGCGTGATGCCGTCGCGCATCAGGGCGCTGACCACGCCGAGCTTCTCGCCCATGCCGGTGCCCGACCAGACCGACCACTCCAGCGCGATCGCCCGCGCCTTCGGGTGCTCCTGGCCGAAGCGCAGGGTCAGCTCGGTCATCCAGTCGTTCGCCGTGGCGTAGTGCGCTTCCCCGCGCAGGCCCGCCCGGCCGATGATGCTGCCGAAGGTGACCAGGAGCTTGATGCGGTCCTGGTCGACCGCGGCGAGCACCGCGTTGAGCCCGCCGATCTTCGGGGCGAGGGTCTTGCGGAAGCTGTCCTCGGTCAGGCTGAAGAGGGCGGCCGGCTCGTTGCGGCCCGCGCCGTGGAGGATCGCGGTGACCGGGCCGAGGTCGGCCTGGACCCGGGCGACCGCCTCGGCGATCTGCGGGGCGCTGGTGACGTCGGCGCGCTCGTAGCGGTAGCGGATGCCCGCCGCCTCCATGCGGTCGAGGTTCTCGGCCAGCTCGGTGTCGGACTCCGGGTCGGAGCGGCCGAGCAGGGCCAGCCGCGCGCCGGAGTCCTTCGCCAGCGCCAGTGCGCTCTCCGCGGTGATGCCCTTGCCGCCACCGGTGACGAGCAGGACGTCGGTGGCGTCCAGCGAGTCGCGGATCGGGCCGGGCTTCGGCGCGGCCAGCGCGGACAGCCGCGGCACCGTGCGGCCGCCGTCGGCGCCGTAGCGGGCTTCGGTGAAGTCCGTGGTCGCGGCGACCTCGGCCACCACCGTGTGCACGGCTTCCGCGACCGCGTCCACATCGGACGGTGCCGGGTCCGCGAAGTCGATGATCGTCGTCTTCGCCGAGGGGTCCTCGAGCCGCAGGGTCCGGGCCAGGCCGGCCGCGCCGTAACCGTGGTGCACGACCACGAAGCGCGTGCCGTTGGGGGCGGCCATGACGGCGCGGCCGGCGTCGAGGAACAGCCCGACGTGGCTCGAGTCGCAGTCCGCCGGCAGGCAGAGCAGCACGCCGTCGCCGGCGCCGGACGCGGCGAGCGCGGCCTTCAGCGGTTCGGCCAGCGGGTGCCGCGGTGTCGAGAAGACCTGCCACTCGGCGCGGCCGGTTCCCGGCGTCAGGTCCGCGGTGGGCCGCGGCGCGGGCACGTACTCGACCGCGAACGGCCGGACCCACGGGCCGACGCCCGGGGCCTCGCCGACGTGGGTGTCGGTCGGCTTGGCCGTCTGCGCCAGCTCGTCGATCATCTCGGCGAGCTCACCGAGGCACACGGTCGCGAAGTTCGGCATGCCCTCCAGGGCGGGCCGGCCCAGCGCGCGGGTGACGTCGTTGACCAGCTGCCCGACCGTGATCGACGACAGGTGCAGGTCGTCGAGCGGGTGCGTGTCGGCGGTGACCGCCTCCAGCGGCAGCTCGACGCGCTCGGCTGCGAGCTTGCGCAGCAGGTCCAGCGTCGAGCCGGAGTCGCCTTCGGCGGTGCCGGCGTCGGCCTCGGCGGCCTGGGCCTTCTCCGCGGCCAGTTCGGCGGCCAGCTCGCTGTCGATCGACGGCGCCGCCTCGCACGGGCTGGCGAGGAAGCTGAACTCGCCGTCGGCGGGCAGCGCCCGCACGACGCGGCCTTCGAACAGCGCGTCGGTCGCGATCGGGGCGCCGAGCGCGAACGCCGCGCCGACGATCCGCAGCAGGGCCTGCAGCGACGCGTTGTCCGTGTCGATCGCGAGCACCGGGGTGTCCGGGGCGATTTCCTCGAAGAGCCCGGTCAGCACCCGGCCGGGGCCGACCTCGACCACCAGGTCGCTGCGCTCGGCCACCTTGGCGGCGGCCTCGCGGAAGCGGACCGGCAGCACGATCTGGTCGCGCAGCAGCTCGGGCAGGTTCTCGGCGGCGTGCAGGACGTCGCCGCTGACCGTCGAGACGACCGGGCGCTCCAACCGGGCGAAGGAGAACTCGCCCAGCTTCTCGGTCATGGCGTTCGCGGCCGGCTCGACGGCCGGCGAGTGGAAGGCGTGCGAGACCTTGATGCGGGTCGCGCCGACGCCCTGGGCCTTCGCCCGGGCGACGATCTTGTCGATCGCGCCGGCCGGCCCGGAGATCACGGTCTGCTCGGGCGCGTTGTAGCCGGCGATGACGACGTCGTCGCCCAGGCCCAGCTCTTCGACACGGCCGGGCGAAGCGGCGATGCCGGCCATCGCACCGGTGCCGTCGCCGGTGGTCGAGGCCATCACCTTGCCGCGGACCTTCGCCAGCTCCAGCAGCCCGCGCTCGTCGAGCGCGCCGCCCCAGTGCAGGGCGGTCAGCTCGCCGAGGCTGTGCCCGGTCGCGGTCGAGGCCTCGATGCCGAACGAACGCAGCACCCGCAGCGCGGCCAGCGAACCGGTGACGATCCGCGGCTGCGCCACCTCGGTGGCGACCTGGTCGCCGCTGGCGGGCAGCCCCGCGGCGCGGAAGATCTCGTCGGCCACGGTGAACCGGCGGCGCAGGGCGCTGTCGCCCCCGCGTCCGGAACCCTGGCCCGGGAACAGGTAGCCGATCTTCGGCGCGGAGCCGCGGCTGCTCGCGAAGATGCCGTCGCCCGCGTCGAAGACCGCGTCGCCGGACTCCACCTTTTCCAGGAGCTTCGTCAGCTTGCGCTCGGCGTGCTCCGGGTTGGCCGCGACGACCGCGGCGCGCACGGACCGGCCGGCCAGCTTCCCGGCCAGCTCGCCGGCGAGGTCGGTCAGCTCGGCGAACGACAGCTTGGGCACGACCTCCAGCGTCGCGGCGATGTCGCCGCGCAGGGTCGCGACGTCCTCGGCGTCGAACAACAGCAGCTCGGCGTCCTGCCGGCCGGCCACCAGCGTCCGGGCCCGCTCGTCGAGCTCGCGGCGACGGGCCGCGGTCGGCGCCTCGGTGACCGTGACGTGGGAGTTGATGCCACCGAAGCCCATCGCCGAGACCCCGGCGCGGACCGGCTGGTCCTCGGGCCAGAGCGACGCGTCACGCGGGACGTACATCCGCGCCGACGTGCCGGTCAGCGACTCGTGCGGCTCGTAGTGGCCGGTGGCGGGCGGGATGACCTGGTGGTAGACCGCCAGCGTCGCCTTGATCAGGCCGGCGACCCCGGCCGCGGCCTTGGTGTGCCCGATGTTGCCCTTGATGGTCGACAGCGCGGCCTGCTTGGCCAGCGGGTCGGCGTCGCGGCGGGCGGTGGACAGCGCCTCGATCTCGGTGGCGTCGCCCAGCGCGGTGCCGGTGCCGTGGCCCTCGAAGTAGGAGACGGTCTCGACGCCGTAGCCCGCGCGGTCGTAGGCGCGCTTGAGCGCCAGCCGGTGCCCGGCGGCCTCGGGCCGGGTGATGCCGCCCTTGCCGTCGGAGGAGACGCCCCAGCCGCCGATCGACGCGTAGATCCGCTTGCCCTGCTCCAGCGCGTCGCTCTCGCGCATCAGGACGAGCATGCCCGAGCCCTCGCCGGGCCAGAAGCCGTTGGAGTCGGCGTCGTAGACCTTCATCTCGCGCTTGGCCAGCGCGCCGGTCTTCGCGAAGCCGATCACCTCGAACGGGTCGATCGAGAGGTCGACACCGCCGGCGACGGCGAGGTCGAGGTCGCCCTGGGCGAGCGCGTTGGCCGCGGTCACCACGGACAGCAGCGAGGACGAGCAGGCGCCGTCGACGGTGTACCCGCCGCCGGCGAAGTCGAAGTGGTTGCACACGCGGCCGGCGATGGTGTTCGCCAGGCCGCCGGCGAGGGTGTCCTCGTTGATCTCGGGGAACGGCTCCTTGTACTGGATCTCCAGCTCCCGCAGGAAGGACGCCGTCTCCTCGTCCTCCCAGCCGCGGGAGCTCAGCGCCGCCGCGACCGTGCGGCGGACGTACGGCCAGCGCAGCCGCATGATGTTCGCGCGGGAGAACTCGCCGGTGAGGCTGTTACCGATGACGACACCGGTGGTCGTCCGCGGGGCACCCTCACCCTCGCCGAAGCCGGCGTCCGCGAGGGCCGCCGCGGCGACGTCGAGGGCGAGCCAGTGCGTCGTGTCCGTCGCCCGGAACGTGCTGCCGGCGACCTTGTGCGCGACCCGGTCGAACTCGTAGTCCCGCAGCACGGCCGCCTTCTGCGCGTAGAAGCGGTCCGGCGCCTTCGGGTCGGGCGAGTAGTAGTCCGCCCGGTTCATCCGCTCGTCCGGCAGCCTGCGGAACGCCCGGCGCCCGGCCAGCACGTTTTCCCAGAGCTCCTCCGGAGAACTCGCGTCGGGGTACCGGAGACCGATACCGACGATCGAAATCCGCTCTACGCTCATGCCACCGCACTCCCACTGGCTCTCGAGCCCCGTATCACCGGAACCATCAGGTCCCCGCTGTCCTCCGGCGCGGTCCCGCCGCCGGTCTGTCGTCCTCGGGCGGCGGCGCCGCCCGGTTCGCCCGGCCCGCCGGGCCGCCGGGGTCCAGCATCTCCCGGGCGGTGCGGACCGTCTTCTTTCTCCCTGCCCCCGGCCCGCACATCAGCACGCTGGGACAACGAACCTCATCGTCTAAAATGGACTGGTCAGGCGTTGAACTCCCCCGGGCGGCGGCCTTGGCCGGCCGGCCCGCGGTAGGCCTGGGCGATGTCGAGCCACTGGTCCGCCAGCGTGCCCTTCGCCCGGATGTCGAGGTCGTAGCGGTGCCGCCGCCGGGTGACGAGCAGGCAGAAGTCCTCGGCGCTGCCGCTCACCCGCTGGGCCGCGTCGGCCGGGCCGAACGTCCAGAGCGCGCCCGAGGGCGCGGTGAGCTCGTACCGGAACTCCTCCGCGGGCGGCGTCAGGTTCCGCGCCTCGTAACCGAAGTCCCGGACCCGCACGGCGAACCCGACCAGGTGCTTGATGCGGTCGGTGCGCTCGAGGCGGACGCCGAGCGCGTCGGCGACGTCCTGGCCGTGGCCGAACAGCTCCATCATCCCGGCGCACGCCAGCACGTACGGCGGCAGCGGGTTCACCAGCCACGGCACCAGCTGGTCGCCGGGCACGGCGGCGAGGGCCTTGATGCCCGCGTCGCGCTCGGCGCGCCAGCGGGTCAGCAGCACCTCGGCCGGATCGTGGATGAACTCCTGCAGCGCGCCCTCGACGGCGTTCTCGAAGCCGACGGACGCAACCGCCTTGGTCATCTGGACGAAGGCTTCCGGCTGCGCGGCCGAGAGGCCGGCGATCCGGAAGATGAACGCGAGGTGCGCGATCTGGTGCTTGACCGCCCAGCCCGGCGCCGGGGTCGGGGTGTCCCACCCCGCTTCGGGCAGGCCGGCGACGAGCGCGTCCACCTCGGCGGCCTCGGCGGTCAGGTCGGCGATCACGCCCGTGGTGTCAGTCACCTGTCTGTCCTCTCACCGGTGCGACGTCTTTCGGGAACGTCTTCTCGTGGGAAAGCGGCCGCCGCGGAGGTGGCGGGGTAAGGGGAGCCACCGTCGCGGCGACCGCCGTCCGGCAGACCGGGACCGGCCGGGGTGGCGTCACGGACCGGAATGTTCGTTGTGTCCCGGTGCTGCGCGCCCCGGCGGGCGATCTGACCTTTCGATCATCACCCGCGCCGACCTGCGGAGTCTTCTCTTCGCGGGCGGTGCGGCAGCCGCTCACCGGCCGCCACGGCCGCGGTGAGAGCCGCCCACGACACCAGCTCCACCAGGGCCCGATCGTCCGTCCTTTCCGGACGGACGCCGGCATCGGCCTGGTACGCCGCCTTGGCGGTGAAGAGCGCGAGCCGGCCCGCCGCGCGTTCGTGTTCGGGCAGTTCGGCCAGCACCGGCTCGGCCCACGCACGGCTGAGCCCGGGCGGTTTCCCGTCCCACGCCTTGACTTCCCGGCGGACGAGCTCCCGCACGCGCGCCGGCACCGAGCGTTCCCCGGCGGCTTCGATCGCCGCCGTGGCGCGCTTGAAGGCGTCGGCCAGGGTACCGCCCGCTGGCGCCCACCCCGGGCCGTCGACGGCGGCCGCGGGCAGCAGCCCCAGCGCCTCCCCGGCGGGTGGCGCGGCGCCCGGCTTGAGCAGATATCCCAACACTGCCTTGGCTTTCGCCCGCGCCTGCGGCGGCACGGCGTCCGGCAGCGGCGACGGGCCGAGGAACACGCTCACCATCCGGTTGAGGTAGTGGAACGCGACGGCCACGGCGGTGAACTCGGCGGCGGTGTCGGCGGGGACATCGGCCGGCAGCCGGCCCTCGCCCCGCGCCCACGCGGCGAGCGCGCGCGTGTCGCGGTCCGGAATGGCGGCCGTGTCCCCGGCTTCGATGGCCGCGGCGGCGTCGGGTTCGCCCAGCGAACCGAGCGCCATGCCGTGCACTTCGACGCAGTAGGGACAGGAGTTCGCCGCCGACACGGCGGCCGCGACGACCTCTTTGTCCGCCCGGCTCGCGGTCCCGGCCGCGACGAGCGACTCCCGCAGCACCAGCCACGCGGCGGCGAGCACGTCCGGCGCGGGCGAGTGCAGCGCGATCGGCGGGGCGAGCATCCCGAAGTCCCGTTCGACCTGCCGGTAGACGTCCCGCACGAGCCCCCGCGCCCGCCGCGGCCGCACGGCCTCGACGTGCTTCACGTCCCGCAGCGTCCGCCGCAGGGCGAACCGCACCAGTCCGGGCGCCATGGTTCCTCCTCGAGAAAGGGCGAACTCGCGCTCCCAGGAACCCAGGAGCGCGAGTTCGAAGTACCCGTGCATCAGCTGCCGGCGACCAGGTCCAGTTTGGACACCGCGCGCCGGCCCGTGATCGAGCCATCAGGCGACGGTGCCCCGTACTTGACGGCAACGCCGCGCGACTGCAGCTCGCGGACGATGCCCGGGATCGACCGCTCGGCCAGCGCCGCGATCGTCATCGCCGGGTTCACCGTCAGCGCGCCCGGCACCGAGGCGCTGTCGGTGACGAAGATGCCCGGGTGGTTGCGCAGCTCGTGGTTCGGGTGCAGCGCGGACGTCGCCGCGTCGTCGCCGATCCGGCACGACGCCAGCGGGTGCACCGTGTACGCCCCGACCACGTCGTTCGTCCACGGGGCCACGCGAGCCAGGCCGTCCTTCTCGATGATCGCCTTGCAGTCGGCGTCCGCGAGCGCCCAGCCGCGGCGCGTGTTCGGCGTCGGGTCGTAGCGCAGCGCGCCGCGGCCGAGCATCTGCTGCGAGATGCGGTACGCGTTCCCCGTGGGCGGCGGGGTGCCGAAGACGCCCTCGTTGTCGTCCTCGGTCATCAGGAAGATCGTCAGCCAGTTGGCCCACTGGTTGAGGATCTCCTTCTTCTGCGCCCCGTACCAGCGCGGTTCGTCGCCGCCCGGCACCTGGGCGAGAATCGTCCCCAACCCTGGAGGAAAGTACAGCTGCTCCAGCGAGTACCGCTCGTACTCCGGCAGCGAGCCGTCGAGCTTGTCCCAGTTCGCGACGGTCGGGCCCTTGCCGATGTGGTTGGCCGAGTACACCGGACCGTCCTCACGGGACAGTCCGAGCACCTCGCGGACGCGGTCCTCATCGATGATCGCGGTGTTGAGCCGCTCGCCGTTGCCGGAGAAGTACCGGCCGACGCCGTGCGGCATGGTGCCGAGCGCGGCCTCCGAGCGCTGCAGGATCACCGGCGTCGCGCCGGCGCCGGCGGCGATGATGACGACCTTCGCCTCGATGACGCCGGTGCCGGTGTGGATCCGGTAGTCCTCTTCGTCGATCAGGTCGAAGTGGACGCGGTAGCCGCCGTCCTCGGTCCGCTCGAGGCGCTGGACCTCGTGCAGCGGCCGGATTTCCGCGCCGTGCGCCAAGGCCGCGGGCAGGTAGTTCGTCAGCATCGACCGCTTGGCGTCGAACTTGCAGCCCGCCATCATGAAGTTGCAGTTGACGCAGGTGTCGTTGTCGACGGCGACCGGCGCCGGGTTCGCCGTGCGCCCCGAGTGGTGGCACGCCGCCGCCCACAGGCCACCGGCGTAGGAGACGTCACTCCAGTCCTGTTTGGACACCGGGATCGACTCGTCGACGCGGTCGTACCACGGCTCCAGCGTGTCGCGGGAAATGACCGACGGCCACATCCGGCGCCCGATGCTGCCGTGGCGCTCGAACACGAAGCGGGGCGCCCGCGGCATCGCGGCGAAGTACACCACGCTGCCGCCGCCGACGCAGTTGCCGCCCAGCACGCTCATCCCGTCGCCGACGACGAAGTCGAACGCGCGGGTGTAGGACGAGCCGAGCAGGTAGTCGTGCTCGAAGTCGGCCGCGGCCAGCCACGGCCCGCGCTCGAGCACGGTGACCTTGGCCCCGCCCGCGGCGAGGTGGTAGGCCGGGATGGACCCGCCGAAGCCGCTGCCGACGATGACGACGTCGGTCTGGTCGATCGCACTCATGCTGGGCTCCCGGAAGGCGTCGTGTCGGGGTGGAGCTCGGCCAGCTTGCGGCCGTAGCCGAACTTCGGGAACCGCCAGAAGCCGTCGGCGTCCGGGGCTTTGTAGCCCAGCGCCAGCAGGCCGGGGTGCCCGTCGCGGATGGCGTCGGCGGTGTGCAGGTGCGGGGCGCTGTCGTAGGCCATGTTGCAGAACAGCGCGAGGCTGACCCAGCCGTCCTTCTCCGGGTGCCCGGGCGTGGTCAGCCGCCGCACCAGCTCGCGGCGGTGCTCGTACGGCAGCGCGACGAACGGCGGGACGTCGTGGTCGAGCTCCAGCGCCACCTCGCCCGCGTAGGACTTCGCGTGGTCGTTGAGCGACTGCGCGAGGTAGGGCAGGCCGGCCGTGACGCCGGTCGCGTCGAAGTTCAGCAGCTCGAGCGCGCCCGCCTCCACCGAGCCGGGCCCGGGCGCGGCCCCGGCGATCGCCCGGTCCTCCGGGTACCGCTTCTCCCCGGGCACGATCGTGTCCGCGTAGGCCTCGAGGGTCATGTTCTTGACGCGTTCTTCTTCGGTGGCCTCGGGTTGCACCGGCCTACCTCCTCATCGAATGTCCACAATAGAGCTCGGGCGGCTCGCCGCCGCAGACTTCAGGCTGCTGCCGACCGCCGCGTCCGGTCCCGGCGCCGCACGGTCATCGGCAGCCCGCCGCGCACCCGCAGCGAGAGCATCGCCTCGGGTTCGACGACCTTCCCCGCCACCTTGCGCAGTTCCAGGTCCCGGGCGGCCATCGCGAGCACGAACACCGCCTCCATCACCCCGAGGCTGTTGCCGATGCAGAACCGCGGCCCGGCGCCGAAAGGCAGGTAGGCGTACCGCGGTGGCCGTTCCGCGGCGGTGAACCGGCCCGGGTCGAAGCGCTCCGCGTCGGTCCAGAAGCCAGGGTGCCGGTGCAGCGTGTAGGGCACCACGACGACGTCGGAGCCGGCCGGCACGTGGTACCCGCCGATCTCGTCGTCGGCCTGGGCGATCCGCGGCAGCAGCCACACCGGCGGGTACAGCCGCATGACCTCCTCGACGACCGCGACGGTGAACTTCAGCCGCCGCAGGTCCTCGTGCTCGGGCAGCCGGTCGCCGAGCACCTCGACGGCTTCGGCGTGCAGCCGCTCGCCGACCTCGGGGTGCTCGTCGATCAGGTGGAACGCCCAGCCGAGCGTGCTCGCCGTGGTCTCGTGCCCGGCCAGCAGCAGGGTGATCAGCTCGTCACGCATGCGTTCCCGCGACGCGCCCTGCTCCGACCCGGACGCGATCAGCCGGGACAGCACGTCTTCGCCGTTTTCGACCGGGTTCGCCAGCCGCTGCTCGACGAGCTCGTCGGCGATCCGGCGCAGGTCGTGGCGGGCGGTCCGGAAGTGCAGCTGCTTCTTCAGCGGTACCCACTGCGGGACCATGCTCAGCGTGACCGCCTCGAACATGGCCTGGTCCTGCACGGCCTCGAACGAGTGGCCGAGCGTCTCGTACCCGCCCAGCTCGGCGTCGAGCAGCGTCTTGCCGAGCACGCCGAGCGTCAGCCCGGTCATCTCGTGCAGGATCTCGACCGGCCCGTCGTGCGTGGCCAGCCGCTTGATAAGACCGTCCACTTCGGACGCGACGACCGCGGCCTGCCGCGAGATCCGCTTGGGCTGGAACACCGGCTGGATGGTCCGGCGCTGCTTCTTCCACGTCTCGCCGTCGCTGGTGAGCAGGCCGTCGCCGAGGGCCCGGCGGGCTTCCTGCAGGCCGATGCCCTTGTGGTAGTTCGCGGCGTTGTCGGCGAGGACGTGCTTGGCCAGGTCCGGGTGGTTCACCAGGTACATCGCCTTGGGTCCGATGGCGATGCGGACGACGTCGCCGTAGGTCTCGGCGTTGTCGCCCATGAGCGCGAGCCGGTCGGTGAAGAGCTGCTTCAGCAACCGGAACGTCGCCCGGCGCGGCGGCCCGGGCGGCGCGGTGCGCGCCGCCCGGGCCTCGTCCGAAGGACCGGTCATGCCGCGATGGCCCCGGGCTTCTCGTCGCCGGCCGGCGGCGCCGAGGCGAGCTCCAGCTTCGCCTTCTGCGCGGCCTGCTCGGCCTCGAACTTGATCCGCGCCTTGTTCGAGAAGTGCAGGCCCCACAGGAACATGCCGCGGATCAGGCAGACGGTCGCGGTGGCCAGGAACAGCCCGTAGGCCACGTGCACGGAGGTGAAGAAGCCGTACGTGAGCGCCACCCCGGCCCCGAAGGCGAACTGCGAACCCCTCTTCGACGGCGACGTGCCCGGGTCGGTCACCATGTAGTTGGTGTAGAGCACGAACGCGACGCCGGTGCCCATCGCCAGCGCGCCGGGGATCGACGTGCCGAAGAGCCAGCCGCGGACGAAGGCCTGGACGACGAAGAAGCTCAGCCAGCCCGCGATGAGGAACATCCGGTTGGTCAGCAGCGCGTTGAGCACCGTGCCCGACACGAGGATGATGCCGACGATCAGCCAGCCGCCCCAGGTGGGGATCTGCTCGGTGAAGTGGTACGGCGGCGCGATGCTGGCCCACGGGAACACGAGCAGGATGATCGTGATGCCGAAGTTCGACGGGTTCATGTAGTGCCGCATGCGGCCGTACACCGGCGCCTGCAGGATCCACTTGGTGCCGACCGCGACGGCGACCCCGAACATCATCACGAAGATCTGGTCGTTGACGTAGGTCAGCATGTTCAGGGCGAGGCCGGTGATGTGCGCCGGCAGCAGGAACTCCACGAGGCCCTTGAACCCGTTGCCCCGGAACCGGACGTCCCGGTGGGTGACGCGGGCGTTGATGATCTCGAGGAGGATCTCGGTGGTGTACGCGGTCGCCAGCGCGACGAACGGGTACAGCCACGGCTGCTCGAAGCCGAGCACGGTGTAGCCGATGATGTTGAAGATCGTGATCGAGATCGCGAAGCGCCGCAGCGCGGTGATGACCTTGTTGGTCCGCTTCGGTGGCGCGGTGTCCACCTTGGTCAGAGTCGGGCTGGCCATGTCACATCGCTTCCTTCGCCGTGGAGCCGAGCTGGTACTGGTGGCAACCGGGTTGCAGCTTCAGGTCCTGCGTCCGCAGCTGCCCGGTCCGGTCCCGCCACTGCAGGTGCACGTCGAGCAGGCCGCTGACGTTCTGGCCGAGGCCGATCTGGACGTCGAAGCTGCGCCGGCCGGCCTCGCCGCTGCTGCCGTCGACCCGGCCGAGGTACTTCTTGCCGTCCGAGGTCGTCACGGTGACCTCGGCGCCGATCGCCGGGTTGCCCGCCGCGGGCAGCGGGCCGGGCGCCACCGGGGCGTCGGTGGTCAGCTTCAGCTGCAGGTACTTGCCGGGGTTCGGGCTGTCGTTGTGGTAGAAGATCGGCTCTTCCCACTGCCGCGCCACGGCGAACTCGGGCAGGCCGTCGCCGTCGGTGTCGCCGACCGCGATGCCGCGGGTGGGTACCGGCACCGCGAGCCCCAGCTTCGGCGCGAGGTCGGTGTAGCGGCCGTCCGAGCTCTTCACGAAGAAGTGCAGCGTCTGGTCACCACCGATGTCGTCCCCGGCGCGGGCGTTCGGCCACCAGAACGGGTTGGACAGCAGGCCGTCGTGGGCCGTGGCGATCTCCTGCAGGTTCGGCCAGCGGTTGACCTGGCCCTTGACGAACCCGGTCGCCTGCGCGATCTGGTTCTCCCCGCTGTTGTTGAAGTCCTGGATCTTGACGTCCCAGCCCCAGCCGGACCACGCCGTGCCCTGCTCGGCGCTGTCGTCGTGGAACGGCGCGACACCGTTCTGGAACTGCCGGGTCAGGTCCGCGTTGTCCTTGGCCTTGTTCATGAACTGGAAGTTCGACTCCTCGATGCCCCACGACGTCGTGATGTTGCTGACGAACAGGTCGTAGAGGCCGTCGTGGTTCAGGTCGCCGAAGTCGACGCCCATCCCCTTGAAGGAGTCGTGGCCCAGCACCTTCGACTTCGGGTCGGCGATCCCGCGGACCCCGGTGACCTCGGCGAGGTCGATGTGGCCCGGCGTGGACTTGTTGTACAGGAGGTGGTCGTGCCCGAAGTCGTTGGCGATGTAGAGCTCCGGCAGGCCGTCACCGTTGACGTCGGTCGCGCTCGAGGCCAGCGTCCAGCCCAGCCGCGCGGACTCGGGGATGCCCTGCGACGCGTCCACGAAACTCGCGCTCGGGTTCGCCCCGGCCGTGGCCCCGGTCCAGCGGAAGATGTACTTGCCCCCCGAGTTCGTCGCGTGCGACATCGACTGGTTCAGCGTGATGCCGCCGTCGGCGGTCGGGTCCAGGACCTTGCTGTCCGGGAAGTAGTTGCCGACGAAGACGTCGACGTGCCCGTCGCCGTCGAAGTCGCCGATGGTGACGGAGTCGGTGTTCCACAGTGGACCGCTGTACTTGCCGTCCGGGCCGCGGTGGTTGCCCGGCACCAGCTCGGTCGGCTGGAACGCGGACGCGTCGAACTTGGTCGCGTTCGCCTTCTGCAGGAACAGCACCGGCGACCGGCCCCAGTAGTAGACGAGCACGTCGGTGCGGCCGTCTTCGTTGTAGTCACCGGGGACGCAGCCCATCGGCGCCATGTAGTCCCACGTCGGCAGGGTGGGCGCGGGGTCGAGCGCGAAGGGCGCGTAGCGCGGGCCGGAGTCCGGCGCCGGAGTGATGACGACCTGGTCGCTGCGCGGGTCGACGAGGCAGAGGTCGTTCGGCTTGCCGCTGCCGCTGATGTCGTTGATCGCGATCGCGGCGCCGACCGAGGAGATCCAAGCCGCGATCTTCTCGTACTCCTTGTTCACCGTCCGGATCGACTGCGACTTCTTGGCCGCCGGCAGCGCGATCGTCATCGGGGTGAAGTGGAACTTGCTCGCCATCGCGTCTTGCTCGGCGGCGGAGACGGTGGGCAGCCGTGCGACCAGGAACAGGCCGAGGATCAGCACCAGCGCCACGATGCCCGCCAGCTGCTTGCGCAGCCAGCCGAAGGTCGCGGTCATTTCTTCTTCCCTCCGTGGGTCAGCACTTCTTCGGCGATCCGCTGCCGCCAGGTTTCGAACGCCGGGACGTCGTCACCGTCGACGACCACGGCCGGCCGGACCTCTTGGGTGATGGCCGCGACGCGCTCGGCGGACAACCCGCAGATCGCCCGGGCCGCCATCTCGGTCTCGGGGATGAGCAGGCCGGAACGCACCCGGCACTCGGCGGCGAAAGCGCTCCCTTGGGCCAGCTGCCCGTGGTGGATCCCGGCCCGGTCGACCAGTTCCGCCAGTTCGTCCGCCGTGACGCCGCACGCGTAGGTCGAGGCGAGCCCGATCCCGGCGTACAGGTCGCCGTGGCGCGACTCGGGGAACTCCTCGACCGTCTTGGCCACCAGTTCGACGTCCGTGCCGCAGATGAACCACAGCGCCCGGCCGATGCCCTGGTCGATGGCGCGCAGCGCGTAACCGTCGTAACGCCGGTCCGGCCACGAGAAACCCGGCTCCTGGTACTGGTTCCGGATGTACTTGTCGGTCTTGAAGTAGGCCTGGTGGAAGCCGTAGCCGTCGAGCACCAGCCAGCGCAGCAGCGGGTCGAACGCCGAAGCCTTCGGCCACGCGAACCGCGGGAGCCGGCACATCGCCCAGCCGACGCCGACGTAGATGATGTAGTCGTGCTTCTCGCCCGGGCCGGCCAGGAACTCGGCGATGTTCGTGCTCTTGCCGAACGGCAGCCCGTCCAGCACGCCGTACCCCATTCCCGCGCCCTCGTAGGCGAATCCGCGGAACTGCGGGGGGATGCGCTCGAGCCATTCCTCGGCCTGCTCGACCGACTTCGCTTCGACGGCGTGCGCGTACCCGAGGAGGAACTTCTCCCCGACGGTCTCGAGCCTTTCCTGTGCGGCTGGGCTCTTCCGGTGGAAGCCCCGCTTCTCCAGCAAGGTCTCCGAGACGTTCGGTGTCAGGATGCGGCGCCTGAGCGTACGCCAACCATTGCCCAACGCACTCTCCCCCTTAGGGTCGACTGGGATGTTCCTTCTACGGTCACAGATTCGCTGGTCAGCGCTCTACTCCGCGCTTGCCGGCGATCACGGTTCACGCGGTGCGCCGCCGGGCGGCCGGGTCGAACTCCGCCCGGATCCGCTGCCGCCACAGCTCGTACGGCGGCTGCGGGCCGTCGTCACCGTCGGCCTGTTCGGTGCGGTCGGCGAGGTTTTGCGCGCCCTGCACGGAAAGATCGGTGAGCACCCCGGCGGCGAGGTGGGTGTGGGCGGGCACGTACGAGGAGTACGTCCGCGCCTTGACCGCGAACACCACGCCGAGCGCGAGCTCGTCGTAGTGCTCCCCGGACGCCCGGCGCAGCCGGCCCAGCCCGCCCTGGTCGCTGCCGCCGGCGAACGTCGCGGCGAGCCCCACCCCGCTCCACAGGTCCGCCCGGCGGTGCTCGGCGAACCGCCCGACCGCCGCGGCGACGGCGTCCGGGTTGCCGCCGTTGATGAACCACAGCGCGCGGCCGACCCCCTGGTCGAACGCCCGGCCGAAGTACTCCGGCCGGGCCGCCCACGGGTAGGGCACCGGCTCGGCCTGCTCGTCGACCCACTTCTCCGTGTCGAAGTAGGCGCGGTCGAAGCCGTAGCCGTCGACGGCCAGCCAGCTCATCACCGGGTGGTGGGCCACCCCGGTCAGCTCGGGCAGGATGTTCTTCCACAGTGGACGCGGCAGCCGCGCCATCGCGAAGCCGATCCCGATGTAGGTCAGGAAGATGTGCGGGCGCCCGGGTCCTTCCAGGAGCTCGCGGGTGCGGTCGCGGCCGCCGCCCGGCATGGCGTCGAGGATCGTGTAGCCCATCGTCGCGCCTTCGTAGGCGAACCCGCGCTGCTCGGGCTCGATCAGCGCGAGCCGGCGCTCGATCTCCCACAGGGAAGCGCCCTCGACGGCCCATTCGAACCCGCACACGACCGCCTGCGGCACCGCCTCCAGCCGGGCCGTCGCGTCCGTGTGGGTCACCGGGAAGCCGCGTTCGGCGAACCCGACGGAGGCGAGCGACGGAGCGAGGAACCGCTTGCGGAGCACTCCGATAACGGTGGACATGCTGTTGTCGTCCTTTGGTCGGCGGGGATCAGGCGACGGCGCGCAGGTGCGGCCGCTGGGCGGCGAGCATGCGCTGGGTGAACGGCGACTGCTTCGACGCCAGCGTGATCGCGATCGGCGCGTCGGTCGCGGCCGGCGCGCGCAGGCCCACCTGCGCGGTGGACTGGCCGTAGGGCGCCACGGTCACACCCTGGTAGCCGATCGAGAAGCGCGGTCCGCCCGTGCCCGCCTGGTGCTGCGCGACCGCGATCGCCGTCCACCGCCCGGCGGGCACGCCGTGGATGGTCAGCTCACCGGAGCTCATGTTGGCCATGCCGCCGAAGGCGACCGGCCCGCACTGCGGCACCGGGTCGGCGAAGAGCCCGACGAGGGTGTCCGCGGGCGCGGAGCCGCGCGGCATGTCCAGCCGCATCGACAGCACCCCGGTGCCGGTCTGCAGCGAGGCGCAGCTGCGCCCGGCCGCGCGCAGCGTGCGCAGCGGCGGGAGCCGCTGGAACGTCGGGGAGATCGCCACGAGCAGCTCGGCGACCTGCGGCTCGCGGTACTGCGTCGGCGTCATCCCGACCGCGCGCGAGAACCGGCTGGTGAACGTGCCGACGCTGCTGTAGCCGACGCTGCACACGATGTCGGAGACGTTCAGCGACGTCGTCAGCAGCAGCCGCTTCGCCTCGAACAGGCGCACGGCGGTGAGGAACCGGCCGGGCGTGACCCCGGTGGCGTCGGCGAACATCCGGGAGAAGTGGAACCGGCTGACGAACACCTCCGACGCCAGCTCCGCGAGCGTGATCGGCTCGAAGTACCGCTCCTGGATCGACGAGATCGCCTGCAGCACGGCGGGCCGGACCGACTTTTCGACCCGCTCGAGGGCGGGCGCCCGGGGCGGTTCGTCGAACTCGCTGTCGTGTCCGACAGCCGCAATAGACCGCAACATCATCCGTCCAACCTCGAATTCCCCTGATGGCAGTTCTCCTGGTGCCAGGGAAGACGCCGGGCCTTGCAGGACGATCGACGAGCGATGGAGGGGTCCCGGGCGAAACGCACCCGGTCGGGCGAACCCCGCGCGGCCACGGGTGATCCACACCGGACAGTCCGTGCGGAACGCACGGCGCCAGCGTGCGCGGCGCCCGCCCGGATGATCCGCGGCGGCCCCGCCGCACCCGCGCCTGGTCCGTTCCAGCGACGCCGCCGGGCGCGGAGCCGCAGGTTGGGCCGGATGGCGGACCATGCGGAACGCACGTCGTGAACCTGCGGAACCCACGGGGCCACGGGGCAAACGCACGTTGACTCTGGTGGGTGACTCACTGGTCGGCGGAAGGACGCTCTGTCACATTCGAATAGAAGCCCGGAGTCGGCCGTCCCCCGACCCCGCGCGGCTCGACTGGGGAGCGCGAGGACGCATTGATGACGCTGGAGGCCTGCCATGTACTCCGAACTGCCGCCAACGGAAGCACCCGACGACGGTGGCGTGACGTTCACCGTTCTGGGCCCGCTGGAAGTGCTGCGCTCCGGCGTCGACTACGCGCCGACCACGCCGAAAGTCCTGCAGCTGCTCGCCGTACTGGTGATGCGCCCGGGGAGGATGGTACACATCGACACCCTCATCCGGGAGCTGTGGTCGGACAACCCGCCCCGGACGGTGCGGACGACGCTGCACACCTACGTCTACCACCTGCGCCGGTGCATCGACCAGAACCGGCTGGCGGCCGACGGTGAGAAGATGCTGGCCACCAAGCAGTCCGGCTACACCTTCTACATCGATCCGTCCCAGGTGGACACCTACCGGTTCGTCCGGCTGCAGCAGCGCGGCCACGAGCACCAGGACGCGGGCGACCACGCCGCGGCGGCCGACGCCTACCGCGCGGCGCTCGACCTGTGGTCCGGCCCACCGCTGGCGAACGTCCACTGTGGACCGATCCTGTCGGCGTACCGCACCGAGCTGCTGGAGCAGCGCCGCAGCGTGCTGCACCTGCGGATCGAAGCCGAGATCACCAGCGGCAAGCACCGCGAGCTGATCGGCGAGCTGCGCTCGCTGGCCACCGGCAGCCCGCTCGACGAAGCCCTGCACGGCCAGCTGATGCGCGTGCTCGGCCGCAGCGGGCGGCGCTCCGACGCGATGGCCGTCTACCGCAGGCTGCGGTCGCGGCTGGCCGGCGAGCTGGGCGTCGAACCGTGCGACGACCTCCAGGTGCTGCACCGCGAGCTGATCTCCGAAGGCGACCACCGCTGATCCACGCTTCCCCGGCTTCGGCCGATCACCCCGCTCCGCCCGAGAAAGAAGTGAGGAAGTTCGATGCCCGCTCCCACCACCCGCGCCTACGGCCAGTTCTGCGGCCTCGCCCGCGCTCTCGAGATCATCGGCGAACGCTGGTCGCTGCTGATCGTCCGTGACCTGGTGCTCGGTCCGAAGCGCTACGACGAGCTGCAGGCCGGCCTGCCCAAGATCCCGCAGTCGATCCTGTCGGCCCGGCTCAACGAGCTGGAGGCGACCGGCGTGCTGCGCCGCCGCGTCCGCGCCGAGCTCGACGCGGGCCTGGTCTACGAGCTGACCCAGTACGGCAGCGAGCTCGACAGCATCCTCCTCGACCTCGGCCTGTGGGGCGCGCGGTCGCTCAACCAGCCGGGCCCGGACGACGTGTTCACGCTGGACTCGGCGATCCTGTCGCTGTACACGACGTTCCGCGCCGACGTGGCCGAGGGCGTCCAGATCACGTACGAAATCCGCTACGACGACCGCATGATCGTCCACGCGCTGGTCGAGGACGGCGCGGTCAAGGTGGGCGAAGGCCGTTTCGCGGGCGCGGACCTGGTGGTCAAGGCCACGAGCGGCGCGGCGATGCTGGACTTGATGAGCGGTCACGTGACGGCGGCGGAGGCGGTCCGCACGGGCAAGCTGTCGATCGAGGGCGACGTGGCCGACCTCGAGCTGCTGGCCCGCCTGTTCCACGTCCCGGCGGCCCCGGAGCCCCCGTCGGGCATCGTGGTCCGCTGAGTTCCCGGTGGCCCGCCCGGCTCGGCCCCGGGCGGGCCCCGCTCAGTTCTGCGCGGGGGCTGTCGCAGCGGCCTCCGGACACCCGCCCTTGCCGATCTCGGGCGGGCCTCGCTCACTTCCGCGCGGGCGCTATCCGCGGCGGCCTCCGGCGATCCGGCTGCCCACTCGCTCTAGCCGACCCCGGGCGGCCCCCAGTCAGTTCTGCGCGGGATCCGCGGGAGCGATCCGCCCAGCCCGCTTCATCAAGTACCGCCGCTCGGGCAAACTCGCCGTCCGCTGCGCCGCCTTCAAGTAATACTCACGCGCGCCCGGCAAATCGCCCGCCAGCTCCAGCAAGTGCGCACGAACCGCGTCCAGCCGGCGGCCCACGTCGAGCTTCGCGTCGACCGTGTCCAGCAGCTCGAGCCCGCGCGCCGGGCCGGAGGCCTGGGCCACCGCCACCGCCTGGTTGATCGTCACCACCGGGCTCGGCATCAGCGCCTGCAGCACGTGGTACAGCTCGACGATCTGCGGCCAGTCCGTCTCCTCCGTGCTCGGCGCGGTGGCGTGCAGCGCCGCGATCGCCGCCTGGACCTGGTACGGCCCGAGCGTGGCGCGGCCGATCGTCGCGTCCACCAGGGCTTCGCCCTCGGCGATCAGCGCCGCGTCCCAGCGGCCGCGGTCCTGGTCCTGCAGCGGCACCAGCTCGCCGTTCGGGCCCGTGCGCGCCTCGCGCCGCGCGTCGGTCAGGAGCATCAGCGCGAGCAGCCCCGCGACCTCGCCCTCGCCCGGGGTCAGCGCGTGCACCGCGCGCGTCAGCCGGATCGCCTCCGCGGCCAGCTCCGCGCGCACGAGGTTCTCCCCCGACGTCGCCGTGTAGCCCTCGTTGAAGATCAGGTACAGCACCTGCAGGACGACGCGCAGCCGGTCGCCGAAGTCGTCCGGCGACGGCTCGTTGAACGTCGACCCCGCCGCGGCGATGCTCTCCTTGGCGCGGGTGATGCGCCGGGTCATCGTCGCCTCGGGCACCAGGAACGCGCTCGCGATCTGCGCCGTGGTGAGGCCGCCGACCGCGCGCAGCGTCAGCGCGACCTGCGAAGGCGGCGACACGGCGGGGTGGCAGCACAGGAACAGCAGCTTCAGCGTGTCGTCCTCGCCGGCGGGCTGCTCTTCGCCCGGCCCGGCGACGACGGTCACCGGCTCCCGCACGGCGACCGACTCCTCGCGCCGCCGCCGCGCGCTCTCGCTGCGCCAGTGGTCGGTGAGCCGCCGGGTCGCGACCGTGACCAGCCAGCTGCGCGGGTTGTCCGGGACGCCTTCTGCGGGCCACTGCTCGCTCGCCGCCAGCAGGGCCTCCTGGACGGCGTCCTCGCACGCGTCGAACTGGCCGTACCGGCGCACCAGCACACCCAGCACCTGCGGCACCAGCGGGCGCAGGACCTCGGCGACCGGGGCGGGCGCGGTCACGTCACGAACCGGGGATCTCGGTTTCGGCGTCGGCGAAGAAGACGATCTCCCGCACCTCGACGCCCATGCCGTCGAACGCGGCGTCGGGGATCATCGCGGCCAGCTCGACCGCGCGCTCCTTGCTCGCGCAGTCGACGAGGTAGTAGCCGGCCAGGAACTCCTTCGACTCGAGGAACGGGCCGTCGGTGACCGCCGGCAGTCCCCCGCGGACCCGCACGACGGTGCTGTCGGCGACCGGCGCGAGCGCCTGCGTGCCGATCATCTCGCCGGACTCCCGGATCGTGCGGATGAAGTCCTGGTGCCCGCTCATGATGGCGTCCATGTCCTGCTGCGACAGGTTCGCCATCACGTCGGGGTTGAGGTACATCGCCAGCAGGTACTTCACGCCCACGCTCCCATCGTCGGTGGGCATGAACATAGCCGACCCCGCCGCCGCCCGTGGCGTCACGTCGCAAGCGCGAAGTGGAGCCGACGCGGGGCCGCCTGCCAGCCTGGACCCCCGGGCAGTCCCGGTTACCCGGACCCAGGAGGGTGGCACCGATGGCCGACGTGTTCACGGACCTGCAGACCGAGACCGAGGCGCTGGCCGAGCTGGCCGAGCGCCACGGGTACGGCCCCGGCCCCGACCTCACCGGGCACTTCGCCCGGCTGACGTCGACCGCGCGGCTGGTCCGGCTCAGTGCCGAGAACCCCGGCGCGTTCGGCGTCACCCCGCAGATCTCCTACGACTCGCTCGACGAGGCGATCGTGACGTGGCTGATCGAGCAGCGGAAGGCCAACGCCCTGCTCGCGTCGGCGCCGGCGAAGCCGGAGCTGCCGTGGAGCGACGGGCCGCTGCGCCCGTCGGTCCTCGCGGCGGCGGCGCTGACGGAGCTGTTCGCGTGCGGCCAGGACATCGCGGACGCGCTGGGCGTCCCACCCCGCCGCGACGACGCGATCGGCCACGTCGCCTACTACGGCGTCCGCACGAGGGACCGCGCGTACCGCCGCCACCAGCGGACGCCACCGGGGCCGTTCCGCTTCGAGCTGCTGGCGCCGTCGGGGACGCGGTGGGACTTCGGACCGCAAGAGTCAGCCGATCGGGTGACCGGCTCGGCCGAGGACTTCTGCTTGCTGGTGACGGGTCGCCGCCACGCGGAGGATCTGGGGTTGACGTTCAGCGGCGAGCACACCGCCGAATGGCTGGAGCTGCTGGAGAACTGACCGGCGTCACTCGAACGGCGCAGGGTCGCCCGCCCCGATCCGCAGGATCTCCGGCTCGCCCGAGGAGAAGTCGACCACCGTCGTCGGCTCGACCCCGCAGTCGCCCGAGTCCAGCACCGCGTCGAGCTGGTGGTCCAGCTCCTCCTTGATCTCCCAGCCCTGCGTCATCGGCTCGGCCTGGTCCGGCAGCAGCAGTGTGCTCGACAGCAGCGGCTCGCCGAGCTCGGCCAGCAGCGCCTGGGTGACGCGGTGGTCGGGGATGCGCACGCCGACCGTCTTCTTCTTCTCGTGCATCAGCCGCCGAGGCACCTCCTTGGTCGCGGGCAGGATGAACGTGTAGCTGCCGGGCGTCGCCGCCTTGATCGCGCGGAACACCGCGTTGTCGATGATGACGAACTGGCCCAGCTGGGCGAAGTCCTGGCACACCAGCGTGAAGTGGTGCCGGTGGTCGAGCTTGCGGATGGAGCGGATCCGGTCGAGCCCGTCGCGGTTGCCCGGCCGGCACCCGAGCGCGAAGCACGAGTCGGTCGGGTAGGCGATCAGCCCGTCGGCGCGGAGGAGCTCGACGACCTGCCCCAGCGACCGGCGCTGCGGGTTCTCCGGGTGCAGGTCGAAATAACGTGCCATGCCCGCAGAGCCTAGGGTCCGCGCACCGGCCGGGCACGGCGAGGGCCGCGCGTCTCCCAGCTTGCCGTTCCCGGGCCGAACGCTGGGAGCCGCCCGGGCCCTCGGGCCACACTCCGATCGGGACCACACCCAGGGAGGGCGAGCCATGACGGAGCTGACCGTGCCGGAGCTGGACCGGCCGCGGGTCGTCAACGCGGCGAAGTACCTGTTCGAGGGCCCGCAGGGCCGCATCTCACTGGCCGACCTCTTCGACGGGCGCCCGCGGCTCGCGGTGCACCACACGATGCCGGGCCACAGCGGCCCCTTCGGCGACGCGGCCGCCGCCGACGTCGCCGCCGCGCTGCACGACCCCGGCCTGCGGCTGGTGCTGGTCTCCACCGCGCCCTACGCCGAGCTCGAGCGGTACCGGCGGCACTTCGGCCGGGACCTGACCACGTATTCGGCGAGCCGCGCGTTCACCGCCGACTTCCCGGTGACCCGGCGGCTGCCCGAGACCGCGGGCGGCGAGTTCTGGGACGACCTCGAGTCGGCGCTGGGCTTCTTCCGGTACGAGCGCGGTTCCGTGCTGCACACCGGGTCGGTCGCCTTGTCCCGGCTGGACTTCCTGAGCCTGCTCGGCGTCCCGGACCGCCTGCGGTCCGCGTCCGGCCGGCGCTGAGCCCGCACCCCGGCCGCCGCCGTGCCGTCCCCCCGCGTCCGCCGCGCCCCCTCGCCACGTCTTTTCGGCGCGAGGAACCGGACGTCCGGTGGGTTACGATCGGTCGGCAGCAGAACGCACACCACGCCCTGGCCGGGCCACCTGGGGCGCCCCGGCCACCGCCGAGACCCCGGGGGTTCCGCACTGATGTCGCCGGTCGCCGCGCTCGAGCCGGCCGCGGAGCTGTCCGCCACCGCCGAACCCCGCGGCACCACCGCGGCCGACCGGCGCCCGCGGCTGGCCGCGTACCTCGCCGCCGCCATCATCGTCGTGGTCATCACCGGGTTCAGCGTGATCGGCGTGGTCAGCCTGCTGCCCCGGTCGGTCGGCCTCTTCCACGCCGGGTACGCCGTCGTGGCCGCCGCCGCGCTGCTGGCGATCCAGCTGCTGTGGTTCAGCCGCCCGTCCGCCGGGCTCGCCTCGACGACCAGCCGCGTGCTGTTCGCGGTCATGATCGTGCTCGCCTACGTGCCGATGCTGACGTTCGGCTGGCTGTGGGCCACCATGCTCGTGTACGTCGGCAGCGCCGCGCTCCTGGTCCTCCCGCCGCGGTACGGCTGGGGGGCGGTCGTCGCGGTGCTGCTCAGCACCGTCGCGGTCTACCAGGCCTTCGGCGCCAACCCCGTGAGCACCGTCTACAACGTGTTCGGGACGTTGTTCTACATCCTGGTGTTCTACCTGCTGTCGCGGCTCGCGCGGATGGTCCACGAGCTGCACGCGGCCCGCAGCGAGCTGGCCCAGCGCGCGGTCGCCGAGCAGCGCCTGGCGTTCGCCCGCGACCTGCACGACCTGCTCGGGCTGAGCCTGTCGGCGATCGCGCTCAAGGGCGAGCTCGTGACGCGCCTGATGCGCAAGTCGGCCGAGCGCGCCAAGGCCGAGCTCGGCGAGATCACCGCCACCGCCCAGCGCACGCTCTCCGACGTCCGCGCGGTTTCCCACGGCTACCGCGAACTTTCGCTGGAGAAGGAGTCGCGGACGGCCGAATCGCTGCTGTCGGCGTCGGAGATAGCCGTCCGGATCCACCTCGACCAGGGAGATCTGCCGGTCCAGGTCCGCACGCTGCTGGCCAAGGTCCTGCGCGAAGGCGTCACGAACGTCCTGCGCTACAGCGACGTCGAGCACTGCGAGATCGACGTCCGCCACCAGGACGGCAAGGTCGTCCTCGAGATCGTCAACGACGGCGTCGCGGCGGACGATCCGGCGCTCGCCCCGGGCAGCGCGCTGACGGCGCTGCCCGACGAGGTCGCCGCGCTCGGCGGCGCGGCGACGGCGAAGACCGGCGCGGACGGCCGGTTCCGCCTGCACGTCGAGCTCCCCCTGCCCAGCGGCCTGGGCGCCGCGGCCGCGGAGGACACCGGCGAGCGCTCGGAGAGCGCGTCGAAGGAGATCCGCCGCCTGCTGCCGGTGGTCATGGTGCTGATGGGGATCGGCGCGACGGCGCACCTGCTCCAGCTGACCCCGCGGCTGTGGGAGATCGCGCTGGTCCTCGGCTCGATCGTGGCGCTGCTGGCCCTGCAGTTCTCGTACTTCAACCGGCCGTCGACCCAGCTGCGGTCGGCGCAGAGCTACGGGATGCTCCTGGTCCAGGCGTGCCTGATCTACCTGCCGCTGCTGCCCCTCGGCGCCAACTGGGTGAGCCTGCCCGGGCTGCTGATCGGCAGCGCGCTGCTGGTGCTGCCGCCGGTCGCGGGCTGGGCGTTCTTCGCCCTCAACATCGCCGCCTACGCGGAGATCCAGCGGCTGACGGGCGCGAGCGTCACGACCACGATCTTCTACACCGCCGCGACCGTGATGACGAGCCTGGCCGTGTTCGGGCTGCTGTGGCTGGTCCGGCTGGTCACCGAGCTCGCCAGCACCCGCCGCCGGCTGGCCGAGATGGCGCTGGCCGAGGAGCGCCTGCGGTTCGCCCGCGACCTGCACGACCTGCTCGGCATGAGCCTGTCGGCGATCGCGCTGAAGAGCGAGCTGACCGCCCGGGTGCTGCCCCTGGACCGCGACCGCGCGGCGGAGGAGCTGAACGAGGTCCTCGGCCTGACCCGCCAGGCGCTGTCGGACGTCCGGTCCGTGGCGAGCGGCTACCGCGAGCTGTCGCTGGACAGCGAGTCCCGCACGGCGAAGTCGGTCCTGGCGGCCGCCGACGTCCGCGTCCGCATGGAGATGCTCGGCGACGAGCTGCCGACCCCGGTGCGCACGGTGCTGGCGGTGGTCCTGCGCGAGGGCGTCACGAACGTGCTGCGGCACAGCAAGGTGGAGAGCTGCGAGATCGCGATGCGCCGCACGGACGGCGGCATCTGCCTCGACATCGTGAACGACGGCGTGGAGCGCAACGGGGAGAGGGCGGAGCCGGTGGTGCCGGAACCCGGAACGGCGGCGGTGCCGCGGGATTCGTCGCCCGGGAGCGGGATCGGGAACCTGTCGCACCGGGTCGCGGACCTGGGGGGCGAGCTGACGGCGGGAGTCGAACCGGACGGCCGCTTCCGGCTGCGCGCGGTCGTCCCCGCCTGAACCCGCGCGCTCCAGGCAACATCAGACCGGCCCCGGCCAACGGGATCGGCGCCCCCATACCCGTCGAAGCGGACGAACCCTTCCGGACTGGACCAATCCCTCTGGTCTGGACCTCCGCCCGGCTCACAGCCAGCCGGACTCCTCCGCGATCCGGATCGCGTCAACCCGGTTGCGGGCGTTGAGTTTCGCCACCACCGTCGTGAGATAGTTCCGTACTGTCCCGGCGGAAAGGTACAGCCGAGCGGCCACCTCCACCGTTCCGTACCCCTGCGCGGTCATCCGCAGCACGTCCAGCTCGCGGGCCGTCAGCGGGCAGTCCACCGTGTCCCACGCGGCCAGCGCCAGGTCGCCGTCGACCATGCGGCGGCCGGCCAGCACGCCGCGGACCGCGTTCGCCAGCTTGTCGGGCGGGGCGTCCTTGAGCAGGAACCCGCCCACCTTGGCGTCCAGCGCCCGCCTCAGCGTGCCGGGACGCCCCAGGCTGGTCAGGATCAGGGTCCGGCAGTCCGGCAGGTGCTCATGCAGCTCACCGGCCGCCGTGAGGCCGTCCTTGCCGGGCAGGTCGATGTCGATGACGGCCACCTGCGCCTGCTTGGCCCGCGCGGCGGGCAGGATCTCGAGCCCGGAGGCGACCTCGGCGACCACGTCGATGTCGGGTTCGAGCCGCAGCAGCGCCACCAGTGCTCCCCGCACGATGTGCATGTCCTCGGCCACCAGCACTCTGATCACGGGTGCCTCCGCACTCACGATTCCCCAGAAGCTCAGTCAATCATTCTGCTTGACGAATCGGTTGCACCATTCGGGCACCACTTTTGCGGCGATGCCGCGAAATGCACATGCACGGGTTAGGACCAGGTTAAAAACGCCTAGTCGCGCCCGGACGGCTACCAGCCGTCACGAGCGCGTGACGAGTTCCCGTCACCCGTGTCGGAAATTTTCCGGCCACGCCATTCGCGGCCCGCCCCGCCGGTCCACGCGCGGCGAGCCGGCCGCGCCGGGCGCGCTGGGCGCGCGGCGTGGCCGGCTCACGACGGCGAGAACTGCGCAAACGCGCATCAAGCCGCTTCGAGGAGGTCGGCCCGGCAGTAGCAGGTGCCGCGGCGGGTCTGCTCGGTGCCCGCGGGAGCGTCGATGCTCCAGTGCTCGAAACGGTCGATCACGAGGTCCGATCCCGCCTTTTCGAACTCGATCTCCAAATCGGCGAAAAGGGCGCGGACGTTGGCGGAAACCTGTGCGGACATGTTCTGCTCCCAGTGGCGAAGATGAATGCTTCACGTGCCATAAATCGTCGCCAACGGACGCAACATCAACCAGTGCCCGCATCATCGCCGTGATGTGGCTTACACATGGTCCGTGCGGTTTCGGAGAAGACTCCGAACGGGCTAGCAAGGGGGTCGAACCCCGTCGAACACCCCGGTTTTCGTCACTTTGCGCGCTCACGCGCATCCGGCCCGCTACCGAGGGTGTGAGAAACGCATGTGCGTCACCCCTCGGTGTTCCCGTTCCCGGGCCCGTTCACACCCGATGTGCAAAACGCATGTCCGGGACCGGTGAAATCCATCCGGACCGGTGCACAGAGCACTTAAGAAGTAGACGCCCGCCGACCTACAGTTTTGGTCGAAATCACATCCCCCGCACCGGACGCCTTCACCCGGAAGACGACCGAGCGGCATTGTCGACCGGGAGGGACGGCCACCATGGATGAGATCGTCCGGCAAGCCGTGGCACGCGCGATCGTGACCATGCGAGACAACCTGGGTGAGCGGCTCACGATCGACGACCTCGCCCGCGCGGCCATGTTCAGCAAGTTCCACTTCACCCGGGTGTTCCTGCGGGTCACCGGGCTGTCGCCGGGCCGGTTCCTGTCGGCCCTGCGGCTCGCGGAGGCCAAGCGCCTGCTCGCGACCACGGTCATCTCGGTGGCCGACATCAGCCACCAGGTCGGCTACAACAGCGTCGGCACGTTCAGCGCCCGCTTCAGCGGCAGCGTCGGCGTTTCGCCGTCGGGTTACCGGCAGCTGCGCGGCACGGCGCCGCGGCTCACCGACCGGCAGGCCCAGACGGGCTCCGGGACGACCGTGCGCGGCCAGCTGCGCGTCGCGCCGTCGGCCGAGGTCGGGCCGGTGTTCGTCGGGCTCTTCGCGGCGCGGATCGCCGAGGGCGCGCCGGCCCGGTTCGCCGTCCTGCCCGGGCCGGGACCGTATGCACTGGCAGACGTTCCGCTGGGCTCCTGGTACGTGCTCACCCACGCCTACGGCTGCGGCGAGGTCGACAACCACACCCTGCGGCCCTACACCGGCCTCGCCGGCCCGGTGACCGTCCACCGCGGCGTCACGGCGAGCCTGGCCGACGTCCGGCTGCGGCCGCGGCACGGCTTCGACCCGCCGGTCCTGCTCGCGCTGCCCGACCTGCGCCAGCCCGCGGTCGCCCGTCCGATGGCGGTCTGAGGCGTGCAATTCCGGCGCACCGAATCCGCCGTTCGTTAATCCGCCGGCGGCGAACGAACCAGGTCCGCCTTCCCGGCAGCCATTCGGCCCAGCCGGGCCGGCGGGCACCGGCGGCGAATTCCCGGCCATTCACCTCGGGTGCGCTTGCGCGAAACACCGTCGCGGCCGGGCAATGGCGTACAATTGCGGTTCGGAGTCAACGGACTGGGGTGCGAGGTACCGTCGTGATCAAGGTGTTGCTGGCCGAGGACATGCACATGGTCCGCGGCGCCCTGGTCGCCCTGCTCAACCTGGAGTCCGACATCGAGGTGGTCGCCGAGGTGTCCAGCGGCGACCAGATCCTGCCCGCCGCCAAGGCGGCCCAGCCCGACGTCGCGGTGATCGACATCGACCTGCCGGGCAAGGACGGGCTGTCGGCGGCGGTCGAGATCCACGAGAGCCTCCCGGACGTCCACACGCTGATCCTGACCAGCCTCGGCCGCCCCGGCACGGTCCGCCGCGCGCTGGACGCGAAGGTGAACGGCTTCCTGCTCAAGGACTCGCCGTCGGACAAGCTGGCGAACGCGGTCCGCTCGGTCGCGATCGGCCGCCGCGTCATCGACAGCGAACTGGCGCTGGCCGCCTGGGAAACCGACGACTGCCCGCTCACCCCGCGCGAGATCGAGATCCTGTCGCTGGCCGCGCGCGGGCGCAACGTGGCCGACATCGCGGCGGAGCTGTTCCTGTCGGCCGGCACGGTCCGCAACTACCTGGCCGCCGTGGTCACGAAGCTCAACGCCCGCAACCGGGTCCACGCGATCCGCATCGCGACCGAAGCGGAATGGCTTTAGCTCCCAACGGGTGAACTTCGGCGGCCGCGCCCGGAAACCGGCCGGAAAGCGCTTACGCCGTGAGCTCGTCCGCCGCCCGGTGCCGCCGCACCACGCCGCACGCCACCGGAACCGCCGCCAGCAGCCGGTGCGTGCCGTCCGGGCAGGACTCCGCCGCCAGCGTCCCGCCCAGGGACTCCACGCGGTCGACCAGGTTGCGCAGGCCCGATCCCGAACCCGCGCCGACGTCGGCGGGGCAGCCGGCGCCGTCGTTGACGATCTCCAGCCAGGCCGTCCCGTCCTCCTTGCTCACCGAGAACGCGCACCAGCTCGCGGTGCTGTGCCGCACCACGTTCGTCACCCCTTCGCGCAGCACCGCGGCGAGCGCGGTCGCCACGTCCGGCGGCAGGTCCGCGATCCCCGAACGGGCGACGGTCACCCGCGTCCCGGCCGCGCTCAGCACCGCCGCCGCGGCCCGGCACTCGTCGTCCAGCGACAGCTCGCGGAAGCCCGCCGCGACCGTGCGGACGTCGGCCAGCGCGCGCCGCGACATCGTCAGCAGCTCGGCCAGCTCCTCCTTCGCCCGGCCCGGCTGGCCGATCACCAACCGGTCCACGAGTTCACCCTTGAGGGTGATCGCCGACAGGCTGAGGCCGAGCAGATCGTGGACGTCGCGGGAGAACCGCTTGCGCTCCTCGGCGATCGCGTTGCGCTTCAGCTCGCGGCGTTCCTCTTCGCGCTCGGCGGTCAGCCGCACGGCCGCGCCCGTCCCGGAAAGCGCCAGCGCGGCGATCGCGGCGGACACCGCGCCCGCCAGGCCGGCGTCCGCGGTTCCCGTCGCCCAGGCGGACAACAGCCCGGCACCGACGCACACGAGCCCCGCCGCGGGCACCGCCCGGACCGGGCGGACGGCCAGCAGCAGCCCGCCGGCGAGGAACCCGCCCGCGGCGCTCCACAGGGCGCCCAGCTGCAGCATCGGCCCGTACCCCAGCAGGGCCTGCGCGGCCAGCGCCAGGCCCGGACGCCGGACGCGGCCGTGCGCGAAGGCGGTCAGGTGCACGCCCGCGAGTGCCGCCGCGCAGGCCAGCGCGAGCAGCCGCGGGGTCCAGGTCGTCCGCTCGGCCAGCACCGGGAGCACCGCGCTGAGCGCGACCGCGGCGGCCGCCGCCACCGGACCGGCCGCGACGAGCCCGCGGAAGTCCGGCCGCTCCGCCGGCGGCACGGCCCGCATCCGGAACTTCCCCCGCAGCCGAACCGGATATGCCACGGCGCCTCCCGCCTCAGCCGCACCCCAGATCCCCAACGGTAACAGGGCGAACGGTCACGACGGAGGCTTCGCCCGATCAGCCGGAAGCGTTACCGAGCGGGAAATCGAGGACGCACTCGCCGACGCTGACCTCGGCGGGCCACTCCAGCTTCAGCGACCGGTCCACCCGGTCGCCCGCGTCGACCGGCACGGCGTGCGCGGCGAGCCCCATCGCCTTGGCCGCCAGGTACAGCACCTGCTGCAGCGCGCCGACGTGCACCAGCGTCGTCGCGTACGCGGCGCTGCCGAGCACCCACGCGATCCGCGACATCCGCGCGGTCATCGTCAGCAGCACCGAGGGCCGGCGGTGGCTGCCCGCCCCGACCATCGCCAGGTCCAGCATGCCGTCCAGGACGCCGAGGTCGTCGTTGATCAGCGTCAGCGTGTGCCACAGCGGGTCGTAGTGGTAGATCCCCCGCGCGAGGTCCGCGCACCGGTTGATCCCGACGTAGATCTCGAGCTCGTACAGGCAGGCGACGCTGAAGTACGGCCGCTGCGACGCCTCGTGGCCGGGACCGCCGGGCAGGTACGCCGGCCCGATCGAGCGCACCCGCGCGGCGCGGAAGAGGAACTCCCCGACCTGCTCGGCCGACAGCGCGCGCTCGGTGACCTCGGGGCACCGGTGGTCGTGTTCGAGCAGGGTCGCGAGCGTCGGGTCGGTCGCCTTGAGCACGGCCGGGTCGGGGCGGTGCAGCGGGAAGGTCGGGCCGGCGGTGATCTGCTTGACCACCGGCGGCTCGACGCCCGCCCGGTGCGCCTCCGGGTCCGGCGGGCCGCCTTTGAGCCACGTGCGGCTGCGGGCGTGGAACAGCAGGTCGTCCGGCGACCAGACGGCGAGGTCGGTGTCGGTGTCCTCGGCGAACTCGGCCCAGTCGTCGGCCAGCAGCACGACCCCCGCCGCCACCAGGTACGCGACGACGTCGGCCACGACCACCTCGGGCAGCCCGCAGGTCTCGGCGACCTGCGCGACGGTCACCGGCCCGGCCAGCGACGACGCCACGGCCACCGCCGGCGGCCGCAGCAGCGCGACGCGGTACCGGGCGCGCGGCGACTCCAGCAGCAGCCCACCGCCGTCCGGGCGCATCGCCGAGTACCGCGACAGCTTGATCAGCCGGCCGGGCGGCACCGCGTCGGCCGGGAAGACCGGCGCCTGGGTCACCGGGATGGCCGAGAGCAGCGGCCCGCGGCCGTCGTTGAGCGCGAGCGAGTGCACGACCGAGCCGGAGAGCTGGTTGAGGACCTTGCGCAGCGTCCCCGCCCACGCCTCGGCGCCGTTGCCCGCCGACGTCGCGAGGTTCCCCATCGAGATCGGGCCGAGCGCCATCCGGCCCAGCGACTCGCGGACCGGCCGGGGGACGTCCGGCAGCTCGTACTCGCCCCACCAGGTGATCGCGACGAGCGTGTCGTCGTCCCCCGCCTCCAGCAGGGTGTCTTCGGTGAGGGACCAGAGCCGGACGGTCTCCGGGATCCCCTCCGGGCGGTAAGCAGGCACGGCCAACTCCTCAAGCGAACAGCGAAACCGAGCCCGTGGTGGCGCTCAGAGGAACATCGGGAACGGGTTGAGCCGTTCGTACGGGGTCGGCGCGTCGAGCCGGCCGAGCCGGACCGGGACGTCGAAGAGCCGGCCGGGCGCGAACCGGGCCCAGAACGGCCGCAGGCCCGGCGCGAGCACCTTCGCCACCGGGATCCCGACGTCCGGGCGGGTCTGGTCGAGCACCAGCAGCTCGACGCCGGCGCGGTCGAACACCCGGGTCAGCGCGTCGACGTCGTCCCGGACGTCGGCGCGGTTGACGAACGGGAAGTCCGCGGCGGTCCGCATCCGCTCGCCCGCCACCGGCCGCAGGTACGGCTGGTTCGCGACGGTCGCGAACCTGAGCCAGCGCCGCGCGTCCGGGTCGTCGACGTCGTGGCCCGCGGCCTGCACGGCGGGCAGCATCTGGTTGAGCTCGGTCACCGCGCGGCGCACCGCGATCCGCGGGTCGAGGTGCGCGCCGAAGCCCATCATGATGTCTTCGTGCGGCCCGTCGGTCCGCCGCGAAACCGCGACGGTCACCGGGATCCCCAGGTCCGACGTCACGTCGAGGACCCACATCTCGCGGCCGATCCCCGCGTAGCCGGCGGCCATCTCGTCCAGCCACGGGTCGGCGAAGGACGCGAGGTCGACGCCCGGCACCGGCGTGCGGTTGTACCACCACAACGCCACGGCGTCGCGCTCGACGAGCTCCAGCGCGCCCTGCAGGACCGCGTCCTCCAGACTGCTGCCCGCCGCGGTGCCGTTGGAGTCCGCGCGCACGCCGGGGGCCGCGCTCTCGCGCGGGATCCCGTAGTACAGGTAGGAAGTCGGCAGCAGGCGGCGGCGCCCGGCCGGCGTCCACACCGGCGTCCAGTCGACGACGGCGGCCGGGTCGAACGGCTCCGGGACGTGCTGGAAGGTCGCGTGCTCGGCGTTCCAGTCGGCGCGGCCGGCGTACTGGCGGTCGGCGAAGAGCATGCACGCGTTGGGGTGCACGGCTTCCTCGCCCAGCTCGTCGAAGGACGCGCGGATCCGCAGCTCGTCGCCCTGGAAGTTGCCGGAGAACCGTTCCGCCGCCTCGCAGAGCGCGCTGACCTCGGCGTCGAGCGGGCTGACGCCCTTGCCGCCGTTTTCGCAGCGCAGGCTGGCGCGCAACGCGGCCATCGCGGTGACGCCGCGGGCGACGTTGGGCCCGGAGCGGTAGGCGTTGGCGAACCAGGGCGCGTCCGGGTCCCGCCGGATCTCCTTGATGATCCCGGTGACCGGGCTGACCAGGTGGCGGTGCCGCTCGAGCATCTGCGACGGCGTCGCCGTGCGGTGGCCGCCGCCCCCGGTGGTCGCCTTCTTCGCCGGCCGGAGCTCGACCGGGCGCACCGAGCGCCAGGTCACCAGCCACCGGTCGCCGCAGCGCGGGCACTGCGGGCGGCGGTGCAGCTCGTGCAGCCTGCCCTGCAGGTCGAGCGTGTCGAGCGTCCAGACGCACTGCTGGCCGTGGTGGCGGTACCCGGCCACCCACTTGGCCGCCTCGAGCGCGACGAGGTGGGCCGCGGCCGAGGTGAGCGGTGGCAGCGCGGGCACCGGGCGGCGCGCCGGGCCGGCGTGGCCGAGCTCCTCCTGCACGCACGCCTCGGCGTGCCGGTGGCCCCAGAGCCGGTGGGTCAGGCAGTGCCAGCAGGCGCCGTCCGGCTGCAGCACCGGGCCGATCCACACCTGGGCCCCGGACGGGCGGGCCAGCAGCCACGGCCGCCCGGCGCGCCGGTGCTCGGCGTCGATCTCGGCCAGCCTCGGGTCGAGGTAGTCGGCGCACAGCACGACCGACAGGTCGGCGGTGCCGGTGTCCGTGCGGACCACTTCGAGCCCGGCGCCGGCCAGCGCGCGTTCGACGGCGCCGGAGTCGACGCCGTCGGCGCTGTCGCCGACCGCGGTCAGCCGCACGGTGCCCCGCCGCGCGGCGACGACGTCGGCGTCCACCCCGCAGGCGTCCCAGTAGGCCAGCGCGCGTTCGTCGCCCGGGACGTCGTCGGTGCCGGGGCTGCGCAACGTCACGAGCCCGGCGTCGACGAGCTGGGCCAGGAGCGCGGCGACCTCCTCCGGCGCCATCCCGCCGGGCCGGCCGCGCAGCAGCCGGTCGAGGTCGTGGGTGCCGTCGAGCAACGCCGCGAGCGACTCGATCTTCGCGCCGCGCATCGCGATCACGCCCTGTTCGGAGAACAGGTAGGCCCCCTTGCCTTCGCGCACCTCCGCGCGCAGGTGCCGCCGGAACGCCGGGGCGCGCACCGGCACCGGGACGTCCGTGGCGCCGCTGCCGTGCGCGTCCACCGCTGTCGTGCGCATGGGCCCTCCTGCCGATCCGGGGCTGGGCGGGACGAGAGAAGGAAATCCTGCTCCACGGCAGGTCTACTCAGCCAGTGCTCAAAGCACCGGCAAGTCATGCGAAACGCATGGTTTGACGTGGAAAACGCATGGAGCACCGGTGCGTCGCTCACTGGCCGCACCCGGCGGGGAACCGTCACCGTAGACAGCGACGCCCGTGGCGGCACGGTGCGTCGGGGGCACCGTAACCGAACTCGCGTTCCCGCGCGAACGCGGTGGCGCCCGGTCTGGCACCCGAGACATAGTGAGGACCCGAGTATGCCTACCTCTGCTCGCACGTACGGACAGTTCTGCGGCTTGGCCCGGGCGCTCGAGATCGTGGGCGAGCGGTGGTCGCTGCTGGTCATCCGTGACCTCATGCTCGGCCCGAAGCGGTTCAACGACCTGCAGCGCACGCTGCCGCGGATCCCCGTGAGCATCCTGACCTCGCGCCTCAACGAGCTCGAGGAGTCGGGCGTCATCCGCCGCCGCGTCCTGTCGCAGCTGGACGCGGGCGTCGTCTACGAGCTCACCGAGTACGGCTGCGAACTCGACCACATCGTGCTGGACCTCGGCCTGTGGGGCGCCCGGTCGCTGACCTACCCGCGCGCCGACGAGGTCTACACCCTCGACACCGCGATCATCTCGCTCTACACGACCTTCCAGGAGGAGGAAGCCGCGGGCGTGCACGTCAACTACGAGCTGCACCACCTCGGCGGCGAGATGATCGTGCACGCGCTGGTCGACGACGGCTCGCTCAAGGCCTCCGCCGGCTCGCTGCCCGCGGCCGACCTGGTGATCGAGCCGCAGGGCCCGGCGATCCTCGACCTGCTCAACGGCAGCTTGTCCGCCCAGGACGCCATCTCCAGCGGCAAGGTCCGCGTCCAGGGCGACCCGGCGCACCTCGAGCTGTTCACCCGGCTGTTCCACATCCCGCCGGCCCCGGAGCGCCCGACCGGGCTCTCCGTCCACTGAGCGCGGGGCCGCCCGGCGGTACGCAATCCGCCGGGCGGCGCAACTTCCCTTGCGGGATCAGCAATCCGGAGTAACTGAAGCCACTCCGGGAACGGCTATCGTCGACGCACATCGTCGTCTTGGTGAACTGGGGTCCGCATGTCGACGTCCGAACTCGCCCGCCCGTCCGGGTTCCTCGGCCCGCTCAACAGCCGGTGGCACCACCGCGCGCTCGCGGTGTTCATGGTGGTCGTGATCGGGCACTGGGCCGAGCACATCGTGCAGGCGTTCCAGATCTACGTGCTCGGCTGGCCGACCCCGAAGGCGCGCGGCGTGCTCGGGATGCCGTTCCCGGCCCTGATCAGCTCCGAGTGGCTGCACTACGGCTACGCGCTCGTCATGCTGGTGTTCCTGTGGATCCTGCGGCACGGCTTCGCCGGGCGGTCGCGGCAGTGGTGGAACCTCGCGCTGGCCATCCAGTTCTGGCACCACATCGAGCACCTGCTGCTGTTCATCCAGGCGCAGACCGGCTGGCGGCTGGCCGGGCAGAAGGTGCCGACCAGCATCATCCAGCTGCTCGTGCCCCGGGTCGAGCTGCACCTGTTCTACAACACGATCGTCACCATCCCGATGATCGTGGCGGTCGTGCTGCACCGGCGCGCGTCGGTGGCCGAGCACGAGCTGACCGGCTGCACCTGCGGGCTGCGCCCGCCCGCCCTCGCCGCGTCGTGAGCGGCCGGGCCGCGCGGCGGGCACTGGGCCTGCTGGCCTTCCTGGCCGGCTGGCTGGTGCTCACCGCCGCACCGGCGTCGGCGCACGTCGAGATCGTGTCGATCACCCCTGGTGACGGTTCGCGGCTGACCGCGGCGCCCGCGCAGGTGTCGGTGACGCTGTCGGAGAACGTCGGCATCCAGCCGGGTTCGCTGAAGGTCGTCGACACCCAAGGCACCGCCGTCGACACCGGGCCGGTGTTCCAGCCCGGCGACGTCGCGGAGCAGGTGGCCGTCCGGCTGAAGCCGGACCTGCCCGACGGCAGCTACCTCGTCGAGTACGCGTTCATCTCGACCGACTCCCACCCGGTGCGCGGCACGTTCGCCTTCGTCGTCGGCGCCGGCCCGCTGATCACCTCGGCGGGCGCGGTCGCGGCGGCGACCGGCACGGACCCGGCGGTCGACGTGGTGTCCACGGTCGTGCGCTGGCTGTCCTTCGCCGGCATCGTCCTGCTCGGCGGGCTGGTGTTCCTGCTGACGTGCCACCCGGCCGGGCGCACGGACCCCCGGGCCCGGCGGCTGCTGAAGGCGGGCGTCTGGCTGACGGCGGGCACGGCGGTCGCGACGTTCGTGCTGCAGGGCCCGTACGCGGCCGGCCGCGGCTTGGGGGCGTTGCTCGACCCGAGTCTGCTGGCCGACACGCTCCGGCTGTCCTACGGCAAGCTGCTGCTGGTCCGGCTGGTCGCGGCCGGGGTGCTCGCGGTGGTGCTCCCGCGCGTCCTGGCGGCTCCGCCGGCGTCGGCCCGCCGCGGCCGGCTGGAGAACCTGGCGATGATCACCGGGTTCGCGGCGCTGCTGAGCTTCTCGGCGAGCGGCCACCCGGTGACCGACCGGGTGCTGTACTTCTCGGTGGCGGCCGACCTGGTCCACTGGGGCGCGATCGCGGTGTGGGCCGGCGGGCTGGTCCAGCTCGCGCTGTGCCTGGTCCGCCGGACGCCGGACCTCGGGCCGGTGGTGACGCGGTTCTCCCGGCTCGCGATGAACTGCGTGGCGCTGATCGCGATCAGCGGCGGCGTGCTGGCGCTGCGGATCGTGCCGTCGGTGTCCGCGCTGTGGACGACGACGTACGGGCTCCTGCTGCTGGGCAAGATCGCGGGTTTCGCGGCGCTGCTCCTGGTGGCGAACGTGGCCCGCCGCGCGGTGCAGCGCGGGGTGACGGGCGGCGATGGCGGCACGGCCGTCTTGACGGTGGAGCTGCGCCGGCTACGGCTGGCGGTGACGGCCGAGGTCGCGCTGGCCTCGGTGGTCCTGGCCTTGGCGGCGGTTCTGTCGGCCACGCCGCCGGGCGGCTGAACCTCAGACCCCCGGTGAGCGCGGCGGGCTGAACGGGCCCCAGCTGAACGCGGGCAGCCACGGCCCCGGCGCCGCGCTCCACTCCAGCCCCGCCAGCTGGGCGAGCGACCGCCGCCCCGCCAGCGCGCGGTACAGCTCGTGCGCCGGCGCCGTCAAGGTCGCCGTGGGCCGGCCGGCACCCGCCGTCCACTGGGAGCCGCCCGTGGTGCGCAGGCGCAACGCCGGCAGCTCGCGGCCGGCGACCGCGCCCGAAAACCCGCGGACCAGCACCTCGAAGCTCGGCGCCCAGGCCGCGTGCTCCACCGGCGGCGGCACGCCCAGCGCCGCGCGCAGGTCCAGCTCGTGGGTGTAGGCGTCCATCACCATGACCTCGCCGCTGCGGCCGCCCGCCTCCGCGAGGCGGCGGTCGAGGTCCTCGCCGACGTCGTCCCAGTGGTCGAGCAGTTCGGGGACCGTCGACGCCGCCGAAGCCGGCACCGGGCCGCCGTGGCGCGCGAGGACGCGGTCGGCGATCCCGGTGAGGTGGCCCAGCAGGTCGGCGACGGTCCACTCCGGACACGCCGGCACCCGCCGCCCGCCGACGCCGTCGCGGCCGCCGAGCAGGGCGCGGACACCGCGCCGCACCTCCGGGTAGCCCACGAAGTCCGGGGCCGGCCGACTCGCTGTCACGCGTCCCACCTCACCTGGCACGATCGGGGCTTCCGGCCCAGTATGCCCAGGTGGCGGCCTCGGCGAATCTCCTCGCTTGCCGACACCGAAGACCCCGGGAGGTAGTGATCTTGACCACTCTGTGGTCCACCTCGGCGCAGTGGGCCCTGCTGCCGCCGGTCCTGCTCGCGCTGGTGCTCAGCGTCGCGATCGGGCTCGAGCGCGAAGCCGGCATGAAGGCCGCCGGGCTGCGGACGCACAGCCTGGTCGGCGTCGGCTCGGCCGTGTTCATGCTCGTGTCGAAGTACGGCTTCGCGGACCTGCTGAGCACCGACCACATCTCGCTCGACCCGTCGCGGATCGCCGCGCAGATCGTCTCCGGCATCGGCTTCATCGGCGGCGGCCTGATCTTCGTCCGCCGCGACGCCGTGCGCGGCCTGACGACGGCGGCGACGATCTGGCTCACGGCCGCGGTCGGCACGGCGTGCGGCGCCGGGCTGCCGGTGCTCGCCGTCGGCACGACGATCGGACATTTCGTCGTGACCCGTGGCTTCCCGCCGCTGCAGCGGTTCGTCGCGCGGCACCGCCGCGAGCCGCCGGTCGTGCGGCTGAGCTACCTCGACGGCCACGGCGTGCTGCGTGCGGCGCTGGCCGCGTGCACCGGACGCGGCTGGAGCGTGCACCACGTAGACGTTGATCACGAGCCGTTTTCCGAAGAGGGGCAACGGATCGCGGTCGTGACGCTGCGCCTCGACGGCCGCGGTGATCTCTACGACCTGGCCGCCGAACTCGCCGAACTGCCCGGCGTCCGGAGCACGTCCACCGGTCCGGGAGAACCGCTCGACGAATGATCGCCCGCCCGGGCAGCGCGCGGGGGCGGGTTTGCGGCACACTGGGGTGGACGCGGAATTCCCCGGTACCGCAAGGAAAACGTGCGGCCGAGGAGAAACCATCCAATTCGGAGGTGAGGCATGGCCCCCGGCGGTGGCGAGGACGTGGTGCGCACGCAGCCCGGATTCGACCTGGCGTGGCGCGGATTTCACCGCGCGCAGGTCGCCGAGTACGTCGCGTGGGCCGAAGCCGAGATGCGCAGACTCGCCGCCGAACGCGACTCGGCCCGGCAGCGCGTGACCGCGCTCGTCGAGGACAACCGTGAGCTCCGCGTGAAGATCGACCGGATCAGCCGCACCCCGATCGAGCCGGACGCGCTGCAGGAGCGCTCCCGCCGGATGATCGAGCTGACCCGCGAGGAAGCGACCGAAATCACCACGCGGGCAACGGAAACGGCCGAGCGCCTGGTCCGCGAGGCCGAGCAGGAGGCGATCCGGCTCACGGAGAAGGAACGCCGCCTGGTCGCCGAGACCGAGGCCGAGGCGGAGCGTCGGCGCGTCGAGCACGAGGAGTTCCTCCGCGCGGCCGAGCAGCGCCGCCGCGAGCTCGACGAAGCCGCCGCGCACCGCCGTGCCCAGCAAGAAGAGGATCACACGCGCGCGATGACGGTCCGCCGCGCCGACTCGATGCGCACGCTGGCCGAGGAGGAGGCGGCCGCGCGCGCCAAGGCGGATCAGCTGGTCACGACGGGCGAATGCAAGCTCGCGGCCGCGCAAGCCCAGGCCGAACGCCTGGTCACCACCGCCCGAGCAGAGGCCAAGACACAGGTCGAGACGGCCGAGGCCAAGGCCGCGAAGCTGGTCAAGACCGCGGAGACGAAGGCCAATAAGTTGGTCACGACTGCCGAAGCACAAGCCAGTCAGCAGCTCACCGCCGCCGAAGCCAAGGCCAAGAAGCTGGTCACAAACGCCGAAGCGCAAGCCAGTCAGCAGCTCACCGCCGCCGAGACGAAGGCCAAGAAGCTGGTCACAAACGCCGAAGCACAGGCCAGCCAGCAGCTCACGAACGCCGAAACCAAGGCCAAGAAGCAGGTCGCCACCGCCCAAGCCCGAGCCGAGAAGCTCGTCACCACCGCGGAAGCCGAGGCCGAACGCCTGGTCACCGAAGCCACGACCCAGAGCGAATCCCTGGTCGAAGCGGCCCAGCGGCAGGTCACGGCCCTCACCGAGGTCCGCGACAAGCTCCAGGCGAGCCTCACCGGCTGCCGGTCCCTGCTCGCCGACGCGGCCGTCGCCCTCGACGACCGGCCCGCGCCCTTCGACCCCGAAGCCACCCTGCCGATGTCGAAGCGGGTGCCGGTCCAGCGGCGCTCACCCGCCGACCTCACCGACGCCGTCGGCTGACGGTTGCCCGCCGCCCGGGCAGCCCCATGATCGTCGGGTGAGGTCCCCGAAAACCGCGGCGGGAGCCGCACGCGCTCAACTCGCGGGACATCCTCCCTTGACGCGACCGTTCGCCCTGGTCACGGCGGTCGTGGTGCTGGCCGCGTCGACGACGCTGGCCAACCGCGTCCTGCCGGGCTGGGCGTACCCGGTGTGCGGGGTGGTCGCCGCGGCGATCCTGGTGGCGCTCGGCCGGGCCGCCGGGTGCTCGTGGACCGGGCTCGGGCTGGCGAACCTCCGCCGGCCCGCACTGGTCGGCCTGGCCGGGGCCGCGCTGATCGCCGTGGTGTTCGGGATCGCGCTGGCGGTGCCGGCGCTGCGCACGGTCTACCAGGACGGCCGCGTCGGCGACCCCGACCTCGGGCAGCTGCTGTGGTTGACCTGCGGCCGCATCCTGTTCGGGACGGTGCTCATCGAGGAGGTCGCGTTCCGCGGCGTGCTGCCGGGCCTGCTGGGCGCGACGGACGACCGCTGGCGCTGGCCACCGATCCTCGGTGCGGCGGCGCTGTTCGGCCTGTGGCACGCGCTCCCGGCGCTGGCGATCGGCCGCAACGCGGCGGTCCACGCGGTGTTCGGCGCGACCCCGGTGGTGGTGCTCCAAGTGCTGGCCATGGCCGCGGCGGGCGTCGCGGGGATCTTCCTGCACTGGTGGCGGCACACGGGCCGGGGCGTGCTGGCGTCGGTGATCGTGCACTTCACGACCAACGCCGGCGGCCTCACCCTGGCGGTGCTGGTGCGCTAGGAACGCACCAGCCGCGCGATCGCGTCCGAAGCTTCGCGCACCTTCAGGTCCGCCTCTTCGCCGCCGGCCGCGGCCGCCTGGACCACGCACGTCGCCAAGTGCTCGTCGAGCAGCTCGAGGGAGAACGACTGCAAGGCCTTCGTCGCCGCCGAGACCTGCGTCAGGATGTCGATGCAGTACTTGTCCTGTTCGACCATGCGCTGCAGCCCGCGGATCTGCCCCTCGATCCGGCGCAAGCGCTTGAGATAGGCCTCCCGCTCGGTTCCGTAACCCGTCATCGCCCACCTGTCCCCGTCGTCACCCGTCCCTGACCACCGACTATACCCTCCGGGGGTTCAGCGGAACCGGCGCAGCCGGAGGCTGTTGCTCACCACGAACGCCGACGAGCACGCCATCGCCGCGCCGGCGATCATCGGGTTCAGCAGGCCGAGGGCGGCCAGCGGCAGCGCCGCGACGTTGTACGCGAACGCCCAGAACAGGTTGCCCTTGATGGTGGCGAGCGTCCGGCGGGCCAGGCGGATCGCGTCGGCGGCCACGCGCAGGTCGCCGCGCACCAGCGTCAGGTCGCTCGCCTCGATGGCCGCGTCGGTGCCGGTGCCCATGGCCAGCCCCAGGTCGGCCTGGGCGAGCGCGGCCGCGTCGTTGACGCCGTCGCCGACCATCGCGACCACGCGCCCCTCGGCCTGCAGCCGCTTGACGACGTCGACCTTGCCCTCCGGCAGCACCTCGGCGACGACCTCGTCGATCCCCGCCTCGGCCGCGATCGCCCGCGCCGCGCCGGCGTGGTCGCCGGTCAGCAGGATCGGCGTCAGGCCGAGTTCGCGCAGCTCGGCGACCGCCTGCGCGGACGTCGGCTTGATCGTGTCGGCGACGACCAGGTGGCCGCGGACCTCGCCGTCCCAGGTCACGCCGAGCGCGGCGCCGTCGGCGCGCCCGACGCTGACAGTGCGTCCTTCGACCACGCCGGTCACCCCGACGCCCGGGATGCTCCGGAAGTCGCTGACGGGCGGGAGGGCGCCGAAACGCTGTTTCGCCGCGTCCGCGATGGCGCGGCCGATCGGGTGCTCGGACGCGGCCTCGACGGCTCCGGCCAGCCGCAACGGCTCGCCGTCGCCCTCGACCAGCGTCATCCGGCCGGTGGTGACCGTGCCGGTCTTGTCCAGGACGACGGTGTCGACGCGGCGCGTGTTCTCGAGCACCTCGGGACCCTTGATGAGGATGCCGAGCTGCGCGCCACGGCCGGTGCCGACGAGCAGCGCCGTCGGCGTCGCGAGGCCGAGCGCGCACGGGCAGGCGATGATCAGCACGGCGACGGCGGCGGTGAACGCCTGGTCGGGCCGGCCGCCGGTCGCGAGCCAGACCACCAGCGTGGCCAGCGCCGCGAGGACGACCAGCGGGACGAACACCGCCGAGACCCGGTCGGCGAGCCGCTGCACCTCGGCCTTGCCGTTCTGCGCGGCTTCGACCAGCCGGGCCATCTGCGCCAGCCGGGTGTCGCCGCCGACGCGGGTGGCGCGCACGAACAGCCGCCCGCCGACGTTGACGGTGGCGCCGGTGACCGCGTCCCCCGGCCCGACCTCGACCGGCACCGGCTCGCCGGTGAGCATGCTGGTGTCGACCGCGGAGCCGCCTTCGGTGACGACGCCGTCGGTGGCGATCTTCTCGCCGGGCCGGGCGACGAAGACGTCGTCCACCTGCAGTTTTTCGACGGGGATCAGGTGCTCTTCGCCGTCGCGCAGGACGGTGACGTCTTTCGCGCCGAGGTCCATGAGCGCGCGGAGGGCGGCGCCGGCGCGGCGCTTGGAGCGGGCCTCGAAGTAGCGGCCGGCCAGGATGAAGGTGGTGACCGCGGCGGCCACCTCGAAGTACAGGTGGTCGCCGGCCGCGCCGAAGAAGAGTGCGTACAGCGACCAGGCCACCGACGCGACGACGCCGAGCGAGATCAGCGTGTCCATGGTGGCGGTGGCGTGGCGCAGGTTGACGGCCGCGGCGCGGTGGAACGGCCACGCGCCCCACGTCACGACCGGGGCGGCGAGGGCGAGCACGATCCACGGGTCGACTCGCCAAGCCGGGACCATCGCGAGGGCGATCACCGGGACGGTCAGGACCGCCGAAAGGAGCAAACGCTTGCGCAGCGTGGGCGTCTCATCGGGCGCTTCGGGCTCGGGCAGCTTCGCGGAGTACCCGGCGGCCTCGACGACGGCCTTGAGATCGTCGACGGACAGCGCGCTCGGGTAGCTGACCTGGGCCTTTTCGGTGGCGTAGTTGACCGTCGCGGTCACGCCGTCGACCTTGTTGAGCTTGCGCTCGACCCGCGCGGCGCACGACGCGCACGTCATGCCGCCGATGGCGAGTTCGACGCGGGTCGCGGTGGTCATGGTTCAGGCGACCAGGCGGTATCCGGCCTCGGTGACGGCCGCGGCGACGGCGTCGGCGGAGAGCGGGGTGGCGCTGGTCACGGTGACGCGGCCGCTCTCGACGTCGACGTCCACGCTCTGGACGCCTTCGAGTTCGGAGACCTCTTCGCGGACCGAGGTGGCGCAGTGTCCGCAGGTCATGCCCTCGACGGTGTAGCTCGATTCGGTCATCTCAAGGTCCTTTCGCTCTCCTTCCTTTATACCCATCGGGGGTAGGGGTTCACTCGCGACCCCCACCACACTCGCGGTATGCGCAAGCTCTACGCGATCGGGATCGGCGCCGGCGACCCGGAGCACCTGACGGTCCAGGCGATCGACCGCCTCAACCGCGTCGACGTGTTCTTCGTGCTCGACAAGGGGTCGGAGAAGGCGGATCTGGTCCGGTTGCGGCAGGAGATCCTCGACCGCTTCGTGACGCGGACGGACTACCGCGTGGTGCTGGCGTCGGACCCGCCGCGCGACCGCACGCCATCCGATTACCGAGCGGCGGTGGCCGACTGGCACGAGGCCCGGGCGTCGGTTTACGAGCAGCTTGTGCAGTCGGAGCTCGGGCCCGACTCGGCAGGAGCGTTCCTGGTGTGGGGCGACCCGTCGCTGTACGACAGCACGATCGCGTTGATCGAGGCGGTGCTGGCGCGGGGGAACGTGGCGTTCGAGTACGAGGTGGTCCCGGGGATCAGCAGCATTTCGGCGCTGGTGGCCCGCCACCGGACGACGATGAACCAGATCGGGCGGTCGGTCCAGCTGACGACGGGCCGCCGGCTGGCCACGGGCTGGCCGGAGGGGGTCGACGACGTGTTCGTGCTGCTGGACGCGAACACGACTTTCGACCAGTACACGGACTCGGGCTTGCACATCTTTTGGGGTGCGTACGTGGGGACACCGGACGAGGTGTTGTTGTCGGGTCCGCTCACACCGGAGTTGGCCGAGCGGATCCGCGTGACGCGCGCGGAGGCCCGCGAGCGGCACGGCTGGATCATGGACACGTACCTGTTGCGCCGCCCGGCCGAGTAGCCGCGCCGGCCCGATCGGCCGACCGGCAGCGGTGTTCACGCCGCCCTGTCGGCCGGCCGTGGGCATGCGAAAAGGCCCCGGGAGAACCATTGCTGATTCTCGACCGGGGCCTTCCCGTAAATAAAGTTCGGCGGTGTCCTACTCTCCCACAACCCTTCGGTTGCAGTACCATCGGCGCTGTCAGGCTTAGCTTCCGGGTTCGGAATGGGACCGGGCGT
>NZ_JBVKDO010000028.1:0-108208 GCF_055633805.1 Amycolatopsis sp. NPDC114478 | reverse complement strand
CACAACTCGTCCGGCACCAGCCGCTGCGACAACTCGTCCATCACAGGCCAAGATCATGCCCGCACCTCAACCAACATCCAAGTGAGACACGCTCTTAGCCCCCGCAACCGGTTGGGCCGTGGTTGACTGGCGGCATGCTGCCCTGGGACGGCGACCTCGCCGGCCGGCTCGACCGGCACACCGTGACTTCCGCATTGCTGCGCGGCAACCCGCTCGGCGACCCGCACGAGCGGCCGCTGTGGGTGTACGTCCCGCCGGGCTACGACGACGGTGCCGAGCGGTACCCGGCGGTGTACGTCATCCAGGGCTACACCGGGCACCTGTCGATGTGGGCCAACCGGACGCCGTTCCGGCAGCCGTTCGTCGAGACGGCGGACGCGGTGTTCGCGAACGGCGCGCCGGGCTGCGTCGTGGTGTACGTCGACGCGTGGACGGCGTACGGCGGCTCGCAGTTCGTCGACTCGCCGGGCACCGGCCGGTACCACTCGTACCTGTGCGACGAGATCGTCCCGTGGGTCGACGAGCACTACCGGACGATCCCGGACCGCGAGTCCCGCGCGATCGCGGGCAAGTCGTCGGGCGGGTTCGGCGCGATGATCACGCCGATGCTGCGCCCGGACCTGTTCGGCGCGCTGGCGACGCACGCGGGCGACTCGCTGTACGAGCTGTGCTACGTCCCGGACTTCGGCAGGGCCGTCCGCGCGTTGCGGGGTTACGACGGCGACATCCAGGCCTGGTGGGCCGACTTCCGGTCCCGCCCGGCGTTCACCTCCCCCGACGACCCGACGCTGCTGCAGCTGCTCGGGGTCTCGGCGTGCTTCTCGGCCCGCCCGGACGGCACCCCGGAGCTGCCGTTCGAACCGGCGACGGGGGTGCTGCGCCCGGAGGTGTGGCAGCGCTGGCTGGACTGGGACCCGGTCCGCATGGTGCCCGCGCGGGCGTCGGCGGTGAGTTCGTGGCGAGCGGTGTGGATCGACGCGGGCACGAGCGACGAGTACTTCCTCGACGTGGGCGCGGAGGCGTTCCGGGCGGAGATCGTCAAGGCGGGGTTGGCCGAGGAGCGGATCCACTTCGAGCTGTTCGAGGCCGGTCACGCGGCGATCGACTACCGGTACCCGTTGTCCTTGGCCTGGCTGGCCGGAAAGCTGGCCCGGTGAACGTCACCGAAACCGATCTCGCGCTGCCCGGCGGGCGCACCCTGCACGCCTACGACACCGGCGGCCCCGCCCGCCTCACCGTCCTCTGGCACCACGGCACACCCAACCTCGGCGCCCCGCCCGGGCCGCTCCTGCCGCTCTCCGAGACGCTCGGCGTCCGGTGGATCTCCTACGACCGGCCCGGCTACGGCTCGTCCACCGCCGTGCCCGACCGGACCGTCGGGCAGGCCGCGGAGTGCGCCACCGCCGTCGCCGACGCGCTCGGCGTCGAGCGCTTCGCCGTCATGGGCCACTCCGGCGGCAGCTCGCACGCCCTCGCCACCGCCGCCCTGCTGCCCGGCCGAGTCGTGGCCGTCGCGAGCCTCGCCGCCGTCGCGCCCTTCCGGGCCGACGGCTGGTTCGACGGCATGGCCGCCGCCGGCGCCGCTTCCCTGCGGGCCGCCACCGAGGGCCGGGCGGCCAAGGAAAAGCACGAAGCCGCCGCTGAGTTCGATCCCGAGGTCTTCACCAAAGCCGACTTCGCCGCCCTCACCGGCTCCTGGTCCTGGCTCGACGAGGTCGTGCGGCCCGCGCTCGGGGCCGTCGGCCTGATCGACGACGACCTCGCGTACGTCACGCCGTGGGGTGGCGATCCCGCCGCCATCACCGCGCCGGTCCTGCTGCTGCACGGCGAGGACGACCGGATGATCCCCGCCACGCACAGCAAGTGGCTGGCCGAGCGGATCCCCGGCGCCGAGCTCCGGCTCTCGCCCGGCGACGGGCACATCTCCGTCCTGAGCCACGCCGCCGACGCACTCACCTGGCTCGCCGGTCAGGACAGCAGCGCCAGCGACGCGACGACCGGGGCCAGGTAGAGCACCGGGAACGCCAGGTGGCCGTACGACCGCGCACGGGCCACGGTGATCACGGCGCCGAGGAAGTACAGCACCAGCCCGATCGCGGCGGCGACGCCGATCGGCGTCCAGAACAGGCCGGCAACCAGGCCGGCCGCGCCGGCGGCCTTCGCCGCGCCGAGCCAGTTCCACCACGCCGGCGGCACGCCGTAGGAGGTGATCGGCTCGACGACCCACTTCGCGCGGGCGAAGACCGAGACGGCCGAGAAGCCGACGAAGGCGGCGGCGAACAGGGTGACGATCACGTAGGCGGTGGACATCGGGACTCCTTCGGGGAGCGCGGACGCCGGGGTTCGGTGTCCGTCACCGCCTCGACTCCGCCCGCCGCGGCGATGTGACCGGCCGTGACGGCGATCACAACCCGAGCCGCAGCACGACCTCCCCGTGGTCGACCTCGCCGGTCGGCGTGAACCCGTACTTCCGGTAGAACACGCCCGGTCCGTCGTCGCCGGGCTGGTGGCTCGTGAGCAGCTCGGTCCCGTCGTCGGCACGCACCAGCGAGACGACCTCGTCCAGCACCGCGCGGCCGATCCCGCGGCCCTGGTGCCGCCCGTCCACGAGCAGCCGCCACAGGAAGTACGGCCCGAGGACGCCGGGCCGGCCGGGCGGCACGTTCCAGCTCAGCATCACGAACACGACCGGCTCGCCGCCCGAGTACACGGCCCGGTACCAGGGCTCGCCTTCGGGCGTCGTCGCGGCGTCCTGCAGTGACTTCGCCACCGACGCGACGAACCGCTCCTGACCGGGCCGCACGCGCAGGGCGCACACCGCGTAGCGGTTGTCGTCGGTGATCTCGACCAGGCGCACCGAGGTGGTCATGCCGCTCCTGTCGGCCGGGGCACGCGCACCTCGCCGGGCGTCCGGTCCGGGCGCAGGCCGCGCCACGACGTGTGGCGCAGGCGCAGATCCGGCGTGACGCGGCGGTAGACGACCTCGCCGACCAGGTCGGGCTCGACCCAGTGGGCGCCCCGGGCGCGGTCGCGCGGCACGTCGGTGCCGAACGGGCACTGCGCGCGGGCCAGCGGCGCCAGGACGTCGCGGAGGCGGTCGAGCGCGTCGTCGGTGAACCCGGTGCCGACGTCGCCGATGTAGACCAGCGTGCCGTCGTCGTCGTAGCCGCCCAGCAGCAGCGCGCCCAGCGTGCCCGCGCGGCGGCCGGCGCCGGTCCGCCAGCCGCCGACGACCACCTCGCGCGTCTGGGTCAGCGCGCGCTTGGTCCACAGCGGCGAACGGGTGCCGGGCAGGTAGGGCGCGTCGAGCCGCTTCGCGACGACGCCCTCGATGCCGTGCTGGGCCGCTGTCGCCAGCAGCTGGTCGGGCGAGAGGTCGGCGCGGGTGTACCAGGGCGGCACGACGAGCCGGCCGTCGGCGGGCCGGACCAGCTCGGCCAGCAGTTCGCGGCGCTGCTCGTACGGCCGCTCCAGCAGCGACTCGGTCCCGATCCGCAGCAGGTCGAAGGCGAAGTAGACGACCGGGACCTCGGCGCGCAGCTTCGCCGTCGGCTCGTGCATGGCGCGGCGCTGCATCAGCTCGAACTCCGGGCGGCCGGCCGCGTTCAGCGCGACGACCTCGCCGTCGAGCACCGCCGCGTGGCCGCCGAGCGCGGGCGCGAAGACGTCCTGCAGCTCGGGGTAGCGGTGGGTGTGGTCGCTGCCGCTGCGGCTGGTGATCCGCGCCTCGCCGGTGCCCGCGACCCGGGCGCAGCCGCGAAAGCCGTCCCACTTCCACTCGTAGCCGTGCCGGCCGTCGTCCGGGAGGGGCCCGTCGACGGCCAGCATCGGCGCCACCGCGTCCGGCACCGTCCCCATCGCTCCAGTGTGGAGGATCGCCCCGCCTCGCGTCACCCGGCCGGCAGCAGCGGCAGCAACTCCTGGTGGCTGCCCGCGCGGCGCAGCACGGGTGAGCCCGGCCCGTCCGGTGCCAGGTCCCCGGCGCGCAGCGCGGCGAGGAACCGCACGATCACCCGCGGCGGCGGCAGGATGTCGGCCCCGCCGAGGTAGGCGAGCACGATCATCTCCTCCCCGCACGCCGCCTCGACCGCGACGGCCCAGCCGTGCACCTCGTCCCACAGCAGCGCCACGTCGCGGTCGGGGTAGCGGCGCAGCCGCCAGTCCACCGCGACGTACGCCGATACCGGGACGTCGATGTCCACGGTGCAGGACTCGAGGCCGAAGCCGAGCGCGCCCGCCACCTCGCCGAGGTACGCGCGCAGCCCGCGCTGGAACCAGAACTCGAGATCGGTGTCGATCAGGACGGACACCCGTTTCCTTTCTTCCCGGATCCTCACCGGGCACCCTGCCCGGCGGGGCGAAGCGGATCAGCCGGCCGCCGCCAGCGCGTCGGCCCGATCCCGGTAGCAGGAGAAGCCGGCGGCGCCGGTCCCCCGCGGCAGCTGCCGCCGCAACGCCGGCGTGCGCACCACCCACGCGACCGGCACGGCCGTTTCGTCCGCGCGGTGCTGCACCCGCAGCAGCGCCCGGAGGCCGGCGCCGGAGCAGAACGTCACCCCGCCGAGGTCCACGACGAGTGCGCCGCCGCGTTCGAGCGCGATTTCCGCGCATTCGACAAAAGTGGAGACGGTCGCCAAATCGATGTCGCCCACCACCACGAGAAGCGTGCACCGATCGCCGGGGAACGTCGTCGTGACCGAGAACGGCTCGCACAACGCTCCCGGTGACGAACGGCCGAAAGCTCGCGAAAGCCGCGGCGGTTTCTGGATCTTCATGACCGGCTCCGGGCGGCTCAAGATGAACGTTTACGGGTAGACCGTACCCACCTCGTCCACCTTGGCGCACAACAAGATCTTCCCGGCCGCCGGGCTGTGCAGCGACACGGCCGTCTGCACGTGCATCCGTCCACAAGGGACGATCGAAATCGCCTGGTCGGACGCGCGGTTCCACAATTCCGACGAATCGGCCGAGCGGCACCCCCGGAACCGGAGTGTCCACATCGGAGAAAAACGATTCCCGAAATTCAACCGAATGCGGGAATCGCGGCGCGCGTCCGCTCCAGATCCGCGAACAGGTCGCCGAGGTCGTCGACGCGGTCGAGCACCTCGCCGGCGGTGAAGCGCAGGTGCGAGACGTGCCGGCAGGCGCGCACCTCGTCCCACGTGACCGGCGTCGAGACGGTCGGCTCGTCGCGCCCCCGCAGCGAATACGGCGCGACCGTCGTCTTGAACGGGTTGTTCTGGCTCCAGTCGATGAAGACCTTGCCCGGCCGCAGCGTCTTGGTCATCCGCGCCACGACGAGGTCCGGCGTCTCGGCGGCGAGCCGGTCCGCGAGCGCCTTCGCGTACTGCGACGTCTCGCCGGGGTCCGTCGTCACGACCCCGGCGTAGAGCTGCATCCCCTTGGAGCCACTGGTCTTCGCGACGGGGGTGAGCCCGTCGGCGGTGAGCACGTCGTGCAGCCGTTCGGCAACGCGGCAGCAGTCGACGACGGTCGCGCCCGGCCCGGGGTCGAGGTCGAACACGAGCCGGTCGGGCGTGCTCCGCTCGTCGGCGGCGTCGACCGTCCACTGGTGGACGTGCAGTTCGAGCGCGGCGAGGTTGGCCGCCCAGACCAGCTCGGGCAGGTCGTTGATCAGCGGGTAGGCGACGACCTCGGAGTCCTTCCCGCGGCCGCCGACGGCGAGGCGCGCGGTGCGGACCCAGTCGGGCGCGTGGCGCGAGACGTCCTTCTCGAAGAACGAGCCGCCGGCGACGCCGTCGGGGAACCGCACGAAGGTCATGGCCCGGTCGCGGATGTGCGGCAGCAGCACCGGCGCGACGCGCGTGTAGTAGTCGAGCACCTCGCCCTTGGTGAAGCCGTGGCGCGGGTAGAGGACCTTCCCGAGGTTCGAGAGCGTCAGCTGCCGCTCGCCCACCCGCACCGTGATCCGGCTCCCCACCACGCCGCCGACGATATCACCCATGGTTATGATGCACTCGTATCAGCAAAACCGGAGGGGGACATCGTGAAGTTCGACGTGCTGCAGATCGTGGGGGCGGTCTTGACGGTCCTGGGTGCCCAGGGCGCGATCCGGCTGCTGGTGGACCACGGGAACACCGGCCTGCTGAGCTGGCTGGGTGCGGGCTTCGCCGGGACGCTGACCGGCTACCTGGTGGTGACGGCGGCGGGGGTCGTGCTGGCCGGCTGGGCGCACGACCGGGCCAAGGCGCTGGGACGGCGGAAGCAGAGCTAGGCGCCGGGCTCTCCGGTGAGGGCCCGGTACACCGGCCGGAGCAGCTCGGCGACGTCTTCGCCGCCCGCCGTGAGCGCGAACGGCGGGGCCTGGTCCACCAGCGCGTCGGCCGACGTCCGGGGCCCGTGCAGCGGCGCCGCGCCACCCAGGCCCGGGGCCTCGCCGCTGTCGAAGAAGGTGTCCATGACGTCGGTCAAGGCCGGCGACCGGTCGTCGGGATCGCGCGGCTCGGCGGAGATGAGCCGGTTCTTCAGCTCCTCGAGCAGCGTCTCGCGGTCCCGGCCGCGCAACGCGAGGATCGTGAACGGATCCTCGGCGACCCGCGCCACGAGCGCGGAGAACACCGCGTTCAGGTGGCCGCACGGCACCTCGGCGGCGGGGCAGGTGCAGTCCAGCGACACTTCCCGCGCCGACGACGGGAACAACGGCAGCCGGACCGCTTTGAAGATCTCTTCGACGTCGCGGGGCACCTCGCCGCGGAGCAGCAGGACCGTCGCCGACGCCTTGGCGGCGAGGGCGTGGGTGATCGCCGCCCAGTCGGTTTTCCCGAACGCCGTCAGCCCGATCCGCACCTGCTGGGAGCGGCCGTCCTGCACCTCGGCGTCGACGCGTCCCGGGCCGACTGCCAAGGACACGACCCGCCCCTGGCCGGGTGCGGGCAGGAGGATGCCCATCGCCGTCAATGCCCGGAGGAAGCGGGTCGACCACCACGGGAGCGGGTCAGTCATCGACCGCCTCCTCCCCCAGGGTCAGCACGCCGCGCAGCGCGTCCGTGGACAGTTCGGTGAGCCAGCTTTCCCCTTCGCCGACGACCATTCCCGCGAGCGCGCGTTTCCTGGTGATCAGGGTGTCGATGCGTTCCTCGATGGTGCCCGGGCAGACGAACTTCCGGACCTGGACGTTCCGCCGTTGCCCGATCCGGAACGCCCGGTCGGTGGCCTGGTTCTCCACGGCCGGGTTCCACCAGCGGTCCAGGTGCAGGACCTGGCCGGCGGCCGTCAGCGTGAGCCCGGAGCCGCCGGCTTTGAGCGAGAGCAACAGGATCCGCGGCCCGTCGCCGGCCTGGAAGCGGTCCACGATGGCGTCCCGCGCCCCCTTTGCCAGGCCACCGTGCAAAAACGCGACTTCGGTGCCGAGCCGGTCCGCCAGGTGCGGCACGAGCATGTGGCCGAACTCGGTGTACTGCGTGAAGCACAGCACCCGGTCGCCCGACGCCAGGATTTCCGCCAGGATCTCTTCGAGCCGGCTGACCTTGCCGGAGCGCTGCCCGATCGGGGAGCCGTCGTGCAGCAGGTGCGCGGGGTGGTTGCAGACCTGCTTGAGCTTCGTGATCGCGGCGAGGACGTTGCCGCGGCGCTTGATGCCTTGGCTGTTCTCGATCTTCTTCATCATCTCGTCGACGATCGCGCTGTACAACGTGCCCTGTTCGCGGGTGAGCCGGTATTCCTGCCGGATTTCGAGCTTTTCCGGCAGTTCGGGGGCGATCGCGGGGTCCGTCTTCACCCGGCGCAGCAGGTACGGCTGCGTGAGCCGGCGCAGCTCGGCGGCCGCGGCGGTGTCGCCGCTGCGCTCGATCGGGGCCGCGAACCGTTGCCGGAACTCGAACCTGGTGCCGAGCAGCCCGGGGTTGAGCAGGTCCAGCACCGACCACAGGTCCGCCAGCCGGTTCTCCACCGGGGTGCCGGTCAGCGCGAGCCGGTGCCCGGCTCCGAACCGCCGCACCGCCTTGGCCGTCGCGGTGTCGGCGTTCTTGATGGCGTGCGCTTCGTCGAGCACCAGGCGTCGCCAGGCGAACGTCTCGAGCTCGTCGGCGTCCCGGGCGGCGGTGGCGTAGGTCGTGACGACGAGGTCGGCCGCCGCGACCTGCTCGGCGAGCGCGTCGCCGTGCGCGCGGGTGCTGCCGTGGTGGGCGTGGACCCGCAGGCCGGGCGCGAAGGTCGCCGCCTCCCGCTGCCACATGCCGACCAGCGACATCGGACACAGCACCAACGTCGGCCCGTGATCGCCGTCCGCCCGCTCGACGGCCTCGAGCGCCAGCGTCTGGACGGTCTTGCCGAGCCCCATGTCGTCGGCCAGGCACGCGCCGAGCCCCAGTGCCGCCATGAACGCCAGCCAGGCGACCCCCCGCTGCTGGTACGGGCGCAGCGTGGCGCGGAACGACGGCGGCAGCTCGACCGGCCGCAGCGTCCGATGGACCCGCTCGGCCAGGACGTCCCCGACCCAGCCGTCGGCGCGGACGCCGGTGACCGGGAGCGGGGTCTCCCGCGTGAGGTGGACGAGCTCCAGCAGCTCGGCCGCGGTGGGGCGCTCAGCCTGCCGGTGCGGGTCGCGGCGCAGGAACTCAAGACCGGCGCGGAGCCCGTCGGCGTCGACGCTGACCCACCTGCCCCGCAGCCGGACCAGCGGTGTCTTCGCCGCGACGAGCTTGGCGAGCTCTTCTTCGCCGATCTCGTCGTCGCCCACCGCGATCGCCCAGCGGAACCCGCCCAGCTCGTCGCGGCCCACCCGGCTGCGGGCGACGACCTGTTCGGAGGGCGCGCTGCGGACGGACAGGCGCAGCCCGAGCCGACGCCGGCCGTCCCAGGTGGCCGGAAGCTGCGCTTCGAACCCGGCCTCGATCAGCCGGGTGGCGCCCGAGGTGAGGAAGTGTTCGGCTTCCTCGACGGTCAGGTCGTATTCGGACGGCTGGGTCCGGCGCAACGCCGGCGCGAGCATCGGTTCCACCAGCGCGGCCCGGCCCAGTTCGGCGGTGAACAGCCCCCGCGGGTCGCGGACCAGCCCGTTCGCCTCGCCCGACCAGATCTGCCCGGCCGACAGCAGCAGGCTCGGATCGGCCGTCGCGCGCAGGAGGAACTGCAGCTGCCACTTGGTGCCATCGCCGGTCTGGTCGTCGGGATCCTCCGCGTCCGCTGGACGGAGGGTGCGCACTTCGGCGAGCCGGAAGCACGCCCGGCCGTCGACGACGTCGGTGTCGGCGACCTCGTCCCACTTCGCGACGGCGTCGGCCAGGACGCGGAGCTCGTCCAGCGGCAGTTCGACGCGGGGAAGGCCGCCCTGCAGCGCGGCCAGCCACGCCCCCGCCGCGCCCCGGCCTCCGCGCAGGTCGACGGGTGGGTCCGCGCGGGCCAGCCGGTCGCGGACCGCCGCGTCGACCAGGGCGTGCAGGGCGTCGGTGACGAGCGCGCGCGGCGAGGCCCCGGTGAGCGGCGCGATCTGCTCGGCCCGCCCGACCGGCGGCATGGCCGCGACGAGTGCGTCGAAGGCGGCGAAGTCCACGCCTTGGAGCACCGGCCGCCACCGGGCCTCCGCGGCGTCGCCCCGGCGGACCAGCGTCGGCAGCACCCGCCCGCGCCGCACCAGATCCGCGGCCAGGTGGGCCACCGCCCGCAGGTAGGTGACCGAGGAGCCGTAGGTGGCCGAGTCGTCGAGGTCGTCCAGCTCGGTCGCGTCCACGATCAACGCCGGCACCGACCACGGCCGCAGCGAGGGCGCACGCCGGTTGGCGCCCGACGTCGGTTCCGAGGAGGCGAGCGGCCGGTTCGCCCGCGACGGCAGCAGCAAGGTCACCGATGTGGGCTTGCCGGGATGCAGCGCGGTCAGCTGCGCGCTGGAGACGGCGAACGGATGCGGAAGCGCGATGTGCGCCGAACGGCTCGACGTGCCGGCCGGGCGTCGGTCGTGCTCCGCCCAGAGCAGCAGCCCCCGGCCCTGCGACCACAAGGCGTGCACCGAGGGCAAGGTCTGGGGCTCCTTCGTCCGGTCCGGGTTCCCCGCAGATCGTCGCACGATGGCGCGGTTCGGCCACGGCGGGTCGATCCCGTTGGGTACGGTCTTGGCCGAATGCGGGTTCCGGCTGAACGGGTTGTCGATCCCGGCCGGCTTCGTTCGACGCGTAGCCGAAGGGGCCCGCAGGGGGCACGACCACCGGACACCGAGGACGTTCCATGACCGAACTGAACACCGGCCACGCCCGGCAGGCGATCGTCGATCACACGCGGCGGCTGGCGGAAGCAGCCGCCGAGGCCGGACCCGGCGCCGCCGTGCCGGCCACCCCGGGGTGGACCGTCACCGACCTGGTCCGGCACGTGGGCCAGACCCAGCACTGGGTCGCGGAGATCATCGAGCGCCGCATCACCGACCCCGCGCAGCTGCCGACGGAGCTGGCCGTACTCCCCTCCGATGCCCGCGAGTGGCCGGCGTGGCTGGCGGAGTCCGCGCAGCGGGTCGCGAGCGCGTGCTCCGATTCCGCGCTCGACGCGCCCGTGTTCAACGCCGCGGGCGACGAGCGGTCCGGGACGCGGTTCTGGATGTCCAGCATGCTCAACGAGGCGGTCGTCCACGGCTCCGACGCGGCCGGCGCCGCGGGCCGCCCGGCCGACATCGACGCCGGCGTCGCGTCCGCGCTCATCGGCAACCACCTCACGATGCTCACCTCCCCCACGTGGGAGGCGCGGCGGCCCGAGTCCGCCCACGCCCTCCGGGGCACCGGGCAGACGCTGCTGTGGCAGGCGACCGACACCGCGGACGCCTGGCTCGTCGAGCGGCGGCCGGACGGGGCCACGTGGCAGCCGGGAACCGGGCCGGCCGACGTGACGGTGACCGGCCCGGCGCGATCGCTGCTGCTGGTCTTGACCCGCCGGCTCCCCTTGGCCGACCGCGAAGCCGGCATCAGCGTCGACGGCGACACCGGCGTCGCCCAGCACTGGCTGGACAACACCGCGCACGCCGCCGGCTGACCGGCTCAAGCCGGCCGGGCGCCGCTCAAGCCAGCCGCGCCGCTCAAGCAGGCCGGACAGCCGGCCAGGCGGGCGCCACTCAAGCCGGCCCCGCGCCACTCAAGCCAGCCGCGCGCCGCTCAAGCCGACCGGGCGCCACTCAAGCCGACCGGGCAGCCGGCCAGGCGGGCGCCACTCAAGCCGGTCGGGCGCCGGGCCGAAGGCCGTCCATCAGGAGGTCCAGCAGCCGGCCGGCCTTGGCTTCCTGCCCGGGCCGGGGGGCCACGGTGAAGATGCCGATGAGGGACGCGGCGATGTCTTCGGCGCTGACGTCGGAGCGCAGGTCGCCCGCCGCGCGGCCGGCGTCGAGAATCGTGGTGATGGCCGCCAGCAGCTCGCCGCGGGTGTCGGCATGGGCGATCTCGCCCGACTCGATCATCGCGAGCAGCGTGTCGAGCATGCCGTTCTTGGTCGCGATCCAGTCGCCGAACAAGTCCATCCAGCGCCGCATCGCCGCGGCCGGGGCCAGGTGGTCGAGCAGCTCGCGGGCGCCGGTCGTCAGCCGTCCGACCTGGTCGCGGTAGACCGCGTCGACCAGCGACTCGCGGGTCGGGAAGTGCCGGTAGAGCGTGGCGATGCCGACCCCGGCCTCGCGGGCGATCGCCCGCATCGACGGCTCGCCGTCGGCCGCCACGAACACGCGGGTCGCCACCGCGAGCAGCTGGTCGCGGTTGCGGGCCGCGTCCGCCCGCGGCGCCCTCGTCTCCGACTCAGTCAAAACGGATCACGCTCCGGTTGTGTTAGGGTCGGTCAGGTAAACGGAGCATAGTCCGTTTCGATGCGTTCCGGAGGAGACAGGCGTTCATGCAGGAAAACCAGAGCAGGGCGGTCCGGCTCGACTCGTTCGGCGGTCCCGAGGTCCTGGACGTCCAGGAGGTCCCCGCGCCGCAAGCCGGCCCGGGACAGGTCCGGGTGCGGGTCACCGCGGCCGGCCTGAACCCGATGGACTGGATCATGACCGCCGACGCGGACACGGCCGCCCGGTTCGGCTTGAGCCTACCGGCGGGGTTCGGGACCGACTTCGCGGGAGTCGTCGACCAGGCCGGTGCCGGGGTGACCGGCTTCGCCCCCGGCGACCGGGTGTTCGGGGCCGCCCTGTCCCGCGCGGTCGCCGACTTCGTGGTGGTCGACGCGGGCGCCGAGGTCGCGGCGAACGAGGTCCACCACACCCCCGGCGGCGTCGACGACCGCACCGCCGCCACCCTCGCGATCGCCGGCCGCACGGCGTCCGCCGCCCTCGCCGTGGTCGCCCCCGGCCCGGACGACACGGTGCTGATCGGCGGCGGGGCGGGCGGGGTCGGGGTGTTCGCCGTCCAGCTGGCCCGGATCGCGGGAGCACGCGTGATCGGGACGGGCTCGGCGAGCTCGGCCGGTTTCCTGCGCGATCTCGGCGCCGAACCGGTCGGCTACGGCGACGGCCTGGCCGAGCGGGTCCGAGCCCTCGCACCCGGCGGCGTCACCGCCGCCATCGACCTGTTCGGCACGCAGACGGTAGGCGCGGCCAGGGAACTCGGCGTCCCGGACGACCGCATCTGCACGATCGCCGCGCAAGTCGACGGAGTGCCCGGGGCCAACGGCGCGAACGCGCCTTCCGGTTCCCTGGCGGAGATCGCCCGCCTGGTCGCGGCCGGCCGGCTCCGCGTGCCCATCGCGGCGAACTTCCCGATCGAGCAGATCCGCCGCGCGGCCGAGCTGCAAGCGGGCCGGCACGTCCACGGCAAGGTCGTCATCGACCTCTAGCGCAACGCCGTCACGACAATGCTCAGGTTCTCGCTGACGGCGGTGGATCGGCGACGCCGTCGGCGGCTGCGAGCCCGAGAGCGGCGAGCAGCAGCGCGCAGTCGTCGGCGTCCTTCGCCGCCGAGGCCACCAGCCGGGCGCCGTGGTAGCGCTGGTCGCGGGTGAGCTCGACGGGATTTGAGCCGGGCTCCTCGGGTCGTGCCGGGGCGCGCCTCATCGGTGCCTCCGGGACGTCGCAGTGGCCATCGGTCCTCCCCGGTCGCGGCCGGACTCCGCAGTGTATGCCCGAACGGGGCGGCGCGGGTTTTTCACGCCGGGACCACCCGCCTGGACGACTACTTCGGCAGCCGGCGGACCTACGCTGGGCAATTCCCGCCCCGGACCCGGCCAGGGCCGTGGTACCCGGCAACGCCGCCGGGCGAACGTCTGCCGTGGAGCGCGAACCACCGCGCCGAACCGAGGAGATGCGCCCGATGACCGAGCTGGCACCCGAAGAGATCGACCGCATCGGCGAGGAACTGGACGCCCTCCGCCGGCGCGTGGTCGCCGACCTCGGCGTGGCCGACGCCGAGTACATCCGGAAAGTCGTTGCGGCACAACGGTTCTGCGAGGTTTCGGGCCGGGTGCTGCTGTTCGCCGGCTGGTTCCCGCCCGCCTGGCTCGGCGGGGTCGCCGCGCTCGCGGTGTCGAAGATCCTCGACAACATGGAGATCGGCCACAACGTCATGCACGGCCAGTACGACTGGATGAAGGACCCCGCGCTCAATTCGCGGACCTTCGAATGGGACATGGTGTGCCCGGGCGACCAATGGCGCCGCTCGCACAACTTCATGCACCACACCTACACCAACATCCTCGACAAGGACCGCGACGTCGGCTACGGCATCCTGCGGATCAGCGAGGACCAGCGGTGGCACCCGTACTACCTCGGCAACCCGCTGTACGCCGCGGCGCAGGCGGTGTTCTTCGAGTACGGCATCATGCTGCACGACCTGGAGGTGGACCGGATCGTGCAGGGCCGGCGGACCTGGTCCGACGTCCGGCCGCTGGTGGCCCCGATGCTGCGCAAGACCGCCCGGCAGGCGGGCAAGGACTACGTCGTCTTCCCGGTGCTCACCGGCCCGCTGGCGCCGCTGACCCTGACCGCGAACGCCGGCGCCAACCTGATCCGCAACCTCTGGGCGTTCGCGGTCATCTTCTGCGGTCACTTCCCCGACGGCACCGAAGTGTTCACCGAGCGGGAAAGCGAAGACGAAAGCCGCGGGAAGTGGTACCTGCGGCAGATGCTCGGTTCGGCGAACATCACCGGCAGCCCGTTGTTCCACCTGCTGTCGGGAAATCTCAGCCACCAGATCGAGCACCACCTGTTCCCGGATCTGCCTTCGCGCCGCTACCCGCAGATCGCCGCGGAAGTGCGCGAAATCTGCGAACGGCACCACCTGCCGTACAACACGGGGAGCCTGTCCCACCAGCTCGGCTCGGTTTTCCGGAAGATCTTCCGGCTGGCTTTGCCCCGGGCACGCGGTGACCTCGCGCGGTAGGGTGCGGGAAACGCACCCGCGGTGGCGGAGCTGATCCGGACCCTGTCTTTTCCGAGTCGGTGTGGTGTGCAGACACCGGCTCGGAGGAGATCGAATGCGGCGGCGGGTCGCCCGTGGCTGAAATCGACGTCCTGCGGGCGAGCGTGCTGGCCGCGCTCGCCGGCGGCCGGCCCGGCAGCGGGGTCGACATGGTCGGCCGGGTGTGCCGCGCGTGCGTCCGGTTGCTCCCCGTGGACGGCGCCGCGGTGTCGGTGATGGCCGACGCCGGACATCGCGAGGTCGTTTACACCAGCGACGCGGTGAGTGCGGCGTTGGCCGAACTGCAGTTCGCCCTCGGGGAAGGGCCGTGTTTCGAGGCCTACACCCACGGCGGCCCGGTCCTGGTCGCCGATCTCGGCGCCGGGCTGCCCACCGCCTGGCCGGTGTTCGCCGCGCAGGCCGCCGAGTACCCGGTGGCGGCGCTGTTCACCTTCCCGCTGCAGATCGGGGTCGTGCGGGTGGCGACCCTGGACACCTACCGGGCGACCCCGGGTTCCCTGGCCGGCGAGGAGCTCGCGACCGCCCTGCAGGTCGCGGACCTCGCCGCGCTGGCCCTGTCCGGGCTGCTCGGCGGGGACCGCTGGCTCGACGGGGACGGGCGGTGGATGGAGGGGCCGGGATGCGGCACCGGGAGGTGCACCAGGCCACCGGGATGCTGATCGCGCACCTGGACCTGTCGGCCGCGGAGGCACTGGCCCGGATGCGCGCGTATGCGTTCGGGCACAGTCGCGCGCTGCGCGACGTCGCCGCCGACATCGTCGCCGGCCGGCTCGAAGTGGACCGGGAGCCCTGGTGAGGACGACCATGAAGACATCCGACGAGCACCAGGAGGTGGTGGGCATGGCCGACCGTGAACGACAGGTGACCCGGACGTTCGTCGCGTTGGCCGACACCCTCGTCGACGACTTCGACGTCGCCGACCTGCTGCACACGCTGGTGCGGCGTTGTGTGGAGCTGCTCGACGTCGCCGCGGCCGGCCTGACGCTGGTGGACGAGCGCGGGAGCGTGCAGGTGCTCGCGTCCTCCACTGAGCAGGCCCGTCTGCTGGAGCTCTTCCAGCTCGGCATCGACGAGGGTCCGTGCGTGGAGTGCTTCGAGACCCGGGCCCCGGTCCTGGTCGCCGACGTCGCCGCGGTGGCCGCGGTTCGCGGCGGAGGCGTCCCGGCAGGGGTTCGCGTCGGTGCACGCGCTGCCGATGCGGTTGCGCAAGCAGGTCGTGGGCGCGCTGAACCTGTTCGGCGCCCGGCCTGGTGAGCTCGGGGCGGACGATGTCGACCTGGCGCAGGGGCTGGCCGACACGGCGACGATCGGCATTCTCCAGGAGCGGGCGATCCGGCGCGGGGAGACGTTGTCCGAGCAGCTGCAGACCGCCCTGAACAGCCGGGTGACCATCGAGCAGGCGAAGGGCGTCCTCGCCGTGACCGGCCGGCTCAGCATGGACGACGCCTTCACCGCGTTGCGCGGCTACGCCCGCAGCCACAACCTGCTGCTCGGCGAGGTCGCCCGCGGGCTCGGGGAACGGAAGCTCGATCCCGCGCTTGTGCTGTCCCGGCAGGATCGCCGGACCTGACCGGGGTCATCGCCGGGTGGTGAGGTACGGCCTCGGGTCGAAGCTCTTCTCGGATCGGGTTGCGACAAGCCAGGCTGACATGAGTCGTCGTTGATCGTTTCCGCGGCACGACGTCGATTCTCCGACGATTCCGTGAATCGCCGTGATCTACCGCAAACGATTCCATCGCGGAATGACTCACGCGAACTTTGTCAACGTTGACAAAGAATGTCGTCCGGACATTTCCGTGTCATAGCGCGGCATTGCGCGAGTCAGTAACATCTGCCGCGCCGACGGAAAGGAAACGGAATGCGCACCACCATCAAGTCGCTCGCCGTGCTGGCCGCCGCTGCCGCGCTTCCCCTGACTACGACCGGGACGGCGTGGGCCGACATTCCCTTCGACCAGCCGGTCAACGGGCGCGCCACCTACTACAACGACGCCGGCTTCGGCGCCTGCGGCACGCAGATCGACGCGGCGAACCAGATGCTCGTCGCCGCGCCCGCCGCGTACTGGACCACCGCCAACCCGAACAACGATCCGCTGTGCCAGGGTGTTTCCATCCGGGTTTCCTACAACGGCCGGACCATCACCGTGCCGGTGGTCGACAAGTGCCCGAGCTGCGACAGCGCGCACATCGACCTCAGCGCACCGGCCTTCGCGCAGCTGGCCGATCCGGGTCTGGGCAACATCCCGGTGACCTGGACGTTCGTGCGCTCATGACGTCAACTACCGGTGCCAAGATGTCCAGGCGGTTCTTCGCCATCGTCGCCGTGCTCGTGACGGCGATGAGCGTGAGCTCCCCGGCCGCCGCGGCGACCAACCACACCGTGACGTTCGTGAACCACTCCGGCCAGACCCTCTGGCTGGGCAGCACGGTCAACGCCGACCAGTCGGTCAACTTCGCGAATCTGCCGACCCTGGCGGACGGGCAGTCGGCGACCGTGACGATCCCCGAAACGTCGGCACCCGGCCACTGGCGGGGCAAGTTCTTCGGACGCCAAGGCTGCACCGGCACGTCCGGCCGGGACTTCCACTGCCTGGTCGGCGACTGCGGCACCTACGCCGACCACTGCGCGACCGGGGAACAGCCGGCCAGCCTGGCCGAGTTCAACTTCGACACCGCCGACGGCCTCGCCCCGTGGTACGACGTCAGCTACGTCAACGCGTTCTCCGTCCCGATCACGATCGAGCCGGTCGACCCGGTGGTGCCGCCAGGTTCAGCGTCCTGCGGCACGGCCGGCTGCCCGGAGGACCTGCTGTCCTACTGCGCGGCCGAAGACCGCCAGTACTCCCCCGGCGGCACGCTGATCAACTGCGTCAACCCGAACCGCGACGCGCCCACGAGCTACAGCGACGCGATCAAGTCGCACTGCCCGAAGGCGTACGCGTGGTCCAAACAGGACACCGAACCGGGCAACCAGACGATGTACCAGTGCGCCTCCTGCACCGGTTTCACCATCACCTTCCACCGTTAGACGACACCGCTGGAAACGACCCGCTCGACGAACCGCTCGGCGATTTCGCGCAGTTTCACGTTCTCCCGCTGCGACTGCTCGACGAGGAGCGCGAACGCGTCCTCGGCGTCGATCCGGCGGATCGCCATCAGCATGCCCTTGGCCTGGTCGATGACCGCGCGCGAGGTCAGGGCCGTCCGCAGGTGCTCGGCCGTCTCGCGGGCGCGCACGTACCGGTGGTAGACGCGGAGGACCGCTTCCACCGCGGTCGTGTACAGCTCGAGCAGCTGCGCTTCGATCTCCTCGAAGCCGTCGTCCTGCCGGCCGTAGCAGTTCACCGCGCCCGTGTACTCGTCGTCGGCCACCAGCGGCGCCGCGAGGAAGCTGCCGAAGCCGGCGTCCGCGGCCCCGCTCGCGAACGCCGGCCAGCGCTCCACCGCGTCGGCGATCGAGGTGCGGACGATCTTCCCGCTGCGGACGGCCTCCAGGCACGGGCCGTCGCCGAGGCGGTACTGGTCCGCGTCCAGCTCGCTCACGACGGCGGAGGTCGCGCACGCCGTGTGCGGCTCGTCCGCGCGCACCAGCGTGACCGACGCTTCGGCGACGCCCGGCACGGCGTGGCGCACCTGCAGGCACACGTGCCGCAGCAGGATCCGGAAGTCGTCCTCCTGCCGCAGGACCGCGGTGAGGGCCTCGAGAGACCCGGTGACGTCGTCGAGCAGGGGCGAAACCGTCGCGGTGGGCTCCGGCCGTTCCATGTCCTCTCCTCCCGCTGGTGCCGAACCGCCCGGGTACCCACTTCACGCCCGGCCATGTGCAGGTTTGACCGCGGCCTCCCTTTGGTATTCAGCGGCCATGGCGACGGAGAAAGCGGGCGAGCTGCCGCTCGACGGCGAGCTGGCGGCGGTCGCCGCGCGGATGTCGGGGCTGCTGCTGTCGCGGGAGACCGTCGATTCGGTGCTGGAACTGGTCGTCACGCTCGCCGGGAAGACGATCTCCACCGCGGCCGGCGCCGGGGTGACGCTCATCGACGACGACGGCCCCGCGACCACGAGCGCGTCGAGCCCGCTCGTGCGCGACGCCGACACCCTGCAGTACCGGCTCGGCGAAGGCCCCTGCCTGACCGCGCTCGCGGAGTGCGCGCCGATGCGGATCGACGACGTGGCCACCGAACGGCGCTGGCCGCGGTGGTGCGCCGCGATCACCGGCACCGGGCTGCGCTCGGTGCTCACCACCCCGCTCCGCACCGAGGACGGCTGCCAGGGCGCCATCAAGATCTACTCGACGACCGCGGGCGCGTTTGGCCACGCCGAAGAGCTGACGCTGGCGTCGTTCGCCGCCAGCGCCGCGCCCCTGCTCGCCAACGCCCGCGCCTACGAGCGCGCGAACCGGTTCAGCGAGCGGTTCAAGGACACCCTCCACGACCGCGACCTGATCACCATGGCGAAGGGATTCCTCATGGGCCGCGACGGCCTCGACGAGGACACCGCGTTCGACCGCCTGCTGTCACTGGCCCGCGCGGACGGTCTCAGCCCGGCCGAGGCCGCCACCGCGCTGCTCCCGCCCGCGCCGCGGGGACGGTGAGCCGCCGATGCGTTTCCTGCCCGAGGAGGAACAGCAACGCCTCCTCGCCGCCTGCTTCGCCCGCAGTGCCCTGACCCAGGAACAGCTGTGGATGCGCTACTTCGCGCTCGGCGGCAGCCAGAGCCTGCTGGAGCTGGACGCCTACGTCAACGGCTTGACCACGCTCCCCCGCGTCGACCGCGACATGCTCGCCCACGCCGTCAACGAGCGGCTCGACGAGCTGGGCGGGCCGCCGCGCGCGCCCTACAGCCATTCGGTCCGCGACGGCAAGCCGCTGCACGGGCCGTTGAAGGCGCTCGTCGACCTCCTCGAAGGCGCCCACCGCGCACCGCCCGAGCGGCTGCCCGCGGTCGTCGCGGCGGCGGGCCGCGCGCTCGACCTGCGGATCGGCGTCTACCTCGCCGACTACGACCAGCGGACGCTCGTGCGCGCGGACACCGCCGCGGAACTGGACATCGAGGACACCGTCGCCGGCGACGTCTTCCGCCGCGCGGGGACCGCGGTGACCCGGGACGCGCCCGGCCCCACGTTGTGGACGGTGCTGCTCGACGGCGTCGAGCGGCTCGGCGTGCTGGAGATCGTCCCCACCGACGGCGCCGACCCCGACGACCCTGTGCTGCGGGAGCAGTGCCGGTGGCTGAGCACGCTGCTCGGGCACCTGGTGACGGTCACGACCCAGTACGGCGACGGTCTCGACGCGCGCCGCCGGCGGCGGCACCGCGGGTCCCCCGCCGAGCTGCTGTGGCAGAGCCTGCCGCCGCTCACCGGCGCGACCGAGAGCGTGGTCGTCGGCGCGAGCGTCCAGCCGGCGTACGACCTGGGCGGGGTCGTGTTCGACTACGCGCTCTCGGAGCGGCGGGCCCGGCTGGCGATGTTCGACGCGGGCCCGCGCACGGGCGAGGCGAGCTACGGGGTGGTGAACGCGCTGGCGGCCTACCGCGCGGCCCGGCGCGACGGGGCTTCGCTGGCCGAGCAGTACGCGGCGGTCGGGCGGGAGCTCGCGGGCTCCGGCGCGGTCGTCACGGGGGTGCTCGCGGAGCTGGACCTGGTGACCGGCGAGCTGCGCTGGCTCGGCGCCGGGCACCCGCCCCCGCTGATCGTCCGCGGCGACGCCGTGCTGCCGGAAACGGAGGCCGCGGCGACCGGGTTCGGCCGCCCGCCGCGGGCCACGGAGGTGCGGCTCCGGCCCGGCGACGTGGTCGCGTTGTATTCCCACGGCTTGGCCGGGGCGCAGGATCGCGAGGGGACGTCGTTCGGGCGGGAGCGGACGGCCGGGTTCCTGACCGGGGGGACGCTCCCACCGGAGGCCGCGCGCTTGCTGACCCAGGCGGTCGTCACGCACGCCGACGGGGAGCTGCGGTCCGACGCGGGGGTCGTGGTGGCCCGCTGGATCCCGCGCTGAGCGAGCCGCTCAGCCGACGGTGTGGCCCACCGCCAGCAGTTCGCGCAGCGCGTCCGACAGCGAGGCGAACATCGGGACCACCTCCGCCAGCCCCGTCATGCGGAACAGCCGGGCCAGCGTGCGGCTGTTGGCCACCACCCCGAACCGGCCGCCCTCGGTGCCCGCCAGCTGGGCGGCCGCCGCCAGGGCCCGGGCGCCCGCCAGGCCGAGGAACGCCACCTGCGTGAGGTCCACCACCGTCGTCCCCGGTGGGGACGCCGCCAGCTCGCGCTCCAGGATCGGCAGGGTCAGGGCGTCGATCTCGCCGGCGAAGGTCAGCACCAGCAGACCGGGGCGGTACTCCGTCCGGCGCGCCGTGAGCGGCGCGGACCGGGTCGGGACCGGGGACGTGGGGGACACGGGTTCGGCAGGCCTTCCGCGCCGGCGTCCGGGCCGGCGTCGCACAGGGGGTGATCAAGGTCGGGGTCTTGATACCCAAACCGCCGGAACGGAAACGCCCTATTCCGCGGTGAACGCCGACCAGAGCCGCTCGGCCGCGTGCCGGGCCGGTTCGCCGGGCCGGATCTCCGGGACGCCGTCGAGCCGGGGCGCGTGCGCGCCGCCGACGTGCTCGACCAGCGCGACCGCCAGCTCGCGGACCTTCACGTTGAACTCCTGGCTGGCCCGGCGCAGCGTCTGCCAGGCCTCCTCCGGGGAGCACCGCCGGACCGCCATGACCACGCCCTTCGCCTGCTCGATCGCGGCGCGCGAGGCCAACAGGTCCAGCGTCTGGTCCGGGTCGCCCGCGATGGCGGTCTCCGCGACCACCAGGGTCATCTCGGTGAGCTTCTCGTACCGCCGCAGGACGCTCAGCACGCCGGCGCCGGGCGGCCGGTCGAACACCGCCGACAGCACGAACGCGCCGGTGTCCTCCCAGAGGCCGGGCAGGGCGGCCGCGCCGCGGACCTCGGTGAACTCCAGGCAAGCGGCGGCCCGGCCGAGCCCCGGCCAACGTTCGTCGGCGAAGAGGTCATCGGTGGTCACCGGCTCCCCCGTGGCGGACGCGACGGCGACCGGCCCGCCGTGCGCCAGCGAAACGGGCAGCAGAGCGGCGGCGACGCCCGCGACCGCCAGCACGCGCGGCGGCCGGCCGCCGCGGCCGACCGTGAGCCCCGCGCCCAGGCACCCCGGCAGCTCGCCGGTGATCCGCTCGAGCAGCGCGCCCAGCAGCTCGGTCAGCGGTCTCCACCGGTCGGCCGCGTTCACCAACGTGTCGGTCACCCGAACCCCGCTCTCGCCCGTGTCCTCGTCGACCTTGATTTACCCGAATACGCGGTGATCCACATCCGGACCGCGGACGAACCGGTACCGCCGTCCGGGCGAACGGCGGATCACCTGGTGACGGCGAGCAGCCGCCCGGACGACACGAACGTGCGGTTTATCGGCCTCCCGCGCCGGGGTAGCCGATCTTCGCCAACCGAGGAGGCCTCATGACCGACCGGCGGTACCGGTGATGTTCAGCGAAGTCGTGGTCGCCGGGCAGATCGCCCGCGACCTGGTGGTCGAAGTCCCGGTCGCCCCCGACGCCGGCTCCCCGGCGCCGGTCGGGCACCGGAAGGAGATGCTCGGCGGTAAAGGCGCCAACCAGGCCGTGGCGCTGAGCCAGCTCGGCGTGACCGTGTCGCTGGTCGGCGTCGTCGGCCGCGACCGCAGCGGCGACGCCCTGTGCGCGCAGGCCCGCGCCGACCGGATCGGCACGTCGCACGTGGTCCGCCGCCCGGACACCGAGACGGCCCTGCTCATCGACGTCGTCGACGAGCAGGGGCGGCGCCGCTGCCTCGAGCACGTCCCGGACGGGACGCTGCTGACCGAGACCGACGTCTTGGCCGCGTGCGCGCCGATCTCGGCCGCGGGTTCGCTGATCGTCCAGCTGCGGCAGCCGGCTCCGGCGGCGTTGCTGGCGGCGCGGCTCGCGCACACCGCGGGCACGCGCGTCGTGCTGGACGGCGCACCCCAGGACCTGACCGACGAGCTGCTCGCCCTGGCCGACGTCGTGCGCGCCGACGGCCACGAAGCCGAGCTGCTCACCGGGCAGCCGGTGGACGACGTCGCGGGCGCGGTCCGCGCGGCGGCGGACCTGCGGGACCGCGGGCCGTCGCTGGTCGTGCTGGAGGTGGCCGGGCAGGGGAACCTGTTCGCGGGCCCGGCGGAGTCGTGGTTCGTGCCGCACGTGGAGACGGAGCTCGTCGACCCGGCCGGCGCGGGTGACGCGCTGGTCGCGACGCTGACGGCGGCGCTCACCCGCCGCCGCCCGCTGGAGACGGCGGCGTGCCTGGCGGTAGCGGCGGCCGCGGCGACGACCGAGCACGTGGGCGGGCGGCCGCACCTGTCCCACGCCGTCCTCGACCGGCTGCGGCCGCGCGGTTTGGAGACCGTGCACGCCTGAGGGTTACAGGCCCGGCAGCTTCTGCTCGACGCCGAGCAGCGCCGCGAAGGGGTCGCCGTGCTCGGCCAGCCGCTTCGGGACGTCCCGGACCGTCCAGCGGTCCGGGGTGAGCCCGTCGTCGTCCAGCTCGGCCCACTGCAGCGGCACCGACACCGGCGCGCCCGGCCGCGGGCGCACGCTGTACGGCGCGACCAGCGTCTTGTTCAGCACGTTCTGCGTGTAGTCGAGCCGGGCGCGGCCCCGGCGCTTGTCCTTCGACCACGCCCAGCTCACCAGGTCCGGCAGCACCCGCCCGATCGTCTTCGACACGGTTTCCGCCCACTCGCGCGTCTGCTCGAACGTGCAGTGCGGCGCGATCGGAACCCAAACCTGGATCCCGCGCTGCCCGGTCACCTTCGGCCGCCCGGTCAGGCCGAGGTGCTCCAGCGCCGTGCGGTGCAGCCGCGCCAGCTCCAGGACCTCGGCGAACGACGTCTCCGGGCCCGGGTCGATGTCGAACAGCACCCACGTCGGGTGGTCGACGTCGGCGGCGCGCGAGGTCCAGGCGTGCAGCTCCAGGGCGCCGTAGTTCGCGAGCCACGCCAGCGTCGCGACGCTGTCCGCGACGACGTACCGCTGGCTCTCCCCCGCCTCGGCGCGCTCGTTGCGCCAGGTCGTCAACCACTCGGGCGCGTGCTTCGGGACTTCCTTCTGCCAGAAGCCGGTTTCGGTGACGCCCTGCGGGAAGCGGTGCGTGTTGAGCGGCCGCCCGGCCAGGTACGGCAGCATGGCCGGCCCGGCGGTGACGTAGTAGCGGATCAGGTCCCGCTTGGTCACCGGTTCGCCGTCGCCGGCGGCCGGGAAGAGGACCTTGTCCAGGTTGGTCAGGGACAGCTCGCGGCCCGCGACCGACCACTTGCCCTTGGCGCCGAGGTCGTCGAGGGCCGCCAGTTCGTCATCGGTCGCGGCGGTGAACCCGACGGCTTCCTCGGCCTGCGCCGCGGGCCGGTCGCCGTGCCACAACGCGCCGGGCGCGGCCGCGACCTCGTCGTTCGTGCGGCCGCTCTTCACCGAGCGTGGGTGGTCCTCGGCGTCCCAGCCCGCTTCGGCGTGCTCGTCCTCCTTGTGCAGGAGGAACCACTGGTCCTTCTCGCCGCGGTTCGTGCGGACGAGCACGAACCGCCCGGCCAGCTTCTCGCCATCGAGGTCGAAGTGCAGCGTGCCGTCTTCGATCGCCTTCGCCGGGTCTTCGTCGACCGGCTGCCACACGCCGCGGTCCCAGACGATCACGTCCCCGCCGCCGTATTCGCCGCGCGGGATCACGCCTTCGAAGTCGGCGTACTCGATCGGGTGATCTTCGACGTGCACGGCCAGCCGGCGGGCCTTCGGGTCCAGCGTCGGGCCCTTCGGCACCGCCCAGCTGACCAGGACGCCGTCGAGCTCCAGCCGGAAGTCGTAGTGCAGGCGGCGGGCGCGGTGCCGCTGCACCACGAACCGGTGCCCGGCCGGCCCGCCCGCGGCCCCACCGGCCGGCTCGGCGGTCCGGCCGAAGTCACGCATCTCCTGGTAGCGCCGCAGTTTGCGGGCCGAGCCGGCTGCCATGCCGACGGGGTACCCACTCAGCCCGGTTCGAACGTCACCGCCCCAGCGCGCCGCGGATGAGGTCGCGCGCCCGGTCCATGATCGCCGCCGGCGGGCCCAGCAGCAGGTTCGCCGTCGCGCTCTCGACGCCGGGGTGCGGCCGGGTCGGTCCGACGGCTTCGGCCAGCTTGGCGGTCGCGGCCATGGCGCGCAGCCGCTCCGGCGGCCGGTGCGCCCGCAGCAGCGGGAACTCCTCGCGCTCTTCGTGCTCGGCGTGCGCGAGGACGTCGTCGCGCAGCTGGACGAGCAGCGTGTCGAACCCCTCGGCCTCGGGCCCCATCTTCTGCAGGGTGGTCAGCAGTTCCTTGGCGCGGTGCTCCTCGCCGAGCCGCGCGTCGACGACCGGTCCGGCGGCGGGCTCGAGGTCCCGGATCTCCGGGTGCACCACCAGTTCTTCCGCCGTTTCGTGCACGGCCAGCAGCCGCACGAGGCCGGCGAACACCTCCCGGCGGCGGTCGCCCTCGGCGGTTTCCAGCGTGGCGAACAGGTCCCGGATCTCGCGGTGCTGCCGCTGTAGCAGGTCGATGACGTCTTCGTCGTGGTCGGGCACGGAAAGCCTCCTCGTCGATGGGTGGGAGGGGCTTTCCCCGTGCCGCGCGGGTTACTCGTGCCGAGTGCCCACCGTGAGCCACAGCACGCCGGCGGCGGTCAGCGCGATCCCCGCGAGCGTCCACCACGACCACCACGTGAAGAACGCGACGACGAGCCCGACGGCGAGCAGCACGCCCCCGCCGACGGAGGCGGTGTCGTCCCCGCCCGCGCGCGAAAACCCGCCGGCGACGGCCATCAGCCCATCCTCCCGTCGACGGCGGCCACGACGAGCGCCGCGCAGCGCGGCACCGTCAGGCCCCGCTCCTGGGCCATCGCCTTGAGGGCCGTCTGCGCGGCCGGGCGAGACATGCCTTGCGCCGCAAGGACTTCCAGCGCCAAGCCGACGACGTCGGTGGCGGGCGGGGTGGCGGTTCGGACGGGCACGGGACGACCTCCGGCTCGGACGGCGGCAAACGAACGCGACCGGATACCCCGCCGATCGCGGTTTCACACGGCCGATTCGACCCGTCCGAGTGAGATCCGCTCACCGCGCCGATCGTGACCACCCGGCCACAGCCACGGCCGGATGGCTTTCGTGGCGACCGTTGCGTGCCACCGGAGGGCCGGCCTACTTCTGGCCGGGTTGGCAATCCCCGGCGAGCCACACCGCGGCGTCCGGCGGAAGCTCGCCGTCCTCGAGCGGCACGCTCGACAGCAGCACCCGGCCGGCGGGCAGCCCGACCGGCTCCGCCGACAGGTTCACCACGCACCCGAACCCCGGCTCCCGCGCGAAGGACAGCACGCCCGGAGACGACGGCAGCCACGTCAGCGTCCCGTCCCCCAGCGCCGGGTTCGCCCGCCGCTCGGCCAAAGCCGCGCGGTAGAGGCCGAGCATGGATCCCGGGTCGGCCGCCTGGGCTTCCGCCGTCGCGGTGCGCCAGTGGGCCGGCTGCGGCAGCCACGTCCGCACCCCGTCGGGCGCGAAGCCGAACGGCGGCTCGGTGCCCGCCCACGGCAGCGGGACCCGGCAGCCGTCCCGGCCGCGGCGGGTGTGCCCGGAGCGTTCCCACGTCGGGTCGGCGAGCACCTCGTCCGGGAGGTCTTCGACCTCCTCGAGGCCCAGCTCCTCGCCCTGGTACAGGTACGCGCCGCCGGGCAGGGCGAGCATCAGCAGCAGGGCCGCCCGGGCCCGCCGCCGGCCGCGCGCGAGGTCGCCGTCGGGCGCGAACCGCGTCACGTGCCGGACGACGTCGTGGTTGGACAGCACCCACGTCGCGGGCGCGCCGACCGCGTGCAGCGCTTCCAGGGCCCGGTCGATGACCTCGCGCAGCGCGACCGCGTCCCAGGCGCAGCGCAGGTAGTCGAAGTTGAACGCGGTGTGCAGCTCGTCCGGGCGCACGTACCGGGCGAGGCGGTCCGGCCGGTCGACCCACGCCTCGGCGACGAACACGCGGTCCGGGCCGAACTCGCCGGCGATCTTCCGCCAGGTGCGGTAGATGTCGTGGACGCCGTCGAGGTCCCAGTGCGGGTGCGCGGCGCGGTCCGGCGGCCGCGCGATCTCCTCGTCGTCGGCGCCGAGGTCGGGGAAGGCCGGGTCCTTCAGCAGGCCGTGGGCGACGTCGATGCGGACGCCGTCGACGCCGCGGGCGAACCAGAACCGCAGCAGGTCCTCGAACTCGGCGCGGACCTCCGGGTTGTCCCAGTTGAGGTCGGGTTGCTCCGGGGCGAACAGGTGCAGGTACCACTCGCCGTCGGCCGCCCGGGTCCAGGCCGGGCCGCCGAAGACGCTGCGCCAGTCGGTGGGCGGCAGTTCGCCGTCGGCGCCGCGGCCGGGCCGGAAGTGGTAGCGGGCGCGTTCGGGCCCGCCGGCTCCGGCGGCGAGGGCCGCCCGGAACCAGGGGTGGCGGTCGGAGGTGTGGTTCGGGACGACGTCGATCAGCAGCCGCAGGCCGGCCCGGTGCGCCTCGGCGATCAGCGCCAGGACATCGGAGTCGGTGCCCAGGAGCGGGTCGGGGGTCCGGTGGTCCTCGACGTCGTAGCCGCCGTCGACCATCGGCGAGCGGTACCACGGGGTGGTCCACACCGCGTCGACGCCGAGATCGGCGAGGAAACCGAGGCGCGAGCGCAGGCCCGCGAGATCCCCGGTGCCGTCCCCGCTCGCGTCGGCGAAGCTGCGTACGTAGACCTCGTAGACGACGGCGTCGCGCCACCAGTTCGCGGAGTCCATGACACCCGAGTATCTACGCTGGGGGCGTGGCCGACGCGTGGAAGTGGGATCCGTCCCTCTATTCGGGCAGTGCCGGGTACTACGCGCGGGGCCGTGCCGCGTATCCCCCGGAGCTCGCCGAGGCGTTCGTGGCGGAGCTGGGACTGGACGGGACCGGGCGCCTGCTCGACGTCGGCTGCGGGCCGGGGTCGCTGACGCTGCTGCTGGCCGGGTCGTTCGAGGAAGCGGTCGGGCTCGACGCCGACGAGGACATGCTGGCCGAAGCGCGGCGGCTCGCCCGTGGCGGGAACTGCCGGTGGGTGCACCGGCGCGCGGAGGAGCTGCCGGCCGGGCTGGGGCGGTTCCGGCTGGTGACGTTCGCCCAGTCGTTCCACTGGTTCGACCGGGCGAAGGTCGCCGCGGCGGTGCGCGGGATGCTGGCGCCGGGCGGAGTCTGCGCCCACGTGCACGCGACGACGCACGAGGGTGTCGAGGGATCGGTGCCACGCCGGGAGATCGCCGAGCTGGTGCGGGCGTACCTCGGTTCGGTGCGGCGGGCCGGTCAGGGGACGTTGCCCGCGGGGACGGCGGGCGGCGAGACGGAGATCTACCGCGGCGCGGGGTTCCGCGGGCCGCGGCGGTTCACGGTGCCAGGGCGGGTGGTGACGCGCACGGTGGACGAGGTGGTTGCCGGGGTGTTCTCGCTGTCCAGCGCGGCGCCGCACCTGTTCGGTGCTCGCCGCGCGGAGTTCGAGGCCGGGCTGCGCGCGCTGCTGGAGCGGGCGAGCCCGGCCGGGGTGTTCACCGAGCGGCTGCGGGAGATCGCGGTCGACGTCTGGGAGCCGTGACCGCCCTCATCGGCTCACCAGGGGTTGTTGGTGAACTCGTCGTCCTCGGTTTCCGCTGCCCGCGACCGGCGTGCGCGGCGCGGGGCCTCGTCCCGGGCCGACGGCGGCGCGGCGGCCGACGGCGCGAACGGCGATGTCCCGCCAGGTTCGCCGCCGAACGCGTCCGTGTCGAACGCCGAGGGCGGTTCCGCGCCCTGCCGGTCCGTGCTCCAGCCCGACTTCGTCTTGCGCTGCGCCACTTCGCGCACGTGCTGGACGTACCGCTCGGCCGCCTGGACCTGCTTGGTCATGTACTCCTGCGACCGGGCCTTGATCTCCTCGCCCCGCTGCTCGCGCAGCGCGCGCCGCTCGGACTGTTCGCGCACCAGGCCGGCCAGCTCGGCCTTCATCGCGGCGATGTCGGTCATGGGTCCTCCTACCAGGTCCGGCGAGCGGACGGCGGGTCTTCGTCGTCGTTCAGGGAGCCGATGATCCGGCGGCCCGGCTCGCCGAGGTTGTCGAACACCGCGCCTTCGATCCGGTACGCGGGCGACCGCCGCTCGGTGTCGCCCCCGCCACCGCCGTGGGCGCCGCCGCCCATCGCGCCCATGCCGGGCATCCCGGACATCGACTGGCCGCCGGGCCCCGCCGACGCCCCGGCCGGGGCGAACGCGGCCGCAGGCTGCGGCTGGCCGATCCCGGCACCCGCGCCGGTGTGCGCGCCCCCGGACATCGGCGTCTCGCCGAGCCCGGCACCCGCGCCGCCGTGGTCGAGCCCGGCCGACGACAGCCCGGCGCCGCCGTGCGAGCCGCCGCCGATCCCCGCCCCGACGCCACCGCCGTGGTGCGCGCCCGAACCGCCACCGTCATGCCCACCCGCGCCACCGCCGTGGTGCGCGCCCGAACCGCCACCGTCATGCCCACCCGCGCCACCGCCGTGGTGCGCGCCCGAACCGCCGCCATCGTGCCCACCCGCGCCGCCATCGTGGTGCGCGCCCGCGCCGCCGCCGTCGTGGTGTGCGGAACCGGGGTCGTCGAGCGTGCCGCGGTGGGTGGGCAGGTCGTCGTGGAGCTTCTTGCCGGGGGTGTCGCCGAGGACGTCCGAGGGCTTGTCGTCCTCGCCGAGGGTGTAGGTCGTCGGCTTGCCGCTGCCGTCGTCGACGGTCACGACGGTCGGGCCATTCGCGCCGTCCGGCCGCTCGGCGGTGATCTTGAGGCCGCCGTCCTCGATGTGGATCTTGCCGTCGGGGCCGGGGCAGTACGTGTCGCCCGTCCCTTGTGGACTGTGCCCGGCGGCGTCCTTGGACCAGTCGAGCTTGAAGTCCTTGACGGCCTCGGTCCCCGCGCCGACCTTGATGTCCATCTTCCCGTCGTGGCCGGGTTCGGTCATCTCGAAGGTCTTGTCGCCCTGCTTGACCTTCAGGGTGTCGGGGGTGTCGTCGCCGCCCTTGCCGTCGGCGTCCTTGCCGTGTTCGCCGAGCAGGCCGTCGGGCTTGCCGTCGCCGTTCTTGTCGGCGCCCAGCGGGTTGTCCGGCTTGCCGTCACCGTTCTTGTCGGCGCCGGGTTCGTGGCCGGAGCCCGTGTCGCCGAGGCCGGCTCCGGTGCCCGGGTCCGTCTTGATCCCTTCGCCGCTGAACTCCTTCAGCGCGTCGGCCGCCTTCTGCTTCGCCGCTTCCGCGGCGTGCTCGGCCGCGGCCTTGCCGTCGTCGCCGGAGCCCGCACCGGACCCACCGCCCGAGCCGGAACCCGAGCCGCCCGAACCCGAGCCGCCGCCCAAGCCTTCGCCACCGCCGAGGCCGCTGCCCCCGGCGCCAGAACCGGCGCCGGCGCCGGACTCGGTCTGGATCCCCGGGCCGCTGAACTCCTTCAGCGCGTCGGCGGCCTTCTTCTTGGCCTCTTCGGCGGCCGCGGCCGCGGCGTCCTGACCACTGGACGACGGCGGCGGCACCGACGACGGCGAAGTGTGATCCGAGCCGGAACCGGAGCCCGAACCAGCGCCGGAGCCGGACCCCGAGCCGCCGCCCAGCCCTGCGCCGCCGCCGAGGCCGGAGCCCCCGCTCCCACCGCCGTCGAACGAGCCCAACGCTGCCGAGGCCTGCTTCTTGGCCGCTTCCGCGGCCTCCGCGGCCTGCTTCTTCGCCGCCTCCGCGGCGGCCTCCTGGTCGCCGCCTGACGAACCGGAGCCACCCCCGGACGAACCGGAGCCACCCCCGGACGAGCCCGAGCCACCGCCGGGAGCACCGGCACCCGACGTCGTGTCCGTGTCCGGGATCGGCGGCACGGAGCCGCCACCCCCGGCACCCGAGCCACCGGAACCCGACCCGGAGCCCGAACCCGAGCCGGAACCACCGCCGGGAATGCCGGAACCCGAGCCACCGCCGGACCCCGAGCCACCGCCCGGGATGCCTGAAGCGCCGGTCCCGGAGCCACCGGTCCCGGAGCCACCGCCCGGAACGCCGGAACCCGAACCGCTGCCGCCCCCGGAACCGCCGCCCGTCCCGGAACCGCCGCCGGCGCCACCCGCCCCGGCACCACCGGCACCACCGGCTCCGGCACCGCCGGACCCGCCGGTACCGGACCCACCGGGCATCGACACGCCCTCGAACTCGTTCTTCACCGCGCCCATGACCTTGTCGAGCGCGTCGTAGGCCTGGTCGACGAGGTCCTTCGTGTCCTTGCAGGTCTTCTCGAAGCCCTTGTACAGCCGGTCCCACATGTCGGGGTTGAACTGGTTCTGGATCCACTGCTTGGCCAGGTCCTGGCCGTGCTTCTTGATCTCGTCGCCGTCGCAGCAGCCCTGGTCGTTGAGGGTCTTGACCAGGTTGGTGCCGAAGTTGAGGTCCATCCAGCCCGCGATCTGGGCCAGGTCCTGCTCGTTGCCGTGCTCGCCGCTGGCGACCGCGACGACCTTCTGCGCCATCGTGTAGTCGGCCTTGCCCACCAGGTCGGTGTACATGCCGATGACGGCGTCGGCCTTGCCCTTGCACAGCTGGAACACCGTGGTCGCGGTGGTCAGCGTCGCTTCGCTGACGTTGCCCAGCGTCTGGGCGAGCTTGGCCGCCTTCGGCTGGATCTTGTCGTTGTAGGTGTCGGACGCCGCGTTCGCGCCGGCCCCGCTCCACGTCTGGTAGAGCGTGCTCAGCTGTGAGCCGGTGTCCTGGACCGTCCGGTCCACCGTCTCGGAGCCGGTCTTGAAGTGCGCGGCGTCCTGGACGAAGTGCTCGAAGCTGATCCCGCGCTGCTCGTCGAACGGCGCGCGGATGTCCTTGTCGAGGTCGAGCGCGCGGGTGTTGCCGCGGCAGTCGTCCGGGAGCTTCGCCAGCAGCGAGCCGAAGGTCTCGAACAGCTTCAGCGCGGGCGCGGCGGCGTCGAAGATCTCGTCGGACGTCTTCGTCCCGGTGGTGGTGCCGCCGTCGGCGGCCGCGGGCGGCTGGGTGCCGTCGAGCTTGGACTTGCCGTCGTCGACGGCCTTCTTTTCCTGGTTTTCGTTGTAGGAGTTCTGGTCACCGCTCGACTTGGCCTTGTCGTAGGCCTCGTCGACCGACTGCCCGGCGAAGAGCGGGTTGGCGTTGTACGCGTTCGCGTACTTCTCGGCTTCCTGCCGCTTCTGCTTGATGTCGTCCGGTTCCTGGTCGGCCAGGAACGGCGGGGGCGGCGGGTTCTCCCGCAGCCAGCTGCTGATCAGCGCGCTCTTCTGCCCGGCGGGGACGCTGGGGTCGTCCAGCACCGCCTTGACGTCGGACCACTTCTTCTTGTTGTCGTCGGCCATCAGAGCGAGCCCCCGGCGTTCGTGATCGCGCCGGCCTGGTTGTCCTCGTTGGCGTTGTAGCTGGACCCGGCGGTGCCGAGGTTGGTGCCGAACGAGCCGAGCGTGCTGCTGTAGCCGGAGACGGCGGCCCACAGCGCCTGCGCGCCCGCGGTGTACTTCGCCGCGTGGGCGTTGTGCGCCTTGCCGAACCCCTCCGCGGTCACCTGCGGGGTCTGGAGGTCCGGGTTGTCGTCCAGCAGGTGCTGCGCCAGGTCCCCGATGGTCTTGGACGCCGTCGACAACGCTTCCGTCGTCGCGGTGTACCCCCCGCCGCTCATTTCCGAGCCTCTCCTGTAGGTCCGCCAGTTCCCAGGGCTTCCGCGAGCACGGCGGCCACCGAACCCACGTCGGTGAACCGATCGAGCTGGTCCAGGTCGATCGTCACGCCGTAGTAGACCTCCAGCGCCGCGAGGAGCTTGATCCGGCCCTTCGAGTCGATGCCCAGCTCCTCCAGCGGCGCGTCGGGCTCGACGAGGGCCGGGTCGAGCCGGAAGGTCTCGCTGACGACCTTCGTGACCTCGGCGCGGTGATCACCCACGGCCGCCACCATAACGTGCCTTCGCCGCCGACCGGGCGACCTTGCCACTCGATGTGCGCGGAAGTCCGCCGGAAGGGACCAGATGTACCGCACGGAGCGTGAGATCGTGCTCGCGCGACACGGCGCGCAGCACCGCCCGGGTCACCTCTTTGAGGTCGGCGTCGGCGTCGCGGGCCCACTCGGCCACCACGACCGCGCCTTCGCCGTGCTCGTCGGCGACGCCGAACGCGGCGACGCGGTCGCGGCGGACCGCCGGGTGGGCCTCGCCCGCCGCCGCCTCGATGTCCTGCGGGTGGAAGTTGCGGCCGTCGACGACGATGAGGTCCTTGAGCCGCCCGGTGACGTAGAGGTCGCCGCGGTGCACGACGCCGAGGTCGCCGGTGCGCAGCCAGCCGCCGGTGCCGTCCAGGGTGGCATCGAACGCGGCGGCGTCGCCGCGGCCCCAGTAGCCGGTGGCGACGTTCGGGCCGCGCAGCCAGATCTCCCCGACGAGCCCCTCGGGCTGTTCGTGTCCTTCGTGGACGATCCGCACGTCCTGCCCGACCGGCCGGCCGACGGACACCAGCTCCTGGCCGTCGACGGTTTCGACGGCCCGGCCCTGCGCGAGCGTCTCGCGGTCGAACACCGCGCCGCGCGGCCCTTCCGGCCCCGCGCTCGCGACGTACACGGTGGCTTCGGCGAGCCCGTACGACGGCCGGTACGCCTCGCGCCGGAAGCCGTGCGGGCCGAAGACCTCGAGGAAGCGTTCGACCGTGCGCGGGCGGACGGGTTCGGCGCCGTTGAGCGCGACCCGCACGTCCGACAGGTCGAGGCCGGCTTCGGCGCCGGCCTCGGCCGCGAGGTCGTAGGCGAAGTTCGGGGCCGCGGTGAACACGGCGGGGTAGTCCGCCAGCTGCCGCAGCCAGCGCCGGGGCCGGTGCACGAACTCGGCCGGGGCCATGAACACCGCCCGGCCGCCGGCGAAGACCGGCAGGCACAGCAGCTGGATCAGGCCCATGTCGTGGAAGAACGGGATCCAGCCCGCGCAGGTCGTGCCCTCGTCGACGGCGTAGGCCCGGCTCCCCTGCCAGCAGGCCGCGACGATCGCCCGGTGCGGGATCACCGCGCCGGCCGGCTCCCGCGTCGAGCCGGAGGTGTACTGCAGGTACGCGGGGCTTTCCGGGGCGACCGGCACCGGGTCGGCGCCCGGCCCGGTCAGCTCGTCGACCACCAGGAGGCCGCCGGGGTCGCCGAACTCGCGGACCCGCTCGGCCGCGGCCGACGACGTCAGCCACACCCGCGCGCCGGAGTCGGCGAGCACCCCGCCGAGCCGCTCGGCCTGCGCGCGGTTACCCGGCGGCATCAGCGGGACGGCGATCAGGCCCGCGGCGAGCGCGCCGAAGAACGCGAGCGGGTAGGCCAGTTCCTGCCCGGCGAGGACGGCGACCCGCTCCCCCGGCTCCGCGACCCGGCGCAGCTCGCCCGCGACCACGCGGACCCGCGCAGCGAACTCGGCCCACGTCACCGTGTGCTCGGCGTCGTGGGAGTGGTCCTGGTGGGTGAACAGCGGGCGCTCGTCGTCCGCGCGGGCGAACAGCCGCTCCACGATCGAGACGCGCAGCACCGCCTCGGGCACGGTCGCGGGACGGGGCACGCAGCGAACCTACTGGACGCCCCACAGGTCGCCGAGCCCGGCCACGTCGACGACGGTGGCGGTGCGCGGAAACACCGTGCCGGTCAGGAAGTCGTGCGTCGCCTGGTCGCGGTCGCCGCAGGCGTCGCTCAGGACGACGATCCGGTAGTCGCGGTCCATCGCCTCACGGACGGTGCTCAGCACGACGCCGCTGGTGCTGAGCCCGGCGAGGACGAGCGTCGTGATCCCGCGCTTCTCCAGCTGCGACCCGAGGTCCGTGGTGGAGAACGCGCCGACGCGGATCTTGCGCACCTGGATGTCGTCGTCGTGTGGAGCGAGCTTCGAGTGGATCCGCGTGCTCGGGGCGTCCGCGTGCATCGCCGCGCGGAGGTCGGCGGAAGCGGCGATCGGGGCGAACATGCTCGTCTCGGGGATCTCGTCGAACTCGGTGTCTTCGAGGGCGACGCGCACCCAGCCGACGTGCGCGCCGCGGCCGCGGACGTCCTCGATGACACCGGCGACGCGGTCGAGCAGCGGGCCGGTGTCGGGCAGCTGCCCGACGATCCCCTCTTGGTAGTCCATCACGAGCAGGGCGGTGCGGTTCGGGTCAAGCACGGGTTTCGTCCTTTCCGGGTGGGGTGGTGGTCTTCGACAGGGCTCGGTCGAAGACGGTGACGGCGAGGAAGACCACGCCGATGCCGAGCAGGAGCAGCGCGAGGTCGTGCAGGCCGCCGGTTTCGGCGGCGGGTCCGTAGAAAGCGCCTTGCAGCGCGGAGGACACGATCGCGCCGAGGTAGCCGAAGGTGCGCAGCAGCCCGGCGGACGCGCCGATGTCGGCGGGATTCGCCTGGCGGTACACGGAGTTCTGCAGCGCGAGGCTGTTGAGCCCCTGCGGGATCCCGGCCACGAGCGCGACCACGACGAGCAGCCAGACGGCGGCCGAGGAGTCCAGCGTCAGCAGCAGCGCGCAGCCGGCGAGCTGCCCGAGCGCGGCGGCGACGAGCTTGCCGCGCACCTGCTCGCGGCGTCCGCTGACGAGCGCCACGAGGATCCCGGTCGCGAACAGCGGCAGCGTGGCGAGCCCGGCTTCGGCCGCCGACAGGCCGCGCCCGTGCTCGAGCCATTGCGTGTAGGCGTAGAGGAAGCTGTACGCGATGACGTAGGCGAGCAGCGCCCGGCCGTAGGTCCGCAGCAGCGGGCCGTTGCGGCCGAGCAGCCGCAGGTCGATGAACGGGCGGGCGCAGGTCAGCTCGCGCACCGCGAAGCCCGCCGCGCCCGCGGCGGCGATGACCGCCAGGTACCAGTCCCCCGCGCCCGGGTGCATCAGGAACAGCAGCAACGCGACGAGCGAGCCCGCGAACAGCGCCATGCCCGGGAGGTCGAGGTCGAACGAGCCCTTCGCCACCGGTTTGGGCGTCTTGGGGAACCGGCGGGCGCCGAGGACGAACGCGGCCAGCGCGATGGGGACGTTGAGCGCGAAGGGCGCGCGCCAGCCGCCGACGCCGATCAGCAGGCCGCCCAGCGCGGGCCCGATCACCGAGATCGTCTGGGTGGAGATGGCCAGCACGGTGAGCACGGACGCGGGGCTGTCACGGCCGGTGCGGTCGCTCTCGTCGCGGATGAGCCGCATCGCCGCCGGGTAGCCGGCGCACGTGCCGAAGCCGAGGAGGACCCGGGCGGCGATCAGCCACCCCAGGTTCGGGGCGAGGGTGCCGAGCACCCCGGCCAGGCCGACCAGCGCGGTCGCCGGGAGGAACACCGGACGCGGCCCGTAGGCGTCGATGAGCCGCCCGGCCACCGGCTGCCCGACGGCGGTGGCGAGGTACAGCGCGGAGATCAGCCACGCGGTCGCCGACGCCGGCGCGCCGAACGCGACGCCGATCGGCACCAGCGCGACCGCGATGATGGTCGAGTTGACCGGGTTCAGCACCGCGCCCGAGATGAGCGGAGCCAGCAGCTTCCGGTCGAACCCGTCCCGCGTCGCCGCGCGCGTGGTCATGGCTCGACCACGCGGCCGAGCAGGGCGAGTGCCTCGGTGACCACGGCGAGCTCGTCGTCGGTGAGCCGCTCGGCGAGGGTCCGGGCCAGCCACTCGTGCCGCGAGGCGCGGGCACCCTGGCCGTAGGCGCGCCCCTCGGGGGTGAAGTAGATCAGCTGCCGGCGGCCGTCCTCGGGGTCGTCCTCGCGGCGGACCAGGCCGAGCTTCTCCAGCGCGGCCACCGTCGCGGCCATCGACTGCGGGCGCACCCGTTCCGCGCCGGCCAGCACGCTCGCCGTCGCCGGCTCCAGCTTCGCGAGCCGGGCGAGCGCCGAGGCCTGCGCGGAGGTCAGGCCGCCGACCGCCGTCGCGTCCATCATCTGCCGCCGCAGCCGGCCGACGAGCACGCGCAGGGTCTGCGCGGCCGCGCCGGCTTCGGCCTTCTTCGAGGTCATATCGACAGGATAGACTGAACAGGTAACCCTGTCGAATTTTCGCCGACACCGGTGCCGGATCCGGGTGCGCGCCGACCCGGCGAGCGGTGTCTACAGTGGACTCAGGGCAGCACGGCCGGGAGGTCGAACAGCGCCAGCACGGCGGGGTCGGCGAACACCACGTTGTGCGCCACCCGCCCGCCGGACACCGTGAACACCTGCAGGGTGTGCAGCCGGTACACCCCGGCGTCGTCGCGGCAGTAGGCCACGAGCGCGGGCTGCCCGTTCGCGGCCGCGCGCGTCATCCGCCAGTCGCGGCCGCGCATCGCGAACAGCCGCTCCAGGAACCGGCCGTAGCCGTCCGGGCCGAGGTACCACAGCGGCACCGGCGGCATCTCCATCACGACGTCCCCGGTCAGCAGCTCGACCAGGCCCGCGACGTCGGCGGACTCGAACGCGCGGACGTAGCGGTCCAGGACCGCCTCCACCGCCGAGTCGTCCGGCTCCGGGACCGCGTCGGCCGTCAGGCCGCCGAGGCCCGCGCGGGCGCGCTGCAGGGCGCTGTTGACCGCGGCCGCCGTCGTCTCCAGGAAACCGGCCACCTCCGCCGCGCTGAACTCCAGGACGTCGCGCAGGATCAGGACCGCGCGCTGCTTGGCCGGCAGCGTCTGCATCGCCGCGAGCAGCGCCAGCCGCAGCGTGCCGCGCCGGGCCAGGCGCAGGCCGGGGTCGTCGAGGCGCGCGTCCGGGAACGGGTGCAGCCACGGGATCTCGAACGACGGCGTCAGCGGCGCGGCCGGGTCGTCGCTCGGGCGGCCGAGGCCCGACGGCAGCGGCCGCCGGGCCCGGCCTTCGAGGGCCGTCAGGCATGCGTTGGTCGCGATCCGGTAGAGCCAGGTGCGCACCGACGCGCGGGCCGGGTCGTAGCCGTCCCACGCCTTCCAGGCGCGAACCAGCGTCTCCTGCACCAGGTCTTCGGCCTCGTGCACCGAGCCCAGCATGCGGTAGCAGTGCACCAGGAGCTCGCGCCGGTGCGGTTCGGTGCTCGTCGCGAAGTCCGGCATCGCTCTCCCGTCGGTTCGGTACGGGAGACGATTCTCTACTACAGGTCGCCGAAGTCCTCGGGCCGCAGCCCGTCGAGTTCGGCGCGGAAGCGGGCGACCTCGGCTTCGGTGTCCAGCAGATCGGCGGCCGGCCCTTCGGCCTCCTGCTCGACTTCCAGCTGCACGGACGCGACGTCGAGCACCTCTTCGGCGACGCTGATCGGGGCGCCCTGGCGAAGGCCGAGCGCGACGGCGTCGCTGGGACGGGCCGACACGCGGGTGCCGTCGACGAGCACGAGATCGGCGTAGAAGATGCCGTCCCGCACCTCGGTCAGCTCCACGGCGGCGACCCCCTGGCCGAACGCCGCGAGCACGTCGCCGAGCAGCTCGATGGTCCCCGGGCGCGGTTGCTCGATCTGCTCGCGCGCCCGCACGAGGGCCTCGGCCTCGCCGTACCCGATCATGATCGCCAGCCAGCGGCGGGCCCCGTCCGGCTCCCGCAGCAGCATCAGCGGCGCCTCCCCGGGCACCGGGACGGCCATTCCCACCACCTCGATCGGGATCACGCTGACCACCGCACCCTCCGTGTAGGGACACTCCTCCGCGCGCGGGATACCCAGAACCCGCGGTCGGCAACCCGGTTCCGCGCGGGACTTTTTTCACCCCCGACTCTCCTCCGCTGCGGACTCCACGGGAACCCCTTGCCGGGTGCGCGGCGGCGCTGTCACCGTCGAGGCGTGGAACCGACGATTTCGCGCGCCATCGACGTCCCGGCCGACGCGGGCACGGTGTGGTCGTGGGTGACCGACCTGCCCCGGATGGGCGAGCTGAGCCCGGAGAACATCGGCGGTCGCTGGCTGGACGAGCCGGGTCTCGGCGCGCGTTTCCGCGGCCGCAACCGCAACGGCGACCTGCAGTGGTGGACGCGGGTTCGCGTAGTGGCGTTCGAGGAGAACCGCCGGTTCGCGTTCGACGTGCGGACGCCGATCGGCTCGCGGGTGTCGAGGTGGGAGTACGTGCTGACCCCGACGGCGGCGGGCTGCCGGGTGACGGAGAACTGGTACCGGATCGGCAGCTGGGTGGTCCGGAAGTTCATGGGGCCGCGGGTGACGGGGCGGGCGGACCGGCCGGGGTACAACGTGCGGTCGATCGAACACACCCTGGCGGCGATCAAGGCGAGAGCGGAGGAGCGGGCCGCGGCCGCGTGACGTCAGTCTCTTGTTGAGACCGACCTGGTCCGGGTAGGTTGCTTTTTCAAACCTAGGAGAACCATGACCGCCACCGCGCCGAAGCCCGGACTCGTGCTGCTGGTCGTCTCGACGGCGGCGTTCCTCGCCAGCCTCGACACGTTCATCGTCACGATCGCGTTCCCCGGCATCCGGGCCGCCTTCCCCGGTGACGGCCTCGCCACGCTCTCCTGGGTCCTCAACGGCTACACCGTCCTGTTCGCCGCCTGCCTCGCGCCCGCCGGGCGGCTGGCCGACCGGTACGGCCGGAAGCGCCTGTTCCTGCTCGGCGTCGCCGTCTTCACGCTCGCCTCGGCCGCCTGCGCCGCCGCGCCGTCCATTCCCTTCCTCATCGTCTTCCGGGCCGTGCAGGCCGTCGGCGCCGCGCTCGTCATGCCGACGTCGCTGGCCCTGCTGCTGACCGCGTTCCCCGCCCACCGGCGGCCGATGGCGGTCGGGGTGTGGGCGTCCGTCGGCGCCGCGGCCGCCGCGCTCGGGCCGCCCGTCGGGGGCCTGCTCGTCGAGGCGTCGTGGCGCTGGGTGTTCCTGGTGAACCTGCCGATCTGCGCGCTGACGCTGCTCGCCGGCCCGCGCGTGCTGCGCGAGTCGCGCGACACGACCACCGGCGTCCCGGACCTGCTCGGCGCGGCGGGCCTGCTCGCCGGCGTCGGCGCGCTCGCCTACGCGCTGGTCGAAGCGCCCGACCACGGCTGGACCGCGGGGCCCGTCCTGCTCGCCTTCGCGATCGCCGTCGTCGCGCTGGCCTGGGTGCCGCTGCGCTCGGCGCGGCACGCCGTGCCGGTGCTGGACCTGCCGGCCCTGCGCGTCCCGACGCTGTGGCTGGCGTGCGTGACGACCGGCGTGTTCGCGGCCGGGTTCGCCGCGATGCTGTTCGGCAACGTCCTGTTCCTGACGTCGGTCTGGCACGACTCGATCCTGGTCGCCGGGCTGTCGCTGGCCCCGGGACCGCTGATGGTGGTGCCGGTGTCGATCCTCGGCGGCCGGTTCGTGCACCGCTTCGGCCCGGGCCCGGTGGTAGCCCTCGGCGGCGTCTCGTTCGGCGCGGGCGCGCTGATCTGGTTGCTGCGCATGGGATCGACGCCCGACTACGCCGCCTCGATGCTGCCCGGCCAGCTCCTGACCGGCATCGGGGTCGGACTGATCCTGCCGAGCCTGTCGGGCGTGGTCGGCACGGTCCTGCCCCCGCCCCGCTGGGGCGCCGGCTCGTCGATGGTCAACACGACGCGCCAGATCGGCACGGTCCTGGGGACGGCGGTGCTGGTGGCGATCTTCGCGGGAACACCGGACTTGCCGGACTTCCGCCACGGCTGGCTGCTGGTCCTGGCCACGGCGGTGGCGACATCGGCGGGCGGGCTGCTCATCGCCGCGCGCCGCCGGGTCGACCACTACGTCGAGCCCCAGGCCGCGGCCGCCGAAGGCGCGAAGCAGCAGGTTTAGTCCCGCACGACGACCATGTCGTCCACGGTCGGCACCTCGTTCGGCCGGTAATTCAGGTAAAGCAGAGCGAAATCGGAAGACTGGTATGCGTCGCGCATGATGACGTCTCCGGTCGTCCGGATGTAGACCGGGCTGTCGACACTGATCCACGCGTACGGATTCTGCAGATAGCCACCGGAGGCGTCGGTCAACGTCGAGTCGTAGGGGGCCGGCCGCGCCGACCTGCTACCGGGCTCTGCCAGAAGGTTGAACACGCAGAAGTCCGGCAACTGGGGAACATCCTGGCACGTCGAAAGGTCGTACGAAGCACCATAGACGTCCAGTGCGCCATTCAACGCTGCTCTGCGGTAGGCCAAGCGGAAATGTGCGTTGAAGTCCGTGAAAAGCTTCGCACCTCGATCGGTGGGGCTCACGAGTGAAACGCGGAGGTAGGGTGGGGCGCCGCATATCCCGGAGCGATGTTGTCGAGTTGACGCCGCAGCTCATCGTCTCCAAGCTCACGACCAGCGCAGTACACGCGATTCTCACACGAACGCCATTTGCTCTCATCATCGCTCCTTCGCCGCACGAAGTCGCGTCTGCGCCGCATCCTGTTACGGCGCTCCGGTCCTTCACGTCGAATCGGTTAGCGAACCCGACTTGAGTAGCTTTACGTCAGGCCCCAGGCCGCGTCCAGCGCCGCGAGGCCGGCGTCGATCCTCTCCACCGGGATCGAGCCGTAGCCCAGGACCAGGCCCGGCGACGGCGACCCGCCGCACAGGTCGGACAACGTCTGCACCGCCACCCCCGTCCCCGACGCCCGCACGGCGATCGGCTCCAGGTCGGTGTCGGCCAGCGCGCACACGTGCAACCCCGCCGCCGACGGCACCACCCGCAGCCGGCCCGCGAACCGGTGGTCCACAGTGGACACCAGGCGCTCGTGGCGCTCCGCGTACACCTTCGTCGCGCGGCGGATGTGGCGGGCGAACAGCCCCTCGTCGACGAACCGGGCCAGCGCCGCCTGGGCCGGCACGTCGCCGTGCCAGTCCGACAGCTGGCGCGCGGTGCGCAAGGCCTCGTGCAACGACGCGGGAGCCACCAGAAAACCGAGGCGCAGCATGGGAAGCAGCGTCTTCGAAAACGACCCGACGTACGCCACCCGCTCGCCGCGGTCCAGGCTCTGCAACGGCTCCAGGGGCCGGTCGGAGAACCGGAACTCGCTGTCGTAGTCGTCCTCGACGACGACCGCGTCCGCCCGCGCGGCCCACGCCAGCAGCGCCGTGCGGCGGGCCAGCGACATCGGCGTGCCGAGCGGGAACTGGTGCGACGGCGTGACGTACACCAGCTTCGTCCGCGACGGCAGCGCCTCGACGTCGAGGCCTTCGCCGTCCACCGGCACCCCGACGACTTCGGCGCCGTGCGAGGCGAACAACAACCGCGCCTGCCGGTAGCCGGGTTCTTCGACGGCGACGCGGTCGCCCGGCGACAGCAGCACCCGGCACAGCAGGTCGAGGGCCTGCTGCGCGCCTTGGGTGACGAGCACGTCGTCCGCGTCGGCGCGCACCGAACGCGAGACGCCGACGTGCAGGGCGATCGCGGCGCGCAGCCCCGCGTGACCGCTCGGGTCGACGTAGTGCGCGGAGCCGGTCCGCAGTTCGCGCCCGAGCAGCCGCCGCCACGTCTCGAGGGGGAACAACGCGGCGTCGGGAACGCCGACGCGGAAGTCGAACTCCGGCGTCCGCGCCACCGGGGCGGCCGGCGACGGCAGCGAGCGCCAGATCGCCTTCGGCTGCGGGCCCCGCGGCGAAGGTGCTCTACGCGGCTTCGGCGCGGGCAGCGAACCGCTGACGTACGTCCCGGCGCCGACGCGGCCGGTGAGGAAGCCGTCGGCGGTCAGCCGGTCGTAGGCGACCGCGACGGTGTTGCGCGAGACGGCCAGCCGCCGCGCCAGCTCCCGCGTCGGCGGCAGCCGCTCCCCCGCCCGCAGCCGGCCGTCCAGCACGGCGTCGCGCAGCTGCCGGTAGATCCGGACGGACAGGTCGCCGCGCCCGGCCAGGCTGACGTGGAAGTCCATCCGGCGAGCCTACATTGGCCCAATCCGATTTAAGGGAATTGGATCTGGGATCGGGCCAAGTCCCGATCTACGGTAGGTCCATGACGCTCACCCAGGACCGCCCCGCCCGGTTGCTCGCCGCCGCCCAGCTGGCCGGCTCGCTCGGCGACGGCGCCTTCCTGACCTGCTCGGTCCTGTTCTTCACGCGGGTCGCGGGGCTGACGCCGGCGCAGGTCGGGCTCGGCCTCACCCTCGGCTGGGCGGTGGGCTCGGTCGCGGGCGTGCCGCTCGGCCACCTCGCCGACCGCCACGGCGCCCGCGGCTGCGCGATCCTGCTGGCGCTGGCGACGAGCGCGTCGATCCTCGTGTTCCCGTTCGTCCGCACACCCCTGCTGTTCGCGCTCGCCGCGTGCCTTTACGGCAGCTGCCAGACCGGTTTGGCCGCCGTCCGGCAGGCGCTGCTCGCCGCGCTGGCCGACCCGGAACGCCGGACGCGCATCCGGGCCCAGCTGCAGTCGGCGGGCAACGCCGGGCTCGCCGTCGGCGCCGGGCTGGGCGGGCTCGCGCTGTCGGCCGACACGGCGTCGGCGTACCTCACGGTCTTCGCGCTCGACGCCGCGGCCTTCGTCGTGACGGCGGGGCTCATGCTCGCGCTCCCGCCCGTGGCGGCGTCGGTCCCGCGCACCGGCGAGCCGAAGCTGGCCGTGCTGCGCGACCGGCCGTACGCGCTGGTCACGCTGCTGAACGCGGTCCTGCTGCTGCGGATGCCGCTGCTGAGCGTCGCGATCCCGCTGTGGATCGTCGAGCGGACCGCCGCGCCGGGCTGGACGGTGTCCGCGCTGTTCGTGCTCAACACGGTCGTGGTGGTGCTGCTGCAGGTCCGCGTGGCGGGCCGGCTGGCGAGCATCGGCGCGGCGGCGCGGATGGTCCGCCGGTCCGGCGTGCTGCTGCTGGCGTCCTGCGTGGCGTTCGCGCTGGCGGCGGCCGGGACGTCGCCGTGGACGGCGTTCGCGGTGCTGGTCGTGGGCGCGCTGGTGCAGGTGTTCGGCGAGATGCTGCAGTCGGCGGGCACGTGGGAGATCGGCTTCGCGCTGGCACCGGCGGACCGGCAGGGGCAGTACCAGGGGTTCTTCGGCACGGGAGTGTCGGTGGCGCGCGCGGTCGGGCCGGTGCTGCTGAGCACGGTGGTGGTCGGGTGGGGCCTGCCGGGGTGGCTGCTGCTGGGCGCGCTGTTCCTGGCCGCGGGCGCCGCGATGGGGCCGGCGGTCCGCTGGGCCCAGGCAACCCGGACCCCGGCTCCCGCCACGGCTGCCGTCCGCTGACCCGCGCCACCATGGCTGCAGCCGCCGCCGGCCCAGGCCGACTGCGGCACTGACCCGCCCGCCACTCATGGCTCCAGCCGTCGGCGACCCAGGCCGACGGCAGCACTGACCCGCCCGCCACCCATGGCTCCAGCCCCCGACGACCCGGCACCGACCCTCCCGCCACCCATGGCTGCAACCGCCGCCGGCCCAGACCAGCCGCAGCCCTGACCGGCGCCGCCCACGACTCCGGCTGGAGACCTAGTCCGCCGCGCACCACCGGCCGCCGCTCACCTGCCCGGAGCCGCCTAGGACTTCAGCTGTCGCGCGTTGAGTCCGTACTGCGCCATCTTGCGATACAGCGTGGCCCGGCCCATGCCGAGCTTCGCGGCCGCCTGCACGACCGTCGCCCCGGGCTCGGACAGGCACCGCACGATCTCGTCGCGCTCCATCGCCTGCAGCCGGCTCAACCGGTGTCCCACCCCGCTGAACACCTCGGCCGGCAGGTGCGCCGTATCGACCACGTCCGACCGCGAAGCCGCTTCGCGCACAACCCGCCGAAGCTGCTTCGCGTTCTCCGGCCAGTCGTAAGCCGTCAAAGCCCGCGAAGCCGCCGAAGTGAACGTGACGTCCCGCCCGCGGTCGCGGCGGGCGAAGTGGTGGGCCAGCGGGAGGACGTCGTCCGGCCGGAACCGCAGCGCCGGCACCTCGACCACCAGGTCGACCAGCGGCCGCAGCGGCGAGGGCAGCGAGCCCGCGTCCTCGGCCGTGAGCACGAACGGCGACGGCCCGGCGCCGCGGACTTCGGCGAACCGCCGCGCCAGCTCCTCCGCCGCCCACGCCGGCAGGGCCTCGACGCCGGACACGATCACGCACGTGCCGTCCTTGGCCAGCTCGGGCGTCCACAGCGTCAGCCACGTGTCGACGTCGTCGGGAGCGGGCGGGCGCGCGTTCAGGACTCGCTCACGCGGGCGCAGCTCCCGTCGCGCCAGCGACGCCAGCGCCGTCTTCCCCACCCCCGGCTCGCCGACGACCGCGACGACGCGACCGGCGCCGAACGCCGTCTGCGCTTCGGCGACCGCGGTGGTCCAGGCGGCTGACAGCCGCGGCCGGTCGCCGGGGTCGACGCGGTCGGCGTAGACGCGGAAGACCTCGCCGCGCGGGGTCGGGCGGGCGATCCGCCCGGACGCGCGGGCCAGCATCAGCGCCGCGGTGTTCCCGGCGGCGGCCTGCGCGAGCGCCAGCAGCAGCTCCGACGACTGCTCCGACCAGGTCGTCAGGTTGACGCTGCCGGCCAGCGACCCGGTGAGCGGGTCGAGCACCGGCACCGCCGCGCAGGTGTAGCCGCGCAGGTCGGTGCAGTAGTGCTCGCTCGCCCGGACCAGCGACGGCGCCCGGTCGGCGAGCGCCAGGCCGAGCCCGTTGGTGCCCGCGTTGCTCTCGGCGAAGTAGAACCCGGGCGCCAGGTGCACCTTGTCGAGCGAGCGGTTGATCGACGCGTCCGTGCACAGCCGGCTCAGCACCAGGCCTTCGCTGTCGGTGATCATCAGGCTGATCGGCTCGTTGGCCAGCGTCGCCTGCAGGCCGCGCAGCACCTCGGTGCCGCACTCGTACAGCAGCGACCCGGTGTCGACCGCGCCGGAGAACACCGGCAGAACCTCGTCTTCGGGGACGCCGTAGCGCTCGCTGCGCTGCCAGGACGCCCGCAGCCGGGCCGCGTCGAACGACCGCGTGACGTACACCTGCGGGTTCTCCACTCGGGCCTCCCGGAACGCGCCGCTGCGTCGGACTCCGTCCAGCCTACGTCCGCCGCCCGGGTGACGGCGGCCCCGAGCTGTCTCATATCGAGACACCGGACGGGTCCCTGACCAGCCCCGACGTCCCTAGCGTCGCCTGCACCGTGCCGACAGTGGAGGACCGCATGTACAGCAAGGACGGCGAGACGTACTTCATCGTGGACGCGCACGTGGCGCTCTGGGACGCGCGCCCGGAGAACCAGCGCAACATCCACGGCAAGCAGTTCATCGACTGCTTCTACGACTACCACCGCAACCTCAGCCCGGAGTCCGAGGTGTGGCCGTACGAGGACTACCTCTACCAGGGCGGCGAGCGGCTGGTGCGCGACCTGTTCGAGAACGGGTACGTCGACCACGCGATCTTCCAGCCCGCGTACCTCGGCGCGTTCTACAACAACGGCTTCGGGCAGACCGAGGAAGCCTTCGCACTGACGCAGAAGCACGAAGGCAAGCTGACCTACAACCACTTCTTCGACCCGCGGTTCGAGCAGGCCGGGATCGACCGGCTGCGGCGCGACGCCGAACGGTTCAAGCTCAAGGGCGTCAAGCTCTACACCGCCGAGTGGCAGGGCGATTCGCGCGGCTACAAGCTCAACGACAAGTGGACGTACAAGTACTTCGAGGCCTGCCAGGAACTCGGGATCAAGAACATCCACGTCCACAAAGGACCGACGATCCGGCCCCTCGACCGCGACGCCTTCGACGTCGCCGACGTCGACCACGCGGCGACCGACTTCACCGACCTCAACTTCGTCGTCGAGCACTGCGGCCTGCCGCGGCTGGAGGACTTCTGCTGGATCGCGACGCAGGAGCCGAACGTCCACGCGGGACTCGCGGTCGCCATCCCGTTCATCCACACGCGGCCGCGGTACTTCGCGCAGATCATCGGCGAGCTGCTGTACTGGCTGGACGAGGACCGCATCCAGTTCTCCAGCGACTACGCGCTCTGGACGCCCCGCTGGCTGATCGAGCGGTTCGTCGACTTCCAGATCCCCGAGGACATGCCGGAGTACGCGCCCCTTACGGTCGACCAGAAGAAGAAGATCCTCGGCCTCAACGCGGCGGCGATGTACGACATCCCGGTGCCGGCGGAACTCCGGCTGGCTCCGATCGAGCCGCAGGCGGTCTCGGTTGCCTGACATGGACGCCTACACCGCGCTGGACGCGGTTCTCGACCCGGAGCTGGACGAGCCCATCACCGACCTCGGCTTCGTCAAGTCGCTCACCGTGGACGGCGGCCGGGTGACCGTCCACTTGCGACTGCCGACGTCGTTCTGCGCGCCGAACTTCGCCTATCTCATGGCGTCGGACGCCAAAGACGTGCTGACCGCGCTGCCGTGGACAACCGAGGTCGTGGTGGAGCTGGACGACCACCACGACTCGGACATCATCAACACGGGTCTCGCCGCCGACGCCGGCTACCGGGGCACGTTCGGCCACGAAGCCGATCAGGACCTGGAGGAGCTGCGTTCGACGTTCCGCCGCAAGGCCCACCAGGCGGCGATGGAACGCGCGCTCACCGTGCTGCTGCGAGCCGACGAGCACGTCGACCTGCACGGCGTCACCCTCGCGGACCTGCCGGACGCCGCGTCCTCCCAGGCGTTGCGCCGGCGCCGCGCGGCTCTCGGGCTGCCGGACGACCCGGCGGCACCCGTGCTCGTCGACCACGACGGAACCCCGTTCCCCCGCGAGGAAATCCCACTGCGGCTGCGGTTCGCCCGGTCGGTTCGGATCTCCATCGAGGGCAACTCGCACTTCTGCCGCGGCTTGCTCCGCACCCGTTACCCCGAGTCCACTGTGGAGGTTTCAGCATGAAAGCGGTCCAGGTCGTCGGGTACGGCTCGCCGTTGAAGATGACCGAAGTCCCCGAGCCGGAGGTCACCGGCCCCTACGACATCATCGTGCGGATCGGTGGCGCCGGCGTCTGCCGCACCGACCTCCACATCCTCGAAGGACAGTGGAAGGAGAAGTCGGGCGTCACGCTGCCCTACACGATCGGGCACGAGAACGCGGGCTGGGTGCACGCGGTCGGCAGCGCGGTCACCAACGTCGCCGAGGGCGACAAGGTGATCGTGCACCCGCTGATCACGTGCGGGCTGTGCCGGGCGTGCCGCTTCGGCGACGACGTCCACTGCGAGCAGTCGCGGTTCCCCGGCATCGACACCGCGGGCGGGTACGCGGAGTACCTCAAGACGTCGGCGCGCAGCGTCGTCAAGCTCGACGACTCCCTGGAGCCGGCGGACGTCGCGGCGCTGGCCGACGCCGGGCTGACGGCGTACCACGCGGCGGCGAAGGCGGCGCGGCGGCTGCGTCCGGGCGACAAGTGCGTCGTGATCGGCGCGGGCGGGCTCGGGCACATCGGGATCCAGGTGCTCAAGGCGATCTCGGCGGCGGAGCTGATCGTCGTCGACCGCAACCCGGACGCGGTGAAGCTGGCGGTGTCGATCGGCGCCGACCACGGCGTGGTGGCGGGCGGCTCGCACGTCACGGAGGTGCTCGACCTGACCGGCGGCCACGGCGCCGAGGCGGTGATCGACTTCGTCGGGGAAGGCGGGGCGACCCGCGACGGGATCGCGGTGCTGCGCCGGGCCGGGGACTACCACGTCGTCGGCTACGGAGAGAACATCGACGTCCCGACGATCGACATCATCTCGACCGAGATCAACCTGATCGGCAACCTGGTGGGTTCGTACAACGACCTGGGCGAGCTGATGGTGCTGGCGGCGCGGGGCCGGGTGAAGCTGCACACGGCGCGCTACCGGCTGGAGGAGTTCCAGTCGGCGCTCGACGACCTCGACGCCGGGCGCATCCGCGGCCGCGCGATCCTGGTGCCGTGAGCGGTCACTGGCTGGGCGGGGCCGCCGGGGCCTGGTGCAGCGCGAGGTCCTGACCGGCGGCGGAGTCCTGGCCCCAGGCCCCGGACTCCGCCGTCCACGTCTGTCCCGCGAAGCTCACCTTGTCCACCCCGAGCGCCTCCGCCCGGCCGACCAGCCAGGACGCGTACGCCCACCCCTGCGCGGCCGGGTGCGCGCCGCTCAACCGGGCCGTGCCCAGCTCCGCCGTGGCGGCCGCCGCCAAGTTGCCGGGGGCCGCCAGCGTCAGGTTCCGGCACGTCAACGCCCCCGGGAACTGGCCGGCGAACGCCGCCGCCATCGCGCGCGCCTGCGGTTCCCACTGCGCGTACGCGTCCGGGACGCCCGAGCGCTGGATCTCCTGGGCCGCCTCGGTGATCGGCATGGTCTCCCAGCCCGGCAGCTTCTCGAGCTTCTGGTAGAACGCCGTCGCCGCGTAGACGGGGTCGCGCAGCTGCGCGACCGTGCCCCAGCCCTGGCTGGGCCGCTGCTGGAACAGCCCGACCGAATCGCGGTCACCGCCCTCGAGGTTGCGCAGCTTCGACTCCTGCAACGCCGTGGCCAGCGCGACCGTGGCCGCGTGCGGCGGGAGGCCGAGCTTCGTCCCGACGCCGGCGATCGTCGCGGCGCTGTCCATCTGCTCGGGCGTGAACGTGTAGGACTCCTGGCCGGGCAGCGCCACGGTGCAGCCCGGCGTCCGCACCGGGCTGCGCGTCAGCACCGCCACCACGACGATCCCCGCGGTCAGCACGACGACCGCTCCCAGGAAGATCGCCACCTTCAGCCCACACCCGCGCACCCTGCCCCGCTCTCACCCGTTCGCACCAGTCTGCCAAAGGCAGGACGCGGCGCACCGGGCGGAGGTTCAGTGAGGCTTGTTCAGTGAGGCTTGTTCAGCCGTCGCCCACCGCAAGGCTCCCGCGCCCGGCCGGCGGTCTGCGCCCGGGCGCGGCGGGCTGACCAGAACAAGCCTCAGTCCTCGGCGCCGAGGAAGATCGGATTGGACATCGCGACCATCGCGTTCGGCTGGGTCGTGTTCGGGCCCCCGGACGGGCGGCGCACCTCGACGCGCACCCACCGCGAGTAGCGCGGGTAGGTCGTCCACGTGACCGTCGCCGCACCGCCGTCGCCGATCGTCTCGGTGTGCTCCGGGCCGAGCTGGTCGAGGAACGTCACCGTCGTGCCCGGCACGCCGCCGACGACCGCGCGCACCGTCACCGGCGTCCCGGTGCCCAGCGGCAGCCGCTCGCCGATGCCCGCGGTGCGGCCGCCGCCGGACGCCGTGAAGTCCAGCTGGACCGCCGACGACTCCGCCAGCCACGACCGGCCCGCCTTCAGCCCCTCGAGGAGTTCCTTGCGGCGCAACCGGTCGGCGAAGACGACAGTGTGCGGCAGCGCCACGCGCTGGTCGGGGTTGTGCGCGTCGGAGTCGCCGATCGCCGGGATGAACCGGCCGCCGCGCAGGAGGCCGTCCCAGTGGATGACGCTCGCCTCGTCGTCCTGGGTCCACGGCCCGTTCCAGACCTCGACCAGGTCGGCGATCTCGTACGCGAACTCGTAGGTGCAGCCGAAGCAGTTGGCGAACGGGTGCGCGGCCGTGACCAGGCCGCCCGCGCGGTGCACCTGGTCGGTGAAGCGGCGGAAGTCCCGCGGGTCGGCCGCGCGGTAGCGCCAGTCGATCCAGGTCCCGGCGGGCAGGCCGATCGCGGGCCAGTGCCCGGACCGCGTCGTCACCTCTTCGCCGTTGAGGATCAGCAGGTCGTCGGTGGCGTAGTTGCCCCAGACGAGCTGCGAGCTGGACGTGTTGTGGTCGGTGGAGACGATGAAGTCCAGGCCCGCGGCGCGCGCGTCGGCGACCAGCTGGTCCGGCGTGCGGCGGCCGTCGGAGTAGACGGTGTGCAGGTGGCTGTCGCCGCGGTACCAGGCGCGGCCGCGCTCCCGGGCGGGCGCGGACTCCGGAGCCGGCTTCGGCACGAACGGCGCCGCGTCCGGCCCGAAGGTGAGCGTGATGTCCACTTTGTAGTTCAGCCCCTGCGGCGCGACCGTGTACGGGCCGAGGATGACGTGCCAGCGGCCCGGCTCGATCGGCCCGGCGAGGTAGCCCGGCGTGGCTTCGGACGCGCTGATCGAGAACCGGTCGCGGAAGCCGCCGGACCAGCCGCGGAAGCCGCGGGCGTTGCCCAGTTCGTGGCCTTCCGGGCCGAACATCCCGATGTCGCAGGCGTTCCCGCGCGTTCCGGCGGGCACCGGCGGCTTGTCGTAGGAGTAGACGACGTCGATCTGCCGCACCCCGCGCGGGACGTCGACGGGCAGGTAGTACCAGTCCGGGACGTCCGGCTTCAGCGTGCCGGTGACGGTCCGGGTCTGGCTGCCGGTGCCGCCCGGTTGGTCGGCGAACGCGACGCCCGGGAGCAGCCCCGCCGCCGCCGTCGCCACCCCGCCCGCCAGCAGCGCGCGTCGGCTGAAGTTCCCAGAGCTCATGCGTACCTCCGCATCGAAAGACGCCCCGACGCTAGGTGAGCGACGCGAACGGCGGCGCGAACCAGTGGTGAACTTCCGGCGTCGGGTCAGCGCCGCGAGAGGATCTTGGCGAGCGCGACGACGGTGACCGCGGCGGCCAGCCCGAGCCGCGTGCGGTCGACGGCCGGCACCCAGGTCACGGCGTCCCCGCGGACGACGAAGGCTCCGGCGGGCCGGGCGAACACCCCGAACCCGGCACCTTCGCGCACGGGCAGCGCGTCGCTGTCGTCCGCGCCCCCACCGCCGCCGCCGAACACCGCGGCGGCGGGGATCACGACGACCCCGTCCCGCTCGACCGGATCGCCGTAGACCAGCTTGGCGGTGAACAGCTCCCGCGCGGTCGTGGCCAGTTGCCCCAGTTTCATCTGGCCATCATGGCCGATTTCTCCCCCCGTTCGGGTGTAACCGGGAGGTATCCGGGGCATTAACCACCGACACCTGTGCTTCACGGGGAGTGCACGACCGAGGGGAGACCGCGATGACCTTCGACTTCGTCGGCCGGTGGCTGGGCCGGCATCGCGACCGGCCCGGCGTCAGCGTGGACCTCTCCTGCGGCGGCCGGGTGACCCTGCGGGAGATCGACGGGCAGCCGGTGCTGGCCATCACCACCGCGCCGGGCCCGGACGGCCGGTGCAGCGTCGCGGCGGTCCCGCTGTCGGAAGCCGAACGGCGGGAGCTGGGCCAGGTCCTCGGCCCGGACGTCCTGCTGGCTTCCTGACCCCTGCCGCCGGGCCCGCGAACAGGGGCCCGTACTTCCGCGTCACCGGATGTTTCCCCACCCGTCGCCGCCGTAAGCTGCGCAGCGTGCTTTGTGGCAGTCCTCGCGAGAAAAGCGGCCCCCGCGGTGTGGCGCGGGTCGCTTTTTGTGGGGTGTCCACAACGCAGCCGCCTCGGCATGCGCCATGGCGGACATTGGTCTACCCGGCGGTAATCCAGCAGGGTGTAGACAGGTGCAGGCGACGCCCCAGGACAGGTGCGTCGCCTTCTGTGCGTGGGTACTTGGGAGGCTCAGCCGGTGTTCAATCGTGTCGCCATCGTCAACCGCGGAGAGGCCGCGATGCGGCTCATCCACGCCGTCCGGGATCTGTCGGCGGAAACCGGCACGAAGATCGAGACGGTCGCCCTCTACACCGACGCCGACCGCACCGCCACCTTCGTCCGTGAGGCCGATCTGGCCTACGACCTGGGGCCCGCTTCGGCCCGCCCCTACCTCGACCTGGCCAAGCTCGAGCAGGCCCTCGTCGAGACGAAGGCCGACGCCGCGTGGGTCGGCTGGGGCTTCGTCGCCGAAGACCCCGCCTTCGCGGAGCTGTGCGAGAAGGTCGGCGTCACCTTCGTCGGGCCGAGCGCCGACGCGATGCGCAAGCTCGGCGACAAGATCGGCGCGAAGCTGATCGCCGAAGAGGTCGGCGTGCCCGTCGCGCCGTGGAGCCGCGGCGAGGTCGCGACCCTCGAGGACGCGCTGAAGGCCGGTGAGCAGATCGGCTACCCGCTGATGCTCAAGGCCACCGCGGGCGGCGGCGGGCGCGGCATCCGCATGGTCGCCTCCGGCGAGGACCTCGCCGACGCCTACGAGCGCACCAGCCAGGAAGCCCTGCGCGCCTTCGGTTCCGGCGTCGTGTTCCTCGAGCGCCTGGTCACCGGCGCTCGCCACGTCGAGGTCCAGGTGATCTCCGACGGCGAGACGGCGTGGGCGCTCGGCGTGCGCGACTGCTCGGTGCAGCGGCGCAACCAGAAGATCATCGAGGAGTCGGCTTCCCCCGTCCTCTCGCCCGAGCAGACCGCCGAGCTGAAGGCGTCGGCCGAGCGGCTCGCGGTCGCCGTCGGGTACCGCGGCGCGTGCACCGTCGAGTTCCTCTACCACCCCGGCGAGAAGCTGTTCGCCTTCCTCGAGGTCAACACCCGGCTGCAGGTCGAGCACCCGATCACCGAGATCACCACCGGCACCGACCTGGTCCGGCTGCAGTTGCACGTCGCCGGCGGCGGCAAGCTCGCCGGCGAGCAGCCCGCCGAGCTCGGCCACGCCGTCGAAGCGCGCTTGAACGCCGAAGACCCCGACCGCGACTTCGCGCCCTCCCCCGGCCGCATCGCGCGGCTGGCGCTGCCCGCCGGGCCGGGCATCCGCGTCGACACCGGCGTCAGCGAAGGCGACACCATCCCGGCCGACTTCGACTCGATGATCGCCAAGATCATCGCCTACGGCCGCGACCGCGACGAGGCGCTCGGCCGCCTGCGCCGCGCGATGGCCGAGACCACCGTCATCATCGAGGGCGGCGCGACCAACAAGAGCTTCGTGCTCGAGCTGCTCGCACAGCTCGAGGTCATCGACGCCAGCGCCGACACCGGCTGGATCGATCGCGTCCGCGCCGAAGGCCGCCTGGTCACCCACCGGCACTCCGCCGTCGCGCTCGCCGCGGCCGCCATCGAGGCCTACGAGGACGAGGAAGAGGTCTCCGTCCAGCGCCTGCTGGCCACCGCGCACGGCGGGCGCCCGCAGGTCCAGCACGAGACCGGCCGTCCGCTCGACCTCAAGCTCCGCGGCGTCGGCTACCGCGTCGGCGTCGCGCGCATCGGCCAGAAGCGCTTCCGCGTCGGCGTTTCGGCCGGGACGTCGGAGGTGCACCACGCCGACGTCGAGATCGACCGCTTCGACGCCCACAGCGGCCGGATCCGGGTCAACGGCCAGAGCTTCCGCCTGGTCGCGGCCACCCATGGCCCGATCCACCTCGTCGAGGTCGACGGCGTCACCCACCGCGTCAGCCGCGACGAAGGCGGCGTCGTCCGCTCCCCCGCGCCCGCGCTGGTCGTCGCGACGCCGCTGTCCGTCGGCGACGAGGTCGAGGCGAACGCGCCGATCCTCGTGCTGGAGAGCATGAAGATGGAGACGGTGCTGCGCGCGCCGTTCCGCGCCCGCGTCCGCGAGTGCCCGGTGTCGGTCGGCAGCCAGGTCGAGACCGGCGCGCCGCTCATGCGGCTGGAGCCCCTGGCCGACGGCGCCGAGGACGAGGTCGCCGAGGAGACCGAGACCGTCGAGATCGACCTGCCGGCCGAGCCGGCGGGCGTCTCCGCCGAAGCCCGCGTCGAGCGCGGCCTGCAGGACCTGCGCAGCCTGCTGCTCGGCTTCGACGTCGACCCGGGCGAACGCAAGCGCGTCCTGGCCGCGTACGTCGCGGCGCGGACCGAGCTGGGCGGCCGTCCGGTCGAAGGCGAGCTGGAGCTGCTCACCGTCTTCGCCGACCTGTCCGAGCTGAGCCGCAACACCCCGGGCGGCGAGGACACCGTCCCGGACGGCGCGGTGCACAGCCCGCGCGAGTTCTTCCACAGCTACCTGCAGAGCCTCGACGTCGAACGCGCCGGCGTCACCGAAGGCTTCCAGGCCAAGCTGACCAAGGTCCTCGGCCACTACGGCGTCACCGACCTGGAGCGCACGCCGGCGCTGGAGGCCGCGGTCTTCCGGATCTTCCTGGCGCAGCAACGGACTTCGGCCGACGTCGCCGTCGTCTCGGAGCTGCTGCGGCAGTGGCTGACCGGGCCGCCGCCGGCGGAGGCGCTGAGCGACCGCGCCGGCCGGACGCTGGAGCACGTCGTCGAGGCCACGCAGGTCCGCTTCCCCGCGGTGTCCGACCTGGCCCGCGGCGTGGTCTTCCGCTGGTTCGCCCAGCCGCTGCTGCGCCGCAACCGCGCCGAGGTCTACGCCGCCGTCCGCACCGAGCTCAGCTACCTCGACCAGCACCCGGACGCGCCGGACCGCGCCGAGCGGATCCAGGCCACGATCACCGGCTCGCAGCCCCTGGTCCGGCTGATCGGGCAGCGGATCGGCCGCCCGGGCCGCGACCACGCGCCGCTGCTGGAGGTCCTGACCCGCCGCTACTACGGCAACCGCCGGCTGTCCGGCGTCGCCGTGCGGGACGCGGGCGGCTGCCGCTGGCTGACCGCCGAGCTGAACACCCCGGACGGCGCGCTGCCGCTGGTCACCACGGCCGTCGACTTCACCGCCCTGCCCGACGCGCTGCGCGCGCTCGGCGAGGTGGCCACCGACGGCGTCGTCGCCGACCTGTACCTGCGCTGGGAGGACCAGCCGGACGTCGACGCGACCGCCGAGCGGCTCGGCGCGCTGCTGGCCGAGCACGGGGTGCCGGCGAGCGTGCGCCGGATCGTGGTCACCGTGGCCGGCACCGGCGGCGCGGTGATGCACCACCACTTCACGTTCCGCCGCGACGGCGACGGGTTCGCCGAAGACCGGCTGATCCGCGGTCTGCACCCGCAGATCGCCCAGCGCCTGCAGCTGCAGCGGCTGCACGAGTTCGACCTCACCCGGCTGCCGTCGGCGGACGAGGAGATCTACCTCTTCAAGGCCGTGGCGAAGAGCAACCCGGCCGACGAGCGGCTGATCGCGATGGGCCAGGTCCGCGACCTGACGCCGCTGCGCGAGGCCGACGGCCGGCTGGTCGCGCTGCCCGCGCTCGAGGACGCCGTCACCGCGTGCCTCGACGCGATCCGCAACATCCAGGCGCAGCGGCCGCAGAACAAGCGGTTCGACACCAACCGGATCATGATGTACGTCTGGCCGCAGACGAACCTGACCACCGACGAGCTGAACACCCTCGTCCAGCGCATCCTGCCGACCTCGGTGGGCGCCGGGCTGGAGGAGGTCCAGTTCCTGGCCCGCCGGCGCACCGACGCGGGCAAGCTGACCGAGCTGGCCGTCCGGATCACCTTCGACCCGAGCCAGGGCGCGCGGCTGCACGTCGGGCCGCCGTCGACCGAGCCGGTCAAGCCGCTCGACGACTACCGCCTGAAGGTGCTGCGCGCGGCGCGGCGCGGCAACGTCTACCCGTACGAGCTGACCGAGCTGCTCGCCGGCGCCGAAGGCACCTTCACCGAGCACGACCTGGACTCCGCGGGTGCCCTCGTCCCGGTCGACCGCCCGAAGGGCAACAACAGCGCGGCGATCGTCGCCGGCGTCGTCACGACGCCGACCACGCGGCACCCCGAGGGCGTCACGCGGGTCGTGCTGCTCGGCGACCCGACGAAGTCGCTGGGCGCGCTGTCGGAGCCGGAGTGCTCGCGCGTCATCGCGGCGCTCGACCTGGCCGAGCGGATGCAGGTGCCGCTGGAGTGGTTCGCGCTGTCGTCGGGCGCGCGGATCTCGATGTCCTCGGGCACCGAGAACATGGACTGGGTCGCCGCGGCGCTCAAGCGGATCGTCACGTTCACCCAGGACGGCGGCGAGATCAACATCGTGGTCAACGGCATCAACGTCGGCGCCCAGCCGTACTGGAACGCCGAAGCCACGATGCTCATGCACACCAAGGGCGTCCTCGTGATGACGCCGGACTCGGCGATGGTGCTGACCGGCAAGCAGGCGCTCGACTTCTCGGGTGGTGTGTCGGCCGAGGACAACTTCGGCATCGGCGGCTACGACCGCGTGATGGGCCCGAACGGCCAGGCGCAGTACTGGGCGCCGACCCTGCCGGCCGCGCGCGAAGTGCTGATGGCGCACTACGACCACACGTACGTGGTGCCGGGTGAGGCCGGGCCGCGCAAGGTGGGCACGAACGACCCGGTCGACCGGGACGTCTCGTCGTTCCCGCACGCGATCGTCGGCAGCGACTTCACGACGGTCGGCGAGATCTTCTCGGCCGAGCACAACCCGGACCGCAAGAAGCCGTTCGACATCCGCACGGTGATGCGCGCGCTGTCCGACCAGGACCACCCGGTGCTGGAGCGCTGGGCGGGCATGGCCGACGCGGAGACGTCCGCGGTGCAGGACGTGCACATCGGCGGGCGCCCGGTCTGCCTGGTCGGCATCGAGTCGCGGTCGGTCCCCCGCCGCGGTTTCCCGCCCACCGACGGCCCGGACACCTACACCGCGGGCACGCTGTTCCCGCGGTCGTCGAAGAAGACGGCGCGGGCGATCAACGCGGCGTCGGGCAACCGGCCGCTGGTGGTGCTGGCGAACCTGTCGGGCTTCGACGGCTCGCCGGAGTCGCTGCGCAAGCTGCAGCTGGAGTACGGCGCGGAGATCGGCCGGGCGATCGTCAACTTCGAGGGCCCGATCGTGTTCACCGTGATCTCGCGCTACCACGGCGGCGCGTTCGTGGTGTTCTCCAAGGCGCTCAACCCGAACATGACGGTGCTGGCCCTGGAGGGCTCGTTCGCCTCGGTGCTGGGCGGCGCCCCGGCGGCGGCGGTGGTGTTCGCGGGCGAGGTGGCCAAGCGCACGGCGAACGACCCGCGGGTGACCGAGCTGCAGGCCCGCGTCGCCGCGGCCGACGCGCCTTCCCGCGCGGCGTTGAGCACCCAGCTGGCCGAGGTCCAGTCGTCGGTCCGCGCGGAGAAGGTCAGCGAGATCGCGGCGGAGTTCGACAAGGTCCACAGCATCCAGCGAGCGGTGGAGGTCGGCTCGGTGGACGCGATCATCTCGGCCGCCGAGCTGCGGCCGCGGATCATCGAGGCGATCGAGCACGGGCTGAAGAAGTAGGGAGTCACGGAGGCGGCCGGCCCCAGCTCCGTTCCCGGGGAAGTTCGCCCGGGTACGGGATGCGCAGGGTGTGCCAGTTGGGAAGCACGCGGGTCTAGAGCACCTCGGATCCCCCGTCGCCGGTCTTCGTCGAGTAGGGGGCGTTGAACGGGTCCGTGTAGGAGCCGTCACGCTCGCGCAGGGCCACAAGCACGGGCATCCGTTGCTGCCGGGCCCGGTCTCGTTCGGCCTGCCGGGCCATCCGGAAGAGAACGACGTTCAGCACAACCGCGGCCAAGGCGATGCAGGGCACTCGCCACCGCGGACACCGACGACCAGTTCACCGTCGCTCCTCACTGCCGGTTCGCTTGTCGAGTCGTCCCGATCACCCGTTCCGTGACAGACTCGCGACTTTCGGGGGTATGGCGGTTTTGTCCCCACCCGACACACTGTGCGTGCCGGTCCGGTGACCACGGGTGCCGACCGAGCCTCCATCCGTGCGGCGTGAGGAGATCCCCGATGGCGTCAAGGTCCCTGTCCCGGCTCGCCCTCGCGGCGACCGGGGTCCTGCTCGCCTCCCTGCTCGGCGGTACCGCGCAGGCGGCCGACACCCCGGTGTTCTGGCGCGTCCCCGCCAACGCCGCTCAAGCGCAGGCACTCGAGGCGGCCGGGTTCGACGTCGAGGAAGGGGACGCGGGCGCTGTGCTCGTCGTCGGCGGGCAGGCCGTCGCGAACCAGCTGCGCGCCCGCGGCTTCACGCCGTCCTTCCACGACACCGTCTACAAAGAACTCCCCGCGCAGCGCAATTCCCTGGCGGCGGACACCTTCTACGGCGGGTACCGCACGGTCACCGCGCACGAGAACCACCTCACCGCCGTCGCCGCCGCGCACCCGGATCTGGCCACCAAGTACACGATCGGCCAGTCGTGGAAGAAGACGAAGGGCCAAGGCGGGCACGACATCCAGGCCCTCTGCCTCACCAAGAAGCAGGCCGGCGACTGCACGCTCTCGACGACGTCGCCGAAGCCGAAGTTCTTCCTGATGGCCCAGATCCACGCGCGCGAGCTGTCGACCGGCGAGCTCGCCTGGCGCTGGATCGACTACCTCGCCGACGGTTACGCCGCCGACGCCACCGCGAAGTCCATTTTGGACACGACCGAGGTCTGGGTGGTGCCGATCGCCAACCCCGACGGCGTCGACATCGTCGCGTCCGGCGGCAACTCGCCGAAGCTGCAACGCAAGAACGCCGACAACTCCCGTGGGAGCTGCACGGGCACGAACATCGGCGTCGACCTCAACCGCAACTCGACGTTCAAGTGGGGCGGCGACTCGAACTCCGCGTGCGCCGAGACCTACCAGGGCGTGAGCGCCGGCTCCGAGCCCGAGGTGCAGGCGCTGGAGAAGCTGGCCCGCGCGATCTTCCCGGACCAGCGCGGCACCGGGAACAACGACCCTGCGCCGTCGACGGCCAAGGGGACGATGATCACGCTGCACAGCTACGGCAACGACATCATCATCCCGTGGGGCTTCACCCAGGCCACCTCGCCGAACGACGCGCAGTACCGGCGGCTGGGCGCGAAGTACTCGGCGTCGAACGGCTACCTCGTCGGCACCAACGAGGAGACCGTCGGCTACGACACGAGCGGCACCACCGACGACTTCACCTACGGCGAGCTCGGCGTCGCGAGCGTGACGTTCGAGGTCGGCGGCTCGAGCGGGACGTGCGGCGGCTTCCTGCCGCGCTACACCTGCGTCGACAGCACGTTCTGGCCGAAGAACAAGGGTGCGCTGATCACCGCCGCGAAGGCCGCGGCGGCGCCGTACCAGCAGTAAGTCACGGCCAGGAGGCGTAGTCCTCCTCTTCAGCGCGCGGGCGGATCGTCCACTTCGGACGATCCGCCCGAACGCGCTCAGTCCTCGTCCTCCAGGCCGGCGTCGGCGAGCACCGAGTAGACGCGGCGGCGCGCGTCGGCGAGGATCTTCTTCACCTCGGCGACCTGCGCGTCCGTGCCGCTGTGGCCGACCTGGGCGGCCGCGCCGGACAGCTCGCCCAGCGCGTGCCACAGGACGGCGAAGCGGTCGGCGTTGGGCGCCTCCTCGGGTTCCGCCCAGAGGTCGGCGAACTCGGCCTCCCGCCCGGCGACGTGCTCCCGCCCGGCATCGGTCAGCTCGGCCACGCGGCGACCGCCGGTCTCGGCCGTGTGCACCAGGCCTTCGTCCGCCAGCTGCTGCAGGATCGGGTAGACCGACCCGGGGCTGGGCCGCCACCGGTCGTGGGTGCGACGCCGGATCTCCTGGATGAGCTGGTAGCCGTGCATTGGTTCTTCGGCGAGCAGCGCGAGCACGGCCGGCCGCACCGGCCGGTTCGGGCCGCGGCCGCGGAACTCCTGGACCCGCTGGAACGGACCCGCCCCGCCGAACCAGTTCCCAGGGCCGCCGAAGGAGCCGGGACCACCGGGGAAGCCGGGGAACCCGGGCCCACCCGGCGCCCCGGGAGGTCCCGGCGGCTGGGGTGGGTGGGGCGGGTGGGGTGGGAAGCCGCCGCGGGCCAGGTCCGGGCCGGGGTCGAAGTCCTCGTGGCCTGGGAACCCGGGGCCGTGGTCGTGGCCGGGCCCATGGCCCGGGTGGCCGTGCTCGGCGGGTCCGTGGCCGCCGAAGAGTCCGCCTCCGAAGCCGCCGAACATCCGGCCCGCGCCTGCGCTCATCTCCATGCCTGTCTCCTTGGTTGCCGTATCGCCGACACTACGACGATATATCGCCGTTGGATCGACGGCAACCTACGGCTCGGCTGGCCTCACGCCACCACCCAGCCCTGCACAGCCAGCCGCCCGACCCGCGCCCCGCTCAACCCAGCCGACCCCGCACCCCGCCGACCTCACAACCCCCACTCAACGCAGCCGAACCCAAGCCCCGCTCCGACCTCAGGCCGCCCCGGACTTGACCGCCAACGTCAGCAACTCCGCAGCCGGCCCCGTCAACCGCCTCCCCGACGGCCACACCGCCCGCAGCACCCGGCCCAGCTCCACTCCCGCCACCGCCACCGGCACCAACCGCCGCCCCGCGACCTCGCGCACCACGTCCAGCTCGCTGATCACCGCCGGCCCGGCGCCCGCGATCACCGCGTTCCGCACGGCCGATGCCGACCCCAGCTCCAGCAACGGCGTCACCGGACCCGCGCCCGCCCGGCGCAACGCCGCCTCGACCGTGTCGCGCGTCCCGGAGCCCGGCTCGCGCACCACCAGGGGCGTCGCCGCGAGTTCCGCCGCCGTGAGCGGACGGCGGCGCCGCGCCCACGCATGTCCCGCCGGGACCACGACCACCAGGCGGTCCGTCGCGACCCGGCGCGTCGCAAGGCCCGGCCAGGGCCCCGGCGACTCGACGAACCCCAGGTCCACGCGGCCCCGCGCGACCAACTCGGCGACGTGCTCGGAGTTCACCACCTCGAGCCCGACGTAGGTGTCCGGCCCGGTCCGCTTGACCTCGCCGATCCACGCCGGGACGAAGTGCTCGGCCAGCGTCATGCTCGCCGCGACCCGCAGTTTCGCGCCGCGCTGGGTCCGCAGCGCCTCCGCGCCCGTGCGCAGTCCGTCCACTTCGGTCAGGACGCGGTGCGCCCAGCCCGCGATCACCCGCCCGTCCGGGGTCAATGCGGAGCCGCGCCGCGTCCGGTCCACCAGGGACAGTCCCAATTGTCTCTCCAAAGTGGACAATCGCTTGCTCGCCGACGGCTGGGCGATGCCGAGCGCGCCGGCCGCCTGGCCGATGCTGCCGAGGTCGTCGACGAGCACCAGCAGGCGCAGCGAGTCCAGGTCCGGTCCGGTCATAGCCCCAGTCTATGACCTCCTGTCCGACTGACGGCTACCGCGCGTACGCGAACCAGGCGACGCTGGAAGCATGGCAATGACGTCGGCGAAAACCTCGGGCCTCGCGATCACCGCACTCGGCGTCGCGGCGGCCTACGCGCTGAGCACGGCCTGGCCGGTGGCGGGCGCGCTCACCGTCGCCGTCGTGCTGGGCATCGTCGCCGGCAACACGCCCGTGCTCACCGACGAGCACCGCAAGGCCGTGGCCGGGCTCACGAAACGCCTGTTGCGCGCGGGCGTCGTCCTGCTCGGGCTGCAGCTCGCCGTCCCGGCCGTGCTCGCGCTCGGCCCCGGCACGCTCGCCGCCGTCGTGCTGACGGTCGCGGTCACCTTCCTCGGCACGCTCGCCCTCGGCCGGCTGGTCCGCGTCCCCCGCGGCCTCGCCCTGCTGGTCGCCACCGGGTTCTCGATCTGCGGCGCGTCGGCGATCGCGGCGATGGAAGGCGTCGTCGAACGCGAGGACGAAGACGTCGCGACCGCCGTCGCGCTCGTCACCTGCTACGGCAGCCTCGCCCTCGGCGTGCTCCCCCTGCTGGCGCACGTCCTCGGCCTGGACGCGACCCGGACCGGCAGCTGGGCCGGGATCTCGGTGCACGAGGTCGCGCAGGTCGTCGCGGCGGCCGGGCCCGCGGGCGCCGCGGCGGTCGCGGTCGCGATCGTGGTCAAGCTGAGCCGCGTCGTCCTGCTGGCGCCGGTGGTGGCGCTCGTCGGCGCGGCCGAACGCACCCGCCGCGGCGGGCACACGCCCCTGGTCCCGCTGTTCGTCCTCGGGTTCCTCGCGATGGTCGCGGTCCGCAGCACCGGGCTCGTCCCCGCGTTCGCGCTCGACGTCGCGAAGACGGCGTCGACGCTCCTGCTCGCCGGCGCGTTGTTCGGCCTGGGCTGCGCCGTCCGGCTCGGCTCCCTGCTCCGGGGCGGCGGCCGGGCGCTGCTCCTGGGTCTCCTGTCCACGCTTCTCGTACTGGCGACCGGCTTCGGCACGCTGGCTGCGTTCACGTAATTTTTCCCACGCGGCCATGAATAGTTCGTTATACGCCGGGTTGTACGGGTCTTGTACGGGCCGCGTCGACGCTACCGCCGAGACGTAGGACGTAGAACGAATCCGTAGGGAGCTTTCACCGTGAAGATCACCCGACTCGCCCAGGGCCTCCTGGCCGGGCTGCTGGGGTGCGCCGCCGTCGCCGTCCCGGCGGCCGTGGGCGCCGCCACCGCGTCGGCCGACGTCGCCAGCACGCTGGTGTTCACCAAGAACACCGAAGGCCACGACTGCTACCGCATCCCGACCATCGTCAAGGGCACCAACGGCGACCTGCTCGCCTTCGCCGAGGGCCGCAACGGCGGCGCCGCCACCTGCGCCGACCTCGGCGAAATCGACCTCGTCATGAAGCGGTCCACCGACGGCGGCAAGACGTGGAGCGCACTGCAGACCGTCATCAAGGCCAACGGCGACACCAAGGGCAACCCGGCGCCGATCGTGATCCCGGGCAGCAGCCGCATCGTGCTGCTGTCCACCATGCAGTGCTACACCAACCCCTCCTGCGGCCGGATCCCGCGCGTTTCGATCAGCGAGGACAACGGGACGACCTGGGGCGCCCCAAGGGCCCTGACCACCGAGCTAGGGTTCGCGAGCGCGCCGGGCTGGCTGGCCACGGGCCCGTCGCACGGCATCGTGGTCACGCGCGGCGCGCACGCCGGCCGGATCGTCGCCGGGATGAGCTACACGATCGGCGGCAAGAACACCGGTTCGCTGGTCTACAGCGACGACCAGGGCGCGACGTGGCACCGCGGAGCGACCGACACGTCCACTTCGGACTTGCTGAACCCGCAGGAGATCAGCGTCACGGAGCTGAAGGACGGCCGCGTCTACGCCGCCGCGCGCAACGACGCCAACAAAGACGACAAGTGCCTGTCGGACGGCACGCACAACCGCGCGTTCGCGATCAGTTCCGACGGCGGCGCGACGTTCAGCTCCAAGTTCTCCTTCGCCACCGACCTGGTCACCCCGACCGTCGAGGGCTCCACGGCGCGGATGAGTGCGACCGACACCGGCGGCAAGTACAACCGGATCGTGTTCGCGGCACCGTCCACTTGCGACCGTCGCAAGGAGCTGCGGATCCACTCGTCGTTCGACGAGGGCGCCAACTGGACGGGCACCGCGGGCAGCCTGCTCGTGTGGGGCCAGGACGCGGCGTACTCGGACATGGTGCAGCTGTCGCAGGCATCGGTGGGCGTGCTGTTCGAGGCGGGCCCGGAGTCCCACGCGAACGACACGATCCGCTACGCGGCGGTGTCGGACACGCAACTGGGCGCCCCGGCGTGCGGCGGCGGCTACGACGTGATCGACCAGGCCCCCCTCGGCACGGCGGGCACGGCGTACCTGTCGTACAACGCGTCGAACGGCAAGAACTGCGTCAGCACGATGAAGAGCGCGTCGGCGGGAACGGCAACGCAGACGTCGGCGTACTTGGAGGTCCAGGGATCGACGCGAGCGACGGACGCGGGGGCGTTCTCGTACTTCGCGGGGCCAGTATCGGCAACGGCGGCGGGCAAGTGCGTCAAATGGGGCGGCGCGGTGGACGGTCAGGCGTACAACAGCGAGTTCGAGCACTGCGGCTGAGTTCGACGGGGCGGCCGGGCTTCTGGTCGCCCCGGATTGGCGTCACCGTGGGTCGTGTTCCTGTTCGAAGGCGTGCCTGATCGCGGAAATCAGCGCGATCAGGCACGGCCTCGATCTCGCCGGCCGGAACAACGTCGACGTACTTCGAGTGTTGGACCAGCGTGGCGGCAACTCTCGCGCAGAGGCCCGGGCGATCCGCCTCAGGTCCTCCTCGATGTGCTCAGCCGATCGGCCGCGCGATCTCGAGCTTCACGAGCCGACACCCTATCCGCCAAGCGGCACCCAGCTCCAAGCCGGGTCCCGAGCGAACCTCGCCAGGACCTCACCGTATTCGAGGAGTTCACCGAAGTTCGTGTCGAGCACCCCGGGAAGCCCGTCCAGAACAGCTTGCAGCAACGACCGGACACACGCGATACCCGAGTACTCGACGAGAATCGGCTCGACCCGTCCCAAGCGCTTGGCGAGTTCTGCGTTCTCGTCCTCGTTGTAGTCGTGCAGCACGTCTCCGGAAAAGTCGATGCCGAACCAGCAGTCCCCCACCTCGAGACGGTCGAACACATCACCGTCCGTGTAGGTGCCGAGGCCACGCAACCGATCCTCGATCTCCCGGCGCGTATCCGGATCGCTCAACAGCACAATCGTCGGCCGCACGACAACCTTCCTCTCGACCTATCCGGCATACCGCGCGCCGGGTTCACTCGGCCAACGCTTACCGATGTCCGTTTCCGAGATCCAGAAACTGGCCTCTGACATCGACGTCGATACAGGTTGACCGGACACGCTCCGCGCACGAAACTGCCTCCGTCGCCGCCACAGCGAGAGCGCCCGCGCCCTCGTCCGCGAGCTTGTGAGCATCCCGCCACCACGAACGGTCCTCCAGCTTGGCGAGTCCGCCTTCCACCTGATGACTGTACTCACAGTCGACCAGGTACAGGGCGTCGAACACCCGCTCGCTACAACCCGCGAGGGAATTTATATCCATCCTTTCGAGCGCACCGACGAGAACCTCGCCCAACTCCAGAAGAAACGCGGCCAGTTCAGCCTTGCCTGGCAACGCGGAAATTCCCCTTCGAGCATGGTCGCCACCATCAAGGCGTTCGATGCCGGAAATAGTGTTCGCGATGCCCCGCAGAACATCACGCTCAGCTCCCTCGGTTAAAATCAGTCCGGCCAGACGCTGAGAATCACTCATTTTCCCCGGCAGCACAGCCGCCAACGGCTCAAGGCGCACCAGGGACAAGGCCAACCAACACAACTGAAGACCAAGATGAAGGGGCCGGACAAGGTCGCGCCTCTGCCGCATGAACGCCGGGTACCGGACCCGCGGAACCGAGCCGATCAGCCACAGCCTGGCGACCCGCTCATCGATGAAACACCAGTGCGCGGAAGCGGCCTCGACGCGCATCGGCTCCGGCAGCGAACTGTCGTAGTCGCAGATCATCGTCAAGATCCCCCGGCCGCGAAAGCTCGAACTGGACCTGCATAGCGTCCGGAGAGTCCTGTACCGGCAGCAAACCGAGCCCTTTCGCCAATTCTTGCGAAGGAACTTCGTTAAGCGTCCGGATATCCCACTTCGCGTGTTCGCGGCCGCCTCCGAGGATCTCCGAGGACGGCCAGGAGACAACGCTGACCCTCGTGGACGCCGAGCCCTTCCAGTCAAAGTTCATTGTTGTCCCCTGTCATCCTTTCAAGTACGCATCTTACAGACGGAAGTGGGTCAATACCTTCAGATAACGAAGGGCTCCCGGCTTCGCGGGCCCGGTATCGGCCACCGCGGCGGGCAAGTGCGTCAATTGGCGCGGCGCAGTGGACTGGCAGGCGTGCAACAGCAAGTTCGAGCACTTCAGCTAAGTTCGACGGGGCAACCGGGCTTCCGGTCGCCCCGGCTTGACGTCGGCACGGCTAGCTCGCGCGAGAAATCGAAATCGGCTCCGGCCCGTCCAAGTAGACCAGGAAACCCGCTTCTTCGTCTTCCTGGAAATCCCCGACCGGAACCACGGACAGGCCCACCTTCGGCCGAGGGAGCCACCCCACGTCACGCGGCGGGTCAAACTGCCGAACCGTTCGCACCACAACCTCCAGGCTCGGGATCCCGACCAGGCACACATCTCCGGCGGACAAGTCTTCCGGGTCGGGTTCGAGTCGCCACGGCGTGTTTGTCCATTCAAAGTGATTCACGTCGACGGGAAAAGCGACTTGACCATTCCATGAAACCCTGGAACTGGGGTCGATCCGACCCCAAGGCCACTGAAGGTAAACGTATCCTGACGCAATTTTGGCAACCACGGCATCAGCCGGAGCGCAGTCGAGGATCAAACGCTGTCCCGCTTGCATGCCATCGCCGAGCAAGTTCAAATCCCCCTTCGGAGGCCGGGCGTTTATTTCGTCCACCAGTCTACTACCCGGCATCCGAGGCGATCCTCCCAGACCAGTCGATGGGGAGTCTTGTCCGCTGTCGCGGAAACTCGGGGGCCACCTACGATCAGCCCGACGCTGACTTAGCAACCGTGGTAACCGGCTCACAGATGTTCCTCGACGTTCCACCGAACTCGACTTGCTCGTGCTCCTAAGAGAACTCATAATTCTCTCCTCCGCATGGCCGGGAGCCTGCACGAATTCTTCCCCGAGATAAAGGCTCCAACTATCGGGCATCTCTCCGTCGCCGACGCCTCCGACACCCGCTTCCCACCCAGCGGACCCACCAGACCCGCTCCAGTGCACCACACGAAAGCGCGCAGCCCACCAAAGCCGAGCCACCCGTGAGCGCCGCACCGACCAGCACACCCGCCGCGATGCCCGCGATCATCGAAGCGTGGTCCTTCACGAACGTCGCCACATGCGAAGCCGCCGGTGCCGCCGCATGCCCCACCACCACCGACGCCACCGGAGCGAGTTCAAACACTTCGGCCAAGTATCCCGCGCGGCCGCTTCGCAGCTACTTTCCGTGCTGCAGGCAGATTATCGCAGGTCCCACGGAAGTAGCTCGCCCGCAGCAGCCTTGGCGAGTTCGAGCCGATCTTCGTTTTTTTCGAGAAGAGACAGCGCCTCGTACGCATACGCCGCGGAGTCAACGCTTCGCCCCGAGAAGACCTCCGAGTACAGCAACCAGATGCCCGGTTCAGCCGCTGCTGCGCACTCGGCGGCGAGATTCCGACCCTCCTCCGCAGCCCGCTCCGACTGGCCGTCGTCGCCGAGCAGGAAGAGAAGCAGTTCGAGGAACTTGGTTCGCGCGTAGTCCGAAACCTCGTCCGCCAACGCGGCCAGCGCTACGGAGACGACCGGAACAGCCGGCTCGTGGATGAACGACGAGACGAAGACGTGGCCCTCGAAGACGCCGGTGCCGAGGCCACTTGACTCCTCGGCCCCGGCAAGTCGCCTCAGGTCTTCCGCGACGTGCTCGGCCGACCGGCCGCAGGCACAGTGTTCCCCCGGCCAGTCGTGCCGGGCGATCTCGAGCTCCACGAGTTTCACGGCCGCATCCTATCCACCATCGCCGCACGCACCCCCCTGTGCTCAGGTGACACCCGGAGCGAACGCAGACCGGTCCGGGAAGTCGCTCTGGCACGCGACGCAGACCGGCTTCGGGCCGCCCGAAGATTTCCGCCCGCCCCATGGTTGACCTTCAGCACGTTCCCTTCGGCGCAATGCTCGGCGTATCCTCCAGGTCCTCCTCCCGTCGAGACCATCGCCATCTCCGGTGTCGATGGTGACTGCGCCCACGTAGGTGCGGCTCGACGACTATCCATGCGATTTCCGGCCAAGCTTCCGCTATCAACTGTTCCGCCTCCTCGATGACCCGCCGCACCTGATCGCCGACCAGACGCCGCACATCCCAAATCAGCTCGGGAACATCGACCGGCAAGGCCGGTGGAACCACCGAGTCCGGCCGCTCGACAGCAAGCAAAACAGCCAGGATATCCGCCCTGACATCCAAACAGAAGCAAAGGCGGCAGTAAATCGGAAGTCAGCTCCTTCCGGCCGTGCTCGAGCGCTCCGATCGACGACGCGGCAAGATGCACGCCCCCCTGCCGGGAAAGGACCTTCGCCGAAGACGTCCAATTCAGAACTCGGTCGGCAAGCATTCGCATCAAAACTGCACCACGCCCCGGTAGGTCGTGTTCGTGCACTCGGGAGCATTCGCCCGCCTGCAGGCGGGCGAGCTGCGGAAGGACCGGGCATAGTGCCGCAACCGCCACTTCCGCTCCGACGTCAGGAGCAGTGCCCACTCCACGAGTCGAGGAATAAGGCTGTCCCACCCCCATGTTCGATGGAGCCAGTTCAGCCGGCAGCGCCACCTGCGCGATCGCGAAGAGATCTGCGGCATGCAAATCGAGTACAGTCGCAAGCTTCTTCAGGAACGACGCACCCCGGCGCAGCCCACGAAAACCGTCCTGAGCTCGGCCTCCGACAGGCCCGACTGCCCGGACAATCCGTGCAAGCCGAGCTCCTGCCGTTCTGCCACGCGCCCCAGGGGCACAGAAAACGCCGAGCATTCATCGCGCGTCGGGAATTTCTTATTGCGGTAGCGAATAAATTCCTCGTCACAGCCGCATGATAAGCCGCTCTCATATACCGGACCGCCGCGTTGCATGCGTTCCGGCCACCCGTCCGAGATCAACGGCAACGAAACTCACCCGATCGGAATAGGAGCGGAGTCAGCGACGATCAATCGGACCAGAGCTTGATTGATGTCGTCTCCCAGCTCCAAGACCTGAAAGGTCGTCTCGGCGTAGATCTTTCCTTCCGCCCCGACTAGGACGATGTATTCACTCAGCCACTCGCCTATCGGACACAGGCGGTCACCGATGACGCGCTCCCGATCGGCAATTCGCTCGGATTCCCCTTCCGCAGCCCACAGCGGATCGATCTTCAGCTCACCTGTGCCGAACACGGCCTTGATCGACTTCGGTGGAACCACGGTCAACCCGCCTAGCAGTTCCAGAACGCGGATGCCAGCGGGATGAACCGAAAAACCCTCGGCCCGGAGCCGATCGACCCAGCCAGAAGGGTCGAACCGGTACTCAGGCGTCCACCCGCTTTCCAGCAGAGTGGCATGCACCACCGAGTTGCTTACCGCAGGAGTCAAGTCGATCATTTGTAGACAACTCCCAACTTGTCCAGCACGACCTCGCACGACGGACACGGCGGGATCGGCGACCCATGCTGCTGCGAGTTCGGGCCTCGCACTCGCCCTGTGGCCACAACACTTCCCGTCAGGTCTTCGTTCGCGTTCAGAGCATCCGAAAGGCATTGGATTTCCGCACAGTACCCGTGGAACGGAGGCCGCGTATCTTCGGGTACGGCAGCCAGCGCAGCCTCAACAACGGGGTTGCGAGGACCGGTGAACCCACTCGCACCGGCGTAGGAGCGCCCGTCCTGGAGCTTCAGCACCGCGACGGTCCGCGGATCCCCTGTCTTCGGAGGCCTCGGCTTCGAATCGGCGAGGGTGCGAACTTCGCTCTGGGCCTCGGCTCCGAGTTCTTCCGGATCCCGGCCTGCCGGCTTCTTGCTACCCCGCAACCCACCGAGCGCACCGAACGCCGCTCCGCCGACGCCGCCCGCCGCGGCGCCCGCGCCGGCCGCCGACAGCGCTCCGCTCACCGAACAGTCCCGGCCACAATTCAGCCCGTAGCCGGCCAGCGCCGTCACGCCGCCACTGACCGCGCCCGAAACACCACCCACCAGACCCTGCGTTGCCGCCTGGGGCAACACGCCGTCCAGTGCCTCCGATACCAGCTTTCCGCCCAGCGGACCTGCCAGACCCGCACCCAGCGCACCACCCAGAGCGCCGAGCCCGACCGCTTCGACCGCGCCACCCACCGAGCAGTTGTGCGCCTTCGAGCAGTCCATCCCGTACGACACCGCGCCGCCGACCGCGCCACCCAGTGCGGCACAGCCGACCACGGCCGTCCCGGCGGTGATGGCCGTGCACGCCGCGCCGACCAGCACGCCCGCCGCGATGCCCGCGATCGTCGATGCGTGCTCCTTCGCGAACGTCGCCACGTGCGAGGCCGCCGACGCCGCCGCGTGGCCCACCGCCACCGCGGCCGTCGCCACCGCGTGGCCGACCGTCTTGGCCGCCGACACCGCCGCGTGCGCCACGGCCGAAGCCGCGTGCACCACCGCGTGCGCTGCCGTCTTCACCGCCTTCGCCACCGCGTGGTACGCCGTTTTCACCACGTGCACGGCCGCGTGATAAACCTTCTTCGCGTACCGGACCACCGCGTGGTACGCGTTGCGGACCACCCGCGCCGCCGCGTGGTAGGCGTCGCGGACCACGTGGTAGGTCGCCACCGCCACGTGCACGATCGGCTGCACCACATACGTGTTCACGAACTGCGCCGCGGGCTGGATCACCTGGTGGTAGACGAACGACGCCGCCGGCGCCACCACGTGGTCGCTGACGAACGACCACGCGTCACTGAACCAGCCGTGCCCGGACGGGTCCGTGCCCGTCATCGGGTTGCCGTCGACGTAGGCGAACTTGTTCGCCTCCATCGGGTTCGGCACCGGGCTGTTCGACACCGTGTCGCGGTTCATGAACTGCCCGACCGCCGGGTTGTACCAGCGGGCCGCCATGTTGACGTTCCCGGTCGAGCTGTCCGTCCAGCCCGACTGGTACCCCAGCTGCCCCTTCACGTTCGAAGACGCGAGTACGTTCCCGAACGGGTCGTACGCCGTCGAGCCGGCCAGCGCGGACCCCGAAGCGGTGAACGTCCCGACGACGTCGGTGTGCTGGTCGACGAACGCGAACGCCCCGGTACCGCCGGAAGCGACACCGACCAGGCCGCCGCCCGGGTCCCGGCTGTAGGTCGACGAGCCGTCCGAGGCGATCGTGTTGCCCTGGCCCGAGAAGGAGAACGTCGTCGCCGTGCCGGACGCGATCGTCGTGTCGGTCAGGTTCCGGCCCAGCGCGTCGTAGCCGAAGGCCTGCGTGCCCTGGACGGCCATCTGCCCGAACGCGTCCGAAGAGGACACCAGGGTGCCGGTCGAGGACGCCCGTTCGCGCAACGTCCCGCGCGCGCTGTAGCTGTAGGTGTTCGAGCCGTCGGACGTCAGCTCGTTGCGCTCGTCGTAGGTGTAGGTCGACGAGCCGACCTGGGTCCGGTTGCCGGCGGCGTCGTAGCCGTAGGCCACTGTGGACGTTCCGTTGTTCCACGACGCGAGCCGGTCGGCCAGGTCGTAGGTGTAGGTGTTGGCCGCCGCCCCGGCGAAGCCCGCGGTCGTCTTCGACGTGAGGTTGCCGTTCGCGTCGTAGCCGTAGCCGACGGACGCGATCGCCGCTCCCCCGGCCGTCTTCAGCGCGTCGCTCGTCAGCCGGTGCAGCCCGTCGTAGCCGTACGTCCGCGTGTTCCCGGTGCCGTACTGGATGCCGCTGACCTGGTTGAGCGCGTTGTAGCTCAGGGTCTGCGTGCCGCCGGTGGCCGCGTCGGTGACGGTCGAGAGCCGGTCGGCGCCGTCGTAGCCGTACGACGTCGTGCCGGCCGCGTCGGTCCGCGAGCTCATCAGCCCGTCGGTGGTGTAGGCGAACGACGACGACCCCGCCGAGCCGGTCGCCGTGAGCAGCGACCCGCGGTCGTTGTAGGTGAAGGTCTCGCTGGACGCGGCCTGGTGGTCGGAGTGCCCGGCCACGCCGGCCTCGCTCGTGGCGGCCGAGGTCATCCGGCCGCCCGGGTCGTAGCCGAACGTCCGGGTCGCCGTCGCCGCGTCGGCGCCGCCGCCGGACTGGCTGACGAGGTTCCCGTCGTCGTCGTAGCCCGCCGACACGGTCACCCCGCCCGGCTGCGTCTGCGTGACCGGGCGCCCCGCCGCGTCGTAGACGGACGTGAAGGTCCGGTCTGCGTCGGCGGTGTAGGCGGCCGTCGCCGGCTCGACCAGCGCGTCGGGCAGGTTCCAGGAGTTGTAGCGCGTGATCGTCGGGTTGCCGCGGCCGTCGGTGAACCGGGTCCGGTTGCCCGCCGCGTCGTAGCCGAAAGTCGTGGTGATCGACGAGGTCGCCGACACCGGCTGGATCTCGCTCGCCAGCCGGTTCGCCGCGTCGTAGGTGAACGTCCGCGCGGTGCCGCGTCCGTCCACACTGGACGTCAGGCGGCCGCCGGCGTCGTAGACCGCCGACGTCTGCTGCAGCACCGCCCCGGCCGCGTCCTTGCGGGTCACCTGCACCGGCCGGCTCGACTGGTCGTAGGCCGTCGCCGTCGAGGTGTTGTCGGCGGCGGTGACCGTCGCCTTCTCCCCGAGGTAGCTGTAGCCGTACCGCGTGGTGTTCCCGGCCGCGTCGGTGACCGAGGTGGTCTCGCCGAGGGCGTTGTACCCGTAGGACGTCGTCGCACCGGTGGGCGTCCTGGTCGACGCCAGGTTCGCGCCGCCCGGGTTGACCGGCGACGCCGCGTACGAGTTGGTCGTCGTCGCGGTCAGCGTCGAGGGATAGCGCTCGAACACCGTCGAGGTCAGCTGCCGGGACAGGAAGTCGTAGGTCGCCTCGGTGCGGGCCCCGTTCGCGTCGACGACCGAGAGCCGGTCGCCGTTCGTGTCGAAAGTGGACACCGCCTTGGCGCCGGACGGCTTGGTCACCTGGACCACGTCACCGAGCTGGTCGTAGGACAACCCGGTCACGTGGCCGAGCGGGTCCTTTTCGGACACGACCTGCCCGATCTTGTCGTACGTGCGCACGGTGGTCGCCGTGATCGGGCTGCCCCCCGGCGGGGTGTAGTTCGGGTTCGTGACCGACACCGGCTGGCCCGCCGCGTCGTAGACCGTCGTGACCTGGTTGCCGTCGGGGTCGACGGCTTCGACCGGCTCGCCGAAGGTGTTGTAGCCCGTCGTGGTGACGGGGTGGACGGCCGTGGCCGGGCCCCCGTTCGTCTCCGTGTTCACCGTCGGCGCGGTGGTGACCGCGGGCTTGCCGGCCTCGTCGTAGGCGTAGGCGGTGAAGTTGCCGTTGGCGTCGGTCATCGACGTCGGCAAGCCGCGCTGGTCGACCGTCCACGTCGTCGTCTCCGCCGCGGAGGAGGCGGCGGTCCCGCCGTTGCGGCCTCCGTTGTAGACGGTCGCGATGTCGGCGGCCGGCAGGGCGCGCGAGTAAGCCTGGACGCTGTCGACCTGGCCGGTGGCGTAGTTGCCGTCGGCGCCGGTGTACCAGCCGTGCCCGATCACCAGCGGGCCGCCGGCCGCCATCGGCGTCGGGTCGGTGGTGTTCCCGGCCGCCGCGCCGTTGACGTAGAGCGTCATCGAGCCGGTGCCCGAGTCGTACACCCCGGCGAGGTGGGTCCACACCCCTGCCTGCGCGTCGGCCGAAGACTCCGCGCGGTACACCGTGGCGTTCGCCGCGTCGGTGCCGAACCTCGAGAACGACCACTTGTGGGTGCTCGGGTCGTATTCGAGGTAGAGGCCGCTCATCACGGCACCCTTCTGGACCACGTACGTCTGGAACGCCGAACCGAGCGTGGCCGGTTTGACCCAGGCGGACACGGTGTAGGCGGCCGCGGTGTTGAGCACCGGGCCACTGGTCGCGATCTGCGAGCTGGTGCCATCGAGCGTGGCGGCGCCGCCGGACCACGTCACCGCCGACGCCGCGGCGGTGTTGCCGGTCCCGGAGAAGTCGACGACCGTGCTGCCCGAGGTCTGGTTCAGCTTCCACCAGCCGACCGGGTGCCCGGTGCCGTCCGCGGCGACCGACCGGGACGTGAGCACGCCCATCGGGTCGTAGGACGTGCTGACCGTGCGGCTGCGCCCAGACGGGTCCGACTGCGTGCTCGTGGCGACCTTGTCGTCGGGGGTGTAGGACACCGACGTCGAGCGCGCCGCGCCGCCCGGGTCGTCGACGGTCTGCGCGACCCGGCCCGCGGCGTCCACTGTGGACGTCGAGGTGTTCGCGCCGTTGCCGGTGACCGTGCCGATGAGGTTGCCGGCCGCGTCGTAGGTGTTGGATTCGGCGACGAAGGACTGCTGCCCGGTGGGATCCTTGCGGGTGACGGTCGCGGTGAGCCCGTTGTCGGTGTAGGTGTAGGCGGTGGTGTTGCCCATCGAGTCGGTTTCGGACGCCAGGCGCCCGGACGGGTCGAAGGCGTTGGACTTCTGGATCAGGAACGTCGCTGGCTGGGGATTCGCAGGGTTGCCGGTGTACCAGACGCCCTGGGTGAGCAGGTGGCCTTCACCGTCGTAGGTCCAGTCGGTCTCGGTGCCGTTCGGGTCGGTCTCGCTCTTCTTGTTGCCGTAGACGTCGTAGGTGTACGTGGTGACGTTGCCGTTCGCGTCCGTGGTCGACGCGACCTGGTCCTTGTCGTTGTAGGTGGAGCTGGTGGTGCGGGCGGCGTCACCGCCGGTGCCGTCCGCGACGGTCTGGGAGGTGATGCTGCCGTCGGCGTTGTAGACGCTGGTCGTGACGGCGGTGTGCACCGCGCCGGTCACCCGGTCGGTCACCGCCGGGTCGGTCTGCGAGACGACCTGGTCGCTGCCGTCGTAGCCGTAGGAGGTGACCAGGCCCGCCGGGTAGCTGTCGGAGACCGTGGTTTTCGTCAGCATGCGGCCGAGCGGGTCGTAGGTGAACCGGGTGACCAGCCCGTCGGCGTTGGTGGTGCTGTCGACGTCGCCGTTGTGCCGGTAGGAGATCCGGTTGACCGCGCCGCCGGGTGAGGTCGTCTTCACCGGCAGCCCGGCGGGCACGGTGCCGGTGTCGGCCGCGGGGAACGCCGCGGAGCCGTCGCTGTAGGTGATGGTCGTCGTGCGCCCGTTCGGGAATCCCGGGACCGGTGGCGTGGTCACCGAGGTGCGGTTGCCCGCGGTGTCGTAGCCGAACGAGGTCAGGTACGCCGGATCGGTCGCGCTCGACGACCGGCCGTCCCGCGACGTCAGCATCAGGTCGTTGCGCGCGTCGGCCGTCGTCAGCTGCGGGGTGGTGTCGTCCGGGAAGTACGTCGAGTACGACGTCGAGCACTTCTCCGCGGCCTGGTTCTGGCAGGTGGTCTGGGAGACGACGTTGCCGCGCACGTCGTGGCCGACGGTCACCACGTTGCCGTTGGGGTCGGTGCTGGTGTGCAGGAAGCCGGACGTGTCGTAGCCGTAGGTGGTGCGGTGCCCGGCGGTGTCGGTCTCGGCGATCTTGTGGTTCCCGGCGCCCGGTTCGTACTGCTGCACGGACGTCTTGCCGGCCGGATCGGTGATGGTGGACGTCGTGAGCGGCGCCAGTCCCTGGGAGTTGCCCGCGGCGAGGAAGTGCTGGGCGACCTGGGCGGCGGACAGGGCCGACCGGTAGTAGGCGACCTCGCCGAGGGAACCGGCGAAGTAGTTCCAGGTCGTCCCGGCCGGGGCGGCGGGCCAGCCGCCGGTGTTGAAGACGCCCGCACCGGCGAAGGCGTACGGGTCGACGTTGAAGATCTGCGCGGACAGCGTGCCGACCTGCAGGCCGTCGAGGTAGAGCACCTGGCTGGTGTTCGCGCCGCTGAGCACGACGTGGTGCCACTTGCCGTCGTTGACCTTGCCCGGCGAGGCCATGCCCGCGACGGAGTTGTCCCAGAAGTGCCCGTGCAGCTTGCCGTCCGTGCCGACGTACAGCACCGGCATCGCGCCGGTCGACGGGTTCGCGGCGCCCAGCGGAGAGTTCCCGGTGGAGAACAGCATGCCGGCCGCCGTCGACGTGGTGTTGAACCACAACTCGACCGAAGCGGTGTTAGACCCGCTCACCAGGTGGTCGGGCAGGGTGACGCCGCCGACCGTGCCGGGGAACTCCGCGGCGGTCGAATCGGTGAACGGGCCGGTCACGCCGAGCGTCGCGTTCGTGTAGGCCGAGGGCCGGTAGTTGACCTCGCCCGCGGGCACCGCCGTGCCCGGCGCGTCGGCGAAGCGCTGGTACAGCTCGGGTTGCGAGCCGAGCACGGCACCGCGGTAGACCTGGCTCGAGCCGCTGGCGGTCAGCGGCGCGTACTTCCACGTGCCGCCGTTCTCGTCGCCGATCTGGGTGACCGCCTGGGAAACCGGGTCGTAGGACACGGTCGTGTGCACCGCCCCGGACGGGCGGGTGATCGAGGTGAGCAGGCTCGCCTGCTGCTTGCCCGCCTGGTAGAGCGGCACCTCCTGGACGCCGGGCACGGACTTGTCCCAGATGCCGACGTCGGCGATCTGGCCGTTGAAGAACGTGGCCGTGCCGGGCTTGCCCTGGTTGACCTCGTCGGGCCACTGGTTGCCGAGGAAACCCGCGCCGATGAAGCGGTTCTGCGGGCCCATCGGGACGATCGGGGCGACCTGCGAGCCGACGAACTGGCCGTCGAGGTACATGCCCTGGCTGGTCGAGGAGTGCGTGAAGACGACGTGGTGCCACGCGTTGTCGTTGACCGGGTTGGCCGTGGTGATCGTCTTGTCCGTGGCCCCCGTCCAGTACTCGCCGACCAGCTTGCCGTCGTTGCCGACGTAGAGCGCGGGCGTGTACTGCGACGCCGGGCTCGTCGCCTCGGTCAGCGGCATGGTGCTGTAGGAGAACAGGACGCCGTTGGTGGCGGCCGTCTTGAACCACATCGACACCGACATCGTGTTCGGCGCGGCCGCGTCGGCGCGCGGCAGCTGCAGGTACGACGAGGTGCCGTTGAACCCGGCGGCGGTCGCGGCGGACCCGGCGAGCGGGCCCGGCTGGCCGAGCGCGACGTCGTGGTAGGTCGCGGTGTCGGTGCCTTCGTTGGTCAGCACCGCGCTCGCGGCGGTCGTCCCGCTCGCCTCGGCCAGCGGCCAGAACGAGTGCGGCCCGACGTCGAGGACGCTGGTGCGATACGGCGAACCGGGCGTGTACCCGTAGCGGGTGCAGTCGGTCATCGTGCCCGGCGGGCAGACGCTCGTGAGCTGGTCACCGGTGTAGCCGTAAGTCCAGGTCAGCGGCGCGCCCGGCGTCAGTTCGTCGGTCGAGACGGAAGCAACGTGCGGGCTCGTGGCGCCGGCCGGCGTGGTCCAGGCGAGGTGCAGGGCCCGGCCGGACACCGCGGACGTCAACGTCGCGGGATGGCCGCCCGACACGGTGAGGTTCACCGCGCGGCCGTTGGCGTCGGTGATCGACGACAGCTGGTAGACGCCCGAGCCGAGCGCCTGGGTGAACGTGTAGACGGTGTCGTTCTTGTCGGTGAGGCTGTACCCGCCGGTGATCGCCTTGAACGTGGCGAACCGCCCGGACGGCGGGGAGAACGTCCCGTCGGCGTTCTTCCCGTAGCCCACTTCGGAGCCGTCCGGGTAGGTCACCAGCACGCTGACGACCGTGCCGGAGTTGTCGAAGTCGTACTGCTCGGCCGCGCGCGCGTCGAACACGCTCGACCAGCCGGCGCCGAACGCCCCGGTCGTCCGGGGATCGCGGGAGTTGTAGTCACGCACCACGGACAAGGCCGGCCCGACGCCGCGCACCTCCGCGTCGGTGGCCGAGGTCGTGTAGTTGCCGATACTCGGCTCGACACCGTGCACGCCGGTGTTCTGCGACAGCGACGACGTCACCAGCGGCTGGTCGACCTGCACGGTGAGCGGGTTCCACGGCGGGTCGGCCGAATAGGACGAGCCGTCGTAGGCCTGCACGGCCCAGTAGTAGGTCTGGTTGTACTTGAGCTTCCCGGAGGGCACCCGCCAGGTGCCCTCGGTGACCAGGCCGGAGTCGGCGATGGTCGTGCCCGCCTGATCGGCGACCTGGTAACGGTACTTCAGCGCGCTCGGGCCGCCGTCGATGTCGTGGGCCGTGGCGAACAGGAACGGGACAAGGCTGGTCGTCGTCCCGCCGGCGCCCGGGAAGGCGGAGTCGACGACCGGCGGCACGTTGCCAGTCGTGGTCAGCGACAGCACCGGCTGGTAGCCGGCGTTCATCAGCCAGGAGTCGAACTGCTTCCAGTGCAGGCTGTCGTTGGTCGCCGCGTACACGGCGAGGCCGTAGTCGGACGCGGATCCGTTGGCCCAGTTGGCGAACGTCGCCGTCGACAGCGGGACGTTCACCCAGTCGCCGACGGTCCGGTCGGCCCCGCGGTTGGCGCACGCGTTCGGCACCGACGGGGTGGCGTTGCCGATGCTGGCGCCGAAGGACGGCCCCGGGTAGGCGGTCACGCCGGCCGGCGTCCACGCCTGCGTCACCGGGGCGACGTCGAGGCGTTCGGCGAGGCAGGTCGAAGCCCACGTGTCGTACAGCTTCAGCGTGGCGGAGCTGACCGTGACCTGGGAGCCGTCGAGGTCCTTGGGGAACTGGAGGAACGTGTTCGCCGAGTCCGGGCCGGAGTTGTACGACCCGATCTTGACGGTCTTCTCCATCGAGTGGTCACCGGGCGCGCCAATCTCGGCGTAGGTCGAGGACGGCGTGTCGGTGAAGGTCGGGTCGACGGTCACCGGGAACACGCGGGCCGGGTCGGCGAGCCACTTCGGGTCCAGCGTCACCTTCAGCGCCGGCTTCCCGGTGACCTGGGTCAGCTCGTAGCCGACCGCGTAGGTCGTGGCGGGGACGCCGGAGACCGGGTCGACCTTCGCGTCGAAGGCGTAGCCGCGGGGAACGCGCTGGCGGATCGCGCCCGCGCCGTCGAGCAGGCTCACCGAGCCGTCGGTCTCGATCCGCGGGGTGAGGCCGGTGAGGGCCAGCGGGAACACCCAGGAGGTGGGTGCCGTCGCCGAGTGCAGGACGAGCGATTCCTTCAGGCCGGTGGTGGTGGGTTCGAGCGCGACGTCGGTGCCCGCGAGCGCGCCGGCGTAGGTCGCGGCGTGGCCGTCGACCCGGGGCGCGACCGCGCGGGCGCCTTGCAGCCCATAGGAAATCGTGTGTCCATTGTCGACGGTCAGGGTGGCGAGCGCGGGGTCTGCCGCGTTGCCGGCAAAGTCGACTCCGAGGGAGTTGGCGGTTTCGTGCCAGCGGCCGTCCGGGCCGCCGTGCACGGAGGTGTCGATCGCCCGCCAGCCCCACGGGCCGTCGGAGAAGTTGACGGGGCCGCGCGTGTAGTCCCGGGTGACCGAGCCGTCGGCGTTGGCGAAGTAGTTCATCGTGGCCGTGGACTTGGCCGCGTCACGCCGGCTCGTCGCGGGGTCGAAGCCGTGCGTCGCCACGCCGCTCGGCCCCGGGGTCACCTTCCGGCCGTGGCCGCGATCCTCCGGCAGCTCACCGGGTGCGGCGCCGGGTGCGTTCCCCGCCCCGCCGCGCGCGCGGGTCGACGCGGTGCTCGCGTCGTGGCCCTTGCCGTCGGCCGTGCCCGCGGTCTGCACGGGAGTCGCGCCCCAGTGCGGGGAACCAGAAAACAGCGAACCCAGCCACGAACCGAGTTCCGCGAGCGGGAGGTGCCCGGGCGCCAGTTGCGCCGCGTCGGCCTGGCCACTGCCCAGCGAAAGCCCCAGTCCCAAAAGTATGGAGGCAGCACAAACTCTCGCGGCGCGACGACGCACGGGTCCCCCTCGATGTCCATCCCCGACGAACGGCGAGGAAGTTCACCACACCGGCGACCGTGCGGAAAAGACTGCAAATCACCGAATTCTGAGATCAACGACACCGGTAACGAGGAGGAAAGCCGGCCAAATCGGACGAACGTGGATCAATCCTCAGTGCCCGGCGGCGTGCGCGGCCTGACGGACCACCGCGGCGACGTCGTCACGGACGTGCTCGCTCACCCGCACGGGCGAGACGTTCGCCGCGGCACCGGTCGACGGGCCGACGGTGACGAACCGGATCGCGGGGTGCGCGGGCGCTTGCGCGGCGGCCACGGTGGTGCCGGGCTCCCCCGCCGTCACGACGACATCGCAGCGGCGCTGGACGAGCGAGTTCACGTAGGGAAGGTAGTTCGCCTCGGTGGCCGGCCCCGCGGCGGCGAGGTAGGAGACCTTGACGCCGGTGTCGCCGGAGGCGTCCTGCAGCCCGGCCCAGACCGGCCCGGCCCCGGGGGCGGCGAGGCCCTGGGCCCCGGTGAGCAGGCAGGCGGAGAAGTCGGCGTAGACGCGCGCCCGGGCGGGAGGCAGGCCGTCATCGTGGCCGGAGGGCCACCAGATCGCCACGGCCACCCCACCCGCGACGACGACCCCGGCCGCCGCGATCACCCACCCACGCCGCACAGGTCCCCCTCATTCCCGCGCCCGGTCGCCGGGCGCACCTCGGTAGTGTGCCCCGGCTCGCTGGTTGTGAGGGCAGGAGGCTCGGGTCTGTGGGCTGGTGGCTGGGATCGGGCTGCTTGGGGCCGCCCTGGTTTCCGCGCCGCCGCCCAGCGCAACCCGCTCGCCCGGAATGGGCGGGTGCCCAGCCGGTCGCCCAGCGCAGGCCGCCTTGCACCCGCCCGCGCGAAATGCGAGGCATGGCCGCCTGGCCGCCCAGCGCAAACCGGACTCCAACCCACTCGCCCGAGATGCGCGGCGGTGCTCGGCGCGGCCCGCTCCCCAACGCGCAGCGCTTCCCAGCCGAGTGCCCGGCCCGCCCCTCCACCCCGATCCGGGCTCCGGCCCACCCACAGTCCTTTGTAGACCCTCACCAGCCAGACTCACGTAACACCGCCACTGCGCCGTGTGGGTGACCCCCGTGTTGCGAAACGCGACCCCGCAGCGATGTAACCGACATGGTCTGGCCCGAGGACGATGCCCGGCACCGCGAGGTGCTGGCGGCTCTGCGTGCCTGGGCCCGGCAGATCGACGCCGTCCCCTACCCCGCCGGCCTCGACATCGATGCCCTGATGGCTCGCTACTACGACAGCCTGCGCGGGGACCCCGAGCCCGAAATGGGCATCGTCGTCACCACCACCGCCGACGCCTGCGTGCTCGCCGTGCGCGGTGACATCGACCTCGACGGCAGCCTGCGGCTGCGGGCACGGCTCGCCGAAGAGCTCCGCCTGGCCCCGCCCGTCCTGGTCTTGAACCTCTCCGGCGCCACCCACTGCTCCGCCCGGGGCGTCGCCGCGCTCCTCGAAGCCACCGCGGACGCCCGGGAGGCCGGCGTCCCCTTCGCGATCGCCGGCTGCGCTCCTGTCGTCCGCCGGGCGATCGAAGCCCTCGGCCTGGCCGAGACGCTCGCGCTGCACCTCACGACGGCCGAGGCGATCGAGTGGCTCCAGCTCCTGGAACGGCTGAAGGCGCTTCGGTGACCGCGCTCCGCGGCTCGTCGAACCATCCACCGAGGATCCGGTATGAGCCACTGACCTGCGCGAAAACCGTCGCCACCCGGATCTACTGAGCCCCGGCCGGGGCCGTCGTCACCGCCGACTCGCCGAACCGGATTCCCTTGGCCTCCTTGCCGATCGCGGTCAGGACGGCGACCGCCACGAGGCCCGGCACGACCGTCCACAAGAGAGCCGAGGAGTACCCGTGGGACTCCGCGATCGCCTGCTGGATCGGCAGGTTCAGCGCCGCCAGCAGGTTGCCCAGCTGGTAGGTGACCCCCGGGTAGAAGCCGCGGATCGCGTCCGGCGACATCTCCGTCAGGTGCGCGGGGATCACGCCCCACGCGCCCTGCACCATGATCTGCATCAGGAACGAGCCGAGCGCCAGCATCCCGGCGCCGTGGTCGAACGCGAAGATCGGGATCACCGGCAGGCCCAGCACCGCGGCCGTCACGATCGTCCGGCGGCGGCCCAGCCGCTCCGACAGCGTGCCGAACGTCAGGCCGCCGATGATCGCGCCGACGTTGTACAGCACCGCGATCCACGTGCTCGTCGACGCGCTCAGCCCGGCGCCGCCGTTGTCGTGGGCCTTCAGGAAGGTCGGGTAGACGTCCTGGGTGCCGTGGCTCATCCAGTTGAACGCCGTCATCAGCAGGATCAGGTACCCGAAGCGGCGGATCACCTTCCCGTTCAGCAGGACGTCCTTGACCGACGTCCGCGTCACCTTCAGCTTCTCCCGCGTCGCTTCCCAGACCTCCGACTCGCGCACCCGCGCGCGGATCAGCAGCGTGATCAGCGCCGGGAAGATGCTCAGCACGAAGATCCAGCGCCACTCGAGGCCGAGCGCGGAGTGGAACAGCAGGTACGCGAGCGCGGCCAGCAGGTAGCCGATCGAATAGCCGACCTGCAGCAGGCCGGAGAAGAACCCGCGCCGGGCGACCGGGATCTTCTCCATCGCCAGCGCCGCGCCGAGGCCCCACTCGCCGCCCATGCCGATGCCGTAGACGAACCGCAGGATGAGCAGCACCGTGAAGTTCGGGGCGAACGCGCAGAGCAGGCCGGCCACCGAGTACAGCAGGACGTCGGCGATCAGCGGGATCCGCCGGCCGACGCGGTCGGCCCACAGGCCGAACAGGAGGGCGCCGACCGGCCGCATCACCAGGGTCGCCGTCGTGATGAACGCCAGCTGCGTCGCCGTCGCGCCGAACGACTTGTCCTTCGCGATGTCCGCGAGCACGAACACGACCAGGAAGTAGTCGAACGAGTCCATGCTCCAGCCGAGCAGCGCCGCGAGGAACGCGTTGCGCTGATCGGATGTAAGCGCTTTCTTGCCTGCTGCCGGTGCCGCTTCCCGTTCCGTCACGTTCGCCCCGTCCCGTCGGTTCCCCACCGGAAGACCTCAGGGCTGGTCTAGCACTCACCGGCCCGCGCGGGCAAGGGTCTACAGCGCCACGCGCGTCCGGACGCGACGGCCGACGTCACGCGCCCACGCCTTGATCCGGTCCCAGTCGCGGAAGTCGCCCGCGCGCTGCCCCGACGCCATCAGCCGCGGGATCAGCCCGCGCACGGTCGACGGGTCCAGCCGGCCGCCGAACGTCGCGGTGCGCTCCGCGTCGATGCGCGCGGCGAGCAGCGCCACGTTCGCCGGCAGGCTGACCTGGTGGGTGGCGGCACCCGGGCCGCACGGCCCACTGTGGAACAGCCACACCGGGCGCTCAGCCAGCTCCCGGGCGTTGCGCTCCAGCAGCCGGACGGCCTCGGGCCGCCAGCGGTGGTAGTACAGGGCGCTGCCGACGACGACCGCGGCGTAGTGGCCGACCGTGGCGACGTCGGCGGCGTCGCGCACGTCCACGCTCAGGCCGGCTTCGCCGAGCTCGGCGGCGATGACCTCGGCGATCTGCCGGGTTCCGCCGTGGCGCCCGGCGTAGGCGACGAGGACTGCGGTCATGCGTCCCATTGTCGGCCCTGTCGCGCGGTCTTGCGCCGCGGGCCGCGCACGATCCGCCATACGGGCGCTCCGACGTTGCTCTCCGTGGCTCTCCGGCCGCCGCGGCAACTCAGTCCGGTGAGAGGAACGCGGGTCGCTCCCCGGGATCGGGCGGGTCGTAGTAGCGGTGGAAGACCGGCGTCTGGCCGCCGGACAGCGGCGGGACGATCCAGCTCCAGTCGGCCGGGCACCGCCGGCCGGACCGCTCTTCGCGGTCGAGGTGGGACAGGAACCGCCGCGATTCGGTGTGGTGGTCGGCCATCGTCACGCCGGCGGCGTCGAACGAGTGCTGCACGGCGAGCGTCAGCTCGACCAGCGCCCGGTCGCGCCACAACGTCCGCTCCGACGCCGTGTCCAGGCCCATCAGCTCGGCGACGACCGGCAGCAGGTCGTAGCGCTGCTCGTCGGCGAGGTTCCGCGCGCCGATTTCGCTGCCCAGGTACCAGCCGTTGAACGGCGCGGCGGGGTAGGTGACGCCGCCGATCTCCAGCGGCATGTTGCTGATCGCGGGCACCGCGTGCCAGCGCAGGCCGAGGCCGGCGAACCAGCGGTGGTCGGGGTGGGTCAGCGGCACTTCCAGGACCGCGTCCGCGGGGAGCGTGAACAGCCGCGGCTCGCCCGGGCCGGCCTCGATCAGCAGGGGCAGGACGTCGAAGGAGCCTCTGCGCTCGGGCGGCCGCCACCCGAGTCTTCGCACCCGCTCGGTGAACTCGGCGTAGCGCGGGTCGCCGAGGACCGAACCGTCGTCGAGGCGGTACCCGGCGTAGCGGATCAGCTGCTCGTTGTGGATGCGCGGCCCGGGCGCGGCGGGCGTGTCCGGGGCGAACACGGTGATCGTGGGCCGGATCCGGCCGCCGCGGGTGGCCTGGCGCAGGTGGGCGACGCACTCGCCGGCGATCGCGGCGGCGTCGGTGACCCGGCGCCGGTCGCGGATCCGCAGGCTGTTCCAGTACAGCCGGCCGATGCAGCGGGCGGAGTTGCGCCACGCGATGCGCGCGCCGTAGGCGAGCTCGGCCGCGGTGTGCCGGTAGGTGCCCGTTTCGGCGATTTCCGCGCGGACCTCGGCCAGCCGGGTCTCGAAGCGCTCGCCGTCTTCGGCGGCGCCTTCGGCGAACATCCGGTCCAGGAATTCCTCCGCCTCCGCGGAATTGACGCTCTGCTCCTCCGAGACGCGCTGGTAGATCGGCAGCGAGGGCGTCACCCGCTCGGGTGTAACCGTCATCGCGCTTCCCCACTCTCCGGAATCGTGTTCTGCATCCCGACGGAAAGGTTCACCGTTCCTCCGATGGTCGCCGCAACGGGGCAGGCCGGAAGTCGCTGCCACCACAGCACCTCCGGCCAGGCCGGGGAGAGTACCCCACGTTCTTCCGGACGCAATCCACCGGACGTGAACCGCGCCCCGCCGCGTCCCGCAATTGCGTCCCGGCCAGCGAAAACGCGATGAAAATAGCTGCTACCAAGCGTTATCCGGACATGTCGCAGCGCATTTTCCGTCAATCGATCACAGTGGACGGTGAAACGGAGGTGATCCTTTTCCGGTGAACCGGTTTCCGCTGTTCGAGGGTATTCGCCGAATGGCCTTCACCGGCGCCGCTCCCCCGTGTATCAGCGCGCCCGCGCGCGGCGCTAGAGTCGTTTTGTGCGCAAGATCCCCGTGGTTCTCGTCGCCGGGTTCCTCGGCGCGGGCAAGACGACGCTGCTCAACCACCTGCTCGCCAACCGCGAGGGCGCCCGGGTCGGCGTGGTGGTCAACGACTTCGGCCGGGTGAACGTCGACGCGCTCGCCGTCGCCGGCCAGGTCGACACGATGGTCTCGCTCGGCAACGGGTGCCTGTGCTGCGCGGTCGACGCGAGTGGCCTGGACGCGATGCTGGGGCGGCTCTCCTCGGCCGAGGCGGGAATCGACGTCATCGTCGTCGAGGCCAGCGGCATCGCCGAGCCGCGCGACCTGATCCGGCTGATGATCGCCAGCGAGAACCCGGACATCCGCTACGGCGGGCTCGCGGAGGTGGTCGACGCGGCCGAATTCGAGTCCGCGCGCGAGCGGCACCCCGAGCTGGCCGACCACGTGCGGCTGGCCGACCTGGTGGTGCTGAACAAGGCCGACCGGGTGCCCGCGGAGGCGCTCGCCAAGGTCACCGCGACGGTCGAGGAGCTCGCGCCGGGCCGCCCGCTGCTGGTCACCTCGCACGGGCGCGTCGACCCGCGGCTGTTCTTCGACCCCGAGCCCCGCGGCGAGCGCGCCGGCCAGCTGTCGTTCGACGACCTGCGCGAGCACGACCACGCCGAGCACCTGCACGCCGCGTACGAGACGGTGACCTTCGCCGCCGGCACGCCGCTCGCGCCGAAAGCGTTCGTCGAGTGGCTCGAGCGGCGCCCGGCCGGGCTCTACCGGATGAAGGGCCAGGCCGACTTCGGCGCCGGCGCACGCTTCCAGCTGCACATGGTGGGCGGGTTCGTCCAGCTGGAGCGGTCGGCGTGGCCGCCGGGCGAACCCCCGCGCACGGAGCTCGTGCTGATCGGCGCGGGCATCGACACCGACGCCGTGCTCGCCGAACTGACCGCGTGCGTCGCGCCGGATCCGACGGTGGTCGACGAGCGCGGGCTGCTGCACATCCTCCGGTACCTCCCCGACCAGGCCTGACGCCGCGCCACGCCGAAGATCGGCAAATGCGCCGGAGCCGCGGGAGCGGCGACGGAGACTGGCGGCCATGACGACCACCGCGGTGAGCGCACCACGCTGGCCCCTGGTCGGCGTGCTGCCCGAAGAAGTGCCGCTGGCGCACTTGATGACCCGCTCCGGCGACCTGCGCTACCGGCGGTCGGCGTGCGGCGAACGGGAGTCCCGCAGCTGGAAGCCGGTGGACCTGACGACGTCGGAGGTGGCGCCCTGCCGGGCGTGCGTGGCGACGCTGCCCGCGCCGCCGGTGGGCCTTCGTGTGGCCCCGGCCGGCGATGACCTCGGCCAGCTGTCGCTCGACCTGGAGATCTAGGCGGTCAACGTCTCCGCGAGCCGTTTCGCCGTGCGGAACGGCTGTGCGGTCCGGGCGACCACGGCCGTGACCGCGGCGCCCTCGAGCAGCAGCATCACCTCGTCCGCGAGTGTTCCGGCGTCCGCGCGTCCGGCGCGTTCGAGCTGGGCCCGCAGGAAGCCGTGCAGCGCGGTTTTGTGGTGGCGGACGACTTCCCGGACCGGGTCGCCGGGGTCGGGGAACTCCGAGGTCGCGTTGAGGAAGGCGCAGCCGCGGTAGTCGTCGCGGGCCAGCCAGGCTTCGTAGGCGTCGAACACCGCCAGCACCCGCTCCCGCGGGTCGGCGTGCCCGGCCGTGATCCGGTCGATCTCCTCCTGCCAGAGCCGGTCGCGCTCCCGCAGGTAGGCGACGACGAGCCGGCTCTTGGAGCCGAAGTTGCCGTAGAGCGCCGCTTTCGTCACGCCCGCCTCGGCCGCCACCGTGTCGACGCCCACGGCGTGGATCCCGTCGCGGTAGAAGAGCGTCGACGCGGCCTCGAGCACCTTGGCTCGCGCGGCGCCGGGACGGGTGCGGCCCACAGCGTTCCTCCCGACAGATCGGTATGGCTCTAGCCTGCACTGATCGTACCATCGGTTGACAACAGACAGACCTGTCTGTTTGGTGGACGGCATGGCCCTCGGGACGGAACGGAAGACGACGGCCGCGTGGTGGTCGACCGCCGCGGCCGGGGCGAGCGCGATCGCCCTCTGCTACGGCTTCGCGCGCTACGCGTACGGGCTGTTCGTGCCGCGGTTCAGCGAGACGTTCGGGCTCACGACGGTCGGCGCCGGCGTCCTCGGCGGCCTGTCCACCGCCGGGTACGGCCTCGGGCTGCTGGTGTCACCGGTGACGTCCCGCCGGTCGGCGCACGGCACGGTCGTCCTGGCTGCCGTGTCGGCGACGCTGGGCCTCGCGCTGATGGCGGCGGCCCCTGGTGTCGTGGTGTTCGGGGCCGGGATCGTCGTCGCGGGCGCCGGCGCGGGTCTCGTGTCGCCCGGCGTCGCCCAGCTGATCGGCCGGACGGTCGCCCCGCGCGTCCGGGACCGGGCGCAGACGTGGGCCAACACCGGGACCGGGCTGGGGCTCGCGGCGTCGGCGTTCACGCCGCTGCTGGCGTTCGGCTGGCCCGCGATCTGGTCGGCGTTCGCCGCCCTCGGCGTGGCGGTGACGCTCATCGTGTGGCGGGTGCTGCCCCGGGCACCGGCCGCTTCGGAGGAGCCCGGCTCGACCCGCGGGATGGCGGCGCTGGTGGTCAACTCGGTCCTGATCGGAGTGACGAGCGCGCCGTACTGGACGTTCTCGAGTTCGCGGCTCATCGAGGCGGGTCTGGGTCCGGTCGCGGTCACGTGCTGCTGGTGCGCGATCGGTGTGGCCGGATTGTTCGGCGGCCTGGCCGGCCGACTGGCCGAGCGCACGGGCCTGCGCGTGGCCAACGTGGCGACGTGGACGCTGGCGGCGTGCGGGATCGGCTTGCTGGCCTTGCCCCGGCCGGGACTGCCGGGGGCGTTGGTGTCGAGCGCGCTGTTCGGCCTGACGTACATGGCGTTGACGGGCTTGTGCATCCTGTGGGCCGCGCGGCTGTTCCCCGAGCGGCCGGCGCGCGGGGTGACGTGGTCGTTCGCGGGGCTGGGCGCCGGTCAGACCGCGGCGGCGCCGTTGGCGGGCGCCGCGGCTTCCGGGATCGGGCAGGCCGCGGTGTTCGGGTTGACCGGGTTGGTCGCGCTGGTCGCCTGGAGCCAGCTCTCGCCTCGGCTCGCGCCGCCGTCGGCGCGGGAGGAGCGGCTCCGCTAGGCCAATTCCTTCTCGAAGCAGACCGACTCCGGATCGCCCTCGTGCGGTGGGAAGTTCGGCACCCGCCGGTACCCCGCCCGCTCGTACAGCCGCATCGCCGCCGGCTGGCGGACTCCCGTCTCCAGCCTCAGCCGCACGCCGCCGTCGCTGCGGGCCAGGCGCTCGGACTCCGCCACCAGCGCCGTCGAGACGCCCGTGCCGCGCGCGTCCGGGGCGACGAACATCCGCTTCAGCTCGTACACGCCCGGCGAAACCGGCTCCACCGCGCAGCAGCCGATCGCGCGGGAACCGTCGCGGGCCAGCAGGAACCGGCTCGCCGGGGCCAGCGGCCGCGGGCGCGCGTCCGGAGGCAGGTCGTAGACCACCACCAGTTCGGCCGTCATCGCCGTCAGCAGCGCCAGCAGGAACCCGTCGTCGGCCCGGCATTCCGCGACCGTGGCCACCTCACGCCTTCTTCGCCCGGCTCGGCGCCACCCGCGGCGGCTCGTTCGGCATCTTCGGGTACACCGGCGGCCACGGCGCGTCCATCAGCCCGTTCGCCATGTCCACTTCGGACATTTCCAGCAGCGGCCCGATCGACTGCGGCCGCTCCCCCGCCCCGGCCCACGGGTCGCCGCGCTCGGCCACCCGTGCCGGCACCGTGCTCAAGGTGAACGCGTCCGGCTCGACGCCGTCCAGTTCGTCCCACGCGATCGGCGTGGACACCTGGCCGCCCACCCGCGGCCGCACGCACCAGGTGCCGAACACGGTCTTGTGCGGCGCGTTCTGGTTGAAGTCGACGAACACGCGCGAGCCGCGTTCTTCTTTCCACCACTGCGCGGTGATCTTCTCCGGGTGCCGCCGCTCCAGGGCCCGCGCGAGCGCGACGGCCGCGGCCCGCACCTGGAAGCTGTCCCAGCGCGGCTCGAGCATCACGTACAGGTGCAGCCCCCGCGAACCGGACGTCTTCAGGTGCCCTTCGATGCCGTGCTCGGCCAGGAACTCCCGGGTCAGCAGCGCGGCCTCGCGCAGCTCGTCGAACCCGATCCCCGGCGACGGGTCGAGGTCGACGCGCAGCTCGTCGGTCACCTCGGGCGTGTCGGCCAGGTACGGCCAGACGTGGAAGCCGAGGCACCCGAGGTTCACCGCCCACAGGATGTGGGCCAGGTCCTTGGCCACGAGCGCGTCGCTCGTCGTGCCGTTCGGCGTCGAGACGACCGTGGTGCTCAGCCACGGCGGTGCGCCCTTCGGAACGCGTTTCTGGAACCAGTTCTTGCCGCCCGCGCCGTCCGGGTAGCGCTCGAGCAACAGCGGACGGCCGCCGAGCCGGGCCAGCAGCGGCCCGGAGATCGCCCGGTAGTACTCGACGAGGTCGAGCTTCGTCTGCCCCTGCTCCGGGAAGTAGACCTTGTCCGGGCTGCTGATCTTGACCTCGACGCCGTCGACGTCGAGCAGCATCGCCTCGCTCATCGCGCCTCCCCGAACAGCTTGGCGAGCTCGGCGGGCGGTGCCTCGTCGAGCTGGGCGTACGTGCACGACTCCGGCGTGCGGTCGGGCCGGAACCGGACCAGCCGCCCGCCGTGGCGGAACCGGCCGCCCTGCAGGTGCTCGTAGCGGACCTCCGCCACCCACTCGGTCCGCAGCGGCTCCCAGGACAGGTCCTTCTGCGGCGCCCACCGGCTCATCGCCCCCGGTTTGCGCCCCGGATCCGGCTCGTACTCCGCCCAGGTGCGCCACGGATGGCTCTCCAGCGCGTTCTCGCGCAGCGGCGCCAGCTCCTCGACCAGCTCCGCGCGCCGCGCCTTCGTGAAGCTGCTCGCCACGCCTACGTGGTGCAGCACGCCCTCGTCGTCGAACAGCCCGAGCAGCAGCGAGCCGACGCCGACGCCGTCCTTGTGCCACCGGAACCCGGCGACGACGCAGTCGGCCGTGCGCTCGTGCTTCACCTTCAGCATGACGCGTTTGTCCTGCTCGTACGGCAGATCGCCGGGCTTGGCCATGACGCCGTCGAAGCCCGCGCCCTCGAACCGGGTGAACCAGTCCTCGGCCTGGGCGGGGTCTTCGCTCAGCGGCGTCAGGTGGACGCGCTGGAGGCCCTCGGCGTCGGTGCGGAGGATGCTTTCCAGCTGCTCGCGCCGCTCGCGGAAGGGCGCCTCGGTGAGGTCGGTGTCGCCGAGGGCGAGCAGGTCGAAGGCGATGAAGCTGGCCGGCGTCTCCTCGGCCAGCTTGCGCACGCGCGAAGCCGCCGGGTGCAGCCGCAGCTGCAGCGTCTCGAAGTCGAGCCCGGCCGGGGTGACCAGCACGATCTCGCCGTCCACGACGCAGCGCGGCGGCAGCGCGGCGGCCAGCAGCTCGACCAGCTCCGGGAAGTAGCGGGTCAGCGGGCGGTCGTTGCGGGAGCCGAGCTCGATCTCGTCGCCGTCGCGGAACACGACGCAGCGGAAGCCGTCCCACTTGGGCTCGTACAGCAACCCCGGGTCACGAGGCACCTCGTGCACGGCTTTCGCGAGCATCGGCCGCACGGGCGGCATCACGGGCAAGTCCACCGCGCGAGCTTAAAACACGGGTACGACATTTCCGGGCGTGATACACACTCCTTCGTGACCACCGAACGACCCGAACCACCGCTGACCGGGGGCGAGCGCGAGATGCTGCGCACGTTCCTCGACTTCCACCGCGCCACCCTCGCCATGAAGTGCGACGGGCTGTCCGACGAGGACCTCCGCCGGGCGTCGAGCCCGCCGTCGACGTTGTCCCTGCTGGGCCTGGTCCGGCACATGGCCGAAGTGGAGCGCACGTGGTTCCGGCGGGTGATCAACGCCGAGGACATCCCGTTGCGGTGGTCCCCCGAAGGGGACTTCCAGGCCGCCTACGACGCGAGCTCGTCGACCCGCGCGGAAGCCTTCGAGGCGTGGCAGGCCGAAGTGGAACAATCGCGCAAGATCGAAGAAGCCGCCGAGTCCCTGGACGTCACCGGGCACCAGGCGCGCTGGGGCGAGGACGTCTCGCTGCGGCTGGTGATGCTGCACATGATCCACGAGTACGCGCGGCACAACGGCCACGCCGACTTCCTGCGCGAAGCCATCGACGGCGTGACGGGAGCCTGATGGACCTGCTCGCCTGGTTGCGCGACTCCGATCCGGCCCTGCGCTGGCAGGTCGAGCGCGACCTGGCGGGCGAACCACCCGAGGTCTGGGAAGCCACGCGGGCCCGGATCGCCACGGAAGGCTTCGGCGCCCGGCTGCTGGCCCTGCAGGACGCGGACGGCCAGTGGGCGGGCGGCGCGTTCTTCCCGGCGGGCTTCCGCGGCGGCGAGGCCCAGCCGTGGACGGCGACGACGTGGACGCTGAACTCCCTGCGCGAATGGGGCTTGGACGCTTCGGCGTTGCGGGGCACCGCCGCGCTGCTGGCCGAGAACAGCCGGTGGGAGTACGAAAACCTCCCCTACTGGGCCGGCGAGGTCGACTGCTGCATCAACGCCTGGACGCTCGCCAACGGAGTCTGGCTCGGCGCGGACGTCGCGGGGATCGCGGCGTGGTTCGTGGACCACCGGCTGCCTGACGGCGGCTGGAACTGCGAGTGGGTCGAGGGCTCGACGCGCTCGTCCGTCCACTCGACACTGAACGCGCTGAAGGGCCTGCTGGCGTTCGAGCGGGCGACCGGCGGCACCGACGCCGTGCGCGAGGCTCGACGTTCCGGGGAGGAGTACCTGCTGGAGCGGCGGCTGACCCGGCGGTTGTCGACGGGCGAGCCGATCGCGCCGTGGCTCGGCGAGTTCTCCTACCCGATCCGCTGGCACTACGACGTGCTCAACGCGGCGTCCTACTTCCGCGACGCGGACCGCCCCGACCCGCGCCTGGCGGAGGCGATCGAGCTGATCCGCGCGGCGCGGCAGCCGGACGGGACGTGGCTGCAGACCGAGCGCCACACCGGCCGCGTGTGGTTCGACGTCGACGTCCCGCCGGGCGAGCCGTCGAAGTGGCTGACGCTGTTCGCGACCCGCGTCCTGAACTGGTGGGACGCCCGCTAGAGCTCCGCCAGCACCAGCCCGCTGCGCGGCTTGGGCGTGAAGTAGGTGGCCTTCCGCGGCATCCGCCGTCCCTCCGCGTGCACGGCGAGGACGTCCGTGTACCGCACCGGCGCCAGCAGCACGACCGCGTCCGCGCCGGCCGGCACCGGACGTCCCGCGGGCAGCGGCCGGACGCACGGCCCGTCCGGGTCCACGCCCAGCGCGTCGGCGAACAGGACCCGCTCGACGACCTCGTGGTCGATCACCGGCCACGGCCAGTCCGGGACCGGCAGCGGGATCCGCAGCACCGCCGCGCCCGCGCGGACCACCACTTCCCCCGGGACCGGCACCGCGTGCTCGTCGTACCGGACGTCGAGCCCGGCCGCGGACCAGCGCGTCACCAGGTCCTCCGGGCCGAGCCCGGTGCCCGTCAGCACCCGGTGGATCGCGCCGATCCGCAGCTGCGGACCCGCCGTGACCAGCGCCAGCAGCGCGCCGTGGCCGGCCGCCGCGGCCGCCGCGACCCGGTGGTTGCCGTCGGCCACCAGCAGGTCGGCCGCGGCGACCGCGGCCAGCAGCCGGTTCTGCAGCGGGCCCGGCGGCACCACCCACAGGTCGTGGCGCCGGCCCGCCGCGTCCGAAGTGGACAGATCGGGCAGGCCGAGGCCGGCGCACGCGCGTTCGACCTGCTCGGTCAGCAGGTCGCCACCGGAAGCGGGGACGAGCATCGCCGCGCTCGTCGCGCAGCCGAGCCCGGCCAGCACCGCGGCGCGTTCGGCGACGACGTCGGCGTAGACGTCCTCGGTGTGCCGGACCCGCGCGGCGCCCTCGTCGGTCACGGCCGCCGGGTCGACCAGGCAGAGCAGGCCGAGCGCCACGCCGTCCGGCCCTTCGATCCGGTAGGGCGCGACGACGTCGCGCACCGGCCGGTAGAACCGCTTGCGGAGCCGTTCGAGGACGGCCCGCGCGACCGGGACGGCGTCGGCCAGGCCGAGCCCGCGCGCGAGCGCCGCCGGCGTCCGGGCCGGGTGCTGCACGGCCAGCAGGCTGTCGGCGGCGCCCGGCGCGGCGAGCGCCGCGACCACGCGGTCGGGTTCGGCGAACTCGTCGACGTCGGGGCCGGGTACCGCGTCGCGCACCACCCACCCCTGCCCGATCGGGCGGATCCAGTCGCTCATCCCACCCATCTTCCGGGATGCGCTGTGTGACGGAAATTCACTGGGGTCCGCCGCCCCCGGATGGAATGCTTAGGTCAGCAAAGTAGTTGACCCCGGTCATGACCCTCCCGAGGAGCAGCCCGCCGATGACGACCGACGCCGCCACCAGCGCGAAGGGGGTCGGTTTCCGGTCGGAGCGCGGCCCGGTGCTGATCGCGGTCATGCTCAGCACGGCGCTCGTCGCGCTGGACAGCACGATCATCGCGACCGCCGTCCCGTCGGTGGTGCGCGACCTCGGCGGGTTTTCGCAGTTCCCGTGGCTGTTCTCGATCTACCTGCTCACCCAGGCGGTCACCGTCCCGCTCTACGGCAAGTTCGCCGACGTCCTGGGCCGCCGCCCGGTGATGTTCTTCGGCATCGCGGCGTTCCTGGTCGGCTCGGTGCTGTGCGGCGCCGCGTGGAGCATGCCGGTGCTGATCGCGGCGCGCGCGGTGCAGGGCATCGGCGCCGGCGCGATCCAGCCGATGTCGATGACGGTCATCGGCGACCTCTACACGGTGGAGGAACGCGCCCGGGTGCAGGGCTACGTCGCGAGCGTCTGGGGCATCGCGTCGGTGGTCGGCCCGACGCTGGGCGGCCTGTTCGCGGAGTACCTCGACTGGCGCTGGATCTTCTTCATCAACCTCCCGCTGGGCGCGATCGCCGCACTGATGCTGCACCGCAACTTCGCCGAGAAGGTCGAGCGCAAGGCCCACAAGGTCGACTACCCGGGCGCGGCCCTGCTGACGATCGGCTGCTCGCTGGTGATCCTGGGCCTGCTCGAGGGCGGCGTCGCGTGGGCGTGGGGGTCGCTGCCGAGCGTGGCGATCTTCGTCGTGGGGGCGGTGCTGCTCGTGGCGTTCGTGCTGGTGGAGAAGCGCGCCGCCGAGCCGGTGCTGCCGCTGTGGGTGTTCACCCGGCGGATCCTGGTGGGCGGCAACCTGCTGGCCGTGGTGGTCGGCGCGGTGTTGATGGGGCTGACGTCCTACCTGCCGACGTACGCCCAGGGCGTCCTCGGCGCGGGCGCGCTGGTCGCCGGGTTCGCGGTGGCCGCGCTGACGGTCGGCTGGCCGATCTCGGCGTCCCTGGCCGGCAAGATCTACCTGCGCATCGGCTTCCGCGACACGGCCCTGATCGGCACGGTGTTCGTCGTCGGCGGCGGTGTCCTGGTGGCGCTGCTGGACGCGTCGTCGTCGCTGTGGGCGGCGGCGCTGGCGGCGTTCGTCCTCGGGCTGGGCCTGGGCATGACGTCGAGCCCGACGCTGGTGGCGGTCCAGTCGGTGGTCGGCTGGGACCGCCGCGGCGTGGTGACGGCGACGAACCTGTTCAGCCGCTCCCTGGGCAGCGCGGTCGGAGCGGCGGTCTTCGGCGCGATCGCCAACGCGACGCTGGCCTCGCGGTTCGCCTCGCCGCCTGCGGAGGTGGCGGGGAAACTGCCGCCGTCGGTGGACGCGACGAGCCTGGTGCTGGGCAGTCATTCGGATTCGCCGGTGGCGACGTTCGTGCGAGGTGCTTTGGCGGAGGCGACGCACTACGTGTTCGTCGGACTGCTGGTGGTGGCCTCGGTGTCCGTGGTGGCGCTGCTGCTCATGCCGCGGAAGACCGAACAGCTGGAGTTCTAGGCGCTCCGGACGGCCAGCGAACGCAGCTCCGGCGGCACCGGACCCGGGTGCACGACGCCGAGTCCGCGGGTGGCCCGCGTCATCGCGACGTACAGGTCGGCCGGATTGGCCGCGAGGATGGCCACCGGATCGGCGATCACGACCTCGTCGAACTCCAGGCCCTTCGCCTCGGCCGGGGTCAGCAGCACGACGTCGTCGGTGAGGTCCGGCGGCACCGGCAGGGACAGCGCGGCCGCCAGCTCCTCCGTCCGCGGCGCGATGATCGCCAGCTTGCCCCCGGTGTGCGCGCCGGCCAGCGCGGCGAGCGTGCCGGGCAGGTCCGCGGCCCGCACCCGCCACGGCACTTCCCCGCTCTCGCGCACCGACCGAGGTGGCCGCACCGCCGGGTGGTGCGCGGCGAGCAGCTCGGCCGCGACCGCCATGATCTCGGCCGGGGTGCGGTAGTTGACGGTCAGCTCGGCGAGCCGGTGCGGCCGCGGCACGCGGTCCCACGACGTCGCGCCCGCCGCCGTCCCGGTCTGCGCCAAGTCCCCGACGACCGTCATCGAGCGGGACGGGCAGCGGCGCGCCAGCATCCGCCAGTCCATTTCGGACAGTTCCTGCGCCTCGTCGACCACCACGTGCCCGAACACCGGCACGCTCGCGCCGACCAGGGCGGCGGCTTCGTCGAGCAACGGGACGTCCGCGGCGCTCCACGGCCCCGCGACGACGGCCGCCGGAGTCAGCGGCGGCCACAGCTCGTCGAGCACGTCCCGGACGCCGGCGTCACCGAGCAGCGCCGTCCGCACGGCTTCCCGGTCCACGTCGTCCAGCAGCAGGCGTGGCCCGTCGTCGTCCTCGGGGCCGAGGACGACGCCCGCGCCGGCCAGGGCCCGCAAATCGGCTTCGCTCAGCCGGCCGTCGGCACTGCCGCCGTCGAGCGCCTCGCCGGTCTCGGTGAACACGACCGCCTCCATGCGGTCGGCCAGTTCCCCGGCGAGCGTGCCCACGACCTCCCGGTGGAACACCAGCCGCGCCGGGTTGTGCGGCAGCCCGGCCTCCCGGGCCTTCCGGACGGCCCGGCGGACCACCGCCGGCTCCAGACGCAGCACCTGCTGCTCGAACTCGACGTCGACCGGCTCGTCGGGCACCCGGACCGTCGCGCGCACCAGCGCGGCCAGCTCGGCCGCCATGTCCGCGCGGCCCTTGCGGACGGCTTCACCGGCCGAGTCCACTTCGCTCACGACGACGCCGGGCACGAGGTCCGGCACGGTCGCTGTGACCACCCGGTCCTCGCCGAGCCCGGGCAGCACCTGGCCGATGTAGTCGAGGAACACGCGGCTGGGGCCGAGGACGAGCACGCCGCGGGTCCGCAGGTGCTCGTGGGTGTAGAGCAGGTAGGCGACGCGGTGCAGGGCGACGGCCGTCTTGCCGGTGCCCGGTCCGCCCTGCACGACGAGCACACCCCGCGGGCCGTCCCGGACGATCCGGTCCTGCTCGGCCCGCAGGGTCGTGACGACGTCCCGCATGCGCCCGGTCCGCTCGGCCGTCACCGCCGCGAGCAGCGCCGCCTCGCCGACGAGCCCGTCGCCCGGTGCGTCGAGGTCGAGGAGCTCGTCGTCCAGCGCGACGACGGTCCGCCCGCGCGTGGTGATCCGCCGCCGGCGCACGACGTCGCCGGGTTCGGCGGCGGTGGCGGTGTAGAAGGGCCGGGCGGCGGGCGCGCGCCAGTCGACCAGCAGCGCCTCGTCGTCTTCGAACAGCGCGAGGCGTCCGATGTGGACCCGCCGGCCGCCGGTCAGGTCGAGCCGCCCGAAGCAGAGCCCGTCTTCGACCGCCGTCAGCCGCGCCAGCTCCGCCCGCCACACGTCCGCCGCGTGCCCGCGAGCGAGCGCGGCGGCCGCTTCCTCGCGCAAGGCGTCGAGGCGGGCGTAGAGGGTGTTCAGGTGGTCCTGCTCGACGGCGAGTTCACGCATGCCGACGAGGGTGCCCGCGAATTCCCGCGAAGTGCAGTCTTGTTCTTCTTGACAGCCTCAGCCGTCAGTTCTGGAGCGGCACCAGCTCGGTCTGGAACTTCTCCAGGAAGTCGTCGAAATCCCCATGTCCAGGCCGGATCACGAACTTCGACAGCCCCGCCTCGATGTGCTGCTCGACCAGCCTTCGAGCCTCGGCCCAGCTCGTCGCCACCAGGTCGGTCACCGGCACGCCCGGGTTCCGCCGGGCCGCCGCGGCCGACAATTCGCCGGACAGACCGTGCTCCGCCACCGCCAGGCTCAGCCCGAAGTGGTCTTCCTCGACCTCGCGCCCCGCCTCGGCCGCGGCCTCCTGGATCGCCAGCCGGGCGTCACGCGCCTGGGCCGGGGTGAGGAAGCTGCCCAGCCAGCCGTCCGCCAGGCGGCCCGTGCGACGCAGAGCCGCCGGGGCGGAACCGCCCAGCCAGACGTCCAGGCGCTTGGCCGGACGCGGCCCGAGACGGACTTCGGAAACCTGGAAGAACTCGCCGTCGAACGAAACCTCGTCTTCTTCGAGGAGGCGGCGCAATAAGGTCAGGGACTCGTCGAACACCGCCGCGCGACGACCCGGCGGAACCGGGAAGAGGTCGTGCTCCGCCGCGCGCGCCGGGCGCAGCCCGAACACCGGCAGCACCCGCTTCGGCGCCAGGCCGGCCAGCGTCAGCAGCTGCTTGGCCACCAGCACCGGGTGCCGTCCGGGCAGAATCGCGACGCCGGTGCCGACCTTGAGCTTCGACGTCCGCGCGAGCGCGTGCGCCATGCCGATCATCGGGTCGACCTCGGGCGAGTACACCAGCTCGGACAGCCACAGCGAGTCGACGCCGGCGTCCTCCAGCCGCTCGGCCAGCCCGGCGAACTCCGCCGGCCCGGTCCCCGCCCCCGGCGCGACGCCCAGCCTGATCTTCAGCACACTCTGCTCAACCCGGCACGGCGGCGGGGCATTCCTCAGGCGGTGGCGTCGATGACCCGGGTCAGCACGCCGTGGAGCGCCTCCAGCTCGGCGACGTCCATCCCCAGCGTCTCGACCACCTTATACGGGATCTTCTCCGCCTCGGCACGCAGCGCGCGCCCCTTGGCGGTCAGCTCGACCGTCAGCTGGCGCTCGTCCTCGCGGCTCCGGGTGCGCGTGACGTATCCGAGCGCTTCGAGCCGCTTGAGCAGCGGGGACAGCGTCGCCGGCTCGTGGCGCAGCGTCGTCCCGAGGTCCTTCACCGACCGCGGCGACCGCTCCCACAGCGCCAGCATCACCAGGTACTGCGGATGGGTCAGGCCGTACGGCTCCAGCAGCGGCCGGTAGATCGCGATCACGCTGCGCGAAGCCACCGACAGCGCGAAGCACACTTGCCGGTCCAGCTTCAGCGGGTCTTCACCCAGGTCGATCATGGCGCGATCCTAACGTGGCCCACGAGACAATTAGTACACTAACTATTAGTGTACAGTAGTCCTCATGGAACGACCTGGTTTGCTCCGCTGGTTCGGCTACGCGGTCGGGGTCAAGCTGCCGGCCCGCTACAACGACTGGGCCCTGCACGACGCGACGTCGAAGCACTGGCGGGCCCGGTACGTGCTGCAGCGGTCGGTCGGCATCGTGCCGCTGTGCGCCGTGTGGCTGCTGCTGCCCGGCTCGATCTGGCTGCGGCTCTCGCTGGTCCTCATGGCCGCGCTCGTGGCGTACTTCTACTCCTGCGCGTACATGGAGGAGAGCGTCGAGCACCGGCTGGGCCGGCAGGGTTTCCCGCACCACACCGGACGCCGCATCCGCGCCGAGGCCGCCGAAGCGAAGAACGCCGAGGCGACCGCCCGCTACGTCGCGCGCTACCGGACGCCGTCGGAGGGTTAGCTACAGTCGGGGGACGATGAGACGCAAGCTCCGGCCCCCGATCCCGCCCCGCCACGGGCTCGAGCCCGCCCGGCTGAGACTGCCCGACGGCGAGTGGCCGACGCTGCTGGCGCACCTCGTCGACCGGCTGCCGCGGGTGACGCCGGACCGCATCGAGCAGATGCTGCGCGAAGAACGCATCCACGGCTCCGACGGCCCGCTCGGCGTCGACACCCCGTACGCGCCCGGCTCGTTCATCTGGTTCCACCGCGACCTGCCGGACGAGGTGCCGGTGCCGTTCGAGATCCGCGTCGTGCACCGTGACGAGCACCTGCTGGTCGTCGACAAGCCGCACTTCCTGGCCACCATCCCGCGCGGGCAGCACATCCTCGAGACGGCGCTCGTGCGGCTGCGCCGGGACCTCGACCTGCCGCACCTGTCCCCCGCCCACCGCCTCGACCGCGTCACCGCGGGGCTGGTGATGTTCGTGATCACGCCGGAGCTGCGCGGGAAGTACCAGACGCTCTTCCGCGACCGGAAGGTCCACAAGGAGTACGAGGCGATCGCGCCGTTCGACGCCGCTTTGGAGCTGCCGCGGACCGTGCGCAGCCGGATCGTCAAGGAACGCGGGGTGCTCGCGGCGCAGGAGGTGCCGGGCGAGCCGAACGCCGAGACGCACGTCGAGCTGGCCGAGCACCGCGCCGGGCTGGGACGCTACCGGCTGACGCCCTCGACCGGCCGCACGCACCAGCTGCGCGTCCACCTGAGCAGCCTGGGCATCCCAATCCTCGGCGACGACTTCTACCCGACGCTGCGCGAGAAGTCCCTCGGGGACTTCACGAAGCCGCTACAGCTGCTGGCGCGGGTCGTCGCGTTCGACGACCCGGTCACCGGGACGCCCCGCCGGTTCACCAGCGGGCTGCGTCTGACGGCGTGGGAAGACCTCGACGCGTGGGCGGCGCCCCCGGCGTGAACCGGGGACGCTGCGCGTGTCACTTGTGGCCGGACGTGTGACGGCCTGTAGACGGCCTGGCTCCCTGCCTCTCCTACGCGCATACGACGACGGGGTCCGGTCTGGGCGGCTGGAGTGCGCGGGTCTAGGCGTGGGTGGCGGCTCCGTCGGCCACGGCGGTCGTCGGGTCGCCATACACCGGCGGGGGTTGGCCGATCCGCTACCTCCCGGCGGAGCAGACTGTGCTGATTCGCGGCGCGGCCAGCGGGGTCGGCCGGCGAAGCGAGCGAGCGGGCGCGACCGTGACGGCACGGGTCACGCCCACCACTGGAGCTCGCCCTCGACCTGGGTGCCGACGCGTTCGTCGCCCTGGGGCACCACAAGCTGGACGAAGGCGGCGAAGTCGACGTGTTCGGTGGGCAGCGCCCCGCGCTCTCGGTCAACCCCGCCGCGATGGCATCGCGCGGTGGCCGACCTGTCTGGACCCCACGCCGCCCAGGCCGGGTCCACCGCACCCACCTCGGCAGCGCGGCGTGCGCTTGGATCCGGTCAGTTCTCACCGGGCGGCGACCTGCTCGACCGCCGCGTCAGCGGGGCGCGGGTCGATCAGCTTGTCGTAAGGCACGTCGGCACTGACGAGGCCGTCCTCGACCATGATCCGCCGCCATTCCTCGTAGCCGCCGCGATCGATGCGGATGTCCTCCCAGATGCCCCGTGCGCGCAGGTCGTCGACGATCTCGATCAGGTGGCCGGTGTCGAGGTGCGGCCACTCGCGGGCGAGCACGTCGGCGACGCCCGCCGCCGAGTTTCCGCGGAGCCAGTCGTACGCCCGTTGCAGCGCAACGCAAAACCGCCGGATCACGTCGCTGCTCTCGAGCGTTTCCGGCAGCGTGTAGTAGACGCTGTTCGGCATCGGGCCGCCGTCGACGTCGTGCCGGGCGACGATCGCCCCGGTGCCGGCGCGCTCCAGCAGCGCGCCGTTGATCGCGTCGGTCACCAGCGCGTCGCCGTGGCCGCCCAGGAAGAGGTCGAGCATCATCGGCCCGCTCAGGTCGCGGACCCAGCGCACCGTCGCCATGTCCACTCCGGACCTGCGCATGAGACCGGCCGTGTGGACGTAGGGGGCGGTCCCGCCCGCGCCCGGCGCCAGCACGATCCTGTTCTCCAGCAGTGACCACCTGAAGCCCTCGACGGGCTCCCGCATCACGAGAACCTTCGGGTTGCGCGAGTTGAGCGCCGCGAAGGGTACGTAGTGCTGCCCGCGGCCGTAGTACATGGCCGGGACCCAGATCCCGCCGAGCGCCACCGCGCAAGTGCCGTCGTGGAGATCGGAGAGCACTTTCGTCCAGTCCGGCGGCGCGCTGCGTCCGAAGTCCAGGCCCTCGTCGGCGAAGTAGCCGTGCTCGTGGGCGATGTACTCGGGCAGGTAGTTGGGCCAGTGGGACGTCGCCGACACGTGCATGCGATCCATCGGTCCTCCTCGACCAGCTTCGGGCAGCCGATCACCGCCCGCACGACGTTCATATTGTATACGCGCAACGCCGGGCTTAGCCGTCACTACACCTCTGAGACCCCCTTCGTTAAGACGATGTAACAGCTCTGATCTGGGACTTTTCCGCCGTCAACGCGAGTTACGCTCTGCCTGCACCTCTTGACCCGCCCTCGCATTTCGTATACAAACACTTCGGGGGGATGAGGTGCGTCACACACCTCATCGCTGCGCGAGCCGCAGCCCATCCGAGGAGGACGGTCGTGTCAGATCCAGATCCCCGCCAGCCGGTCGCGCAACGCGCCCGGTACCACTCCGTCGCCGATGCTCTCGATGCCATCCCGCTGACCCGCGCCCAGCTGTGGGTCATGGGCCTGGTGATGGCAGGCATGTTCTTCGACACCCTGCAGCAGGACGCCCCCGGGGCCATCGGCCCCATGCTCAAGGAAACCCTGGGCATCGGGAACGACGAGCTCGTCACGATCAACACGCTCACCGTGGTCGGTGGCATCGTCGGCCGCCTGGTCGGCGGCTACCTCGCCGACCGGAAAGGCCGGCGCTTCTCCCTCAGCTTCAACCTGCTGATCTACACCATCGGCGGCCTGCTCAGCGCCTTCGCCCCCAACTACGAAGTCCTGCTGATCAGCCGGTTCATCGTCGGCATCGGCCTTGGCGGCGAGTTCACCATCGGGCTCACGCTCGTATCGGAGATCGTCGCGACCAAACGCCGGGGCACCGCCGTCGGCACGATGGGCTTCGCCTCCGGCGGAATCGGCAACTTCGCGGCCTACGGGCTGTTCGTGGTCGTCCTCGGACCGCTCAACGACGTGCTCGGCGGCAACCTGCTCTCCTGGCGGTGGCTGCTCGGCTTCCTCGCGATCCCGGCCGTGCTCGTCGTGGTCTACCGCCGGTACCTGCCCGAGTCGCCGCGTTTCCTGGTCGACTCCGGGCGCATCCACGAGGCGAACCGCGCGCTGACGATCCTCGCGTCGGACACCATCCGCAAACGGCCCACCGACGCGGAGGTCATCCCGTTCCTCGACACTAGCTCCGCGGTGGAGGTCCAGCCGCACGTGTCGCCGGTCGAGATCTTCAAGCGCCCGCTGCTCAAGCGGACCGTCGCGATCGGGGTCGCGTCGTGGATGGCGTTCGGCGCGCAGGTCACGCTCCTGGTCCTGCTGCCCACCCTGCTGGTGTCCAAAGGCTACTCGGTGTCCAGCAGCCTGATCTTCACCCTGATCATGTACGCGGGCAGCATGTTCGGCGCATTGGCCGCCGCGCTCGTCGCGGCGAAACTGCCCCGGCGCACCACAGTCGTCATCGCGGGCGTCCTCGGCTGCCTGTCCGCCGTCGCCTTCGCGGAACTGGCGAACGGCGCCGCCGGCATCCTGATCTTCGGCTCGATCTTCCAGTTCTTCTCGCTGTTCCTCAATTCCACGCTCGCCCTCTGGTCACCCGAGCTGTACCCGACGCGGGTCCGCGCGCTCGGCTGCTCGACCGTGAACGGGGTCGGCAACGTCGCCGGTGCGCTCATGCCGTTCGCGGCCGTGTTCGCCTTCGACCGCGCCGGGGTGGCGGGCGTGTTCCTGATGATCGCCGCCATGTACACGATCCTGGCCGTCTCCGCCCGCTTCGCGCCCGAGACGCTCGGCCGGTCCCTGGAGGACATCAACGAGAGCACGGAAACCGCTCCCCTCACCAAGGAAAGGCGCCCCTGATGGAAACCCTGGCGGTCAGCGCGACCGCGCACGGCGTGAACTACCTGCCGGAGTACGTCGCCCGCGAACACGGCATCTTCTCCCGCAACGGCCTGAACGTGCCCTACCGGCCGCGCAACCCGTGGGACGGCGTCATGCACGACCTCGCCGACGAGTCAGCCGACGTCGCGCTGGGCGGGCTGTGGGTCCCGGCGATGTACGCCGGGAACGGACGCGACTTCGTCGCGGTCGCCCAGCTGAACGACCGGTTCCCCATGGCCGTCGTGACCCGCGAGCCGGTCCCGGACTTCACGCTGGACTGGTTGCCGGGCAAGACCGTGCTCGCCCCGGGCCAGGGCGGCGGCGCCCCCGGGGAGTTCACCCGCGGACTGATGCGCGAAGCCGGTCTGCAGCCATACGACGCCCGGTTCGTCCACGACCTGTCGATGCAGATGTTCCGTGAGCTGTTCGTCGCCGGCCTCGGCGACGCCTTCATCACGGACCTGGGCACGGCGGCCGAGCTGGTGCGGTCCGGCACCGGCCACATCGTGTTCCGGCACGCGGAGTCCGGCGGGCGGATGCCCAACAGCGTCTACTACGTCCTGCGCGAGCGGATCGACGAGCTGCTGCCCCGGCTGGTGCCGTTCGTGCGGTCGATCGACGAGGCGATGCGCCTGCTGCGGTCCGGCGCCGCGGGCGACCTCACCCCGCTGTTCGAAAAGGAATGGCCCGAGACCGACCCGGCGGTGCTGGCCGACGTGGCCGGGCAGATCGCCGGGAACGGCACCTGGGCCGGCGTGCGGCTCGACCCCGGGCCCGTCGAACGGTGGACCTCGATCCTGCACACCGCCGGCCTGACCACGGCACACGTCCGGTTCGAGTCCATTGTCGACACCCGCGCGCTGGACGCCGCGGAAAAGCCGGTCTGAGCAACCACTTCGTCAAAGGAGACGTCCGTGACGTTCACATTCGACGCGGCGACGGTCCGGGAGTCGCTCGATCTCGGCAAGCTCATCGAAGTCGTCGAGCAGCTGCACATCGAGCTCGCCGCGGGTCGCGCCGTCCAGCCGCCCCGCCTGCCGCTGGCCGTCCCCGACAGCCGGGCGGTGATCATCCCGATGCTCGCCGCGTCGACGGTCAGCGACCTCGTCTGCTTCAAGCTGCTGATCGACAACCCGGACAACGACCAGGGCCGCCAGCGCTCGACCATCGTCGTGATGAAGATCGACACCGGCGAGTGCGTCGCGACCCTGCAGGGCGCGGTCGTCACCCAGCTGCGCACGGCCGCGGCGTCCGCAGTCGCCACCCGCGCGCTGGCCCGGCCCGACGCGCGGGTGCTCGGCCTGATCGGCGCGGGCGCGCAGGCCCGCAGCCACCTGCGGGCCATCGCGGCGGTGCGCGATCTGGGTGAGGTGGTCGTGTGGAACCGGACGCCGGAGAACGCCGAGCGGCTCGTCGCCGAAGCCGCGTCGGTCGGCCTGCCCTGCACGATCGTCCCCGAGGTCCGCGACGTCGTCGAGGCGAGCGACATCGTGTGTACCCTGACGCCCAGCCGGGAGCCGATCGTGCGCGGCGACTGGCTGCGGCCCGGCCAGCACTTCAACGTGGTGGGGTCGCCGCCCAGACCCGACCACCGCGAGATCGACTCGGAGGTCCTGCGGCGCTCCACCGTCGTCGTCGACGCGCTCGACGTCGCCCTCGCCGAATCCGGCGCCGTCGTCCGGGCCATCGCCGACGGCGCGATCTCCGCCGACGACCTCCGGCTCGAGCTCGGGCAGGTCCTGCTCGATCGCCCCTTCGAGCGGACGCCCGGCCAGATCACGATGTTCACCTCGGTCGGCCTGCCGATCCAGGACCTGGCCGCGGTGACGGCACTGCTGGCCTCGACCGAACACCCCACGCGGTGACCGGCCCGGAACCGGGGCCCGGCCGCGCGGCGACGGTAGGCTCGGCGCATGGCCGGGAGCAGGAAGGTCCGCGATCCGCACCGGGACGTGATCGCCAACGAGCTGCGGCAGGCGATCATCGCCGGCCGCTACAAGTCCGGCGAGCGGCTGCTCGAAGAAGCGCTGGCCGAGGAACACGGTGTGTCGCGGGTCCCGGTCCGGGAAGCGCTGCGCCGGCTGGAGACCGAAGGCTTCGTCACGCTCACCCCGTACCGCGGCGCGACCGTGTCCGCCGGATCGTTCCGCGACAGCTTCGAACTCATGCAGGTGCGCCGAGCCCTCGAGACGATGGCCGCGCGGCTGGCCGCCCAGCAGCGCGGCGGCGACGCGGCCGACGAGCTGGCGACAGTGGTCGCCCGCGGCCGGGAAGCCGCGCGGTCCCACCAGGTCGCCGCGCTGCCGCCGCTGATCATGGAGTTCCACGAGCTGGTCGCCCAGGCGTCGGGGAACCAGCAGCTGCAGCTGGCGATCGATCGCGTCCTGCAGCGGGTTTCGTGGGGTTTCGAGCTCGATCTGGAGGAGCGGATCGACTCGGCCTGGACCGACCACGCGGCCATCGCCGCCGCGATCCTCAACGGCTCGCCGATCCAGGCCGGCTACCTCATGGACGAACACATCGCCAAGGACGAGCAGATCTACCGGTCGCAGCTCGATCATCCCGGCGAATAGTCCCGGCCGCGCCGGGCTCAGCGAAGCGAAACCCGGCGGAGGAGAAATCGTGACCAGGCTGCTCGTCGTCAACTGCAACGTCAGCGAATCGATCACCGCGGTGATCGACGCGGCGGCCCGCGCCGCCGCTCCGGCCGCCGACGTCGTCACCATCGCGCCGACCTGGGGCGTCGCCTCGGCCGAGGGCTACCTCGACGGGCAGCTCGCGTCGGTCGCGATGCTCGACGTCGTCCGCCGCTACGAAGAGCCGTACGACGCGGTCGTCCTGGCCGGCTTCGGCGAGCCCGGCCGGGAAGCGTTCCGGGAGCTGCTCGACGTCCCGGTCGTGGACATCACCGACGCCGCCGCCCACGTGGCCCTGATGCTCGGACCGCGGTTCGGCGTGGTGACCAGCCTCCCCCGCGCGATCGTGCAGATCCAGGACAGCCTGCACGCCGCCGGAGTCGCGGCCAACTGCGTCGGGGTGCGGGCCGCCGACCTCCCGGTCCTCAAGGTCGGCACCCTCGAGATCGGCCCGGGCAGCCCCCTGGTGACCCAAGCCCGCGCACTGCTGGACCAGGGCGCCGAAACGCTGGTCCTCGGCTGCGCCGGCCTCGCCGGCATGGACACGGCGCTGTCGGCTCACCTCGGCGTCCCGGTGATCGACCCGGTGGCCGCCGGCGTCGCGCTGGCCGAAGCCCTGGTCCGGCTCGTCCAGCGCACCAGCAAGATCCGGACCTACGCACCGCCTCGGGACAAGATCCGGCCTGGCTGGGACACCGGACTCGAACGGGTCCTCGCCACTTCCTGACGCCGGCCGGGAGCTGGAACGCCCCCTGGCAAATTGTGAGCAGCTGGGCTCTCGGACGGCGCCTGGACGACCTATGACGCAACCGGATGCTGGTAGCGCAGGGCTTGGGTCGCGACCCGGGCGCCGAGGTGGCGTGCTGTGGTGATGTCGGCGTTGTGGACGGCGTCCGGGCCTTGGTCGTTCCAGGTTTGGGCGCCCGCGCCGAGGTAGAACCCGAGCCGGTTGTCGTCGTGCTCGCTGCTGGTGGTGGTGTTCCAGCCGGGCAGCAGGCCCAGGCTGACCCAGTGCATGCCGTGTTGTGCGGCCAGCAGGGCCAGGTACTGCAGCGTGTGCAGCTTGTCGCCGCTCATCGATCCGGAGTTGGTGAACCCGGACGCGAGTTTGTCCAGCCATTGCTGGGTCATCCAGCGCTTCGAGGTCGCTTCGGCGAATGCGTGGAACGCCCCGGATGCCGATCCCATGTAGGTCGGTGTTCCGAAGATGATCGCGTCGCCGGCATCGAGGACCGCCCACTTCGCGTCGGTCATGTCGGCCACGTCGACCAGGTCGGCGCGGGCCTCGGGCACCGACTCGATGCCGTCGCGGACGGCCTTGGCGATCTCGAGGGTGTGCCCGTAGCCGGAGTAGTAAGCGATAGCGACGTGAACGGATGGCATGGAAGATCCCTTCGACACACACTTGTTGACAACGGCAACGCTAGAGCCGTACCAGTGTCATTGTCAACGTCAACAAGCTTCCGTTATCATCGACACATGACCTCCGACGACCAACGCGAGCGCATCCTGAGCGCGGCCGTGAAACTGCTCGCCGACGCCGGACCATCCGGACTGTCCACCCGAGCCGTCGCGGCAGCGGCCGGAGTTCAGACACCGACGCTGTACCGGCTGTTCACGGACAAGGACGGGCTGCTCGACGCTGTGGCCAGCTTCGGCTTCGAGAGCTACCTCGCCGAAAAACGCGCGTTCGTGGCCAGCGAGGACCCGGTCGCCGACCTGCGCCGAGGCTGGGACGTGCACGTCGAGTTCGGGTTGGCCAACCCCGCCATCTACACGCTGATGTACGGAACCGCGCGGCCGGGCCGCCAGCCCGTGGCGGCAACGGAAAACCGGGCCATCCTGCGCGGCATGCTCGAACGCGCCAACGCGCAGGGCCTGCTCCGCGTGCCCGTCGAAGCGGCCGTGGTGGCCATCGAGGCATCCACGACGGGCGCGGTCCTGCTCCTGCTGACCCAGCCGGAACAAGCACGGCACGCCCAGCTGATCCGGCCACTGCGCGACATCGTGCTCGACGCCCTGACCGAGCAATCGAGCCCCCGCGCCGACCACTCCCCCATCGCCGAGCGCGCACAGTCGCTACTCGGGATCATCACTCCCGCCGGCAACACCGACCCCGTGACCGACGCAGGCTTCAGCGTCTCCGAGGCCGGCCTGCTGCGCGAATGGCTCGCCCGCCTCAACGAGGCCCACCCATCCCGCCAGTAACAGCAACACGCCATCTCGACAACCGCGGCCAGCTCACGGCGACTCCTGGCCGGCCCCGTCGACCAGGTCGGCCGACTCGAACACGCCGTCGGCGCCACGCTGCGGCAAAATCGCCGGAGCGCTGAAGAAACGCCAAGAAAATGAGACTGATCTTGGTGGCATCACCGTGAGACAACCAGGAACCCCAGGTCGCACAAGATCGACATGTCCTGAGCCTCGAGACCCCACATCGGCGGTCCGCGCTCGGGCGCGCTCGCCCCATGCATGGCATGCGCCACTTCTACGCCTCGATCGCCCTGGCATCCGGAGTGTCGGTCAAGGAACTGGCCGAGCACCTCGGTCACCACGATCCGGGTTACCCACTCCGGATCTATACCCACCTGTTCCCATAGAGCCATCGCCGGGCGCGGGAGGCAGCCGACGGGATCTCCAAACCGCGCCACACCGGGGCGGCACGGCTTGAAGATCCCGAAACGGCCCAGCCACGAACCGGCCAGATCAACAACTACAAAACAGCAGGTCAGGACCTTCTGCCCTACTTGTGCCAGAACTTAGGACATCGTTTCCCGAACTGGCGCCTCTAGTGGCCAGATAGGGGTTGACCTGCATTTTTAGGCCGATTGAGGCCGATTGGGATCGAACCGGGCCGGACGTGTGACGGCCTGGCTCCCTGCCGCTCCTACGAGCATACGACGACAGGGTCCGGTCTGGGCGGCTGGAAGGCGGACGGGCCGTGCGCGCGGGTCTAGGCGTAGCTGGCGGCTCCCGTCGGCCACGACGGTCGCCGGACACCGGGGGCGGCTGCCGATCCGCTGCCTCCCGGCGGAGCAGACTGTGCTGATTCGCGGCGCGGCCAGCGGGGCCGGCCCGATCGCGGTGCAGCCGGCGAAGCGAGCAGGCGCGACCGTGACGGCACGGGTCACACCCACCACCATGAGCTCGCCCTCGACCTGGGTGCCGACGCGTTCGTCGCCCCGGGGCACGACAAGCTGGACGAAGACGGCGAAGTCGACTTGTGCGGTGAGGAAATCGGCGTGCAGTCCACCGGGCCGGTGTGGGCGGGTGGCACCCTGGCACCACCGCTCCCCCGCCGGAGTTCGAGCCGATGTAAGGGCGGTCGGTCTTCTTCGCCGTGGAACCGGGCCGGCCGCGCTAGGGCCTGTCCTCAAAGCTGGTGCGGGTGGTCTGCTTTGATCTTGGGTTGTGGTGCGTAGGCACGAGCTGACTGATGAGCAGTGGCAAATGAT
>NZ_JBVKDO010000027.1:0-109672 GCF_055633805.1 Amycolatopsis sp. NPDC114478 | reverse complement strand
GCCGGCCACCGAGCGTCGCGCTACGATCAATCCTTCGAGCCTGCCCGGGCTCGGTGACAGGCAACGAGACCTGCACCAGACCCGGGGCGCATCACAAAGTGATTTTCACGGCCTCAGGCGACGGGATGACCACCCAGCTCCTCTTGTGGTTCGCGCTACGCGCGCCGGTGACTTTGCGAACCACCGTGCAACGGTTGCGCATCGCTTGTAGAGTGGCGGGACAGCGGTTCAGCCTGAAGCCGTCGTGCCTCGACCCCGCAGCCCCTACCCGGGCTGCCGTGGGCCCGGACCCGGCGTCCGGCCGCCACGGCGTTGTGCCAAGGAGGCCTTCCGCGAATGTTCGCTCCTGAGATCTGCCCGCCCGCCGTCTTCGACGTCACCACCACCGCGCACGCCAGCGTGGTCACCGCCACCGGTGAACTCGACCTCGCCGTCACCGAACACCTCGAAACGCTGCTGCGCCGGGAACTCCGGCTCGCACCCGCCCTCGTCTTCGACGCCTCGGCCGTGACGTTCTGCAGCGCCCGTGTCCTTACGATCCTGGTCGACACCGCCCAGGAGGCCGCCGAGAGCGGGGTGCCGTTCGCGGTCGCGAGCCGGTCCCGGGCCCTGCTGCGCCCGATCACCGTGCTGCGGCTGGAGCACCTGCTGCCCGTGCACCGGAGCACCGGGGAAGCGCTGGCCCGGCTCGGCCTGGGGGTGCGGGAGCCCGCCTAGGCTTCTTCGCAGCCGACGCGGGCCCAGACGAGCTTGCCGTCGTCGTGGTGGCTCACGCCCCAGTCGAGGCTGAGCTGGTCCACCAGCAGCAGGCCCCGGCCACCACCGTGGTCGGGGACCCGCAGCTTCGGTTCGCCGGTTCCGATGTCGGCCACCGCGACCGTCACCTCGCACGGGTCGTGCGCGCGGTGGATCCTCAGCTGGCGCGGTCCGCCGCCGTGGATGAAGGCGTTCTCCAGCAGCTCCCCGACGACGATCAGCGCGTCGGTCAGGTCGGTCTCCCGCAGGGTGCCCAGCTTGGCTTCCGCCCACCGCCGGGCGGCGGTCAGTCCGGGCCGGTCGACACCGGCGACGTCCAGCACGTGCCACCCGGCTTGATCGGCTCCGCTCCAGCTCACGTGCACAGTGCGACTCCTCCCGAACACCGCGCTTCCCCACGAGCACGGCGCGTTCGCAAATGGCGTACCCGCTCCGGCGGCTTTTACTCGTGCGCCGCAGAAGACGTTAGGGGCCGTTAGGGGTCGTTGGGCCGCCCGCGCGCTGGCTAGCTTGGCCGGACGGAGGCTCCGACCCGGAAAGGCGGTGGGACGACATGGTCGCCCACGACGGCAACGCCGAGGAGAACTGGTTCCGCCGGTTCGCCGCGTCACCCGAGGCGAAGGCGCGGCTGGTCTGCCTGCCGCACGCCGGCGGCTCGGCCACCTTCTACTTCCCCGTGGCGAAGGGGCTGGCCCCGGACGTCGAGGTCCTCGCCGTCCAGTACCCGGGCCGGCAGGACCGCCGCCACGAACCCTTCCTGACGAGCATCGGGGCCATGGCCGACCGCGTCGCGGACCTGCTGCGGGACAAGACCGACCGCCCGCTCGCCCTCTTCGGGCACAGCATGGGCGCGATGGTCGCCTACGAGACGGCCCGCCGCCTCGAACGGGACGGCGTGCCCGTCGCGGGGCTGTTCGTTTCCGGCCGGCGCGCGCCTTCGCGGGTGCGTGACGAGAGCGTGCACACGCGGACCGACGCGGGCGTGCTCGAGGAGCTGCGCAAGCTGAGCGGCACCGAGATGGACCTGCTGGGCGACGACGACGTCGTCCGGATGATCCTGCCCGTGGTGCGCAACGACTACCGCGCCGTCGAGACCTACCGGGACACCCCGGGCGAGCCCCTCGCGACCCCGATCGTCGCCTTCACCGGCTCCGCCGACCCGATGGCCACCCTCGACGAGGTCGCCTCCTGGGCCGGCCACACGACCGGCGGGTTCGAGCTGGTGGAGCTGTCCGGCGGCCACTTCTTCCTCACCCGCCACCAGGACGTGATCCTCGGGCGGCTGGCCGCCGAGCTGGGCGGCGTCCGTGTCTGAGGCACCGGCCGCGTTCGCCAACCGGCTCGTCGAACTGCGGGAGACCAAGGACGCGGCGCGCCGCGGGCCGGACGAAGCCGCGACGCGCCGGCAGCACGAGCGCGGCAAGCTGACCGCGCACGAACGGATCGAGCTGCTCCTCGACCCGGGCTCGTTCACCGAGCTCGAGGCCCTGCGCCGGCACCGGGCGACCGGGTTCGGCCTGGAGCAGCGCCGGCCGCACTCCGACGGCGTCGTCTGCGGCTGGGGCACCGTCGACGGTCGGACGGTCTTTCGTCTACGCCCACGACTTCCGGGTCTTCGGCGGCGCGCTCGGCGAGGCGCACGCCCAGAAGATCCACAAGGTGATGGACCTCGCCGAGGCCGCGGGCGCGCCGCTGGTGTCGCTCAACGACGGCGCCGGCGCCCGGATCCAGGAGGGCGTCACCGCGCTCGCCGGGTACGGCGGCATCTTCCGGCGCAACACCCGCTGTTCCGGGGTCATCCCGCAGATCTCGGTGATGCTCGGCCCGTGCGCGGGCGGCGCGGCGTACTCGCCCGCGTTGACCGACTTCGTGTTCATGGTCCGCGAGACGTCGCAGATGTTCATCACCGGCCCCGACGTCGTGCAGGCGGTGACGGGCGAGGAGATCACGCAGAACGGCCTCGGCGGCGCCGACGTGCACGCGGAGACCTCCGGCGTCGCCGCGTTCGCCTACGACGACGAGGCGACCTGCCTGGCCGACGTCCGGTACCTGCTGTCCCTGCTGCCGGCCAACAACAACGAGGCCCCGCCGCACGTGCCGGCCGGCGACCCGGCCGACCGGCGCACCGACCGGCTGCTCGACGTCGTGCCGGTCGACCCGGCCCGCGCGTACGACATCTGCGACGTCATCGCGGAGGTCGTCGACGACGGCGAGTTCCTGCAGGTGCACGCGGGCTGGGCGACCAACGTCGTGTGCGCCCTCGCCCGCCTGGACGGGCACGTGGTCGGCATCGTCGCGAACCAGCCCGCGGTCCTGGCCGGGGTGCTCGACATCGAGGCGAGCGAAAAGGCCGCGCGGTTCGTGCAGACCTGCGACGCGTTCAACATCCCGCTCGTGACGCTGGTGGACGTGCCCGGCTTCCTGCCCGGCGTCGACCAGGAGCACGGCGGCATCATCCGCCACGGCGCGAAGCTGCTGTACGCGTACTGCAACGCCACCGTGCCGCGGGTGCAGCTGATCCTGCGCAAGGCTTACGGCGGGGCGTACATCGTGATGGACTCGCGCTCGATCGGTACCGACGTCTCGCTGGCGTGGCCGACGAACGAGATCGCCGTGATGGGTGCCGAGGGTGCGGCGAACGTGATCTTCCGCCGCGAGATCAATGCCGCCGACGACCCGGAAACCGTGCGGGCGTTGAAGATCAAGGAGTACCGCACCGAGCTGATGCACCCGTACTACGCGGCCGAGCGCGGCCTCGTGGACGACGTCATCGAGCCGGGCGAGACGCGGTCGCTGCTGATCCGCTCGCTCGCGATGCTGCGCACCAAGCACGCCGACCTCCCGGCGCGCAAGCACGGGAACCCGCCGGTCTGATGGGCGACCCGGTGGTCCGCGTCCTGCGCGGCGCGCCCGACGAGACGGAACTGGCGGCGCTGATGGCGGTCTTGGCCGCCCTCGGCGCCCGTCCGGCGGAACCCGAGGTGCCGGCCCGGCGGGTGCGCCGCCGGCCGCCGTTCCGGACGGCGACCAGCTGGCGCACCCGCCGCTGAAGCCCGCTCAGGCGCGGACGGTCGTACTGTCCAAATAGGTCAGCACCGCGCGGATGCGGCGGTTCTCGTCGCGGCTCGCCTCCAGGCCCAGCTTCGCGAAGATGTTGCTGATGTGGTTCTCCACCGCGCCCTGCGTGACCACCAGCTGCTTCGCGATCGCCGCGTTCGACAGGCCCTGGGCCATCAACCCCAGCACCTCCGTCTCGCGCGCGGTCAGCGCGTGCAGCGGGTCGCGGTTGCGGGACAGCATCTGCGCGACGACGTCCGGGTCGATCGCCGAGCCGCCGCCCGCCACCCGGCGGACCGCCTCCAGGAAGTCGGCCACGTCGGCGACGCGTTCCTTCAGCAAGTACCCGACGCCGGAGGTGCCCTCGGCGATCAGGTCGACCGCGTAGCTGCCCTCCACGTACTGCGACACCACCAGCACCGGCAGCCCCGGGACCTCCTTGCGCGCCGCGATCGCCGCGCGGATGCCCTCGTCGGTGAACGTCGGGGGCATCCGGACGTCGGCGATGACCAGGTCCGGCTGGTGCTCGCGCACGGCGACCAGCAGGTCGTCGCCGTTGGACACGGCGGCCGCGGTCTCGATGCCGACGTCGGCGAGCAGGCTCTGCACGCCGGCCCGCAGCAGGACCGAGTCTTCGGCGATGACGACACGCATTGTTCCCACTCCCAGGGGGTTCACCAGCGGACGGGCAGGTCGGCGCGCACCACCGTGGGGCCGCCCACCGGGCTGACCACGGTGAGCACGCCGTCGATCGTGGCGGCCCGGTCGGCGAGCCCGGCCAGGCCGCCACCGGGACGCACGGACGCACCGCCGTGGCCGTTGTCGACGATCTCGACGACGACGGTCTCGTCGTCGCGGGTCACCCGCACCGTCGCGCGGTCGGCGCCCGAGTGCTTGGTGATGTTGGTCAGCGTCTCGCTGACGATGAAGTACGTCGTCGTCTCCACCGGCGCCGGCGGCCGCGGCTCGACGGTCACCTCGAAGTCGACCGGGATCGGCAGCCGCGCGGTCAGCGAGGACAGCGCCGCGTCCAGGCCGCGGTCCTGCAGCACCGGCGGGTAGATCCCGCGGGCCAGGTCGCGCAGCTCGGACACCGCGAGCTTGGCGTCCGCGTGCGCCGCGCCGATCAGCTCTCGCACGGCGGCGGAATCTTCGTTGTCGAGTTTCAGCTGCGCCCGGCCGAGGCTCATCGCGACGGCCACCAGCCGCTGCTGCGCGCCGTCGTGCAGGTCGCGTTCGATGCGCCGGCGTTCGGCCTCGACCGCGTCGACGCCCCGGGCACGCGAGTCGCTCAGCTGCCGCGTGCGGGCTTCGAGCTGCTGCGTCCGGTTCGGGCCCAGCATCGACGCCGTCAGCGCGGCGTGCATCGCCCCGATCCGCGGCGCGACGAAGATCCCGAACGGCGGCACGGCGACCGAGACGATCCCGGCGACGAACTCCACGATGCCCAGCGGGAACGCGAGCAGCACGTAGTTCACCTCGTGCCAGGTGACGGGGTCGACCAGCCGGGCCTGCCACGTCTGCAGCAGCCCGGGCCCGTGCGGACGCCGCCGCGGCGCCGGGATGCCGGCGTCGAGCATGGCACCGGCCCAGCGCCGTTCCAGGTCCGCGAACCCGCGGACGAGCGAGGTGGCCGCGATCAGGATCGGGATGCCGACCCACAGCATGGTGGTCGCGATGCCGAGCACCATCGTGACGAGCACCAGCACGAAGGCGAAGATCCGCAGCGGCAGGCTCGCGATCAGGAAGCCGATGGTGCGCACCACCTTCGGCCGCCCGGTCACCGGCATCGCGCGATCCGTTCCAGCTCCGGCACGAGGTCGTCGAGGGTCGGCGTCGCCAGCATCTCGTCCCGGACCTCGAGCGCGCAGGCCCGGAACGACGGTTCCGTCAGCAGTCTCTCCAGTCCACTTCGGACGGACTGCGGCGTGACGTCCTCGAGGTCGAGCACCAGCCCGTTCCCGCGCTTCTCCTGCGCGACGGCCGACACCCGCTCGCTCCACGTGGTGCCCGGGATGATCAGCTGCGGCACGCCGTTGACGACGGCGTTGCCGATCGTCGCCCCGCCGCCCTGGTGCACGATGGCCGAGCAGCTCGCGAGGAGCTCGTACATCGGCACGAAGTCCACCGCGCGCACGTTGTCCGGGATCTTCTTCACCGAGGCGAGCTGGGACTCGTTGAGCGTCGCGATGACCTCGACGTCGAGGTCGGCGAGCCCGTCGAGCAGGTCGGCCACCGACGTCTCCTCGACGCCGAGCACCTGCCGGTTCGAGATGCCCAGCGTCAGCATCACCCGCGGCCGCTCCGGCGGCTCGAGGACCCAGCGGGGGATCGCCATCGGCTTGTTCTGCGGGATGAACCGCGCCGGCACGTAGTCGACGTCGACGCCTTCGTAGCGCAGGTAGGACGGATGGCAGTCGAGAGTCTTCACGCCGTGGCGCAGTGCCTCGTCGTAGCCGGCGCCGAACCGCCCCACCGCGGCGGACATCCACTCGACGAACGGGTCCGGCGAGGTGTCCTCGGGGTGGCTCGCGCGCAGGTCGCGGTACTGCGCGGCGATCCGCGCGGTCTGGTCGGCCGCGTACATCATCCGCAGGTGCGGGACGCCGAGGACGTGCGCGACGATCGGGGCCGCGTAGATCATCGGGTCCCAGACGACCAGGTCCGGGTTCCAGCCCTTCGCGAACCGCACGAGCTCGTCGAGCAGCGCGTCCGGGGTGGTCCAGCGGAAAACCTCGACCCAGTGCTCGTAGACCGTGCGGACGTACTCTTCGGTGTAGCGCTCGGAGCGGCTCTCGGAGATGCGGAAGCCGCCCTGCATGGCGTTGTCGCCGTCCATCTGCAGCTGCCGGTGGCGCGCGATGTCCAGCTCGTCGCCGAACCACATCGCGTCGAGGCCGGTCTCGGCGAACGACGCCACCTCGCGCGGGTTGCGCTGGCCCACGAACCGGACCTCGTGCCCGGCCGCGGCCAGCGCCCAGCCGACCGGGGCCATGCTGTAGACGTGCGTCCTCGTCGGGAACACCATCATCATGACGCGCATGGACGCACTCCCCGGAAGTCGGCTGCTGCTGTCTAGAAAGTAGTGCGCGTGCGCCGCCGGGCCGACCCGGCAACGCGCCGATAGGGGTCGGCAACCCCTGTTTCCGTAACGGATCCTTTCCGCCGGTGGGCGCCGTGCGCTAGGGATTTCGAGTGGGTTTGGAACGGCTTTAGACGCCCCTTAGGGGCTGGTTCCGGCGGGCCCGCGACGGCTAGACATGAACGTGGGTCCGGCCGCGTGTGCCGGGGCGAGGGATACGAACGAGGTGATGAGCATGGCCGTGGCACCGATCACGAAGGGCTGGGTGCCCTTCGGCGGGTACCGCACCTGGTACCGCGTCACCGGGGAGACCGGGGGCGAAGCGCCCGCTGTCGTCGTGGTGCACGGCGGGCCGGGGAGCACGCACGACTACCTGCTGAACCTCTGCTCGCTCGCCGGGCACGGGTTCCCGGTGGTGCACTACGACCAGCTGGGCAGCGGCGGCTCGACGCGGCTGCCGGGCAAGGGCGCGGACTTCTGGACGCCGGAGCTGTTCGCCGACGAGCTGGACAACCTGGTGCAGCACCTGGGCATCGAGGACAACTACGTCCTGTTCGGACAGTCGTGGGGCGGCCTGGTCGTCGCGCGGCACGCCGCGCAGCGCCCGGACGGCCTGCGCGGGCTGGTGATCGCGAACTCGCCGGCGTCCTACCCGCTGTGGCGCCAGGAGATGGACGTGCTGCGCGCCCAGCTCCCGCCGGGCGTCGACGACCAGCTGCGGGCGCACGAAGCCGCCGGCACCACCGGCGCGCCGGAGTACTTCGAGCTGATGCGCGCGTTCTACGACCGGCACGTCTGCCGCGTGCTGCCGTGGCCGGCCGACTACCTGGCCTCGTTCATGGAGATGGCCGACGACAACACCGTCTACGCCACGATGAACGGGCCGAGCGAGTTCACCGTCACCGGCACGCTCAAGGACTATTCGGTGATCGACGAGCTCGACGACATCGAAGTGCCGACGCTGCTGATCTCCGGACGGCACGACGAAGCCACCCCCGTCACGGTCCAGCCGTACTTCGACCGGATCCACGACGTGCGCTGGGAGATCTTCGAAGACTCCAGCCACGTCCCGCACCTCGAGGAGCCCGAGCGGTTCCGCGAAGTCCTGCTGGGATTCCTGCGGGACATCCACCCCACCGCACCCGCGAGCCGGGTCGAACGAGAGGTCGCCAGTCATGGATGAGGCCACCCGGCCGGGATCGGCGGTCGTCTTCCCCGGGATGAGCCCGTGTCGCTTCGCCGACTTCGGCAAGTTCCTGCTGATCAACCCCTTCGCCCGCCGGCTGATCGGGGAGGCGAACGAGCGGCTCGGCTACTCGCTGGTCGACCGCTTCCGCGAAACCGAGGGCGACTACTCGGCGTACGCGCAGGTCGGGTTCATGCTCACCTGCGTCGCGCTGGCCGAATGGGCCGAGGAGGAGCAGGGGATGAGCCCCGACTTCTGCGCCGGCCCGAGCTTCGGCGAGAAGCCGGCCAGCGTGTACGCCGGGTCGCTGACCTTCCCGGACGCGGTGTGGATGACGGCGGAGCTCGCGCGCTGCCTGACCGAGTTCTTCGACACCGAGTACACCGACGTCGTGACGCACTCGTTCGTCCGCACCCCGGAGGAAAAGCTGAAGGACGCTCTGTCCCAATTGGACGCCAAGGGCGAGTGGTTCGACATCTCGTGCTACATCGACCACGACTTCTACATGGTTTCCGTGCGCGAAAAGAACCTCGACTGGCTCAAGCAGACGGTCCGGAGCATGGGCGGGCTCTCCCTCTACACGATGCGGCCGCCGCTGCACTCACGCGCGTTCGGGGCGCTGCGCCGCAAGGCGGAGGACGAGGTGCTCGGCGGCCTGGAGTTCCACGACCCCCTGCTGCCGATCGTCGCCGACCAGGACGGCGAGATCCTGCGCACCGGTGACCAGGTGCGCACGATGCTGCTCGACAGCATCGTCAAGCCGATGCGCTGGCCGGACGTCGTCCACACGCTGGCGGACAACGGGGTGCGCAAGCTCTGGGTCGCGGGGCCGGACACGCTGTTCGGGCGCGTCCGCGTGACCACGAGCCGCTTCGAGGTCGTCACGGTCAACCCGCGCATGGCCCTGCAACCCCGCCGCCGGGGCGCAGGACCGTCGCGGGTCAGCTAGCGGGCTGCAGCGCGGACAGCGTGGTCCACAGCCGGCCGGGGTTCTCGAACGTCTCCAGGTTCAGGGCGTCGTCCTCGAACCGCACGTTGTAGCTCTGCTCCAGCACGGAGAGCAGCTCCACGGTGGCGAGCGAGTCCAGCCCGTACTCGCGGAGCGGGGTCTCTTCGGTCAGTGCCTCCTCGGCGGGCAAGAAGGGGAGGAACGTGCGAAGCGTCTCATCGAAAGTGCTGTCCCACATGGCTACTCCGGATCGCTAGGTTGGGATCTACCGAGAGGAAACCGACCGCCCGGTTCGGTTTTGGACTCTACCGCGCGTCGCCGTCCCGGATCGACGCACTGACACCCCTATTCATTGCGGAGGACTTCGATGGACACCGGACTCACCAGCGGGCTGCACACGCGGTTCCTGCGCGGCCTCGAACGCTCCGGTGGCGGCGTGGCCGTCCACGTGGGCGACCAGGCGCTGACCTACGAACGGCTGCACGAACTCGCCTTGTCGTGGGGTGGCGCGCTGGCCGAGAGCGGCGCCCGCACCGTAGGGGTGCTGGCGGGCAAGGGAGTCACGGCGTACGGGGGGATCCTGGCCGCGCTGTACGCCGGTGCGACGGTCGTCCCGCTGCGTCCGGACTTCCCGGCGGCCCGGACCGCCCAGATGGTTTCGGCCGCGGGCGTCGACGTGCTCGTCGCCGACGAACGGGGTCGCGCGGTGGCGCCGGAGGGGGTTCCAGTGCTGGGCGACACGCGTCCTTCGGTGGCTTTGCCGGCACCGCTGGCGCCGACGTCGGACACCGCGTACGTGCTGTTCACGTCGGGTTCGACCGGGCGTCCCAAGGGCGTGCGGATCGGGCACGCGGCGGTCGACCACTACTTCGGCCTGCTGGACGCCCGCTACGACTTCACGCCGGACGACGTGTTCTCGCAGACGTTCGACCTGAACTTCGACTGCGCGATGTTCGACCTGTTCTGCGCGTGGGGCGCGGGGGCGCCGGCGGTGGTGCTGCCGGGCGGGGCGTACCGCAACCTGCCGCGGTTCGCGGCCGAGCGCGGGCTGACGGTGTGGTTCTCGACGCCGAGCGCGATCGACCTGGTCCGCCGCACGGGCGGCCTGACCCCGGGCGCGCTGCCGGGACTGCGGTGGAGCTTCTTCGCCGGGGAGGCGCTGACGGTCCGCGACACGGCGGACTGGCGGGCCGCGGCGTCGTCTTCGTTGGTGGAGAACCTGTACGGGCCGACCGAGCTGACGATCACGGTGTCGGGCTACCGCTGGGACGACGTTTCGACGCCGCAGGTGGCGGTCAACGGCGTGGTGCCGATCGGTTCGGTGCACGCGGGCCACGACTACGTGCTCCTGGACGGCGACGACGTCGAGGGCGAGCTGTGCATCGCGGGCCTGCAGATGACACCGGGCTACCTCGACCCGGCCGACGAGCAGGGCCGTTTCCTGGACCGCGACGGCCAGCGCTTCTACCGCACGGGGGACCGCGTGCGCAGATTGTCCGACGGCCTCGCGTACCTGGGCCGGCTGGACTCCCAGGTCCAGGTGCTGGGCTGGCGCATCGAGCTGACGGAGGTCGAGCACGCCCTGCGCGACTGCGGAATCCAGGACGCGGTGGCGCTGGGCGTGGCCGGCGACGTGGGGACCGAGCTGTTCGTGTTCTACACGGGTGGGGAAAGGCCGGTGCTGGAGATGGTGCGGGCGCTGCGGGCGGTCCTGCCGGAGGGGGTCATCCCGCGGCACTACCGGCACGTGGCGGAGTTCCCGCTGAACTCGAACCGCAAGATCGACCGCAAGACGTTGGCGGCCCGGGCGGCGGAGATCCTGGCACCGACGCCCGCCTGACGAGGTGAATGACCCACCCGCCCGCGGCTTGGCCGCGGGCGGCCGGGACCGACGGCCGACGCGGATCGCGGCCGGAACCGGCGAGGGCTGCGGTCGGGGACCGGTATGCCGACGCAGGCCGCCGCCAGGGACCGCGGACCGGGGCGGCCCGCGCCCGGGGCGGGCCGCGGCTGGCAGGGGAGTGGTCGGCGCGGCTGCGATCGGAGATCGGTGGGTCGTCGCGGGCTGCTGTCGGGCCGCGCGGCCCGGCCCGCGCGGCCGGAAGACCGGCGGCCGACTCGGGAGCGGCCGGGCAAGCCCTCGACTCAAGCCCGCCTGACGCAGCAGGTCGTGAGTGGGAAACAGGGCCAGAACCCTGTTTCCCACTCACGACCGCTTTGGCGTGCCCGGATCCCGGCCGCCCGGGGCTTAGGGGCCGTTAGGGGTGTGGGTCCGCAGGTCGGCGCGGCTAGCTTTCCGTACGTCTCCAGGTGTGTCTTCCACGCCGGCCCGGTCATCCTTCGAGTCCTACGGAGTGGCAGTCGTGAACGATTCTCTGGTCCATTCTCTGCTCGACGCCGCGGCGGCCGATGCGGCCGGGGCGTCGGCCGTCCGGGACCGCGTCGGTGCCTGGACCTACGGTGAGCTCGAGGCGTGGAGCCACGCCGTTGCCGTGGTGCTCTCCCAGCACGGCGTCGGGCACGGCGACCGCGTTGTCGTGCAGCTGCCCACCGATCGGGCGCTCGTCGCGCTCTTCTACGGGACTTCGCGCCGCGGGGCGGTCTTCGTGCCGATCAACCCGGCCATGAAGAAGTTCCACTTCGACTCCGTGGTGGCCAACGCCGAACCCGTCCTCGTGCTCACCCCGGAGAACTTCAGTCCCTTTTGGACGGAAGTCGAAGAGGCAAAAGGACAGCAAGCCGAAGCAGCAGCAGTAAGCGAAGACGACATCGCCGTCCTCGTCTACACCTCCGGCAGCACCGCCGCGCCGAAGGGCGTGATCGGCCCGCACCGCCAGGTCACCTTCGCCTCCCGCGCCATCCAGGCCGTCCTCGGCTACCGCCGGGACGACGTCGTCTTCTGCCGGTTCCCGATGTCCTGGGACTACGGCCTCTACAAGGTGCTGCTGAGCACGCTCGGCCGCAGCGAGATCGTGCTCGCCGACGCCGAGTCGGACCTGCGCCTGCTGCAGCGGATGCGCGAGGTCGGCGCCACCGTTGTGCCGATCGTCCCGTCGCTGGCCACCATGATCGCTACGCTCGCCGCCCGCGACACCGAGCCGGCCGCGCCCGTGCGCCTCTTCACCAACACCGGCGCGGCCCTGCCCGACGCCACCATCGCGCAGCTGCGGGCCGCGTTCCCCGGCGTCAAGGTCGTCCGCCAGTTCGGCCAGACCGAGTGCAAGCGGATCACGATCATGCCGCCGGACGAGGACACCGACCGCCCCGGTTCGTCCGGGCTGCCGCTGCCCGGCACGTCCGTGCTGATCCTCGCCGCCGACGGCACCGAGCTGCCCGCCGGGGACATCGGCGAGATCGTCGCCGCCGGCCCGCACGTCATGCCCGGCTACTGGCGGGCCCCGGAGATCTCCGCCCGCGCCTTCCGCCGCGACGAGACCACCGGCGAGCCGCGCCTGCACACCGGCGACTACGGCCGCCTCGACGCCGACGGCTACCTCTACTTCGAGGGCCGCCGCGACGACATGTTCAAGCGCAAGGGCATCCGGATGTCCACTTTGGAGATCGAAGCCGCGGCGATGGACATCCCCGGCGTCCGCGCGGCGGGCGCGATCCCGCCGAGCGAGACGCGGGACCTCGCCATCTGCGTCGAGACCGACCTGCCGCCCACGACCGTGCTGCGCGAGCTGGCCAAGCGCCTCGAGCCGCAGAAGGTCCCGTCGCTGTGCCACGTCGTCGAGGAGTTCCCGCTCACGGCGCACGGCAAGAACGCCACCAAGGAACTCGCGCAGCTGGTTGAGGGGGCCCGCGCATGAGCAAGTACGACGGCATCGCCGCGAAGTACGGCACGCCCGCCTACGTCTACGACCTCGACGTCGTCGCCGAGTCGCGGGACCAGCTCTTCGGCCTGCTGCCCGAAGGCTTCCAGCTGTTCTACGCGCTGAAGTCCAACCCGCACCCGGAAATCGGCCGCGAGCTGCGGCGCGGCGGCTGCCGCGCGGAGATCAGCTCCACCGGCGAGCTGGTGAACGCCCTCGAAGCCGGCTTCGACCCGGCTGGCATCCTATACACCGGACCGGGCAAGACGAACGAGGAGCTGGAGCACGCGCTCGCCGCCGGGGTCCGGCTGTTCTCCGTCGAGTCGCTGACCGACCTGCAGCACGTCGGCGCGGCGGCGCAGCACCAGGGCGTGACCGCGTCCGCGCTGCTGCGCGTCAACACCACCGCGAGCAGCGGCGGCACCGGCATCCGGATGATGGGCCGCCCGTCGCAGTTCGGCATCGACGCCGAGACGCTGCCCGACCTCATGCCCACGCTCAAGGCGGTGCCGGGCACGCGGGTCGTCGGCGCGCACTTCTTCACCATGAGCAACGCCCAGGACGAGGACGCGCTGCTCGGCGAGTACGAGTTCGTGCTCACCTCGGCCGCGCGGCTGCGCGACGAGGTCGGGCTGCCGCTGGAGGTCCTGGACATCGGCGGCGGCTTCTCCTCGCCGTACGCCGTGCCAGGACCGCGCACCGACTACCCGAAGCTGCGCTCGGGCCTGGAAACGCTGCTCGACCTGCACCTGCCCGAGTGGCGGGACGGCGGGATCGAGCTGGCCTGCGAGTCGGGCCGCTACCTCTCCGGCAGCTGCGGGTCGCTGCTGGCCGGCGTGGTCAACGTCAAGGACAGCCGGGGCAGCCGGTTCGTCGTGCTGGACGCCGGGATCAACGTCGTCGGCGGGCTGTCCGGGATCGGCCGGCTGCTGCCCGCGGCCGTCGGCGTCGAGGAGACCGGGGACGTGGTCGGCAGCCTCGTCGGTCCACTGTGTACTCCCGGTGACTCGCTCGCCAAGGCGGCGAAGCTGCCCGAGCTGGCCTCCGGCGACGTCGTCACGGTGCCGAACGTCGGCGCCTACGGCGTCACCGCCAGCCTGATCAGCTTCCTCGGCCGGCCCACGCCGGCGGAAGTCGTGGTCCGCGGCGGCAAAGTCCTGTCGGTGTCCCGATTGGACTACCAGCGCGTCTACGAGGTTTCGCCATGACCGAAGAACTGCGGGCCTACGGCACCGGGATCGTCACCGAGCCGCTGCGCCGGACGGTGATCGTCAGCAGCATGGCGTCGGACTCCCACACCTGGAACCTGGTCTACCTGGAGCTGCTCGTCGGCGAGCTCGGCTTCGACGTCGTGAACCTCGGCGCCTGCGTGCCGGACGAGCTGCTGGAGTCGGAGTGCCTGAGCCGCCGCCCGGCGATGCTCGTGCTGAGCAGCGTCAACGGCCACGGCCACCAGGACGGCCTGCGCGTGATCCAGCGGATTCGCGCTCTCCCGGAGCTGCGCGGGCTGCCGGTGGTGATCGGCGGCAAGCTCGGTGTCGGCGGGGCGCTGACCGCGGAGGAAACCGCGCAGCTGCTGCTCGCCGGGTTCGACGCGGTCTTCGACGACCAGCAGGGCGCGGGGTCGTTCCGCCGGTTCGCCGCCACGCTCTCGGCCGGTGCCACTCAGGTGGAGGCGTGAGCTTCGAAGAGTTCGTCGCGCGACGGCACGCCGCCGGCGAGCTCGTCGTGCAGCCCCGGATGGGGTTCGCGGACCCGGCCGTCATGCGCGCCGGGCTGGCCGCGACGAAGAACGCGGCCCCCGCGACCGTCGGCACGGTCACGCTCGACAGCTACACCCGCGTCTGCGACACCGCTTCCGTGGCGCACGCGCTGAACAACGGGATCGCGCTCAACGGCTACCCGATCGTCAACCACCCGCCCGGGGTCACCCGCGGCATGCTCGACGGCCTCGAAGGCAGAGACTTCCCGGTGCAGGTGCGGCACGGTTCGGCGCGGCCGGCGGACATCTTCCGCGCCATGATCGCCGCCGGCCTGCACGCCACCGAGGGCGGCCCAGTGTCCTACTGCCTGCCCTACAGCCGCACGCCGCTCGACGAGTCCGTCCGCAACTGGGCGCACTGCTGCGACCTGCTCCTGGACGCCGAGCACCCGGCCGGCCGGCCGCACCTGGAGACGTTCGGCGGCTGCATGATGGGCCAGCTGTGCCCGCCGAGCGAGCTGGTGGCGCTGTCGGTGCTGGAAGCGTTGTTCTTCTACCGCAAGGGCGTGCGCAGCATCTCGGTGAGCTACGCGCAGCAGACGAGCATGGCGCAGGACCAGGAGGCGGTGTCCGCGCTGCGCCGGCTGTGCGCCGAGCTGCTGCCCGACGCCACCTGGCACGTCGTCATCTACGCCTACATGGGCCTGTTCCCGCGGACTTCCGATGGCGCGCGGAGCCTGTTGGGCCGGGCGGCCGAGCTGGCCGTGACGACCGGGTCGGAACGGCTGATCGTCAAGACGACCGCCGAGGCGCACCGGATCCCGACCGTCGCCGAGAACGTCGCGGCGCTGGAACACGCCGGGGCGGCGGCCCGCGCGGTCACCGAAAAGGCCGTGGTGGACCCGGACAACCAGGTCTACCGCGAGGCGTACGCGCTCGTCGACGCGGTGCTGAACAGCCACGCCGACCTCGGCCGCGCGATCGTCGTCGCGTTCAAGCGCGGCCTGCTCGACGTCCCGTACTGCCTGCACCCGGACAACGCCGGGCAGGCGCGCAGCTACCTCGACCCGGCGGGCCGGCTCGGCTGGTCGGAGCTCGGGTCGCTGCCGCTGCACCGCGTGGTGGAACGCCGCCACGCCGACCGGATCACCTCGTCGACGCTGATGTCGGCGCTTTCCCACGTCCAGAACGCCTTCGACGCCGAGGCGCTGGAACAACCGATGAGAGCGATTGGGGGCGAGTCGTGACGAGTTCACGCCGGACAGTCCGTGCGTATCCGTTCGACATGCACGAGATCTCCGTTTCCGAGCAGTACCACGTCCTGCAGCGCGAAGAGCCGATGAGCCGGGTGCAGATGCCCTTCGGCGAACCGGCCTGGCTCGCGACGAAGTACGCCGACGTCAAGCTGGTGACGACCGACCCGCGGTTCAGCCGGGAGCTCGCGCAGGGCCTCGACCAGCCGCGGATGCGCCGCCAGCAGATGGGCGACGGCATCATGGGGATGGACCCGCCGGACCACTCCCGGCTGCGCCGCCTGGTGGGCAAGGCGTTCACCGCGCGCCGCCTGGAGCAGATGCGCGACGGCGTGAAGGACCTCGTCAACCGCCTGCTCGACGACATGCAGGCCCACGGCGACAGCGCGGACCTCGTCGAGGAGCTGGCGCGGCCGCTGCCGGTCACGGTGATCTGCGACCTGCTCGGCGTGCCGCAGGAGGACCACAAGATCTTCCGCGAGTGGACCCAGGCGCTGGTCAGCGACGCGACGGCCAAGGGTGACGTGCTGGACGTCTACGGCGACCAGCTCGACAACTACGTCGCCGGGCTGGTGGCCCAGCGCCGCGAGGAGCCGACCGACGACCTGCTCGGCGCGCTGGTCTACGCCCGCGACGCCGGCGACAAGCTGACCGAGAACGAGCTGATCTCGATCGCCGGCGCGGGTCTGCTCACCGGCGGTGTCGAGACGGTGTCGACGGCGTTGCCCAGCTTCGTCTTCACGCTGCTGACCCAGCCGGAGCTGCTGGACCAGCTGCGCGCGGACCCGGAGATCATGCCGACGGCGATCGAGGAGCTGCTGCGGTACGTGCCGATCAACACGGCGGCGATGTTCGCCCGGTACGCGACCGAGGACATCCGCTTCGGCGACGTCGTGGTGCGCGCGGGTGACCCGGTGCTGCCGGCCTTGCACGCGGCCAACCGCGACCCGGAGGTCTTCGCCGACCCCGATCGCATCGACCTGACGCGCAAGCCGAACCCGCACGTGGCCTTCGGGCACGGCCCGCACCACTGCATCGGCGCGCAGCTGGCGAGGCTGGAGCTGCAGGAAGCGTTGAAGGCGATCCTGGCGCGGTTCCCGGACCTGCGGTTCGCGGACGGCCGCGAGGGCGTGAAGTGGGAGTACGGCGTGATCGTGCGGGGGCCGTCGCTCCTGCGCATCGCCTGGTGATTTCCCGCCCCTAGAACGGTTTTCAGGGGATTCGGCCGCGGTGCGCGCCGACCTACGATCGAAAAGACGACCTTGTGCTGGCTTGCTACAGCGGTGGAGTGCGGAATGCGTGAGTTTGAGACCGAATCGAATCGGGCGTCCGGGTTCGCGGAGCGGCTGACCGAACTGCCCGCCGGTGACCGCGCGGCATTCCTGGCCGACGTCGTCCACGACGCCACCCGGGCCGCGCTGCTGGCGGCGCGCCCGGACGTCCCGGCGGTGCTCGACCCGGAAAAGGCGTTCTCCGACCACGGGTTCGACTCGCTGGCGGCGGTGGAGCTGCACGCGCGGCTCACCGACGCCACCGGGCTCGACCTGCCGGTCACCCTGGCCTTCGACCACCCGACCCCGGTCGCCGTCGCGCGCTTCCTGCACGCGGCGGTGTTCGGGGCCGAGGTCGTCCACAGTGGACTCCCGCCGGCGGGCGACCACGACGAGCCGGTCGCGATCGTCGGCATCGGCTGCCGGTACCCCGGCGGGACCGCGTCGCCCGAGGACCTCTGGCGGCTGGTCGAGCAAGAGGTGCACACCATCACCGGGTTCCCGACCGACCGCGGCTGGGACCTCGACGGCCTCTACGACCCGGACCCCGACCGCCCGGGCAGCAGCTACGTCACCTCCGGGGGCTTCCTGCCCGACGCCGGCGAGTTCGACGCGGGCTTCTTCGGCATCGCCCCGCGCGAGGCGTCCGCGATGGACCCGCAGCAGCGCTTGGTCCTCGAGACGGCGTGGGAAGCCCTGGAGCGCGCCAAGATCGACCCGACGACGCTGCGCGGCACGCCCGCCGGCGTCTTCATCGGCGCCGAGGCCCAGGAGTACGGCCCGCGCCTGCACGAAGCCCCCGACGGCCTCGACGGGTACCTGCTCACCGGCAACGCCCCCAGCGTCGTCTCCGGCCGCGTCGCCTACGCGCTCGGCCTCGAAGGCCCGACGCTGACCGTCGACACCGCGTGCTCCGGCTCGCTCGTCGCCCTCCACCTCGCCGTGCAGGCTCTGCGCCGCGGCGAGACGCAGCTCGCGCTCGCCGGCGGTGTCGCCGTCATGGGCGGCCCCGGCACGTTCACCGCGTTCAGCCGCCAGCGCGGCCTCGCCGAGGACGGCCGCTGCAAGGCGTTCGCCGCGGCCGCCGACGGCACCGGCTTCGCCGAAGGTGTCGGCGTCCTGGTCCTGGAACGGCTGTCCGACGCGGTCGCGAACGGCCACGCCGTGCTCGCCGTCGTCCGCGGCACCGCCATCAACTCCGACGGCGCGTCCAACGGCCTGACCGCGCCCAACGGCCCGTCGCAGCAGCGCGTGATCCACCGCGCGCTCGCCGACGCCCGGCTGGCGGCGTCCGAAGTGGACGCCGTCGAGGCGCACGGCACCGGCACCCGGCTCGGCGACCCGATCGAGGCGCAGGCCCTGCTCGCCGCCTACGGCCAGGACCGCGAGACACCGCTGCTGCTCGGCTCGATCAAGTCCAACATCGGCCACACGCAGGCCGCGGCCGGTGTGGCCGGCGTGATCAAGATGGTCGAGGCGATCCGCCGCGGCCGGCTGCCCAAGACCCTGCACGTCGACGCGCCGACCCCGCACGTCGACTGGACCGCGGGCGCGGTCGAGCTGCTGACCGAGGCCCGCGAGTGGCCGGCGGTCGAGCGGCCGCGCCGCGCCGGGGTGTCGTCGTTCGGCGTCAGCGGCACCAACGCCCACGTCATCATCGAGCAGGCGCCCGCGACCGCGGACGAGCCGGGCGCCACCGAGCCGCTGCCGGTCGTGCCGCTGGTCGTGTCGGCCCGCAGTGAGGAAGCCCTGCGGGCGCAGGCGGGCAAGCTCGTGTCCACTGTGGAGGCTGCGGACCTGACCGAGGTCGGCTTCTCGCTGGCCGGCACGCGCGCCGCGCACGACCACCGCGCGGTCGTCGTCGCCGAGAGCACCGAAGACGCCGTCCGCGGCCTGCGCGCGCTCGCCGCGGGTGAGCCGGACGCCTTCGTCGTCACCGGGACCCGCACGCCGGGCAAGCTCGCGATGCTGTTCACCGGCCAGGGTTCGCAGCGGCTCGCCATGGGCAAGGAGCTGTACCTCGCCTACCCGGTCTTCGCCGAGGTCTTCGACGAGGCCCTCGACCACCTCGACGTCCAGATGGACCGCCCGCTGCGCGACGTCCTCTTCGGCGACGACGCCGAGGAGCTGAACGGCACCCAGTACGCGCAGTGCACGCTGTTCGCGATTGAGGTCGCGCTCGCGCGGCTGCTGGAGTCGTGGGGCGTCAAGCCGGCCGTCCTGCTCGGGCACTCGATCGGCGAGCTGGCCGCCGCGCACATCGCCGGCGTCTGGTCGCTGGAAGACGCCTGCCTGGTCGTCGCCGCACGCGGTCGCTTGATGCAGGCTCTCCCCGGGGGCGGGGCGATGGTCGCGATCGCCGCGACCGAGGACGAGGTCGGCCCGCTGCTCACCGACGGCGTCAGCCTCGCCGCGATCAACGGACCCGCGTCGGTTGTCGTGTCCGGCGAGCGCGCCGAGGTCGCCGCGGTCGCCGAGGCCTTCCGCGCGCAGGGCCGCAAGACGAGCGAGCTGCGCGTGTCCCACGCGTTCCACTCGCCGCTGATGGAGCCGATGCTCGCCGAGTTCCGGGAGGTCCTGGAGGTCGTCGAGTTCTCGCCGCCGTCCATCCCGGTGATCTCGAACGTCACCGGCCGCCAGGCGACGCCCGAAGAGCTGTGCTCGCACGGCTACTGGCTCTACCACGTCCGGCGGGCGGTGCGGTTCGCCGACGGCGTCGCCGCGCTCGCCGCGGCCGGCGTCACCACGGCCATCGAGGTCGGCCCGGACGCCGTCCTCGCGGCCATGGCCGCGACCGGCCCGCACGGTTCGGACATCTCGTTCGTGCCCGCGCAGCGCCGTGGCCACGCCGAGGTCCCGGCCCTGGCCGGCGCGCTCGGCCGGCTGCACACCCGCGGCGTCCCGGTCGACTGGACCGCGTTCTTCGGCCCGGCCAACGTCGTCGACCTGCCGACGTACGCCTTCCAGCGCAAGCACTTCTGGCTCACCGCGCCCGGCCGCGGCGACGCGGCCGGCTTCGGCCAGCTCGCCTCCGGCCACCCGCTGCTCGCCGCCGAGATCGGCCTGGCCGACCACGACGGCCTGGTCCTGACCGGCCGCATCGGCCTGCGTTCGCACCCGTGGCTCGCGGACCACGCGATCGCCGGCACGGCCCTGCTGCCCGGCACCGCGTTCGTCGAGATGGCCCTGCACGCCGCCGGGCGCGCGGGCTGCGACGTCGTCGACGAGCTGACCCTGCAGGCACCGCTGGCCGTCCTGGACGGCCGCGGCGTCGAGGTGCAGGCCGTGGTCGGCCCGGTCGAGGACGGCCGCCGCACCATCGAGTTCTACTCGCGCGCCGAGCAGGACGTCGCCTGGACCCGCCACGCCGTCGGCGTGCTGGCCGAGGCCCCGGCCGCCGAGCCCGCCCCGCTGACCGAGTGGCCGCCGTCCGGCGCCGAGGTCGTCGCCACCAGCGAGCTGTACGACGAGCTGGCGGCGCAGGGTTACGGCTACGGCCCGCTGTTCCGCGGCCTGCGCACGGCGTGGAAGCGCGATGACGTCGTCTACGCCGAGGTCGCCCTGCCTACTCGGGACGACTCGTTCGGCATCCACCCGGCGCTGCTCGACGCCGTCCTGCACGCCACCGACTTCGCCCCGGGCGAGGCCCGGGAGGCCGGCGAGATCCGCCTGCCGTTCGCGTGGACCGGCGTGCGGCTGCACGCCTCCGGCGCGGCCGAGGTCCGGGTGCGGATCACCTCGCCCGCCACCGGCGGTGTCTCCATCGACGTCACCGACGCGGCGGGCGCGCCCGTGCTGTCGGTGGAGTCGTTCCGCTCCCGCCCGGTCAGCGGCGCCGACCTGGGCCCGCGGGCCCAGGACCTGCTGCACACCGTCGAATGGACGCCGGTCGCGGCTTCGGACGCGGATCCGGGTGAGGTGCGGCTCGTCAGCGTGCCGGGCGAACGCGGACGGGTTCCGGCCGCCGCCCGCCAGACCGCTCACCACGTCCTGGAGATCCTCCAGTCATTCCTCGCCGAGGCCACTTCGGCCAAGCTCGTGCTGCAGACACGCGGCACGCTGGCCGACTCCGTGGTGCGGGGGCTGGTGCGCTCGGCGCAGGCCGAGCAGCCGGGCCGGATCGTCCTGGTCGAGGGCGAAACCACGGCCACGACGCTGGCCACCGCGCTCGCGTCCGGCGAGCCGGAGCTGCGCGTCGACGGCGACCGCGTGCTGGCCCCGCGCCTCGTCCGCCTGGCCACCGACGCACCGGCCTGGCAGCCGGACGGCACCGTGCTCATCACGGGCGGCACCGGCGGCCTCGGCGCGCAGGTCGCGCGCCACCTCGTCACCACCCACGGCGTCCGGCACCTGGTGCTGCTCAGCCGGCGCGGAAGCGACGCCCCCGGCGCGGCCGAGCTGGTCGCCGAGCTGTCAGAGAGCGCGACGGTGCAGGTCATCGCCTGTGACGTCACCAAGAAGCGGTCGCTCTCGGCCGCGCTGAAGAAGATCGAGCAGCCGCTGACCGCGGTCGTCCACACCGCCGGCGTGCTCGACGACGCCCTGATCGGCTCGCTCACCGAAGAGCGTCTCGACACCGTCCTCGCGCCCAAGGTCGACGCGGCCTGGGCGCTGCACGAGCTGACTTCGGACCTGGCCGCGTTCGTCCTGTTCTCGTCCTCGGCCGGGCTGGTCGACGGCGCGGGCCAGGCCAACTACGCGGCCGGCAACACCTTCCTCGACGCGCTCGCCGAACACCGCCGCGAGCAGGGCCTCCCCGCGACGTCGCTCGCCTGGGGGCTGTGGACCGACGAAGGTGCCGCGCTCGGCATGAGCGCCGGACTGTCCGAAAAGGACCTGAGCCGGATCGGGCGGCTGGGCCTCGCCCCGCTGACCGCGGCCGAAAGCCTGGCCGCGCTGGACGTCGCCATCGCCTCGGGAACGGCCACCGTCGTGCCGACCCGCGTCGACCGCGCCGCCCTGGGCGCCCGCGACGACGTCCCGGCGCTGCTGCGCGGCCTGGTCCCCGCTCATCGGCGTCGCATCGCCGCGACCGCTGGTGAACTCACGCCGGAGCGGCAGTTCGCCGAGCGGTTCGCCCCGCTGTCCGAGGCCGACCGCGACCGCGCGGTGCTCGACCTGGTCCGCACGCACGTCGCGGCCGTGCTCGGCCACGACGGCCCGAGCGCGATCAGCCCGGCCCGCCCGTTCGGCGAGATCGGCTTCGACTCCCTCGCCGCGGTCGAGCTGCGCAACATCCTCGACTCCGTCACCGGCATGCGGCTGCCCGCCACGCTGGTCTTCGACCACCCGACCCCGCGCGCGCTGGCCGAGTACCTCGTCACGCGGCTCGGCGGCGTGGCCCCGGTCAAGCCGATCGCGCCGGTGACCACGGCCGACCCGGAGGAGCCGATCGCCATCGTCGGCATCGCCTGCCGCTACCCGGGCGGCGTCGCGACGCCGGAGGACCTGTGGCGGCTCGTCGCCGGTGGGGAAGAGGCGCTCACGCCGTTCCCGGCCGACCGCGGCTGGAACGTCGACGCCCTCTACGACCCCGAGCCCGGCAAGCCCGGCCACTCCTACGTCAAGCACGGCGCGTTCCTGCACGACGCCGCCGAGTTCGACGCCGACTTCTTCGAGATCAGCCCGCGCGAAGCGGCCGCCATGGACCCGCAGCAGCGGCTGCTGCTGGAAGTGTCGTGGGAGGCGTTCGAACGGGCCGGCATCGACCCGGTTTCGCTGCGCGGCAGCGCGACCGGCGTGTTCGCCGGCGTCATGTACCACGACTGGGGCACCCGCCTCGGCACGGTGTCCGACGACATCGCCGGTTACCTCGGCAACGGCAGCCTCGCCAGCGTCGTCTCCGGCCGCGTGTCCTACGCGCTCGGCCTGGAGGGCCCGACGGTCACCGTCGACACGGCGTGCTCGTCGTCGCTGGTCGCCCTGCACTGGGCGGTCCAGGCCCTGCGCCGCGGCGAGTGCACGCTCGCCCTGGCCGGTGGTGTCACCGTGATGTCCACTCCGGACACGTTCGTCGACTTCAGCCGCCAGCGCGGCCTGTCCGCCGACGGCCGTTGCCGCTCGTTCGCCGACGCCGCCGACGGCACCGGCTGGGGCGAGGGCGCGGGCATGCTGCTCGTCGAGCGGCTGTCGGACGCCCAACGCAACGGCCACCCGGTCCTCGCGCTGCTCAAGGGCTCGGCGGTCAACCACGACGGCGCGTCCAACGGCCTCACCGCCCCGAACGGTCCCTCGCAGCAGCGCGTGATCGCGAAGGCCCTGGCCGACGCCGGTCTCGCACCGTCCGAAGTGGACGCTGTCGAGGGCCACGGCACCGGCACCACGCTGGGTGACCCGATCGAGGCCCAGGCGCTGCTCGCGACCTACGGGCAGGACCGCGCCGAGGACCAGCCCCTGTGGCTGGGCTCGATCAAGTCCAACATCGGCCACACCCAGGCCGCGGCCGGCGTCGCCGGCATCATCAAGATGGTCATGGCGCTGCGCAACGAGCAGCTGCCGCGGACCCTGCACGTCGACCGTCCGTCCACTGTGGTCGACTGGGACACGGGTGCGGTGCGCCTGCTGACCGAGGCGCAGGACTGGTCACCCAACGGCCACCCGCGCCGCGCCGCGATCTCGTCGTTCGGCATCAGCGGCACCAACGCCCACGTGATCATCGAGCAGGCTCCGGCAGACGCAGAGATCGAGCAGGCCGTCGAACCGCGGCCCGAGGCCGTCGTCCCGGTCGCGCTGTCCGGCCGGTCCGCGGCCGCCGTGCGCGGCCAGGCCGCTCGGCTGCGCGAATACCTCGCCGACCATGAGGACGTCCCCGTCGCCGAGCTGGCGCGGTCGCTCGTCTCGACGCGCGCCGCGCTGGAGCAGCGGGCCGTGGTGGTCGCCGGGACCGCGGCCGAGCTGGCCGCCGGTCTCGACGCGCTGGCCGCCGGCGAGCAGAGCAGCGAGCCCGTCACCGAGGGCAAGCTCGCGTTCCTGTTCTCCGGGCAGGGCGCGCAGCAGGTGGGGATGGGGGCCGCGCTGTCGGCGGCCTACCCCGTCTTCGCCGACGCCTTCGACGCCGTCTGCGCCGCGATCGACCCCCTGCTCGACGTGCCGCTGCGCGACGTCGTCTTCGGCACGACCGCGCTCGCCGACCGCGGCCTGCTCGACCAGACGCAGTACACGCAGACCGCGTTGTTCGCGGTCGAAGTCGCGCTGTTCCGGCTCGCCGAGTCGTGGGGGATCGTCCCCGACGCCCTCGCCGGCCACTCGATCGGCGAGCTGGCCGCGGCGCACGTCGCCGGGGTGCTGTCCTTGGCCGACGCGGCGAAACTGGTCGCGGCCCGGGGGCGCCTGATGGGTGCCCTGAGCACGCCGCCGGGCGCGATGGTCTCCCTCGCCACCACCGAAGAAGCCGCGCGGGAGCTGATCCGCGGGTACGAGGACGACGTCAGCATCGCCGCCGTCAACGGCCCCGCGTCGGTCGTCATCTCCGGGACCGCCGACGTCGTGACCCGCATCGAGCGCGCCACCGACGTCCGGACGCGGCGGCTGCGCGTCAGCCACGCGTTCCACTCGCCGCTGATGGTCCCGATGCTCGACGAGTTCCGCGAGATCGCCGCCGGGCTGACGTTCCACGAGCCGAAGATCCCGGTCGTCTCGACGGTCTCGCCGGACGCGGACCTGACTTCGCCGGAGTACTGGGTCACCCACGTCCGCGAAGCCGTCCGCTTCGGGGACGCGGTGGCCGCGCTGGCCGCCGACGGCGTGCGGACGTTCCTCGAGCTGGGCCCGGACAGCGTGCTGACCGCGCTGGGCCGCCAGATCGACCCGGACGCCGCGTTCGTGCCCATCGGACGCCGCGACCGGGACGAGGTGCGCACCGCGCTGACCGCGCTCGGCCGCCTGTACGCCCGCGGTGCCGCCGGGCTGGGCAAGGTGCTCGGCGACGGCCCGATCCGGCTCGACCTGCCGACGTACGCCTTCCAGCGCAAGCGCTACTGGCTCGACGCGACCCCGTCCGGCGACGTGACGGCGGTCGGCCAGCAGCCGCTGCCGCACCCGATGCTCGGCGCGGTCGTGCCGCTGTCCGGTTCGGACACCACGGTGCTCACCGGTCGGCTGTCCGCCGGGTCGGTGCCGTGGGTGGCCGACCACGTCGTCAAGGGCGCGATCCTGGTGCCCGGCACCGGGTTCGTCGAGCTGGCCATCGCGGCCGGCGACCAGGTCGGGCACTCGACGGTCGAAGAGCTGACGCTGCAGGCGCCGCTCGTCCTGCCGCCGGACGGCGCCGTGGCGCTGCAGGTCGTGGTCGGGCCCGCCGACGGCGACCGGCGCCCGATCACCGTCTTCTCGCGGCCGGCCGACGGCGACGAGTGGACCCAGCACGCCATCGGCACGCTGTCCGCCGCGCCGCGGCCGGAGCCCGCCGGGCTCACCGAATGGCCGCCCGCCGGGGCGACCCCCATGGTGGTCGAGGGCGCGTACGACCGGCTCGAGGAGCGCGGGTACGGCTACGGCCCGTCCTTCCAGGGGCTCACGGCCGCCTGGAAGCGGGGCACGGAGGTGTTCGCCGAGGTCGCGCTGCCGGAGCCGGCGGCGTCGACGGCGAGCCGGTACGGCCTGCACCCGGCGTTGCTCGACATCGCGATGCACGCCGACCTCCTCGGCGACCCGGACGGCGCGACGCTGCTGCCGTTCGTCTGGAACGGCGTCACGCTGCACGCCGCCGGCGCTTCGGTGCTGCGGGTGCGGATCGAGCGGCTCAACGGCGACGAGGTGTCGGCCATCGAGGTGGCCGACAGCGAAGGCCGTCCGGTCGCGACCATCGACTCGCTGGTCTCCCGCCCGGTCCGCCGGGAACTGTCTCAGCCCGCGGAAATCGACGGCTCGCTGCTGAAGATCGCCTGGCAGCCGGTGTCCGTGCCGCAGTCCGACGCCGAGGTCGTGGCCGTGGGCCGCGGCCGGGTCGGGGTGGCCGCCACCTACGCCGGGTTCGCCGACCTCTTCGGCGCCGTCGACCGCGGCGAGCCGGTGCCGGGCGTGCTCACGCTGAGCGTGCCCGAGCGCACCCGCGACGTCCCGGAGACGGCGCGGGCGAACGCCGCCTGGCTGCTCGCCGAGCTGCAGGCCTGGCTGGGCGACGCCCGGTTCGCGGCCACGAAGCTGGCGGTCGTGACGCAGGACGCGGTCCCCGCCGGAGAGTCCACTGTGGACGTCACGCAGGGCCTGCTGTGGGGCCTGGCGCGCGGTGCGCAGGCCGAGCACCCGGGCCGGGTGTTCGTCGTCGACGCCGATGCGGCAGCGACGGCCGGGACCATCGCGGCGGTCGTCGCCTCCGGGGAGCCGGAGGCCGCGATCCGCGCCGGCGCGGTCGTCGTGCCGCGGTACGTCAAGACCGAGTCCGGCGACGCTTCCCCGTGGGGCAGCGGCACCGTGCTGATCACCGGTGGCACCGGCGGCCTCGGCAGCCTGCTGGCCCGCTACCTGGTGGCCGAGCACGGCGTCACGTCCCTGGTGCTCACCAGCCGCCGCGGGCTCGGCGCGCCGGGCGCCGGGCAGCTGGTCGAGGACCTGACCGACCTCGGGGCCCGGGTGCGGGTCGCCGCGTGCGACGTCACCGAGCGCGCCCAGGTCGAGAACGTCCTCGGCGCGATCGACGACCTCAGCGCCGTGGTGCACGCGGCCGGGACCGCCGACAGCGGCGTCTTCGACTCGCTGACCGCCGACCGGCTCGACGCGGTCCTGCGGGCCAAGGTCGACGCCGCCTGGCACCTGCACGAGCTGACCCACGACCTGGCCGCGTTCGTCCTGTTCTCCTCCGCCGGCGGCCAGGTGCTGCCCGCGGGCCAGGCGAACTACGCCGCCGCCAACGCGTTCCTCGACGGCCTCGCCGCGCACCGCCAGGCCGCCGGCCAGCCGGCGACCGCGCTCGCGTGGGGGCTGTGGGCCGAGAACACCGGCCTCGGCGGCGAGCTGGCCGAGGCTGACCTCGCCCGGATGGCGCGGCTCGGCCTGCCCGCGGTCACCGCGGAGCAGGGGCTCGCGCTGTTCGACGCGGCGACCGCCACCGCCGACGCCGTGATCGCCCCGCTGCGGGTCGACGTCGCGGCGCTGCGGGCCCGCACCGACGACCTGCCCGCGTTGCTGCGCGGGTTCGTCCCGCCGAAGGCCCGCCGGACCGCCAAGGCGGCGAAGGCGGCCGACAACGCGCTGGCCACGGAGCTGGCCGCGTTGGCCGACAACGAGCGCGACCGCGTGCTGCTGGACATCGTCCGCACGCAGGTGGCCGCCGTGCTCGGCTACGCCGACAAGTCCGAAGTGGACGGTGCACGCGCGTTCAAGGAACTCGGCTTCGACTCGCTCGCCGCGGTCGAGCTGCGCAACCTGCTCGGCAGCGCGACCGGCCTGACCCTGCCCGCGACGCTGATCTTCGACCACCCGACCGCCAAGGCGGTGGCGGACTTCGTCAAGGGCAAGCTGCTCGGCGCGGTCGCCAAGGTGCCGGCCACGACGACCCGGACGAACGCGTCGATGCAGGAGCCGATCGCGATCGTCGGCATGGCCTGCCGGTACCCCGGCGGCGTCCGGTCGCCGGAGGACCTCTGGCAGCTGCTGGTCGACGAGGTCGACGCCGTGTCGGAGTTCCCGGCCAACCGCGGCTGGGACATCGACAGCATCTACGACCCCGAGCGCGGCAAGCGCGGCAAGACCTACGCCCGCGAAGGCGGCTTCCTCCACGAAGGCACCTTGTTCGACCCGGCGTTCTTCGGCATCGGCCCGCGCGAGGCGCTGGCCATGGACCCGCAGCAGCGGCTCCTGCTGGAGACGGCGTGGGAGGCCATCGAGCGGGCCGGCATCGACCCGACCGCCCTGCGCGGCAGCATGACCGGCGTCTTCACCGGCGCCATGTACGACGACTACGGCAGCCGCGTTCCCGGCGCGCCCCTCGACGTCGCCGCCTACATCCCCAACGGCAGCTCGGGCGCGGTCGTCTCCGGCCGCATCTCCTACCTGCTGGGGCTGGAAGGCCCGTGCATGACGGTCGACACCGCGTGCTCGTCTTCGCTGGTCACGCTGCACCTCGCGGTGCAGGCGCTGCGGGCGGGGGAGTGCGGGCTGGCCCTCGCCGGCGGCGTCACGCTGCTCTCGCAGCCGGACCTGTTCGTCGACTCCAGCCGTCAGGGCGTGCTTTCGCCCAACGGCCGGTCGAAGTCCTTCTCGGCGGCGTCCGACGGCGTCGGCTGGGCCGAGGGCGCGGGCCTGCTCCTGTTGGAGCGCCTGTCCGACGCCGAGCGCAATGGGCACGAGGTCCTCGCCGTGGTCCGCTCCAGCGCCGTCAACCAGGACGGCGCGTCCAACGGCCTCACCGCGCCGAACGGCCCGTCGCAGGAACGCGTGATCCACGCGGCCCTCGCGGCCGGCGGTCTCAAGCCGTCCGAAGTGGACGCCGTCGAGGCGCACGGCTCTGGCACGAAGCTGGGTGACCCGATCGAGGCCCAGGCGCTGCTGGCCACCTACGGCCAGGACCGGCCGGACGGGCAGCCGCTGTACCTGGGCTCGGTGAAGTCCAACATCGGCCACGCGCAGGCTTCCGGCGGCGCGGCGGGCGTGATCAAGGTCGTCCAGGCCATGCGGCACAACATGCTGCCGAAGTCGCTGCACATCGACGCGCCGTCCCCGGTCGTCGACTGGACCACCGGCGACATCGAGCTGCTGAGCGAGGCCCGGCCGTGGCTGCCGAACGGCCGCCCGCGCCGCGCGGGTGTCTCGTCCTTCGGCATCAGCGGGACGAACGCGCACATCATCATCGAAGAGGCTCCGCCGTCCACTGTGGAGCGTCCGCGCCGGACCGCGCCGCCGCTGGCGTCGGTTCCGCTGCCGATCGCCGGGACCACGGCCGCGGCGCTAGCCGACCAGGCCGCCCGGGTCGCCGCGCACCTGCGCGCCAACCCGGAACTGGACCTGACCGACGTCGGCTACTCGCTCGCCACCGGCCGGGCCGCGCTCGACCACCGCTCGGTGGTCTTGGCGGCGAACCGCGACGCCGCGCTCAAGGCTCTCGACGGGCTCGCCGGCGGCGGGACCCCGGCGGGCACGGTGACCGGCACGACCAGCGCGGCCGACCTGACCGCGTTCCTCTTCACCGGCCAGGGCGCGCAGCAGCCGGGCATGGGCCGCGAGCTGTACGAGGCCTTCCCGGTCTTCGCCGGCGCGTTCGACGAGGCCTGCGGGCTGTTCGACACCGAGGTCCCGCTCAAGGACGTCATCCGGGACGGCAGTCCGCTGCTGAACAAGACGGCGTACACGCAGTGCGCGCTGTTCGCGATCGAGGTCGCGCTCTACCGCCAGGTCGAGTCGTGGGGCCTCACACCGGACTACGTCGCCGGGCACTCGATCGGCGAGCTGGCCGCGGCGCACGTCGCCGGGGTCCTCTCGCTGGCCGATGCCTGCGCCTTGGTCGCGGCTCGCGGCCGGCTGATGCAGGCGCTGCCTGAGGGTGGTGCGATGGCGGCGATCGCGGCCACCGAGGACGAGGTGCGTGCCGCGCTCCCGGCCGGGGTGGACGTCGCCGCGATCAACGGCCCGCGGTCGGTGGTCATCTCCGGTCCCGAGGACGCGGTGAAGGCCGCGATGGCGGTCTTCAAGGAAGCCGGCCGGCGCGTGAAGCAGCTGGTCGTCTCGCACGCCTTCCACTCCGCGCTGATGGAGCCGATGCTGGCCGACTTCGCCGTGGTGGCGGAAAAGCTGACCTACAGCGCTCCGAGCATCCCGGTCGTCTCCAACGTGACCGGCCGGATCGCCACCGCCGAGCAGCTCTGCTCGCCGGAGTACTGGGTGAACCACGTCCGCGACGCCGTGCGCTTCGCCGATGGCGTCGGCACGCTGCTCTCGGCCGGGGTCACCCGGTTCGTCGAGCTGGGCCCGGACGCGGTCCTGACCGGCATGGCCCGCGAGTGCGACACGTCGGTCGCCGACCGGCCCGACCGCGTCGTGGGCGTGCCCGCGCTGCGCCGGGGCCGCGACGAGGTGCAGACGCTGTTCACCGCGCTGGCCACGGTGTACTCGCGGGGCGCGAAGATCGACTGGCGGGCCCTGTTCGCCGGCCGCGGTGCGTCCACTGTGGACCTGCCGACCTACGCGTTCCAGAACAAGGAGTACTGGCTCAACGCGACGAAGCCGGCGGGCGACGTCGATTCGCTGGGCGCCAAGTCCGCCGCGCACCCGCTGCTGGGCGCGCTGGTGGAGCTGCCCGACGGCGGCGCGGTGCTCACCGGCCGGCTCGCGGTCGACAAGCAGACCTGGCTGGCCGACCACGTGGTGCTGGGCCGGACGATGCTGCCGGGCACGGCGTACGTCGAGCTGGCCCTGCACGCCGCCGACCAGGTCGGCTGCGACCTCCTGGAGGAGCTGACCCAGCAGGCTCCGCTGCTGCTGCCCGAGGAGGGCGGCGTCGACATCCGCGTCGTCGTCGGCGCTCCCGGCGCGGACGGCCGGCGCGAGCTGTCGGTGCACTCCCGCGCCGAGAGCGGGTGGACGCAGCACGCGGCGGGCACGCTCGCCACGGGTGCGCGGCCGGCGGAGTTCGACCTGACGGCGTGGCCGCCCGAGGGCGCCGAAGCCGTCGACCTCACCGGGCTCTACGACGACCTGGCCGGGCTCGGCTTCGGCTACGGCCCGGTGTTCCGGAACCTGCGCGCGGTGTGGCTGCGCGAAGGTGAGGTGTTCGCCGAGGTGGCGCTGCCCGAGGGCACCACGGCGAGCGACTTCGGGCTCCACCCGGGCTTGCTCGACTCGGCGCTGGGGGCGACGGACTTCCTCGTCCCGGGCGGGCCGAAGGCGCTGACCGAGACGACGATCCCGTTCGCCTGGAACCAGGTTTCGCTGAACGCCTCCGGAGCCACGACGCTGCGGGTGCGGGTCCGCAAGGAAGGCACAGCAGGCAAGGACGCCTCACTGGCCCTCGCCGACGCGGCCGGCACGCCGGTCGCGTGGATCGAGTCGCTGGTGACGCGGCCGGTGTCGGAGGGCCAGCTGGGCGCCAAGGTGCCCGACTCGCTCTACCGCATCGGCTGGCAGCCCGCGGCGGGTGTCCGGCTGGTCAAGTCCCTCGAAGGCTGGGCCGTGCTCGGCGCCGACGACCTCGGCCTCGGCGTCCCGACGCACGACGAGCCGGTGGCCGCCGACGTGCTGGTCCTGCCGGTCGTCTCCGCCGACGGAGACGTGCCCACCCGGGTCCACGCGACTGTTCAGGCCACGCTGAAGCAGCTGCAGGCTTGGCTCGACGGCTCTTCCGACGGCAAGCTCCTGGTCGTCACGCGCAACGCCGTGGCCGACGACCCCGACCTCGCCCAGGCGCCGGTCTGGGGCCTGGTGCGGGCCGCGCAGGCGGAGAACCCCGGCCGGGTCCAGGTGGTCGACGTCGACGACCTGCCCCAGTCTCTGCGGGCCCTGCCCGCGGTGGTCGCCTCCGGCGAGCCGGAAGCGCTCGTCCGGGTCGGCGAAGTCCGTGTGCCGCGGCTGGTCAAGGTCACGACGGTCGGCGACCCGGTCGAGTGGGATGCGGACGGCACGGTGCTCATCACCGGTGGCGCCGGCCTGCTCGGCGGTCACCTGGCTCGGCACCTCGTCGCCCGCGGGGCCCGGAAGCTGGTGCTCACCAGCCGACGCGGTCTCGACGCACCGGGTGCTCGCGAGCTGGTCGAGGAGCTGGGTGCTTCGGTGACCGTCGCGGCCTGCGACGTCACCGACCGGGACGACCTGGCTCGGCTGATCGAGTCGCTGCCCGACCTCACCGCCGTCGTGCACGCCGCCGGGCAGATGGACAGCGCGGTGCTGACCGCGCTCACTCCTGCGCAGGTCACGAACGTCCTGCGGCCCAAGGTCGACGCGGCCTGGCACCTGCACGAGCTGACCGCGTCGCTGGACCTGAAGGCGTTCGTCCTCTACTCCTCGGCGGGCGGCCTGCTGCTCGCCGCCGGGCAGGCGAACTACGCGGCGGGCAACGTCTTCCTGGACGCGCTCGCCGAGCACCGCACGGCGCTGGGCCTCCCGGCGACGTCGCTGGCCTGGGGTCCGTGGGAGGGCAGCGGCGACGCCGTCGACCTGACGCACGTCGCCCGGTACGGGGTCGCGGAGCTGGCCGTCACCGATGGTCTCGCGCTCTTCGACGCCGCACTGGCGGCCGGTGAGCCGACGCTGGTGCCGGTGAAGCTGGCCGACCTGCGGGAAGCCGACCGGATCGCGCCGCTCCTGCGCGGCCTGGTCACGGCCACCCCGCGGCGGGCCGCCGCGGCGGCGGGTCCGGTGACCGCGGCGCCCGAGGCGGGCTTCGCGGACAAGCTGACCGGGATGTCGGCCGACGAACGGGAAACCGCGCTGCTGCAGCTGGTCTGCGAGCACGCGGCGGCCGTCCTCGGCTACGACGACGCTTCGGCGGTCGGCGTCGAAAAGGGCTTCACCGACCTGGGTATCGACTCCCTGGCCGCGCTCGAACTGCGCAACCGGCTCGGGGCGGCCTGCGGGCTGCGCCTGCCGGCGACGCTGATCTTCGACTACCCGAGCCCGCTGCCGCTGACCCGGTTCCTCCTCGGCGAACTGCTGCCGGAGCTCGGCGAGCCGGTCGAAGAGGTGGCCGAGGCCAACGGAACCGACGAAGTGGCCGCCATCGCCGGGATGGACCTGGCCAACCTGGTCAAGTCCGCGATGGCGGGCACCCAGACCGACGGAGGGGACTCCCAGTGACTCAGGCGCCGTCCACCGAGCAGATCGTCGCCGCGCTGCGCCAGTCCATGATGGACAACGAGCGGCTCAAGGCGGACAACCAGAAGCTCACCGCGGCGATGAGCGAGCCGATCGCCATCATCGGGATGGGCTGCCGGTACCCCGGCGGGGTCACCACACCGTCGCAGCTCTGGGACCTCGTCGCCGGCGGCACCGACGCCGTCGGCGAGTTCCCCGAGGACCGCGGCTGGGACACCGCGGCGCTCTTCGACCCCGCCGGCCGGCCCGGCACGACGTACTCGAAGGAAGGCGGCTTCCTCTACGACGCCGCCGACTTCGAGCCCGAGTTCTTCGGCATCTCCCCGCGGGAGGCCCGCACGCTCGACCCGCAGCAGCGGATCGTGCTGGAAACCGCGTGGGAGGCCGTGGAACGCGCCGGGATCGTGCCGTCGACGTTGCGGGGCAGCAAGACCGGCGTCTTCGCCGGCGTCATGTACCACGACTACGGCGCCGGCAGCAGCGACGGCAGTCTCGTCTCCGGCCGGATCTCCTACACCCTCGGCCTGGAAGGCCCGTCGGTGTCGGTCGACACGGCGTGCTCGTCCTCGCTGGTCGCCCTGCACTGGGCGGCTCAGGCGCTGCGCCGCGGCGAGTGCTCGCTGGCGCTGGCCGGCGGCGTCACGGTGATGGTGACGCCCGACATGTTCGTCTACTTCAGTGAGCAGCAGGGGCTGTCCGCGGACGGCCGGTGCAAGGCGTTCGGCAGCGGCGCCGACGGCGTCGGCTGCTCCGAAGGTGCCGGAATGCTGCTGCTGGAACGGCTTTCCGACGCGCGTCGCAACGGCCACCACGTCCTGGCCGTGCTGCGCGGCAGCGCGGTGAACTCCGACGGCGCGTCCAGCGGCATCACCGTCCCGAACGGACCCGCGCAGCAGCGGGTGATCCGCGCGGCACTGGCCGACGCCGGGCTGAACCTGTCCGATGTGGACGCCGTCGAGGCGCACGGCACCGGCACCAAGCTCGGTGACCCGATCGAGGCGCAGGCGCTGATCGCCACCTACGGCAAGGCGGCCACGGCCGACCGGCCGCTGCACGTCGGGTCGTTCAAGTCGAACGTCGGCCACACGCAGGCGGCCGCCGGCGTCGGCGGCGTGATCAAGATGGTGGAGGCGCTGCGGCGCGGCGTCCTCCCACGCACCCTGCACGCCGACGAGCCCTCGCCGCACGTCGAATGGACGGACACGGTTTCGCTGCTCAGCGAGCCGAAGCCGTGGCCGGAGACCGGGCGGCCGCGCCGCGCCGGGGTGTCCTCGTTCGGGATCAGCGGGACCAACGCGCACGTGATCGTCGAGCAGGGCGACCCGGTGGCGCGTTCTTCGGACGACGGGCCGGCGACGTGGCTGCTGTCCGCGAACGACCCGGAGGCCCTGCGGGCGCAGGCGGGCAAGCTCGCTTCCTCCGTCGGTGAGTTGTCCACCGTGGACGTCGGGTTCTCGCTGGCGACCACGCGGACGCCGGCCGAGCACCGCGCCGGGGTCGTGGCCGCCGACCGGGCCGCCGCGGTCAGCGCGCTGACCGAATACGCGGCCGGCCGGACGCCGGTGGGCGTCGTCGAGGGCGTGGTTTCCACTGGCCGGACGGCCTTCCTGTTCACCGGCCAGGGCGCGCAGCGCGCCGGGATGGGGCTGGAACTGGCGGCGGCGTACCCCGCGTTCGCCGAGGCTTTCGACGTCGTGGCCGCCGAGCTGGACAAGCACCTCGACGTGCCGCTGCGGACCGTCCTGGGCTCCGGCGAGACCGGGTACACCCAGCCGGCGTTGTTCGCCGTCGAGGTCGCGGTGTTCCGGCTGCTCGAGTCGTGGGGCGTCACGCCGGACTACTTGCTGGGACACTCGATCGGCGAGCTGGCCGCGGCGCACGTCGCCGCGGTGCTCTCCCTCGAAGACGCGTGCACGCTGGTGACGGCCCGGGCACGGCTGATGCAGGCGCTGCCCGCCGGCGGCGCGATGGTCGCCGTGGCGGCGGCCGAGGCGGACGTCCTGCCGCTGCTGACCGACGGCGTGTCGATCGCCGCCGTCAACGGCCCGGCGTCGGTGGTGCTGTCCGGCGACGAGGACGCGGTCCTCGCGGTCGCCTCGAAGTTCGAGAAGACTTCGCGGCTGAAGGTGTCGCACGCGTTCCACTCGGCGCTGATGGAGCCGATGCTGGCCGACTTCGCGTTCATCGCCCGGAACCTGACCTATGCCGAGCCGTCGATCCCGATCGTGTCGACGGTTTCGCCCGATGCCGACCTGACCTCCCCGGAGTACTGGGTGAGCCAGGTGCGTGACGCCGTCCGGTTCGCCGACGGGATCCGCACGCTGCTCGACGCGGGTGTCACGACGTTCGTCGAGGTCGGCCCGTCGGCGGTGCTGACCGCGATGGGCCAGACGTGCCTGGGCGCGGACGACCGGGCGGCGTTCGTCCCGGTGCTGCGCAAGGACCGCCCCGAAGGCGAGTCGGCGGCCGCCGCGGTGGCTTCGCTGTTCGTCGCCGGGTCTACTGTGGACTTCTCGGCGTTCTACGCCGGCGGTGCGCCGGTCGAACTGCCGACGTATGCGTTCCAGCGCAAGCGCTACTGGCTGGAGAACCCGACCGGCGCCCGCGTCCGCGGCGTCGCCGAGGTCGGGCAGCGCGACGCCGAGCACCCGCTGCTGGGTGCCGTCGTCGTCGCGGCCGACTCGGGCGGTGCCGTGCTGACCGGCCGGCTGTCCGCGCGGACCCAGCCGTGGCTCGCGGACCACGTCGTGCAGGGCTCGATGCTGTTCCCCGGCACGGCGTTCGTCGAGCTGGCGATCCGCGCGGGGGACGAGGTCGGCTGCGGGCGGCTCGACGAGCTGACCCTGGCCGCGCCGTTGATCGTGCCCGCCGAAGGGGCCGTCCGGCTGCAGGTCGTCGTCGGTGCTCTCGAATCGGAGCAGCGCTCTCTGGCGATCTATTCGCAGGCCGAGGACGCTTCCGAGTGGGTGCAGCACGGCAGCGGCCGGTTGTCCGCCGCTGCCGGCACTCCGGCGGCGGTGCCGGAGTGGCCGCCCGCCGGGGCGACCGAGATCGACGTGACCGCCCGCTACGACGAGCTGGCCGCGCAGGGCTTCGACTACGGCCCGGTGTTCGCCGGGCTGCGCCGCGTGTGGCAGGTGGGCGACCGGCTCGCCGTCGAGGTGGCGCTGCCCGAGGACACCGATGCTTCGGCGTTCGGCCTGCACCCCGCGCTGCTCGACGCGGCGCTGCACACGATCGGCCTCGCCGGGCCGACCGAGGACAAGCCGGTGCTGCCGTTCGCGTGGTCGGGTGTGTCGCTGCACGCCGCCGGGGCGTCGGACCTGCGGGTCGTGCTCGCTTCGGACGTCGAGAACACCGTTTCGCTGACCGCGACGGACACCGCCGGCGCGCCGGTGCTCAGCGTCGAATCGCTGTCGCTGCGGCCGATCGCGGCGGACGCGTTCCGCGCCACGCGTTCGGCGGTGGACGACTCGCTCTTCCGCGTCGAGTGGCAGCCGTACGCGGGCGACGCCGTTTCGGGCGTCTCTTCCGTGGTGCTCGGTGCTGGTTTCGGGTTGCCGGGTAAGTCCTATGTGGACCTTCCCGCGCTGGTGGCCGACGGTGTGCGGCCGGACGTGGTGTTCGCGCCGTTCGTGGCGCCTGCGACGGCGTCGCCGGTGGCGGCGCGCGAGGCGACGCACCAGTTGCTGGCGCTGACCCAAGCCTGGGTCGCCGAGGAGACTTTGGCGTCGTCACGGCTGGTCGTCGTGGCCCGCCGGGCGATCGGGACGCGGCCGGACGAGGGCGTCGAGGACCTGACGCACGCCGCGCTCTGGGGCGTGATCCGGACGGCGCAGCTGGAGTACCCCGACCGGTTCATGGTCGTGGACGTCGATGGCGGCGAGCTGCCCCTGGACGCGGTGCTCGGCGCGATGTACGCCGACGAGCCGGGGGTCGCGGTGCGCGACGGCGCGGTGCTGGTGCACCGGCTGGTGAAGTACGTGCCTTCTCCTGGTCCGGTCGCGCTGGATCCCGAGGGCACGGTGTTGGTCACCGGCGGCACCGGCGTGCTGGGCCAGCTGATCGCCCGGCACCTGGTGACCGAGCACGGCGTCAAGAACTTGCTGCTGACGAGCCGTCGCGGGGCCGCGGCGCCCGGGGCCGGCGAGCTGGTCTCGTCGCTGACTTCCCTGGGAGCCGAAGTTTCCCTGGCGGCGTGCGATCTCGCCGACCGCGACGCGGCGGCCGAGCTGCTCGCGGGGGTCGAGCCGGCGGCGGTGGTGCACACCGCGGGTGTCGTCGACGACGGCGTCCTGCTGGCGCTGACGCCGGAGCGGATGGACGCGGTGCTGCGGCCGAAGGTGGACGCGGCGTGGAACCTGCACTCGCTGACCGCTTCGCTGGACATCCCGTTCGTCCTGTACTCGTCGGCGGGCGGCACGCTCGGCGCGGCGGGGCAGGCGAACTACTCGGCGGCGAACGTCTTCCTGGACGCGCTGGCCCACCACCGGGCGGCCACCGGGCGGCACGCGGTGTCGCTGGCGTGGGGCCTGTGGTCCGAGGGCGGCATGTCGGGCGAGCTGGCGGAGACGGACCTGATCCGGATGGCGCGTTCGGGCGTGTTCGGCCTGTCGTTCGAGGACGGGCTTTCGTTGTTCGACGCGACTTTCGGGACGTCGGAGCCGGCGCTGGTGCCGGTCCGGCTGGACATGTCGGGCCTGCGGGCGGACGCGCACAGCGTCCCGGCGATGCTGCGGGGCTTGGTTCGCGGCGGTCGTCGCCGCGCGGAGGCTTCGGACGACTCGTGGGCCCGGATCGTGGCATTGCCGGCGGGGGAGCGTGGTCGCGCGGTGCTGGACCTGGTGTGCGGCACGGCAGCGGTGGTCCTGGGCCACGAACGCCGGGACGCGGTCGACCCGCGCAAGGGCTTCATCGAGCTGGGCTTCGACTCCTTGACGGCGATCGAGCTGCGCAACCGCCTGGAATCGGTGACGGGCCGGCGCTTGCCGGCGACGTTGATCTTCGACCACCCGTCGGCATCGGCGCTGGCGGAGTTCCTGGGCGCGGACCTGGCCGACCCGCCGTCGGCGGTCGACGTCCGGTTGACGGACCTGGAGGCCGAGCTGCGCTCACTGGACGCGGCTGCGCGCGCGGCGGTCGTGGGCCGCCTGCGCGAGCTGGTGGCGACGTTCTCCCCGGCGGACCGCGAACTCGAAGAGGCGGGCGCGGACGAGCTGTTCGCGATGCTGGACGAAGAGCTGGAGTCCCAGGGGTAGGTTTCCCGGCTGCCTCCCCCGGCCGGGACAGGGGACCGCTTCCGCCAACGGCGCCGGAAGCGGTCCCTTTTGCGTGCCGTTCTGGGACGATGCCCCCATGATCGCCGGAGGGAAGCCGCAAACGGTGCCGCTGCCCGGTCAGGTCTGGGGCCTGGCCGCACCGGGCCCGGCCGGTCCGCTGGTCGCGACCACCTACGACGGCGGCAACCTCTCGGACACCGTGCTGACCGCACTCGACCGGTCGGGGACCGTGTTGTGGCAGCACCGGGCCGAGGGGCTCCCGTCGCCGCCCCGGGTGAGCGTCGACGGGACGGTTTGGATCGCCCGGCGCGGCCCCGACGGCTACGGCCTGACCGGACTGGACCTGGGCGGGTCGGTGCTGCGCTCGGTCGTGCTCGACCACGAGCCCCACGAGCACCTCAGTGCGTTCGTCCTGCTGGCCGACGGGTTCTGCGCCGCGTGGACGCCCGCCGAACGGTTCCACGTCGTGGCGCCCGGCCGCACGCCGCGCGTCTCCCGCCACGACGGTGCCGGCCGTGCGGTGTGGTCCACGACCGTCGAGCTCGAAGCGGAACGACCGGGGCCGCGGACGATCACGGCGTCGAACTGGCAGCCGCTGCTGGTCTCCGCCGATCGCGTCGCGGCCGCCTACGAGGACGGTGGCAGCGGGATCGGCGTGACCTTCTTCCTCGACACCGCGACCGGGGAGCTGGTTTCGCGGACCCGGCCGGGACCGTCCGGGTTCAACTCGATCGCCGGACCGGGCGAGTTCCTGATCGGCGAGCAGGGCTACGGCATCCGCCGCACCACCCGCTACGACCGGGCGGGCAAGCCGGTGCGGCAGTGGACGAGCCACGGCCTGCTGCTGGTCGACCGGGACGGCGGCATCCGCGGCCCCGAACACGAAAACGTCGTGCGCTCGCGCTCGCGGTTCCGCGGCTTCGCCGAGGACGGCACGCTGGCCGGCGGACCGGCGCTTTCCGGCTACCACACCACGTATCCGGCGCTGGACGGCAACGGCACCGCGGTGTTCTGGCGCGACGGGCGGCTGGTCACCGTCGACGCCGGCTTCGAGCTGCGCGAGCTGTTCGCCCAGGCTGACGACCGCGGGGCCATGAGCCGGGTACTGCTGCTCGCCGGCGGGCAAGTCGTCTTCGCCCTGGACGACGAGCTGCTGATCTTCCGCGACACCGGGCTCGGGCCCCTGGACGAGGGCGTCTGGCCGTGCGGCGACGGCAATCTCGACGGGAACCCGGTCGCTTACCAGTAGGAACGGCAAAGGCGGCGCACGGCGACCCGAACCGCGCACCGCCTCGAGGGGGTCGATCAGACTTCGGCGAGCAGCCCCAGCGAGCACAGCGAGCCCGCCAGCAGTTCCATGTCGTACCGGGTGTCCTCGACGTCCGTCTCCCACAGGGCCGCCAGGACCGTGCTCGCGCGGTCCACGTCGCCGTTGTGCTGCTTCAGCGCGATCCACATCGCCGCCGCGACCGGCTCGCAGTCGACCTGGCGGCTCGTGCCGCGGCACGTCAAGCGCAGGTGGCCGTTCGGGAGCATCCGCTGGGTGACACCGGGAACGGTCTGGATCGCCATCATGACTACCTCCGGGGGCGGGTCGTTTTCCTCGATGTACCCAGTTTCGCGGATCGGGAGCCGCCGAACCATGGGGTCGGCACCTGAACACCGGCTGGGGTTTCCCCACCCCTGCCGCTGCCCGGTTCAGGGGGTTGCGCAGGCACCCCAGTCGCGCAGGCGGGCCGCCACGACCTCCAGGACGCCGTCGAGCTGGGCGTTCAGGTAGAAGTGGCCGCCGGGGTACACCTCGACCGCGCAGCCGCCGGTCGTGTGGACGCGCCAGGCGTCGGCCTCGGCGAGCTCGGTGACCGGGTCGTCGTCGCCCACCAGGACCTGGATCGGACACGCCAGCTCGGTGCCCGGCCGGTGCCGGTAGGTCTCGACGGCGGTGTAGTCCCCGCGGACGGCGGGCAGCACCATGCGCAGCAGCTCGTCGTCGCCCAGGACGGCGCTGTCGGTGCCGCTGAGCTCCTTCAACGCGGCGATCAGGCCGTCGTCGTCGCGCTGGTGGACGTACTCGATCCGCTGCGCCGACGGCGCCCGGCAGGCCGAAGCGAACAGGCCGAGCGGCCGCGCGCCCCGCGCTTCGAGCCGGCGGGCGACCTCGTAGCCGAGCGTCGCGCCCATGCTGTGGCCGAAGAGAGCGACGGGCCGGTCGAACCAGGGGCCGAGGTCGTCGGCGATCGCGTCGGCCATGGCGTCGACGTCGTCGTAGCAGGGTTCGCCGAGCCGGTCCTGCCGGCCGGGATACTGCACGGCGACGACATCGGCATCGAGGTTCGCCGCGGCGGCCGCGCGCGAGAAGGCGAAGTAGGCGGTGGCGGAACCACCGGCGTGCGGCAGGCAGACGAGCCGCGCGGCGGCGTCGTCGGCCGCGTGGAAGCGCCGGATCCACCGGCTCGTTCTTTCGTTTACGGCAGTCATGGTTCCCGAAGTTTTGGGGGCTTTCCCGGCCGTGGCAACCCCTATGGCAGGTGGTCGACGACGCGCCCAGCGGAACCGGCCCGCCGAGCGCCGCGAGCTTCGCGCCCGACCGCCGCGCGATCGGCCGGCTCCCGCCGCGGCGTGGAGCGCGGGACCCGCTGGGGGGATGTGGTCGAGTCTCGGCTTGCCCGGAGCGCGCTGTGTGGGGGACCTCGTGCGGTTGGCCGGCTTCCGCCGCGGCCGGAGCGCCGGACCCGCCGGGGGGAACGCGGCCGAGTCTCGACTCGCCCGGAGTGCGCCCCCGAGATCAACCAACGACAACCGCCGCGAAACTGTGTCCGATTCACTCCGTTGGGTGACTTTAGATCGCTGTTGGCCCTGCTTAGGCGCCTGCTGCGAGTGTCGTCAGGGCAGGAAGACAACCGCCTGCTTCGAGGAGCTTGCGATGGGCGTGATCTGGGGGCAGAACCGCCGAGACAATCCGCACGGGGCCTTGGGTTTTCTCGAGGACCTGTTGATCGAATGCGACGCCGGCGTCGGGGAGACCGTGCTCGTCGGCGGTGGCCCGGCCAGCGGGAAGACACACCTGCAGCACCAGCTGGTGGTGCGGGCCAAGGAACTCGGCATCGTGACGCTGACCGCGACCGGTGCCGCCGACGAACGCGACGTGGACGGCGGGGTGCTCGACCAGCTGCTGGCGAGCCCGCTGCTGCCGCCGTCGCTGACCGACTTCCCGGCCGCCGGCTCCGTCGACGACCGGATCGCCGGGCTGTGCAACGCACTGCACCGGCTGGCCCGCGAACGCGCGGTGCTGGTGGCCGTCGACGACCTCCACCACGTGGACGAGACCTCCGCGCGGCTCCTGCTGCGCCTGCAGCGCCGGACACCCTCCGCCGCGCTGCTGCTGGTCCTCAACCACGCCGACGGGTCCTACGCGGACCTGCCGTTCACCTCGCTGCCGCACCGGCACGTCGAGCTGACGCCGATGTCGGTCCAGGCGATCGCCGAACTGGTGCAGGGCGACGGGCTGCCCGAACGAATCCACGAGCTGAGCGCCGGGAACCCGCTGCTGGTCCGGGCCCTGATCGACGCCCACCGCGGCAGCGCGGACACCGGTTCGGCGTACTCCGAAGCCGTGCAACGGCTGCTGCAGCGCTACGGCTCGCCGCTGCGTGAGGTGGCGACCGCGATCGCGGTGCTGGACAGCGACGTCACGACCGAGGCCGTCGCCATCGTCGCCGGCGTCGACCCCCTGGAGGCCGAGGCGTCCACCGGGCGGCTCGCCGACGCGGGCCTGGTCGCGGGCGTCCGGTTCCGGCCGCCGGCCGCAGCCGCGGTGCTGGGCGGGCTACGCGGACCCGAGAAGGTCCGGCTGCACGTGCGGGCCGCCGAGGTGAAGCACGCCCGCGGGCTGAGCCCCGCCGACGTCGCGCGGCACCTCGTCGCCGCGGGAGAAGCGCAGCCCGACTGGGCGCTTCCGGTGCTGGTCGCGGCGGCGGAGCAGGTGATGCTCGGTGACGACATCGAGTTCGCCACCCGCTGCCTGAAGCTCGCCGACTCCGTCTCGACGGCCCGCTGGGAGCGGCAGACCATCTCCCAGCTGCTCGCCAAGATCACCTGGCGCGTCAACCCGGCCGCCGCGGCGCCGCACCTGAAGTCGTTGCGCGAGGCCGGTTCGCTGGACCGGTCCGACCGGATCGGGCTCGCGCGGCAGTCGCTGTGGCTCGGCGACCGCGACACCTTCGAGCACGCGTTCGCCGCGCTCGAGCACGACGTCGAGCCGCTCGACCCGCGCACCTCCGCGGAGCTGGCCCTGGCCGGCTACTGGCACTACGGCGTCTCGGCGACGACGGCCGACGCGGGCGATCCCTGGCTGCACACCGCGAATTCGCTGGCGTCGATGTGGCGCTCCGGCGGCACCGAGGCGACTTCGGCGTGCGCGGAACGGATCCTGCAGAACTGCCGGCTGTCCGACACCTCGCTGGAAGCGCTCGCCACGGCGATCCTCGCGCTGGCTCACGACGACAAGGCCGACCGCGCCGAAGGCTGGTGCACGTCGCTCAGTGAGGAAGCCGAATACCGCGGCGCGATCACGTGGAAGGCGATGCTCGACGCGATCCTCGCGAGCCTGCGGCTGCGCCGGGGTGACGTCGCCGGCGCCGTCGACCTCGCGAACCGGGCGCTGGGCATGCTGGACGCGCCGAACTGGGGCGTCGCGATCGCCCACCCGCTCGGGACGCTGCTGATCGCGCACACCGCGGCCGGGGCGTTCAAGGACGCGGCGGCGGTGCTGCGGCACCCGCTGCCGGACGCGGTGTGGGGAACCCTCGGCGGCGTCCGCTACCTGCGGGCCCGCGCCCAGTTCCACCTGGCGACCAACCGCGGCCTCGCGGCCGTGAGCGACCTGCAGCAGAGCCGGCGGATCCTGCGCGAGCAGGACCTGGACCTCCCGACGATCCTGCCGTGGCAGGCCGACCTCGCGGAGGCGAACCTCGGGCTGGGCAACACGGCGGTTGCCGTCGAGCTGGCCAAGCAGCAGCTGGCCGGCGCCGGTCCGGGCGATGCGTACTCGCGGGGCCTCGCCCTGCGGGTGCTGGCGCTCGCCGGCGACGCGGCGGCGCGGCCGGGGCTGCTGAACCGGGCGGCGGAGAGCTTCAAGGCCTCAGGCGACCGGCTGGAGCTGGCGAAGACGATGCGCACGATCAACCAGCTGAGCCAGCGCGCGGAACGCGGCGGCAGCCTGGTGAAGGCGGTGCACGTGCCCCGCCAGGGTCGCGCCCGGCCGCCGACGGCTCCCCGGCCGGTTCCCCGCCCCGAGCCGGCCGCGGCCTCGGCGTCGGCGTCGGTGCTGAGCGAGGCGGAGCTGCGGGTGGCGGAACTGGCCGTGGACGGCCGCACGAACCGCCAGATCGCGGCGACGCTGTACATCACGGTGAGCACCGTGGAGCAGCACTTGACGCGGGTGTACCGCAAGCTGGGGGTCGCCGGCCGCGCGGCGCTGGCGGGCGAGTTCGACGGCGCCGAGAGCGGGCAATGACCGTGCTGCTCACCGAAACCGAGCTGAAGGTCGCCGAGCTGGCCGCGGACGCGACGGCGATCGAGGCGATCGCGGAGAAACTGGGGATCGCGGCGGGGGACGCGGCCGGGCTCCTGGAAGCGGTGTACCGCAAGCTCGGACCGGGCAAACGGTAAAGGCCGCCACCACGAACGCGGAGTCCGTGGTGGCGGCCGTCGAAGGCGGGTCAGGAAGCGCGGCGGTCGGCGACGACCGCCGAGATGATGTCGTCCAGCGTCCGCGTGGGTGCGAAGCCGATCTGCTGGTTCGCCCGCGTGCAGTCCGGGATCCGGCGCTGCATGTCCTCGTACCCGTCGCCGTAGGCCTCCTCGTACGGGACCTTCGCGATCGTGCTCGCCGAGCCCGTCGCCGCGATCACGCGCTCGGCGAGCTGGGCGATCGTCGTCTGCTCGGTGCTGCCGAGGTTGAACACCTTGCCGTACGCCGTTTCGTCGGACAGCAGGGCCACCAGCGCCGGGACGACGTCGTGGACGTGGCAGAAGCACCGCGTCTGCTGGCCGTCGCCGAACACCGTGATCGGCTCGCCCGCCAACGCCTGCTTCACGAACCGCGGGATGACCATGCCGTAGCGGCCCGTCTGGCGCGGGCCGACCGTGTTGAACGGCCGGACGATCACCGTGCGCAGGCCGTGCTCCACCGCGTACAGGTACGCGAACGTCTCGTCCAGCGCCTTCGCCTCGGCGTAGGACCAGCGGTTCTTCAGCGGCGAGCCGATGATCCGGTCGGCGTCCTCGGTGAGGCCGTCGGCGGTGTTCTTGCCGTAGATCTCGCTGGTCGAGGCGACCAGGATCGGGACGTCGTGCTGCAGCGCCGCGTCCAGCATCGTCTCGGTGCCGTGCAGGTTGGTGCGGAGGCTTTCCATCGTCTTGTCGAGGATGGTGAAGACGCCGACCGCGGCCGCCAGGTGGAAGATCGCGTCGATGCCGGCCATGCACGCCTCGACGGCCGAGGGGTCGGTGACCGAGCCGCGCACGAAGCGGAAGCCCGGGTTGTCCCGGAAGCCGGCGAGGTTGTCGAGCGTGCCGGTGCTGAGGTTGTCGAGCGCGACGACCTCGTAGCCGCGCTCCAGGAGGTGCTCGGTCAGGTGGGAGCCGATGAAGCCGGCACCGCCGGTGATGAGGTAACGCACGTCAATTCCTCTCAGTTCGCGAAGAGCGAAGGGTCGAAGCGGTAGGTGGCGTCGATGACGAGCGGGCACTGGCCGAGCCAGTCGTAGCCGTGGCCGGGCTGGACGGTGTGGATCAGCGCGACGTCCCAGTCGCCGCCCTCGGGCTCGGCGACGCTGTCCAGCTGCCCGCCGGTGACGCGGATGGTCGGCACGAGCGGGTCGTGGTAGCCCACCTTCGCGCCCCTCGCCGCCAGCAGGTCGATGATGTCCAAAGCGGACGACGACCGGACGTCCTGGACGCCGGGCTTGTACGTCACGCCGACCACCAGCACGCGGGCGCCGCCCAAACCCTTGCCGTCGCGGGACAACGTGCCGCTGATCCGGTCGACGACCTGCTTGGGCCGTTCGGCGATGGCGTGCATCGCCTGGGTGACGAGCGGTGCGTTGTGCTGCGTCGCGCGCAGCTGCCAGAGCAGGTAGTGCGGGTCGCACGGGATGCAGTGGCCGCCGACGCCGGGGCCGGGGTGGAACGCCATGAAACCGTACGGCTTGCTCGCCGCCGCGTCGATCACCTCGATCGGGTCGATCGCGAAGCCGTCGCTGATCTCCGCGAACTCGTTGGCCAGCGCGATGTTCACCGCGCGGAAGGTGTTCTCGTACAGCTTGGTCAGCTCGGCGGCCTCGGCCGAGCTGACGCAGTGCACCGCCGGCGTCAGCAGGTTGATCACGCGCTGCGCCATCGCGGTGCACGTCGGCGTCACGCCGCCGAGCACGCGCGGGGTCTCCTGCTGCGTGTGCGTCACGTTGCCGGGGTCGATGCGCTCGGGGCTGGACGCGACGAAGATGTCGCGCCCGACCTTGAACCCGCGGGCCACCAACGGTTTCACCAGCAGCCGCCCGGACGTGCCGACGTAGCTGGTGGAGGTGAGGATCAGCGTCTGGCCGGGCCGGGCGTGCTTGACCAGCGCCGCGCAGGCGCTCTCGAGCGGGCCGAGGTCGGGCATCAGGTACTCGTCGAGCCCGGTCGGGACGCACACCAGCACCGCGTCGGCCTCGGCCATCCGCGCCGAGTCGGCGGTGAGCCGGAAGTCCTCCTGGTGCACGGCTTTCTCCAGCCGGCGGTGGTCGGCCTCGATCAGGTCGACCTCACCGGACCGGATCGCGTCGAGGCGGTTCTGCGAGAGGTCGATGCCGATCACCTCGACGCCGCTCTCGTGCAGGCCGAGCGCGGTGGGGAGGCCGACGTACCCCATCCCGATCACCGCGACCGAAGTCAGTTCGTTCAGTTCGGCGATGGTTTCGAATTCAGCGACAGTACTCGTCATTGCGGTTCACCCGTCTCTTGCACGGTGGAATGTGATCGGGAGGTCAGTGCACGACCCGGACGATTTCGAAGGCCTCGGCGAGGCCCGTGGAGATCTGCGAACCGCGGTACTCCGCCAGGGCGCGGACACCCCGCTCGCTGCGGGGGTGCGGCCACGGCTCGAGCTCCTTGCCGTACGCGCGCAGGGCTTCGATCTTGCGGTCGACGTGCGAGTCCTCGAGGCGCTGCCAGCAGTTGGGGCGGAAGGTGACCGGCAGCCCGGACGCTTCGCCGACGTCGGTGGCGGACCGGATCTCGAACGTCCGCACCTCCTGCACGCTGCCCTTGCCCGGCCGGCCCGCCACCCGCGCGGCCCGGCTGACCAGCGCGTGGTCGGTGCTCAGGTCGCACATGCTGGTCGTGAGGATCGTGTCGGGCTCGAAGTCGCGGACCTCGTTCTCCACCGTCCGGTTGAGCTCGAGGTGGCTGACGGTGTCGAGGCGGTTGTCCCCGAACTCGTGGATGCGCACGCGTTCGATGCCGAGCGTCTTGGCGGCCAGCTCGATCGCGGCGGTGCGGTTGACGACCCCGGCGCCGTCCGGCGACCGCGAGCCGTCGTCGTTGGTCAGGATGCAGAGCGAGACCGACACGCCTTCGTCGGCGAGCCGGGCGATGGTGCCGCCCGCGCCGAGCGTCTCGTCGTCGCCGTGCGCTCCCACGACCAGCAGTTTGCGAATTTTCCTGTGCATACCGGATCCCCAGTCTTGGTGCTGAACGGAAGTGCCGTCGCACGGCAACACGAGCGGAAATGTCTCCCGGAAATCTGACATCCGCGTGTCACGACCGACAACCCCTAAAGACCGTCTAAAGCGGACCTTGGCGGGGCACGCGGCGCCTGCCCTAGGGGCGCGGTTCCCGTGTCATCCGGGGCCTTTAGGGGTGGGTGCGCCCGCGGTGCGCTCGTATCGTCGATCGCATTGCTGTGGGGGTGCGCGATCCCCCTTTCCAGCGCAGGCGACGTGGAAGGAAAGAGGACTCGTGGGCAACTCCGAAGACAAGCTGGTCGGTGCGCTCCGTGCCTCCCTCAAGGAGAGCGAACGGCTGCGCGACAAGAACCGGCGGCTGACCGAAGCCGCCCGGGAACCGATCGCGATCATCGGCATGGCGTGCCGGTTCCCCGGCGGCGCCACCACCCCGGAACAGTTCTGGCGGCTGCTCGACGAAGGCGTCGACGCGATCGGCGAGTTCCCCGCCAACCGCGGCTGGGACCTGGACCGGCTCTACGACCCCGCCGGCGAGCGCCCGGGGTCGAGCTACGTCCGCGAAGGCGGCTTCCTCCACGACGCGCTGGACTTCGACGCCGACCTCTTCGGCATCAGCCCGCGCGAGGCCCTGCTCATGGACCCGCAGCAGCGGCTCCTGCTGGAAACCTCCTGGGAGGCCTTCGAACGCGCGGGCATCGCGCCGCACTCGGTGAAGGGCAGCCCGACCGGCGTCTTCGCCGGCACGATGTACCACAACTACCAGGGCAGCTACGGCTCCTCCGGCGTCATCTCCGGCCGGCTCGCCTACACCTTCGGCCTCGAAGGCCCCGCCGTCACCGTCGACACGGCATGCTCGTCGTCGCTGGTCGCGCTGCACCTGGCCGTTCAGGCGCTGCGCTCCGGTGAGTGCTCGCTCGCGCTCGCGGGCGGTGTCTCGGTGATGTCGACGCCGCGCACCTTCGTCGAGTTCAGCCTCGACGGCACGCTCGCCCGCAGCGCCCGCTGCCGCGCCTTCGCCGACTCCGCCGACGGTACCGGCTGGTCCGAAGGCTGCGGGATGCTACTGGTGGAAAAGCTTTCCGACGCCCGCCGCCACGGCCACCCCGTGCTCGCGATCGTCCGCGGCACGGCGATCAACCAGGACGGCGCGTCCAACGGCATGACCGCGCCCAACGGCCCCGCCCAGCAGCGCGTGATCCGCCAGGCGCTCGCCAACGCCCGCGTCACCCCGGACGAGGTCGACGTCGTCGAGGCGCACGGCACCGCGACGAAGCTCGGCGACCCGATCGAGGCCGGCGCGCTGCTCGCGACCTACGGCCAGGGCCGTCCCGAGAACTCCCCGCTGTGGCTGGGGTCCGTCAAGTCGAACGTCGGGCACACGCAGGCCGCGTCCGGCGTCGCCGGCGTGCTGAAGATCGTCCTGTCGCTGAACAACGGAGTGCTGCCGCAGACCCTGCACGTCGACCGGCCGACCCGGCAGGTCGACTGGAGCGCCGGGCAGGTCGAGCTGCTCACCGAGCGCCGCCCGTGGGAGCGCAACGGCCACCCGCGCCGCGGCGCCGTTTCGTGCTTCGGCCTGAGCGGCACCAACGCGCACGTCATCATCGAAGAGGCTCCGGAACCGGAAGAGGCCGAAGAGACCCCGCGCGATACCGCCGCGATCCCGTTCGTGCTCTCCGGCCGGACGCTGCAAGCGCTACGGGCCCAGGCCACGCGGCTGCTCGCCGACCTCGACGCGAACCCGGCCCGGCTGCTCGACGTCGCCCGCACGCTGGCCGCCGGGCGCACGCACCTCGACCACCGCGCCGCTGTGGTGGCGAGCGATCGTGATGAGCTCCGGGAAGCGCTGCGCGGGTTCGCCGACGGCGAGCCGGGCGCGCTGACCGGCGTCGCCCGGGGTGAGACGAGCACCGGGTTCCTGTTCTCCGGCCAGGGTTCCCAGCGTCCCGGCATGGGCCGCGAGCTGGCCGCCGCGTACCCGCGGTTCGCCGAGGCGTACGCCGAAGCCTGCGCCGAGCTCGACCAGCACCTCGACCGCCCGATCCGCGAAGTGATCGACACCGACGCCGAAGCCCTGGCCCGGACCGGGAACACGCAGGCCGCGCTGTTCGCGTTCGAGGTCGCGCTGTTCCGTCTGGTCGAGTCGTGGGGCCTGGTCCCGGACGCGGTGTGCGGCCACTCCATCGGCGAACTCGCCGCCGTGCACTGCGCCGGCGTCCTGTCCCTCGCCGACGCGGCCAAGCTCGTCGCGGCCCGCGGCCGGCTGATGCAGGCGCTGCCCGCCGGTGGCGCGATGGTCGCCGTCGAAGGGACGCCGGACGAGGTCGCCGCCCACGATCCACAAGGGACGGTCGACGTCGCCGCCGTCAACGGCCCGCGTTCGGTCGTCCTGTCCGGCGACGAGGCCGCCGTCATCGCGATCGGTGACAAGTTCGTCGAAGCCGGCCGCCGGACGACGCGGCTGAAGGTCTCGCACGCGTTCCACTCGCGCCTGATGGAGCCGATGCTCGCCGAGTTCCGCGCCGTCGCGAAGACGCTCACCTACGCGCAGCCCGAACTGACCGTCGTCTCCAGCGTCACCGGCGCGGAGGTCTCGGCCGAGCTGACCGACCCCGAGTACTGGGTGCGCAACGTCCGGCAGCCGGTCCGGTTCGCCGACGCCGTGCGCGCGCTGGCCGCCGAGGGCGTCAACCGGTTCTTCGAGCTGGGTCCGGACGCGCCGCTGACCGCCGTCGTCCCGCAGTCCACATCGGACACCGGGGTCGCCGTCGCGGCCCAGCGCCGGGACGTCCCGGAGGACGTCGCGCTCGCCACCGCGCTGGCCGGCCTGCACGTCCGCGGCGTGGTGCCGGACTGGGCCGCGCACTTCGCCGCCCGCGGCGCGAGCCGCGCGGACCTGCCCACCTACGCCTTCCAGCACCAGCGCTACTGGCTCGAGGTGTCCTCGGACTCCGGCGACCTCTCCTCGCTCGGCCTGGACCCGGTCGACCACCCACTGCTCGGCGCGGCCACGCTGCTCGCCGACGTCGACGGCGTGGTGCTGTCCGGCCGGATCTCCGCGGCCACCCACCCGTGGCTCAACGACCACGTCGTCGGGGGCGCCATCCTGTTGCCCGGCACGGCGTTCGTCGAGCTGGCCGTCCGCGCCGGCGACGAGGTCGGCTGCGGCCGCGTGCGCGACCTGACCCTGCACGCCCCGCTGGTGCTGCCGGCGAAGGGCGCCGCGCGGATCCAGGTGCGGCTCGGCACGCCGGCCGCCGACGGGTCCCGCACGATCAGCGTCCACTCGCGACCGGACGACCTCGCCGCGACCGGCGGCTGGGCCCGGCACGCCGACGGCACCCTGGAACCGGCCACGGCCGGGACCTCGTTCGACCTGAGCGCGTGGCCGCCGGCCGGCGCCGAGGTCGTCGACATCGAGGGCATGTACGACCTGCTCGCCGAAGCCGGCATGGCCTACGGCCCGGTCTTCCGGGGCCTGCGCGCGGCCTGGCGCGTCGGTGACGACGTCTTCGCCGAAGTCGCGCTGCCCGAGCAGGACCGGCTCGGCGCCGAAGCGTTCGGCCTGCACCCGGCGGTCTTCGACGCGACGTTGCACGCCATCGGCCTCAGCGCCGCCGCGGGGGAGGGCACCACGCTGCCGTACTCGTGGTCCGGCGTCGAGCTGCTGGCCGCGGGCGCGTCTTCGCTGCGGGTGCAGGTGCACCCCGTCGGGGACCGGACGGTCGAGCTGCGGCTGGCCGACTCGGCGGGCGCGCCGGTCGCCCGGGTCGGCGCGCTGGGGCTGCGCCGGATCAGCGAGGAGCAGCTGGCCGCGGCCCGCGCGGTGCCCGCCGGCACCGACTCCCTCTACCGGATCGACTGGGTTCCGGCGTCGCTTCCGGAAAGCACCGAGGACGTCGTGGTGTACGAGGTCGACGCGGGAACCACCGCGACCGCGGCGAAGAAGGCCGTCCACAGTGCACTGTCCGAGCTCAAGAACCGCTTGGCGGGACCGGATCGGCTGGTCGTGGTGACCCACGGCGACCTGGCCGGCGCCGCCGTCGCCGGGCTCATCCGCTCGGCCCAGGTCGAGAACCCGGGCCGGATCGTGCTGGTCGAGGGCACCGCGACCCCGGAGCAGCTGGCCGCGATCGCCGCCGCCGACGAGACGTCGGTCCGCGTCGTCGGCGGCGAAGTGACCGTGCCCCGGCTGGCCCGGGCGACGCCCGAAGCCGGCGACGCGCCCGAGTGGGGCACGGTGCTCATCTCGGGCGGCACCGGCGCGCTGGGCAAGCTCGTCGCGAAACACCTCGCGCGGCAGCACGGCGTCGAGCGGATCGTGCTCGTCAGCCGCCGCGGCCCGGAGGCCGAGGGCGCGGCCGAGCTGGTCGCCGAGCTGGCGGAGCTGGGCGCCGAGGCGACCGTCGTGGCCGCCGACCTCGCGAACCGCGCTAAGGTCCGCGCCCTGCTGAAGAAGCACCCGGTGAACTCGGTCGTCCACGCGGCGGGCGTGCTCGACGACGGCGTCCTCGCCTCGATGACCCCGGAACGCGTCGACGGCGTCTTCGACCCGAAGGCCCTGGCCGCCTGGCACCTGCACGAGCTGGGCGGCGACCTCACCGCGTTCGTCACGTTCTCCTCGGCCGCCGGCGTGCTCGGCGCGCCCGGCCAGGCGAACTACGCCGCCGCCAACGCCTTCCTGGACGCGCTCACCGCCGTGCGCCGCGCCGAAGGCAAGCCGGCGCACTCGCTGGCGTGGGGCATGTGGGAGTCGGCGGCCGGCATGGCCGGCGAGACGAACGGCAAGCGCGGCCTCGGTGCCTTCGGCGTCGACGAGGGCCTGGCGCTGTTCGACGCCGCGGTCGGCGCGGAAGGCGACCTCTACGTCCCGATCAAGCTCGACCTGCCCGCGTGGCGAGACGCCGGCGGCGTTCCCGACCTGCTGCGCGGTCTCGTCCCGGCGGCGCGGCGGACGGTGTCCGACCGCGAGGCGGGCGCGGACTCGCTGCTGGGCAAGCTGATCCGGCTGCCCGCGGACAAGCGCCTCGACCACGTGCGCGACCTGGTGGTCAAGCACGCGGCCGCGGTGCTCGGCCACGGCTCGGCCGACCTGGTCGACGCCGACCGCGCGTTCAAGGACCTCGGGTTCGACTCGCTGACCGCGGTCGAACTGCGCAACGCGCTCAACGAGGCCACCGGTCTCAGCCTGACCGCGACGCTCGTCTTCGACCACCCGACCGCGGGTGAGCTCGCCGCCCACCTGCACGAGTCGCTGCTGGGCGACCTCGCCGACGCGGGGGAGCCCGAGGAGGTCGTGACCGGCGCCGGTGCCGACGAGCCGATCGCGATCGTCGGCATGGCCTGCCGGCTCCCCGGCGGTGCCGACAGCCCCGACGCGCTGTGGCGGCTGGTTGCGGCGGGCGGCGACGGCATCACCGCCTTCCCCGAAGACCGCGCCTGGGACATGGAGTACTGGCTGCCCCAGGTTGCGCCGGACGGCGGCACGCCGCACGGCGGGTTCGTCCAGGACGCCACCGACTTCGACGCCGCGTTCTTCGGCATCAGCCCCAACGAGGCCGTGATGATGGACCCGCAGCAGCGGATGCTGCTCGAGTCCTCCTGGGTCGCGCTGGAGAACGCCGGCGTGGACCCGCTTTCGCTGAAGGGCAGCACCACCGGCGTGTTCGTCGGCGTGATGCAATCCGACTACGACCCGGGTGACGCGCTGGCCCACGGCGGCGGGCTCTACCGCGGGTCGGGCGCGCTGAGCAGCGTGGTCTCGGGCCGCGTCGCCTACGCGTTCGGCCTCGAAGGCCCGGCCGTTTCGGTGGACACCGCGTGCTCGTCGTCGCTGGTCGCGCTGCACCAGGCCACGCAGGCGCTGCGCGGCGGGGACTGCTCGCTGGCGCTGGTCGCCGGCGTGTCCGCGCTCGTCTCGCCGGCCCCGTTCGCGCAGTTCGTGGACGGCGCGGTGGCCCGCGACGGCCGCTGCAAGCCGTACTCCGCCGCGGCCGACGGCTTCGGCTGGGGCGAAGGCGTCGGCGTGCTGGTGATCGAGCGGCTGTCCGACGCGCGCCGCAACGGCCACGACGTCCTCGCCGTCGTCAAGTCCAGCGCCGTCAACGCCGACGGCGCGTCCAACGGCCTCACCGCGCCGAGCGGGTCCGCCCAGGAGCGGCTGATCCGCCGGGCGCTGGCCACCGCCGGGCTCGAACCGTCCGAAGTGGACGCCGTCGAGGGGCACGGCGCCAGCACCCCGCTGGGCGACCGGATCGAGACCGGCGCGCTGCTGGCCACCTACGGCAAGAACCGCACCGGCGAGCCGCTCTGGCTCGGGTCGGTGAAGTCCAACATCGGGCACACCCAGGCCGCGGCGGGCGTCGCCGGCGTGATCAAGATGGTGCAGGCGATGCGGCACGGCCTGCTGCCCGCCACGCTGCACGCGGCGGATCCGACAGCCGACGTCGACTGGTCCGCCGGGACCGTCCGGCTGCTCGACGAGCCCCGGCCGTGGCCCGAGGTCTCGCGTCCGCGTCGCGCGGCCGTGTCGGCGTTCGGGTACAGCGGCACCAACGCGCACGTGATCCTCGAGCAGGCCCCGGCCGCCGAGACCGTCGCGAGCGAACCGGCCGGGGACACCGGCGGCGTGCTGCCGCCGCTGGTCCTGTCGGCCCGGACCCCCGCGGCCCTGCCCGACCAGGCGCGGGCGCTGCTCGCGCGGCTCGACTCCTCGTCAGACCTGGTGGACGTGGCTTACTCACTGGCTCAACGGCGTCCGCTGTTCTCGCACCGGGCGGCGGTGGTCGGGGCCGATCTGGACGAGATCCGGACCGCGCTGTCCACTTTGGACGTCACTGGCCGGGCGCGTCCGGGTGGCACGACGGCCTTCCTGCTTCCCGGTGAAGGAACGCAGTGCGCTGAGCTGTACGCCGCTTTCCCGGCGTTCGCGCGGGAATTCGACCGGGTGGCGGGCGGGTTCGACACCTACCTCGGGCGCTCGTTGCGCGAGGTGGTGTTCGCTCCCGCGGGCACGGCGGCCGCGCAGCTGCTCCACCGGACCGAATTCGCGCAAGCCGCCGCGTTCGCGCTCGGCGTCGCGCTGGCCCGGCTGTTCGAAAGCTGGGGCCAGCGGCCCGACGTGTTGGCCGGCGTCGCCGTCGGCGAGATCGCCGCCGCGCACCTGGCCGGCGTGCTGTCCCTGGCGGACGCCGTCAAGCTCGTCGCCAACCGAGGTCAGCTGATGGCCGAGGGACCGCTCGACGACGACCTGCTCGAAGAGCTGGCGGAGATCGCGGGGGAGATGACCTACGACGAACCGCGGGTGCCTCTCGCGTTCGCGGCCGACTTCCGCGACCCGGCGCACTGGGCGCGGGTCGAGGCCCTCCCGGAGATCGAAGCGACGCACACCCTGGACCTGGGTGCGCTCCCGACGGTGCGCTCGGTGCTGCTGGCCGGCGCCCGGCTCCACGTGACGGGCGCCGGGCTCGACGTGACGCGGATGTTCGCCGGACGTTCCGCGAAGACGGTGCCGCTGCCGGACTACGCGTTCCACCGCGACCGCTACTGGCCCACTGTCGACATGGAGGCACGGAACGCGATCGGGGACCACGACCTGCCCGCGCCGCGCACCGAGGCCCCTGTCTCCTTCGAACGGACCGAAGAGGGCGTGCGGCGGTTCGTCCTCGCCGAAGCGGCCGGGCTGCTCGGGTACGCCGGCGCGGACGCGATCGACCCGGACGCGCACTTCCTGGAGTTCGGCTTCGACTCCCTGACGGCGTTGAAACTGCGGAACCGGATCACGGAGGCGGCCGGGGTCACCCTGGCGGGGTCGGCGGTGTTCGACCTCGGGACCCCGGCCGCGCTGGCCGCGCACCTGCTGGAGCTGCTGACCAACGCGCCGGTCGTGACGACCGGGGACCCGGTGAAGGAGCTGTTCGTCGAGGCGGTCCGCGGTGGCCAGGTCGAGAACGGCATCGCGCTGCTGGGTGCCGCGGCGAACCTGCGGCCGAAGTTCACCGGCGTCGCCGGGCTCGGATCGGTGCCCCGGCCGCTGGAGCTGGCCGACGGCCCGGACGGCCCGCGGCTGCTGGCCGTCCCGTCGCCGGCGGCGCTGGGCGGGGAATACCAGTACGCGAAGCTCGCGGCCCGGTTCCGCGGCCGGCGCGGGGTGTCCGCGCTGCCGACGCCGGGGTTCCGCACGGGCGAGCCGGTGCCCGCCGACGTCGACGCGCTGCTGGAGGTCTTGGAGGAGAGCGTCCGGCTCGGCGCGGGCGACCAGCCGTTCGCGCTGCTGGGGTATTCGTCCGGCGGGGTGCTGGCGTACGCGCTGGCGGCCCGGCTGGAGAAGGCCGGCATCGCCCCGGCGGCGGTGGTCCTGCTGGACAGCTACGAGATGGACAGCGGCGGCGACGCGACCGCCGACACGGTGGCGGACATGGCGTCGGGCATGATCGAGCGCGAGGAGCAGTTCGGCCCGTTCGACCGCGACAAGCTGACGGCGATGGCCCACTACCTGGGTCTGCTGGAGTCGGCGGTCCTGGGCGAAGTGGCGGCGCCGACGGTGCTGGTCCGGCCCGAAAACCGGTTCGCGGCCGGCGACCCCGCGCCGTCCGACGACTCGTGGCGCTCGACGTGGAGCCGGGCGGACGCGAAGGTGACGGTGCCGGGCGACCACTTCAGCCTGGTGGACACCGACGCCGAGACGACCGCGGAAGCCGTCGACACCTGGCTGGGATCACTGTCCTGACCGGCCGAAGCCAGGGCGGCGCCCCTCCCTCCCCCTCGGGGCGCCGCCCTTCCCACCGCTCAGGCGCGGGAGGCGGTCAACAGCCCGGCGATCCCGTCCAGCACCCGGTCCAGCCCGAAGTCCACCGAAGCCGCCCCCGGGTACTCGCCCCGGGCGACGAGCGCGGCCAGACGCGGATAACCGCCGTCGACCAGCAAGGGCCGCAAAAACGCGCGAACGTCGCCGGCCCGCACTTCGGAGTCCGCCGAGTCCGGATCGGCGCGGGCACGCAGACGGTCAGCCGTCGCGCGGGCGAAGTCGGCCACCAGCAACGCGCACCCGAGAGCGTCCACATCGGACAGACCCGCCCCGGAGAACGCCGCCAGCAGCTGCTCGGTCCACCGCAGCCGGTGCGGCGTGATCGCACTGCCCCGCGACGGCAGGTCCAGCAGCCACGGCCGGGCCCGGTAGCGCTCCAGTGCCGCGTACGTCCAGTCCCGCGCCGCGGTGCGCCACGGACCGGGTGACGACGGCGGCGGTGGCCCGAACCCCGCGTCGCCCAGCAGCACCAGCAGCTCGTCCTTCGAACCGACGTACCGGTACAGCGCGTTGGTGCTCAGGCCGACCGAAGCGGCGATGTTGGGCAGCGACGCCGCCGCCAGGCCGTCGGCGTCGGCGAGCTCGACGGCGGCGGCGACGATCCGGTCCAGGCTGTGCGACGGCTTGGGGCCGCGGCGGGGCCGCGGCGCGGCACCCCACGCCGGGGCCAGCCCGGGCGGCAGGTCCGGACGGTCGTCCGGCTCGGGTTCGGTCGGCATCTATCGCTCCGCGGTCCGTTTCAGTAAACTGTGCAAGTCTTACACTAATCGGAGCTGGGGGCGAGTGCTTGTGAGCGAGAGCAGCCGGTTCGGGCTGGGCCGGGTCACCGAGCTGGACCGGAAGCTGGCGGCCACCGAGATCGAACACGGCCGGTCGACCGGCGGCTACGACGGCGGGGAGGCCGCCCGGCGGCTCGCCCGCGTCCGGCTGGCCACCACCCAGGCCGCGCTGCGGGCCGCCGTCGCGGGCGAGACGGGGTCGGTCGCGCCGCCGGCGCTCGAAGCGGCCCCGCGGATCGCGGGGGCGCTGTGGGCGTTCGTCAGCGTCACCAACTTCGTCGTCTGGCTGCTCATCGGGCTGATCGGCGGCCAGTGGGACCCGTTGTGGCTGGTCTGGGTGGTGCTCGGCGGCGGCGTCCTGGCGGTCGGCGTGTGGGGGATCCGGGACTGGGACCGCCGCATGCGCGTCGCCCCCTAGTCGGGGCCCGCTTCCCCGTTCGGCGGCCTTGCGCTAAACTGTGTAAGGCTTACACGATTAATCCGACCGTGCGGCCGGACGTCGACAGGGGGAGATGGATGCCCGAAAGCACCGAAAGAAGCCGGTTCTCAGGCGGTCTCGCCCGCCGCGTCATCACGGTCGTGTGGGCGGTCGTCAGCGGGGTCCAGTTCGTGATCTGGCTGCTCATGAGCCTGATCAGCATGTCGTTCAAGGCGCCGTTCTGGCTGTGGACGATCGTCGGCGGCGGGATCGTCCTGGCCGCGTGGTGGTACCTCGACCCGGCGCGGCGCGCCCGGGAAGGATCGGAGTGAACGACGTGCCCACGATGACTTCCGTCGAGTCGCCGGTCCAGCTGGACTCGGTGCACAAGACCTACGGCTCCGGCGAAAGCGCGGTCGAAGCGCTCGCCGGGGTCACCGTCAGCTTCCCGGCCGGCACGTTCACCGCGGTGATGGGCCCGTCGGGGTCCGGCAAGAGCACCCTGCTGCACTGCGCGGCGGGCCTCGACAGGCCGAGCTCGGGCCGCGTGACGCTGGTGGGGACCGACCTGAAGGGCAAGAGCGAGACGAAGCTGACCGAGCTCCGCCGTCAGCACGTCGCGTTCATCTTCCAGTCCTTCAACCTGATGCCGGCGCTGAACGTCGAGCAGAACGTCACCTTGCCGACCCTGCTGGCCGGCCGCGAGCCGGACCGCAAGTGGGTCGACGAGGTGATCGCGCGCGTCGGGCTGACCCAGCGCGTCAAGCACCGCCCGGGCGAGCTGTCCGGCGGCCAGCAGCAGCGCGTCGCGATCGCCCGCGCGCTGGCCGGCCGCCCTTCGGTGGTCTTCGCCGACGAGCCGACCGGCGCGCTCGACACGAACACCGCGCTCGAGGTGCTGAACCTGATGCGCGAGCTGGTCAGCGCGGGCCAGACCATCGTCATGGTCACCCACGACCCGGTCGCCGCGTCCTTCGCGGACAACGTGCTCTTCCTGGTCGACGGCCAGATCGTCACGCAGATGGCGACGCCCAGCGTCGAGGCCGTCGCGTCGACCCTGGCGCAGCTGGGCGCGCGGGCCAAGCAGGCACGGGGGCAGCGGTGAGTTCGCGGCGGGTGGTGCTCAACCTGGCGCTGGCGAGCCTGCGCTACCGCGCGGCCGCGTCGCTGGCGTCCTTCGTCGCGATCCTGATCGGCTGCGGCCTGCTCATCGCGTGCGCCGGGCTGTTCGAGACGGCGATCGTGCTGCAGGCCCAGCCGCAGCGGCTCGCCGCGACGCCGGTCGTGGTCGGCGGTTCGTCGGCGTTCAAGCTGCCGGACGAAGAGTCCGAGGCGGTGCCCTACGCCGAGCGCGCCGGGCTCGCCGCGGACCAGCTCGTCAAGATCGGTGCGGTGCCAGGCGTCCAGCGCGTCGTCCCGGACGTCTCGTTCCCGGCCGTGCTGCTGAAGGACGGCGCCCCCGAGGGCACGTCCGTCCTTTCCGGACACGGCTGGGACTCGGCCGCGCTCGGCGGGTACGTCCTTCGGGACGGTACCCAGCCGCAGGCCCCGGGCCAGGTCGTCGTCGACTCGGCGACGGCGGAAGCGGCCGGGCTCAAGGCCGGCTCGCCCGTCGACCTCGCGGTCGACGGCCGGAAGCTGACCTTCACCGTCGCGGGCGTCGCGGAACCGGGCCAGACCGTGAAGGCGCCGGCGTTCTTCTTCTCCGCTCCGGACGCGCAGCAGTTCTCCGCGCACCAGGGCCGTGCCGACCTTGCCGGGGTGTTCCCGGCCGAGGGCGTCGACGCGGGTGAGCTCGCCGCGCGCGTCGCGGAGCAGGTGCCGGGCGTCAGCGTGCTGACCGGCGACGACCGCGGTTCGGCGGAGTTCCTCGGCGTCGACGGCAGCCGGCTCCCGCTGATCCTGCTGGCCGCGGTGTTCGGCGGCATGGTGCTGGTGGTCATGGCGCTGGTCGTTTCCGCGACGATCAGCCTCACCGTGCGCCAGCGCCAGCAGGAGCTCGCGCTGCTGCGGGCCACCGGGGCGACGCCGAAGCAGGTGCACCGGATGGTGGTCGCCGAGACCATGGCCGTCGGCGCGGTCGCCGCGTTGTGCGGGGTGGTCGCGGGCAGCCTGCTCGGCAACCGGATCTTCGCCACCAGCGTGTCGATCGGCATCGTGCCCGACGAACTGGTGTTCCGGCAGGACATCATCGCGTTCGGCGCGGGGATCGTCGCGACGCTCGTGATCGTCTACGCCGCCGCGTGGTTCGCGGCGCTGGCCGCGTCGCGGGCCCGGCCGATCCAGGCGCTGGCCGAGGCGTCGATCCCGAACGCCAAGGTGAACCCGTTGCGGCGCATGGGAGCCGTGGTCTTCGGGGTCGCGACGGTGCTGCTCGCCGGCACCACGCTGTTCATGCCCGCCGACACCGCCAGCGCGATCGGCGGCCCGGCGGTGCTCACCGGCGCCATCGCGGTGGCGCTGCTGGGCCCGGAGATCATGGCGTACGTGGCGGACCGCTTCGGCCCGTTCGTCCGCCGGGTCGCGGGCCGGGACGCCACGCTCGCGGTGATCAACTCGCGGGCGCGGGCGGTGGCTTTCGCCGCGGTGCTCACGCCGATCACGCTGGCCACGGCGGTCGCGCTCGGCAACGTGTACTCGGAGACGACGGCGCAGAAGGCGCAGGTCGCCGCCTACGCCGACCAGCTGAAGGCCGACGCCGTGGTCAGCACCGCGGCCGGCGGTATCGCGCCGGAGGCACTGGCGCAGATCCGGAGCACGCCGGGCGTCGCGACCGCGTCGCCGCTGGTGACGAGCTCCGGCTGGATCGAGCAGCCCTACGACGGCAACGGCAGCGACCCGCTGCGCCTGCTCGGCGTCGCCGCCGAGGACCAGGGCGGCACGGTGCTCGCCACCGAAGTCACCCAGGGGTCGCTGAAGAACCTCACCGGTGAGTCGGTCGCGCTGCCGGCGTCCGTCGCCGACGACCTCGGGCTCAAGGTCGGCGACAAGATCACCATGCGGCTCGGCGACGGGGCGCAGGCGCAGGTCACGGTCGTCGCGTTGCTCGACAGCCCGTCGAGCTACGCGAGCATGGTCCTGCCGGTGGACCTGCTCGCCGCGCACACCACGAGCGGGATGGCGACGCAGGTGCTGGTGAAGGCGGCCGACGGCAGCGACGTCGTCTCCGCCTTGACCGACCGGCTGAAGGACTGGCCGGGCATCGCGGTCGGCGGTGACGACGCGCTGCTGGAGAGCTTCCAGGCCGGCGCGGACGTCGAGGCGATGATCAACTACCTGCTGGCGGTGCTGGCGATCGCGTACGCGGCGATCGCGGCGGTGAACACCCTCGCCGTCGCCGTCCTGGCGCGGCGCCGGGAGTTCGGCGCGCAGCGGCTCGCGGGCGCGGACCGCGGGCAGGTCCGCCGGATGCTGTTCATCGAGGGCGGCATCGTGGCGGTGGCCGGGCTCGTGCTCGGCGTCGTGATTTCGTTGTTCACGGTGCTGCCGATGGCGATCAGCACGGGCCAGATCATCCCGTCGGGGCCGATCTGGGTGTTCCTCGGCGTGGTGCTCGCGGTGTTCCTGATCATCTGGCCGGTGACTTCGCTATCCGCGCGGCTGGCGATGCGCAAGAGCCCGATCGAAGCGGTGACATTGCCGGGGCAGTGACTGTTACCAATCCGACCGGAAGTAGGCCGACCGCCGAGCGGTACGCAACCGTTGCAGCGCAAGTCATCGGCCGTGGCTGTAGTCGGATTGGTAACTAACGGCACAGTAGGGGTTCGCGGGCCGGGCCGGCGTGGATAGTGTCGAATTCGACTATCCGCACCGGGCCGGCCCGGTTTCCTTTTCTGGAGTGGATCCCATGCGCGTACTCCTGGCCGCCCCGTCGTCGACCGCGCGGCTGCACAACCTGGTCCCGCTGGCGTGGGCGCTGCGGACCGCGGGCCACGACGTGAAGATCGCGGGCGAGCCGTCGTTCGTCGCCGAGATCCTGACGACCGGCTGCGTGGCGGCCGGCTTCGAGCCGGCGGAGTTCGCCGAACTGTGGCGGCCGGCGGTGGTGGTCTCCGACGCGGCGGTTCCGGCGGGGGCCGAGGCGGTCCGGCTGCGGGGCCCGCTGGACGAGTCCGGTCCGGGTTTCGACACGGTGCCGCCGTCGCTGCGGGATCCGGTCGCCGACGCCCGCCCGATCCGGCACGTGCCGTACTTCGGGCCGGTCGAGGTGCCGGGCTGGTTGCGCCGCAAGGCCAGGCGGAGCCGGGTGCTGCTGTCGCTGACGGACGCGACACCGGCCGGGCCGGTGTTCGACGCGGTCGCGGGCCTGGACGCCGAGGTCGTGTGGGCGACGGACCCGGCGAGCATCCCAGCGGGGGTGACGATGCCGCCGAACGTGCGCCTGGTCGACGCGGCCCCGCCGGCGGCGGTCCTGCCAACGTGCACGGCGCTGATCCACGACGGCGACGCCGAGCTTGCGATGGCGGCGGCGGCGTACGGACTGCCGCAGCTGTCCCTGACGGAGACGCCGATCACCGCGCGCATCGCCGCGGTGGGGGCAGGGTGGGTGGGTCCGGCCTCGGCGGTAGCCGAGCTGGGTTCGTTGCGGGGGGCGGCAGAGGCGCTGCGGGACGAGATCGCGGCCCTGCCGGCGCCGCGCGCGGTGGCGGCGGAGCTGACCCGCGTCTAAGCAGACTGCCGTGGCTGGTCGTGAGTGAGAAACAGGGTCAGAACACTGTTTCTCACTCACGAGCCTGTGTGCGCCGGGGCCGGGCCGCTGATTGTGGGGCCGTTAGGGGTGGGGCGGCCCGAACTCCCTCGGTAGCGTTTTCGGCGTGGCACCTTCCACCCCATTCGCGGTTAGGTGGTCGATTACGTGAGTACCGTTTTTCCTGCCATTTCCCGGCCTCGCGCCGGAACGGGGGTAATGGCGTGAGCGCCGAAAACGAGCGGAAACTGCTCGACTACCTGAAGCGCGCCACCGCCGATCTGCGCGAGGCCAAAGGTGCCCTGCACGAGGTCCGGCGGCGCGATACCGAGCCCATCGCGATCGTCGGCATGGACTGCCGGTATCCCGGGGGCGTCGAGAGCCCCGATGACCTCTGGGAGCTCGTCCGCACCGGGACCGACGCCATCGGCGCGTTCCCCACCGACCGCGGCTGGCCGCTCGACCGCCTTTACGACCCGGCGGGGGAGAAGCCCGGCACCACCAACACCCGCGAAGGCGGCTTCCTGCACGACGCCGCCGAGTTCGACCCCGAGTTCTTCGGCATCTCGCCCCGCGAGGCGCTCACCATGGACGCCCAGCAGCGGCTGCTGCTGCAGACGTCCTGGACCGCCCTCGAGCGCGCCGGCATCGTGCCCGAAACCCTGCGGGGCAGCAGCACCGGTGTCTTCGCCGGCGTGATGTACCACGACTACCTCGGCCACGCGGCCGCCGGCAGCGTCGTCTCCGGCCGGGTCGCCTACGCGCTCGGGCTGGAAGGCCCGGCCGTCAGCGTCGACACCGCGTGCTCGTCCTCCCTCGTCGCCCTGCACTGGGCCGCGCAGGCGCTGCGCCGCGGCGACTGCTCGCTGGCCCTCGTCGGCGGCGTCACCGTCATGGCCACGCCCGAGACCTTCGTCTACTTCACCGAGCAGCGCGGCCTGTCCGACGACGGCCGCTGCAAGGCCTTCGCCGCCGGTGCCGACGGCACGGGCTGGGGCGAAGGCGTCGGTGTCCTCGTCGTCGAGCGCCTGTCCGACGCCCAGCGTCTCGGCCACGACGTCCTCGCCGTCGTGCGCGGCAGCGCGGTCAACTCCGACGGTGCCTCCAGCGGCCTGACCGTCCCCAATGGACCCGCGCAGCAACGCGTCATCCGCCAGGCCCTCGCCACCGCCGGACTGTCCACAACGGACGTCGACCTCGTCGAAGGCCACGGCACCGGCACGAAGCTCGGCGACCCGATCGAGGCGCAGGCCCTGCTCGCGACCTACGGGCAAAGCCGCGAGGAGCCGCTGTGGCTCGGCTCGCTCAAGTCCAACATCGGGCACACCCAGGCCGCGGCCGGGGTCGGCGGCGTGATCAAGGTCGTGCAGGCCATCCGGCACGGCGTGCTGCCGGAGACTCTGCACGTCGACAAGCCGTCGCCGCACGTCGACTGGTCGGCCGGCGCCGTCGAGCTGCTCACCGAGGCCCGCGACTGGCCCGCCGCCGACCGGCCCCGCCGCGGCGCGGTGTCCTCGTTCGGCATCAGCGGCACCAACGCCCACGTCATCATCGAACAGGCCGAACCGGCGGAAGAAGAGCCCGCCACCGAGGTTCCCGTGGTCGCGTGGCCGGTTTCGGCGGACTCCGCCGACGCCGTTGCCGCGCAGGCGCAGCAGCTCCTGGACCACGGCGGAAGCCCGACCGACATCGGGTTCTCGCTGGCCACGACCCGCTCGGCGCTCGACTACCGGGCCGTCGTCGTCGGCACCGGACCCGACGAACTGCGCGCCGGCCTGACCGCGCTGGCGAACGACGAAGACGCGCCGAACGTCGTCCGCGACCGCCGCGGCACCGGCCGGACGGCCTTCCTCTTCACCGGCCAGGGCGCCCAGCGCGCCGGCATGGGCCGCGAGCTGGCGAAGTACCCGGTGTTCGCCGAGGCCCTCGACGCCGCGTGCACCCGGCTCGGCCTCGACCGCGCCGTCCTGGACGACGCCGATGCCTTGGCGCAGACCGGTTCCACGCAGCCCGCGCTGTTCGCGTTCGAGGTCGCGCTGTACCGGCTCCTCGAGTCGTGGGGCCTGCAGCCCGACCACCTGCTGGGCCACTCGATCGGCGAGCTGGCCGCGGCGCACGTCGCCGGCGTCCTCTCGCTCGACGACGCCTGCACGCTCGTCGCCGCCCGCGCCCGGCTCATGCAGGCCCTGCCCGCGGGCGGGGCGATGGTCGCGCTCCCGGCGGCCGAGGCCGAGGTGACCCCGCTGCTGACCGACGGCGTGAGCATCGCCGCGATCAACGGCCCGGCCTCGCTGGTCGTCTCGGGTGCCGAGGAAGCGGTCGACGCCGTCGCCGCGCACTTCGAGCGCGCCAAGAAGCTGCGCGTCTCGCACGCCTTCCACTCGCCGCTGATGGAGCCGATGCTGGCCGAGTTCGCGGCCGTCGCGGCGAAACTCACCTACGGCAAGCCGGAAATCCCGATCACCAGCACGGTTTCGCCCGACGCCGACCTGACTTCCCCGGAGTACTGGGTGGAGCAGGTCCGCGCGACCGTCCGGTTCGACGACGGCGTCCGCGCCCTCGCCGAGGACGGCGTCCGGACGTTCGTCGAGATCGGCCCGGCGCCGGTCCTGACCGCCGCCGCGAGCACCGCCCTGGACGACGACACGCTCGCTTTCATTCCGGTCGTCCGCCCGGACCGCGACGAAGCCCAGGCCGTCGTCACGGCGGTCGCCGCCCTGCACGCCCGCGGGATTCCCGTGGACTGGCAAGGGTTCTACCCCGGTGCCCGACGCGTCGAGGTGCCGACCTACGCCTTCCGCCGCACCCGCTACTGGCTGCCCGCCACCACCGCGACCGGCGACGCCGGCGACCACGGCCAGCAGGCCGCCGCCCACCCGATGCTCAGCGCGGTCGTCCGGGTACCGGAGACCGACACCGTGGTGCTGACCGGCCGGCTGTCCGCGGACACCGTGCCGTGGGTCGCCGACCATGTCGTCCTCGGCACGATCCTGTTGCCCGGCACGGCGTTCGTCGAGCTGGCCCGTGCCGCCGCCGACGAGGTCGGCTACGCCGGGCTCGACGAGCTGACCCTGCACGCCCCGCTCGCCCTGGCCACCGGAGCGGCACTCCAGGTCACTTTGGAAGCCGAGGAGGCCGGCCGACGGCGGCTGACTGTCCACTCGCGACCCGACGGCGACGACGCGTGGACCCGGCACGCCGAAGGGTTCATCACGGCCGAAGCGGCCGCGCCGGCGTTCGACCTCACCGAATGGCCGCCCGCCGGAGCCACCGAGATCCCCCTGGACGACCCGTACGCGCGGCTCGCGGACCTGGGTTACCACTACGGCCCGGCGTTCCAGGGCCTGCGCGCGATGTGGCGGCGCGGTGAGGACGTCTACGCCGAGGTCGAGGTCTCCGAGGACGCTCGCGACTACGGCCTGCACCCGGCGCTGTTCGACGCCGCGATGCACGCCCAGCTGCTCGGCCCCGCGTCCGACGACGGCGACGCGAAACCGATGCTGCCGTTCGCGTTCAGCGGCACGACCTGGCACGCCGCCGGAACCGGCGCGGTCCGGGTCCACGTGTCGCCGACCGGCCCGGAGACCATCGCGCTGCGGATCGCCGACTCGACCGGGCTCCCGGTGCTGACGGTCGATTCCCTGGCCGCACGGGCGATCTCGCTCGACAAGCTGACTCCGAACGCGCTGTTCCGCACCGCCTGGGAAGCGGTTCCCGCGGGCACCGCGACCGCCGCGCGCGTCCTGGAGGTGTCCACTCCGGACGGTTCGGTCCCGGAGCGGGCCCGCGCGGCCGCCCGCCAGGTGCTGACCGCCATCCAGGACTCGAAGGACCGACTGGCCGTCGTCACGCGCGGCGCGGTGTCGGTGAACGGTGAAGACGTCGACCCGGCACTCGCGACGGTGTGGGGCCTGGTCCGCGCGGCTGAAGCCGAGAACCCGGGCCGATTCGTGCTTATCGATGGCGAGGACGTCGAAACCGCGCTGGCGACCGGCGAGCCGGAGGTGGCTGTCCGCGAGGGGACGGCCTACGTCCCCCGGCTGGTCGCGGCGACGCCGTCCGGCGAGCTGGGCTGGAACGCGGGTGGCACGGTCCTGATCACCGGCGGCACGGGCGGCCTCGGCGCCGTCGTCGCGAAGCACCTGGTGACGAACCACGGCGTCCGGCACCTGCTGCTGACCAGCCGCCGCGGTGCGGACGCCCCGGGAGCGGCCGACCTGCGCGACGAGCTGACGCGGCTGGGCGCCGAGGTCACCATCGCGAGCTGCGACGTCACCGACCGGGCATCGGTGGCCAAGCTGGTCACGGGCGTTCCGCTGACCGCGGTGGTGCACGCGGCGGGCGTCCCGTCCACCGGCCGCGTCGAGAACCTGACCGACGACGAACTCGACCGCGTCTTCGCCCCGAAGGTCGACGGCGCCTGGCACCTGCACGAGCTGACCGAGGGCCTCGACGCGTTCGTCCTGTTCTCCTCGGCCGCGAGCTCCGTGCTGGCCGCCGGGCAGGCCGGGTACGCCGCGGCCAACGCGTTCCTCGACGAACTCGCCCGCCACCGCCACGCGCACGGGCTCCCGGCGACGTCGCTGGACTGGGGCGCGTGGGCCGACGACGGCGGTATGGCCGGCGAGCTGACCGAAGCCGACTTCCGCCGCCTGCGCCGCCTCGGCACCCCGCCGCTGGCGACGGCCGACGCCCTCGCGCTGTTCGACGCGTGCCTCGTCGCCGACGACGCCGTCCTCGCGCCGGTGAAGCTGGACCTCGCGGCGCTGCGGTCCCGCGCGGACTCGCTCCCGCCGGTCCTGCGCGGGATGGTCCGGCAAGCACCCCGCCGCACGGCCGCGAAGACCGACGGCGCCGTCGCGGCGCGCCTGGCCGCGCTGCCGGAGTCCGAGCGCGAGGCGTACTTGCTGGAGGTCGTGTCCGGGCAGGTCAAGGCCGTGCTGGGCCTTGGGTTCGTCGAGCCCGGCCGCGCGTTCCAAGAGATGGGCTTCGACTCCTTGACGTCGGTGGAGCTGCGCAACCAGCTGGGCGCCCTGACCGGCCTGAAGCTGACGGCGACGATCGTGTTCGACCACCCGACGCCGACGGCGCTGGCCAAGCGGCTGCACGCCCTGCTGGGCCCGGCCCGCGGCGCGGCGGACTCCCTGCTGGCCGAGATCGACCGCCTGGAGGCGCTCCTGACGGGAGCGGGTTCGCTGAACGGCTCGACGGCGAAGGTCACGGCCCGCCTGGACGCGCTGCTGCGCAAGTGGACCGAGGCGAACACGACCACCACCGAGTCCGCCGACCTGGACGAAGCCACCGACGACGAGCTCTTCGCCGTGCTCGACGAGGAACTGGGGATCTCATGAGCAACGAGGACAAGCTCCGCGACTACCTGAAGCGCGCGACGGCGGACTTGCAGGCGGCGCGTCGCCGGGTGCAGGAGCTGGAGGGCCGGCACACCGAACCCATCGCCATCATCGGCATGAGCTGCCGCTACCCCGGGGGCGTCCGGACGCCGGACGACCTGTGGGACCTGGTCGACCAGGGGCGGGACGTCATCGGGGAGTTCCCCGCCGACCGCGGGTGGGACCTCGAGGGCATCTACGACCCCACCCCCGACCGGCCGGGCAAGACCTACACGCGGCACGGCGGTTTCCTCTACGACGCCCCGGGTTTCGACGCCGAGTTCTTCGGCATCAGCCCGCGGGACGCCCGCCGGGCCGACCCGCAGCAGCGGATCCTGCTCGAAGCCTCCTGGGAGGCCTTCGAACGCGCCGGGCTCGACCCGCACTCGCTCAAGGGCAGCCCGACCGGGGTCTACGCCGGCGTCATGTACCACGACTACAGCGGTGGCAGCCCCGACGGCAGTCTCGTCTCCGGCCAGGTCTCCTACACGCTCGGCCTCGAAGGCCCGTCGGTTTCGGTCGACACCGCGTGCTCGTCGTCACTGGTCGCGCTGCACATGGCCGCCCAGGGCCTGCGCGACGGCGACTGCTCCCTCGCGCTCGCCAGCGGCGTCGCCGTCATGGGCACCCCCGAGATGTTCGTCGACTTCAGCGGCCGGCGCGGCCTCTCCGCCGACGGCCGCAGCAAGTCCTTTTCGGACGACGCCGACGGGACGTCGTGGGCCGAGGGCGTCGGCGTCCTCGTGCTGGAGAAGCTTTCCGACGCGCGCCGCAACGGACACCGCGTTCTCGCGCTGCTGCGCGGTTCCGCGATCAACCAGGACGGCGCCAGCAACGGCTTCTCGGCCCCGAACGGGCCCTCGCAGGTCCGCGTGATCGAGGCCGCGCTGGCCGACGCCGGGCTGTCGCGGTCCGATGTGGACCTCGTCGAGGCGCACGGCACCGGCACCGCGCTCGGCGACCCGATCGAGGCGCAGTCGCTGATGGAGACCTACGGGCAGCGCACCACCGGCGAGCCGCTGCTGCTCGGCTCGATCAAGTCCAACATGGGCCACCCGCAGGCCGCGGCCGGTGTCGCCGGCGTGATCAAGATGGTGCAGGCGCTGCGCCACGGCAAGGCGCCGCGGACCCTGCACGTCGGCACGCCCTCGACGCACGTCGACTGGACGGCGGGCGCGGTCGAGCTGCTCACCGAGCCGCGCGACTGGCCCGAGGTCGGCCGGCCGCGTCGCGCCGCCGTGTCGTCGTTCGGCGTCAGCGGCACCAACGCGCACGTCATCCTGGAGCAGGCACCCGAGAGCGACGCCGTCGAGCCGCCGCTGCCCGCGGTGCACCCGCTGGTGCTGTCGGCCAAGACCCCGGCCGCGCTCGCCGAGGCCGCCGGGCAGCTCGCGTCCCATGTGGACGGCAACCTCGTCGACGTCGCGCACACCCTCGCCACCGGTCGCGCGCAGCTCGACCACCGCGCGGTGGTGCTGTCGACGGACGCCAAGCAGGCCTTGGAGACGCTGGCTGCGGGCGGTTCGCGTCCCGACGTCGTCACCGGGACCGCCGACGTGCGCGGCAAGACCGTGTTCGTCTTCCCCGGTCAGGGCTCCCAGTGGACCGGCATGGCGACCGAGCTGCTGACGCAGTCGCCGGCGTTCGCCGCCCGGATGGCCGAGTGCGACGCCGCGCTGCACGAGTTCACCGGCTGGTCGGTGCTCGACGTGCTGCACGGCGAGCCGGGCACGCCGCCCGCCGACCGCGTCGACGTCGTGCAGCCGATGCTGTGGGCGGTGATGGTCTCGCTGGCCGCGCTGTGGCGCGCGCACGGCGTCGAGCCGGACATGGTGATCGGCCACTCGCAGGGCGAGATCGCCGCGGCGAGCGTGTCCGGTGCACTGTCCCTTCAGGACGGTGCTCGCGTGGTCGCGTTGCGCAGCAAGGCGATCGGGGACGTCCTCGGCGGCCGCGGCGGGGGCATGCTCGCCGCCGGCCTGCCCGCCGCCGAGCTGCTGACCCGTCTCGACGCCTGGGACGGCCGGATCTCCCTGGCCGCCGACAACGGCGCCACCTCGGCCGTGCTGTCGGGCGACGGCGATGCCCTCGACCAGCTGCGCGACCAGCTCGTCGCCGAGGGCTTCCGCGCCAAGCGCGTCCCGGTGGACTACGCCTCGCACTCCGCGCACGTCGAGCACCTCGCCGACCGCCTGCTGGCCGACCTCGGCCCGATCACCCCCGGCGTCGGCAGCGTGGCGATGACGTCCACGGTGACCGAGGAACCCGGCGCCACCATGGACGCGCGGTACTGGTTCACGAACCTGCGCACGACGGTCCGGTTCGCGCCGGTCGTCGCGCAGCTCGCCGAGGCGGGCTACACCCGGTTCGTCGAGGTCAGCCCGCACCCGGTGCTCGCGATGAGCATCCAGGAGACCCTGGACGAGGGCGGGCACAGCGGGTCCGTCACCGGCACCCTGCGCCGCGACGAAGGTGGCATGACCCGGTTCGCGACGTCGCTGGCCGAGCACTCGGTCCGCGGCGGCGCGGCGGACTGGGCGTCGCTGGTGCCCGGCGGCCGGATCGCCGACCTGCCGACCTATCCTTTCCAGCACAAGCGTTTCTGGCTCGAAGAGGAAGCCACTCCGGCACCCGTCCTCCAGACCGATCAGGACTTCTGGCAGGACGTCACGAGCGGCGACGTCGACGCGCTGGCCACCAGGCTGGGCGTCGAAGCCGCCCCGCTGGCCGAGGTCGTCCCGGCCCTGGCCGCGTGGCACGGCCGCCGCACCGAGCTGTCCACAGTGGAGGCCTGGCGCTACCGCGTGTCCTGGGCGCCGGTGACCGCCACCGGCGGGCTGATCGGCACCTGGCTGGTCGTCGTCCCGGCTGACGTCCCCGAGGCGGCCGAACTGGCCGACGCACTCGCCGAGCAGGGCGATGTCGTCCGGGTGATCGCCGAGCACGGGGAACTGGCCGAGGCGCTCACCGAAGCGACGGCGTTGCGGCCGCTCGACGGCGTGCTGTCGCTGCTGGCCTTCGACACCCGCGAACACCCGGAGCATCCCGCGCTCAGCACCGCGGTTGCCGCCACCATCGCCCTGCTGCAAGTCCTGCGTGACAGCGACGCTCCGGTGTGGGTCGTCACCCGCGGCGCGGTCGCGGTGGACGCCTTCTCCGACGCCGACCCGGCCGCCGCGGCGGTGTGGGGCCTCGGCACGGTCGCCGCGCTCGACCAGCCCGCCACGTGGGGCGGCCTGGTCGATGTCGACGGCCCCGCCGACGCCGCCCGCCTGGGCGCCATCGTGTCCGGTGTGGACGGTGAAGACCAGGTTGCGATCCGGCCGTCCGGGGTGTTCGCCCGGCGCATGGTCCACGCCCCGCTGACCGGCACCGCGGACGAGTGGAAGCCACGCGGAACCGTCCTGGTCACCGGCGGGACCGGCGCGGTCGGCGCGCACGTCGCCCGCTGGCTCGCCGGCCGCGGCGCGGAAAAGATCGTGCTCACCAGCCGTCGCGGCCTCGACGCCGCGGGTGCGCGGGAGCTGGTCGACGAGCTGGGCGTCACGGTCGTGGCCTGCGACGTTTCCGACAAGCAGCAGCTCGAAGCCCTGCTGGCCGAGCACCCGCCGACCGCGGTGGTGCACGCGGCCGGCGTGCTCACCGCCGAATCGCCGCTGACCGACGTCACGCCCGCCGAGTTCGCCGCGGCCACCCGGGCCAAGGTCACCGGCGCCGCGCTGCTCGACGAGCTGCTCGGCGACACCGAGTTGGACGCCTTCGTGCTGATGTCCTCCGGGGCCGCGGCGTGGGGCACCTCCGGCCAGCCCGCGTACGCCGCGGGCAATGCCTACCTCGACGCGCTTGCCCGCCGCCGTCGCGCCGCGGGCCGCACGGCGACCGCGATCGCCTGGGGATCGTGGGGCGGCGGGGGCATGGTCAACGCCGAAGCGAGCGACCTGCTGCGCCGGATGGGCCTGGCCGAGATGGCGCCGGAACTCGCCGTCCAAGCACTGGGCCAGGCACTCGACCACGACGAGACCCACTTGGTCATCGCCGACATCGACTGGGCCGCGTTCGCCCCGGTGTACCAGCTCGCCCGCCCGCGGCCGCTGCTGCGCGCGCTGCCCGAGGTCGCCGAGGACAAGACCGAAACCCCGGCCGACAACGGCGACCTCAAGGCGAAGCTGGCCTCGCTCACGCCCGCCGAACAGAAGCGGACGCTGCTGGAGCTGGTGCGCGGCGAGGTCGCCGTGGTCGCCGGCTACGACGGCGGCTCGGCGGTCGAACCCGCGCGGGCGTTCAAGGAGCTGGGCTTCGACTCCGTCACCGCGGTCGACCTGCGCAACCGGCTCGGCGGGGCCACCGGCCTGAAGCTGCCGGCGACCGTCGCGTTCGACCACGTCAACCCGCAGGCGCTCGCCGAGCACCTGTGGACCCAGCTGGGCGGCGGCGAGGCCGCAGTCCCGCTGGAGGTCGAGCTGGACCGGCTGGAAGCCGTCGCGGCTGCTTTGGACGCGGCCGAGATCGACCGGTCCCGGATCGTCGCCCGGCTGCAGGCGATGGTCACCACCCTGCACAAGACCCTGTCCGGCGCGAAGGCCACCGACGTGCTGGAGACCGCGACCACGGATGAGCTGTTCGCCCTCATCGACAACGAGCTCGGCGCCTGAGAGGTATGTCCACGATGACTGACGAAAGCAAGCTGGTCGACTACCTGAAGCGGGTGACCGCCACCCTGCAGGAGACGCGGGAGCGGCTGCGCGAGGTCGAAGCCGCGGACGCCGAGCCGATCGCCATCGTCGCGATGGGCTGCCGATACCCGGGCGACGTCCGCTCCCCGGAGGACCTCTGGGAGCTGGTGGCGCAGGGCCGCGACGCGATCGGGCCGTTCCCGGCCGACCGCGGCTGGGGCCTGGACACCAAGTTCGACGCCGACCCCGACAGCCCCGGCACGAGTTACGTGAGCGAGGGCGGCTTCATCCACGACGTCGCCCAGTTCGACGCGCCCTTCTTCGGCATCTCGCCGCGCGAGGCGCTCGCGATGGACCCGCAGCAGCGGCTCACGCTGGAGCTGGCCTGGGAGACCTTCGAACGCGCCGGCATCGCCCCGCATTCGCTGGCCAAGCAGCAGGTCGGCGTCTTCCTCGGCAGCGGCGACCAGGACTACTACGACGAGCTGCCCCCGGCGGTGCTCGCCGGCGAGGTGCAGGACTACCTGAGCACGGGCAACGCCGGCTCGGTCATCTCCGGCCGGATCGCCTACGCGCTGGGCCTGGAGGGCCCGGCCATCACGATCGACACGGCGTGCTCGTCGTCGCTGGTCGCGCTGCACCTGGCCGTGCAGGCGCTGCGGCAGCGTGACTGCGCGCTGGCGCTCGCCGGCGGCGTCATGGTGATGTCGCGCCCCGGCCCGTTCGTCGCGTTCAGCCGCCAGCGCGGCCTCGCCGCCGACGGCCGCTGCAAGCCGTTCTCCGACAGCGCCGACGGCACCGGCTGGGCCGAGGGCGCGGGCACGCTCCTGCTGGAGCGGCTGTCCGACGCGCGCCGCAACGGCCACCCGATCCTCGCCGTCGTGCGCGGCACGGCGGTCAACTCCGATGGCGCGTCCAACGGCCTCACCGCGCCCAACGGGCCGTCCCAGCAGCGCGTCATCCGCCAGGCGTTGGCCAACGCGCAGCTTTCGGCGTCCGATGTGGACGCTGTCGAAGGCCACGGCACCGGCACCACGCTCGGCGACCCGATCGAGGCGCAGGCCCTGCTCGCCACCTACGGCCAGGACCGCGACCGCCCGCTGTGGCTCGGTTCGATCAAGTCGAACATCGGCCACGCCCAGGGCGCGGCGGGGGTCGGCGGCGTGATCAAGATGGTCCAGGCCCTGCGCAACGGCCTGCTGCCGAAGACCCTGCACGTCACCGAGCCGAGCACCGAGGTCGACTGGACCGCCGGGAACGTCGAGCTGCTGACCGAGCAGCGGCCGTGGGCCGCGGGCGAAAAGCCGCGCCGCGCCGGGGTTTCCTCGTTCGGTGTCAGTGGGACCAACGCGCACGTGATCATCGAGGAAGCGCCCGCCATCGACGTCGAGGACGTCACGCCGAGCTGGCCGGCGGACGTGCCGGTGCCGTGGCCCCTCTCCGGGCACGGTGCCGCCGCTCTGAAGGCGCAGGCCGCCCGGCTGTCCGATGTGGACGCCTCGGCACTCGACATCGGGTTCTCCTTGGCGACGTCACGCTCGCCGCTGAGCCACCGTGCGGTGGTTTTCGACGGCAAGGCGGGTCTTACGACCGTGGAAGCCGGCGAGCTGGTCGAAGGGCGGACCGCGTTCCTGTTCTCCGGCCAGAGCGCGCAGCGCGCGGGCATGGGAGCCGAGCTGGCCGCCGCATTCCCGGTGTTCGCCGCTGCGTTCGACGAGGTCTGCGCGGAACTGGACCCGCACCTCGACCGTCCACTGAAGACGGTCGTCTTCGACAAGCCGCGCCTGATCAACCAGACCGGCTACACCCAGCCCGCGCTCTTCGCGATCGAGGTCGCGCTGTTCCGGCTGCTGTCCTCATGGGGCATCGAGCCCGACTTCCTGCTCGGCCACTCGGTCGGCGAGCTGGCCGCCGCGCACGTCGCCGGGGTGCTGTCCCTGGCGGACGCGTGCACGCTGGTCGCCGCCCGCGCGAAGCTGATGCAGGCGCTCCCGACCGGGGGCGCGATGGTCGCGCTGCAGGCGACCGAGGACGAGGTCACGCCGCACCTGACCGACGGCGTCAGCATCGCCGCGATCAACGGTCCCGACTCCGTCGTGCTGTCCGGCACCGAGGACGCCGTCACCGCCGTCGTCGCGCAGTTCGAGGGCCGCAAGTCGTCGAAGCTCAAGGTGTCGCACGCGTTCCACTCGCCGCTGATGGAGCCGATGCTGGCCGAGTTCGGCGAGGTCGCCCGCACGCTCACCTACGCCCAGCCCGAGATCCCGCTGGTCTCCAACGTCTCCGGCGCGCTCGCCGGGGGAGAGGTCGCCACACCGGAGTACTGGGTCTCGCACGTCCGCGCGGCCGTCCGGTTCCACGACGGCCTCACCGCGCTGAGCGCCCAGGGCGTCTCGCGGTTCGTCGAGGTCGGGCCGGACGGCGTGCTGTCCGCGTTGGCTCGCCAGAGCTTCGACACGGTGGTCGTGCCAGTCCTGCGCAAGGACCGTCCCGAGCCCGCCACCGCGCTCACCGCGCTGGCCGAGCTGTACGTCAGCGGCCTGACCCCGGACTGGGCCGCGGTCTTCGCCGGCCGCGGCGCCCGGCGCGTCGACCTGCCGACGTACGCCTTCCAGCGCAAGCGCTACTGGATCGACGCCCGCGCCAACCGCGACGAGGTGTCCGCCGCCGGCCTCACCTCCGCCGGGCACCCGCTGCTCGGCGCGGCCGTCGCGCTCGCCGACACCGACGGCGTCGTCCTCACCGGCCGCCTCTCGCTCGAGACCCACGCGTGGCTCGACGAGCACCGGCTCGGCGACGTCGCCACCGTGCCCGGCACGGCTTTCCTGGAGCTGGCGATCCGCGCCGGCGACCAGGTCGGTTGCGGCCGCATCGAGGAACTGACGCTCGGCAGCCCGCTGGTCATCCCGGACCGCGGTGGCGTCCAGGTGCAGGTCACGGTCGGGGCCGCGGGCGAGAACGGCGTCCGCGCCGTCAGCGTCCACTCGCGGCTCGAGGACACCGACGAGCCGTGGACGGCGCACGCCGACGGTACCGTTGCCCCGCAGGCGCACCGCGGGACCGAACTGACCGAGTGGCCGCCCGCCGGCGCCGAGCCCGTCGCGATCGACGGCCTCTACGACGACTTCGCCGGCACCGGTCTCACCTACGGCCCGCTCTTCCGCTCGTTGCGCGCGGTCTGGAGCCGTGGCCGCGAGGTCTTCGCCGAGGTCGCCCTGCCCGAGGACAGCGACGCCGAGCGCTTCGGCCTGCACCCGGCCGCGCTCGACGCCTGCACGCACGCCCTGCGCGTCGCGGGTGGCGGCGACGGCGGAGTCGGTCGCGTCCCGTTCTGCTGGACCGGCGTCGAACTGCACGCCACCGGCGCTTCGGCGCTGCGGGTCAAGTTCACGCCGACCACCGAGGACGGCTTCGCGGTCGCCCTCGCCGACTCCACCGGGGCGCCGGTCGCCACCGTCGCCGAAACCGTGTTCCGCACGTTCACCGCGCCGGTCGCGACCGAGGCCCCGCTCTACCGGGTCGAGTGGCAGCGCATCGCCGCCGAGTCCACTGTGGACGTCTCGAACGTCGAGGTCATCGAGTGCGCGGACACCGACACCCACGAGCTGACCCACCGCGTGCTCGTCGCGCTGCAGGACTGGCTCGCCGAGGAGCACCCGGAGGACGCGCGCCTGGTCGTCGTCACCCGGGGTGCCGTCGCGGCGGCCGGGGGCGTCACGGACGTCGCCGCGGCTGCGGCCTGGGGTCTCGTGCGCTCGGCGCAGGAGGAGAACCCGGACACGTTCGTGCTCCTGGACCTTGACGTGGACAGCACTGTGAGCACCGCGGCCGAGGTCGTCGGGCAGGTCCTCGCCACCGGGGAACCGCAAGCCGCCGTCCGCTTCGGCGCGGTCCTCGTCCCGCGGCTGGTGCGCACCTCGGCGGCCGCCGAACCGGCGTACTTCCACCCGGGCGGCACGGTCCTGGTCACCGGCGCGTCCGGCGCGATCGGCGGCGCGCTCGTCCGGCACCTGGCCGGAAAGCACGACGTCCGGCGGTTCCTGCTGGTCAGCCGCCGCAGCACGCCCGCGCTGGAGGGCCTGGGTGCCGAGCTGGGCGTGCACGTCGACATCGCGCTCTGCGACGTCGCCGACCGCGCCGCGCTGGCCCGGGTCCTGGCCGCGATCCCGGCCGAGCACCCGCTCACGTCGGTGGTGCACGCCGCCGGCGTCCTCGACGACGGCGTCGTCACCGCGCTGACGCCCGAGCGCCTCGACACCGTGCTGCGGCCGAAGGCCGACGGCGCGCTGAACCTGCACGAGCTGACCCGCGACACCGCGCTCTCGGCGTTCGTGCTGTTCTCCTCGGTGTCCGGCGTGCTCGGCGCGCCGGGCCAGGGCGGGTACGCCGCCGCGAACGCGTTCCTCGACGGCCTCGCCGCCCACCGCGTCGCGCACGGCCTGCCCGCGTTGTCCCTGGGCTGGGGCCTGTGGGGTGAGGTCGGCGGCATGGGTGGCACCCTGACCGAGGCCGAGGTTACGCGCCTGGCTTCGGGCGGCATCGTGCCACTGTCCACTTCGGACGCTCTCGACCTCTTCGACCGCGCGCTGGCGTCCCGCCAGGCCGCCGTCGTACCGGTCAAGCTCGACCTGCCGGCGCTGCGGAAGCTGGACCGGATCCCGAAGACCCTGGAGGAGCTGACCGGCCGGCCGACCCGGCGCGTCGCGGCGAGTGCGTCCGCGGCGGCCGAGGACTCCTTCGCAGCCCGCGTCCGCGCCCTGCCGGAGGCCGACCGGGCCGACGCCGTACTGGACCTCGTCCGCGGCCACGCGGCCACCGTCCTCGGCTACGGCGGCGGGCACGAGATCGAGCCGGCCGCGCAGTTCCAGTCGCTCGGCTTCGACTCGCTCACCGCGATCGAGCTGCGCAACGGCCTCACCGCGGCCACCGGGCAGCGGCTGCCCGCGACGCTGATCTTCGACAACCCGACGCCGTCGGCGCTGGCCGCGCACCTGCTCACCGAGCTGACGGGCGGCGTGGCAGAGATCGCCACGGCGTCGTCCAAGGCGTCCGACGAGCCCATCGCGATCGTCGGCATGGCCTGCCGCCTGCCCGGCGGGGTCACCTCGCCCGAGCAGCTGTGGGACCTCGTCGCCGGCGGCCGCGACGCCATCGGCGACTTCCCGGCCGACCGCGGCTGGGACGTCGACGGCCTCCTCGACCCGACCGGCCGCCGCCCCGGGACCACCTACGTGGCCCGCGGCGGGTTCGTTCACGACGCCGGCGACTTCGACGCCACCTTCTTCGGCGTCTCGCCGAAGGAAGCCCCGGCGATCGACCCGCAGCAGCGGCTGCTGCTGGAGGCCTGCTGGGAGGCCCTCGAGCGCGCGGGCATCGACCCGACCTCGCTCAAGGGCAGCCCGACCGGCGTCTACGCGGGTGTCCAGTACCACGACTACGTGGGCGCGAACAGCGCCGGCTCGATCGTCACCGGCCGGGTGTCCTACACCCTCGGCCTCGAGGGCCCGGCGGTCAGCGTCGACACGGCGTGCTCGTCTTCGCTGGTCGCGATGCACATGGCGGCCCAAGCCCTGCGCGGCGGCGACTGCTCCCTGGCCCTCGCCGGCGGGGTGACCGTGATGGCGACGCCGGAGACGTTCGTCGAGTTCAGCCGCCAGAAGGGGCTGGCCGCCGACGGCCGCTGCAAGGTGTTCTCCGACGACGCCGACGGCACCACCTGGTCCGAGGGCGTCGGCGTGCTGGTGCTGGAGCGGCTGTCCGAGGCCCGGCGGCTCGGCCACCCGGTGCTCGCGGTGCTCAAGGGCAGCGCGGTCAACCAGGACGGCACGTCCAACGGCCTCACCGCGCCCAACGGCCCCGCGCAGCAGCGCGTGATCCGCGCGGCACTGGCCGACGCCGGCATCACCGCGGCCGACGTCGACGCCGTCGAGGCGCACGGCACCGGCACGAAGCTGGGCGACCCGATCGAAGTCCAGGCGCTGCTGGCCACCTACGGCAAGGAGACCTCGGCCGACCGTCCACTGTGGATCGGCTCGGTCAAGTCGAACCTCGGCCACACGCAGGCCGCGGCCGGCGCGGCCGGTGTCATCAAGATGGTGATGGCCATGCGCCAGGGCGAGCTGCCCGCGACGCTGCACGTCGGCCGCCCGTCGAGTGAGATCGACTGGTCGTCCGGTGGCATCCGGCCGCTGGTCGAGCCGGTGAAGTGGCTGCCCAACGGGCACATCCGCCGGGCCGGCGTCTCGTCGTTCGGCGTCAGCGGCACCAACGCGCACGTCATCCTGGAGGAGGGCGACCGCCGCGAGGTGACCGGCGGTGGGCACGACCACGACGGCCCGGTCGCGTGGCCGGTCTCCGGCCGCGGCGCGGCGGCGTTGCGCGCCCAGGCCGAACAGCTCATGTCCTATGTGGACGAAGACCCGGAGGGCAGCCTCGCCGACATCGGCTTCTCGCTGGCCACCACGCGCGGCGCGTTCGACCGCCGCGCGGTGCTGATCGGGCAGCGCTCACCGCAGTTCGTCCGCGGTCTCGCCGCGCTGGTCGACGAAGAGGAGGCGCGCGGCGTCGTCAGCGGCATCGCTACCGCGGGCGGACGCACGGCGTTCCTGTTCGCCGGTCAGGGTGCGCAGCGCGTCGGCATGGGGGCCCGGCTCGCCGAGCAGTTCCCGGCGTTCGCGGCCGCGTACGACGAGGTCTGCGCGGAGGTCGACCGGCATCTGGACCGTCCGATCCGCTCGGTCACCGGCGAGCTGGACGAGACCCGGTACACCCAGCCCGCGCTGTTCGCGCTGGAAGTCGCGCTGTTCCGCTTGGTGCGGTCGTGGGGTGTCAAGCCGGACGTCCTGCTCGGCCACTCGATCGGCGAGATCGCCGCGGCCCACTGCGCGGGCGTGTTCTCCCTGGCGGACGCGGCCAAGCTGGTGGTCGCCCGGGGTGCGCTGATGCAGGCGCTGCCGACCGGCGGCGCGATGGTGGCGATCGAAGCGACGCCCGACGCGGTGCGCGACGACCGCGTCGACATCGCCGCGGTCAACGGGCCGAACTCCGTCGTGATCTCGGGAGCGGCCGACGCCGTGGCCGCGGTGGCGGCGAAGTTCGAGCGCACCAAGCAGCTGAAGGTGTCGCACGCTTTCCACTCCCGCCTGATGGAGCCGATGCTCGAGGAGTTCCGCGCGATCGCCGCGGAGCTGACCTACGCGTCGCCGCGGATCCCGGTCATCTCGACGGTCGCCGAGGGCGCCGACCTGACCTCGCCGGAGTACTGGGTCCAGCAGGTGCGCGAAGGCGTCCGGTTCGCCGACGCGGTCACCCGGGCCGCGGCCGAGGGCGTCAACCGGTTCCTGGAGCTGGGTCCGGACACGACGCTCGCCGCGATGACGGCAGCGTGCTTCGACGAACGGCCGGAGGTCGTGGCTTCCCTGCTGCACAAGGAGAACGACGAAGCCGTCGCCGCCCTGACCGGTATCGCGCAGCTGCACGTCAGCGGCGTCGACGTCGACTGGAACTCGGTGTACGAGCCCACCGGCGCCCGGCCGGTCGCGGTGCCGACCTACCCGTTCCAGCGGCAGCGCTTCTGGCTGGAGAGCACCACCGGCGCGGTGAGCCAGGAGGACCACCCGCTGCTCGGGGCGGCCCTCGAACTGGCCGGCGCCGACGGGCTGCTGTTCACCGGACGGCTGTCCGTGGGCACCCACCCGTGGCTGGCCGACCACGTCGTCGGCGGCGCGATCCTGTTCCCCGGCACCGGGTTCGTCGAGATGGCGATCCGCGCGGGCGACGAGGCGGGCTGCCCGCGGCTGGACGAGCTGACCCTGGAGTACCCGCTGGTCGTGCCGGAGCGGACCGGCGTCCGCGTCCAGTTCGCCCTCGAGGCGCCCGGCGCCGACGGCACCCGCGCGTTCAGCGTGCACTCGCGGACCGAGGGCGCGAGCGGCGCGTGGACGCGGCACGCCACCGGCAAGCTCGCCAAGGCCGGTCCGAAGGCGGGCTTCGACTTGACGGCCTGGCCGCCCGCCGGCGCCGAGCAGGTCGACCTGGACGGCACGTACGACGAGCTGGCGGCCGACGGGCTGGCCTACGGTCCGGCGTTCCGCGGGCTCGTCGCGGCCTGGAAGCGCGACAGCGAGGCGTTCGCCGAGATCCGGCTCCCGGCTTCGGTGTCCGATGTGGACCGTTACGGCGTCCACCCGGCCGTGCTCGACGCGGCGCTGCACACCATCGGCGTCTCCGGCGCGGCGGGCAGCGAACCCGCCCTGCCGTTCGCGTGGGAAGGCGTGCGCCTGCACGCCGTCGGCGCGACGACGCTGCGGGTCCACGTCCGGCCGGTCGGCACCGGCGCGGTCGCGCTGGACATCGCCGACGGCGCCGGGGCTCCGGTCGCGTCGGTGGAGTCGCTGCTGCTGCGCCCGATGTCCGCCGTTCCGCAGCCCGCGCCGGCCGGCGGCGGCGACACGCTGTTCCGCGTCGCCTGGGAACCCACCGAGCTGGACGCGGTCGCCGAGGTCACCGACTGGTCCGTGCTGGGTACCGACGCCTTCGGTCTCACCGAAGCCCTGGGAGCCAAGGCGGAGGCGACCGGCCCGGCCGTGCTCCCGGTGGCCGGCGACGACCTGCACACCGAACTGCACCGCGTGCTCGGCCTGCTGCAGTCCTGGCTGGCCGGACCGGGGGAGTCGCTGATCGTCGTGACCCGCGGCGCGGTGGCGACCGAGACGGACGAGAATCCCGACCCGGTCGGGGCCGCGGTGGCCGGCCTGGTCCGCTCGGCGCAGGCCGAGCACCCGGACCGGATCACCCTCGTCGACCTCGGCGCGGGCACGCCGGCGGGCCGGACGCTCGCCGCGGTGGCGGCGTCCGACGAGCCGCAGGTGGCGCTGCGGGCCGGCACGGTGCTGGTGCCGCGGCTGGCCAAAGCGCCCGACGCGGTGGCGGCCCCGGTGTGGGACGCCGAAGGCACGGTCCTGGTCACCGGCGCGACCGGCGCGCTGGGCTCGGCCGTGGCCCGGCACCTGGTCACCGAGCACGGCGTGCGCAACCTGCTGCTGGTCAGCCGCCGGGGCGCCGACGCGCCCGGGGCGGCCGAGCTGGCCGCACTCGACGCCGACGTCACCATCGCCGCCTGCGACGTCGCCGACCGCGACGCCGTGTCGGCGCTGCTGGCCGGGATCCCGGCGGAGACGCCGCTGCGGGCCGTGGTGCACGCGGCCGGCGTCCTCGACGACGGCGTCCTGACGTCGCTGACCCCGGAGCGCCTGGACACGGTGCTGCGCCCCAAGGCGGACGCGGCCTCGGTGCTCGACGAACTGACCCGGGACTCCGACCTCAGCGCGTTCGTGCTGTTCTCCTCGGCCGCCGGCGTCCTCGGCGCACCGGGGCAGGGCAGCTACGCCGCGGCCAACGCGTTCCTCGACGCGCTGGCCGCCCGGCGGCGGGCCGACGGCCTCGCCGGGACGTCGCTGGCGTGGGGCCTCTGGGCCGACGGCATGGGCGAAGCCCTGGACGACGCGGACGCGCACCGCATCGGCGAGACCGGCATCACCGCACTGTCCACTGAGGACGGACTGCGGCTGCTGGACGCGGCGGCCGGCGGCGCGGAGGCGCTGCTGGTGCCGATCGCGCTGGACACCCGCGTGCTGGCGTCGTCGGGTGACGACGACCTGCCCGCCGTCCTACGCGGCCTGGCCGGCACCCCCGGTCGCCGCGCGGCGCAGGACGCGGCCGAGGACACCGAGTCGCTGGCTCGCAAACTGGCGGGCCTGCCGGTGGCCAAGCGCGTCCCGACCGTGCTGACGCTGGTCCGCACCCACGCGGCGACGCTGCTGGGGCACGCCGGGCCGGAGGCGGTGGAACCGGACCGCTCGTTCAACGAGGTCGGCTTCGATTCGCTGTCCGCCACCGGGTTCCGCAACAAGCTCAGCCTCGTCACCGGCCTGAAGCTGCCGGTGAGCCTGATCTTCGACTACCCGACCCCGCGGGTCCTCGCCGAGCACCTGGTCGGCGAACTGGCCCCGGCCGAGGTCGAGGTTGTCGAGGAAGCCGTTACCGAGCAAGGGGTTCGCGAGGCGCTGGCGGGCATCCCGCTGGAGAAGCTGCGCGCCGCCGGGCTCCTGGACGGCCTGCTGGAACTGGCGGGCGTCCGCCTGCCCGAGGAAACCGCAGAGCCGGAAGCCGTCGAAGAGGCCACGATCGACGACCTCGACACCGACGCGCTGATCAGCATGGCGATCGGCGGTGGTGACGACGATTAGTCGACCCCTAACTTCGCCCGGCCCGGCCATTATTGCCCGGCTCAAGCCGGATGTGGCCCACTGGTACGGACAGCGACATCCGGAGCTTCGCCCCGGGCCGGGGGCTCCGCCACCCGGAACCCCCGAAAGAAGTGGTTTCCCCGGCTTCACCACGATCTTGACCCGAACGAGGAGAGGTAACCCATGGTCACCGGCTACGCAATCGAAGCACGGGGGCTGCGCAAGTCCTATGGCGACGTGGACGTCCTGGAAAGCGTCGACCTGAGCGTGCGGCGCGGCACGATGTTCGCGCTGCTCGGCCCGAACGGCGCGGGCAAGACCACGACGGTGCGGATCCTCAGCACCCTCCTGGACGCCGACGGCGGCACCGTGACGATCAACGGCCACGACCTCGCCGGGCCCAAGCGGAAGGTGCGCGAGCAGATCGGCCTCACCGGCCAGGACACCGCGGTCGACGAGCTGCTCACCGGCCGCGAGAACCTGGAGATGATGGCGCGGCTGTTCCACCTGGCCACGCCAGCGGCCAAGAGCCGCGCCACCGAGCTGCTCGCGCAGTTCGACCTGTCCGAGGCCGGCGACCGCCCGGTCAAGACCTACTCCGGTGGCATGCGCCGCCGGCTCGACCTGGCGATCAGCCTGATCACCTCGCCGCCGGTGCTGTTCCTCGACGAGCCGACCACCGGTCTCGACCCGCGCAGCCGTTCGGCGATGTGGGACGCGATCCGCGAGCTGCTCGACGGCGGCACCACGATCCTGCTCACCACGCAGTACCTCGAGGAAGCCGACCAGCTCGCCGACCGGATCGCGGTGATCGACAAGGGCCGCGTGGTCGCCGAGGGCACGGCGGCCGAGCTGAAGCGCAAGGTGGGGACCGAGCGGCTGAAGCTCACCTTCGCCACCGCCGCCGAGGCGGCGCGCGCGCACGACGTCACCGGCGGCGTGCTGACCGACGACACCGTCAGCGTCGGGATCGACCAGCCCGCCCAGGTCCGGCTGGTGCTCAACCGGGTCGCCGACGCGGGCCTCGAGACCACCGGGCTGGAGCTCTCCGAGCCGACCCTGGACGACGTTTTCCACACCCTTACCGGAACCGCGGGAGAGAAGCGATGACCCAGACCCTGTCCAGGGAGGTCGAAGGGACGCAGATCCCCGACACCCCGAGCCGCTCGTCCTTCGCGCTGGCGCTGTCCGACTGCCGCGTCCTGATCGGGCGCAACGTCAAGCACATCGCCCGCAACGCGGAGATGCTGATCCAGGCGGTCTCACTGCCGATCGTGCTCCTGCTGCTGTTCCGCTTCATGTTCGGCGGGGCCATCAACCTGCCCGGCATGGCCTACATCGACTACCTGGTGCCCGGCCTGGTGGTCGTCAGCATCGGCTTCAACTCGACGACGACCGTCGTCGGCGTGGCCGCGGACCTGACCCAGGGCCTGGTGGAGCGGTTCCGCTCGATGCCGATGGCCGGCCCGGCCGTCCTCGTCGGCCACGTCGTCTCCGGCGTGCTGCGCAGCATGCTTTCCCTCGTCGTGATGGTCGCGGTCGGCCTGGCCGTCGGGTTCCGCCCGGCGGGCGGCGTGCTCGGCTGGCTCGGCGCGATCGGCCTGCTGGTGCTGTTTGCCTCCGGCATCTTCTGGCTCGCCACGCTGCTGGGGTCGATCGCCAAGACCGTCGAGGGCGCGGGTGGCCTGGGCATGATCCTCGTGTTCATCCCCTACGCCACGAGCGCGCTGGTGCCCACGGCGTCGATGCCGTCGGTGCTGCGGGCCGTCGTCGACAACCAGCCGGTGACGGTGCTGATCGACGCCGTCCGCGGCCTGATGAACGGCACGGACCTGGGCTCGACCGGCTGGCTGGCGCTGGCCTGGTGGGGCGTCATCACCGCCGGTGCCGCGTACCTCGCGATTCGGAAGTTCCACCAGCGCTCCCGCGGCTGAGCGTTCCTGCGTCACCGAAGCGGCCCGTGCCCCGCGCACGGGCCGCTTTCGTGCGCGCAAGGTCGACTTTAGGTCGGTCGGGCACTCTGCGTAGAGGAGATCCGACCAGTCCGTGAAGTGAGGTGGCCCCGATGCCGACCCGCATCGCCGAGAACCCGGCCGTGACGCTCGACCCGTGGTCCGCCCCGCTTGCGGCCGATCCGGCCGGCGCAGCGGCGTTCCTCGCCGAGGTCGCCGACCGCGTCGCGAGCCGCCCGCGGGTGCTCGTCCTGAACGCGGGCCCGGTGGCGGACGAGCTCGCGGAACTGGGGTACGCCGTCACGGAAGCGGGCTTCGACAGCTTGCCCGTGCAGCGTTTCGACGTCGTGTACGCCGGTGCGGACGTTCTTTCCCGGCTGCTCGTGCAGCGGGAGCAGGTGCGCGCGGTCCGCAAGCTGGCGGCGCTGCTGCGGCCCGGCGGCGCCCTCGTCGTGCAGGGCCACCACCCCGACCCGGCCCGCTGGGCTTCGCACCCGCTGGTGACCGGGCACGACTGCGCGCGTCAGACGCTGTTCCTGGCCGACGCGCGGGTGCCGCTGCGGTACGTGTGGCCGTCGGAGCTGGACCTCATGGCAGAGCTGGCCGAGCTGGCGCTCGACAGCCGCTGGGGTGGCTGGTACGGCGAGGCCGCCGCGTGCGGCTCGCCGGTCGTGTCGCTCTACCGCAGCTGACGTAGAAGCGGCCCGGTCCTCCGCTGATGGCGGAGGACCGGGCCGCTGGGGCCGGACGCGGACCGGGTCAGACCGCGTCCGACATCTCGCCGACGAGGATGCTGTGGTGCAGCTTCCGCAGCGAACTGCCGGGCTCGATGCCCAGCTGCTGAACCAGGTGCTGCCGGGCGGAAGCGAAGGTCTCGAGGGCCTCCGCACGGCGGTTCGAGCGCAGCAGGGCGGTCATCAGGTACTCGTAGAACGTCTCGCGCAGGGTGTGTTCCTTCGCCAGCGCGGACAGCTGACCGACGACCTCGCGGTGCCGTCCGATCAGCAGCTCGGTTTCCATCAGCAGTTCCAGGCACTCCAGCCGGCTTTCCTCCAGCAGCGTGGCGTAGGCCTGGACGTCGGGGGAGTCGGTGAAGCCGCCGAACGCCTCACCGCGCCATAGATTCGCGGCTTCGCGCAGGACGGCCGCGGCCTCCTTGTAGTTGCGGTCCCAGTACAGGGCCCGGCCGCGGTCGTAGCGGCGCGTGAATCGGTCGGCGTCGAGCTCGCCGTCTTTGACGTGCAGCGAGTAGCCGCGCGGGCTGGTGACGACGGGGCTGTCGTCGGCGTCGTCACCCGTGCCGCGCAGCAGCTTCCGCAGCTGCGAGACGTAGACGTACAGCGCGGCGCTCGCGCGGGCCGGCGGGTGCTCTCCCCAGAGCTCGCCGATGAGGTGTTCGGTGGTCGCCACCTGGTTGCGCTTGACCAGCAGCACGGCGAGCAGCGTCTCGATCTTGCGTGCCCGCGGGGCGCTCACGCCAGGCCGCCCTTCGACTCTGATCTGCCCCAGTATCCCGTAGTCCATTTCCAGTGCCCTCCGGTGTCCGCGTCGATCGGATCTGCCCGGCCCGGCGCCCCCAGTGTTGTCCTCCAGCGCCCAACTGCCCGGTCCCACTCCGGCAGCGTACTAAACCGACCTCCCGGTTTTCAAGACAAAACCGGGAGGTCGGTCGGTTTGTTCTGTGAGCGGTCGCGAACTCCGTTGTCTGGGGCCGGTTTCTGGGGTTCCCCTAGTTGTAAACCGGGCGGTTGGTATGTAATCATGATCGGGACGCGCAGGGTCCCTGCGCCGGACGGCTCGAGCGGAGGGGACCGACGGTGACCAAGCAGGCACGCTCGGAACACACGCGGCGCCTGTTGCTGGTAGCCGCGGCCGAGCTGCTGCACCGCGACGGGTACGCGGCCACCAGCATGGTGGGCATCGCCCAGGCGGCGGGCGTCACCAAGGGCGGCCTGTACTTCCACTTCTCGTCCAAGGACGAGATCTGCGACGAGGTCCAGGAAGCGGCGACGGCGGTCCTGCGCGAGCACGTGAGCAGGCAGCTGGCGGTGTCCCGCCCGGCGTTGCCGAGGCTGGCGGACCTGAGCCGGGCGTTGATGCACTGGCTCGACGCGGACCCCAAGGTGGGCGCCAGCTTCCGCATGGCCCGCGAGATGGGGTCGGTGGACGAGCGGTTCGTGGTGTTTTCCCGCACGTGGCTGGCGCAGGTCCACGAGTACGTGACGGAAGCACTGGCCGGCGGCGAGCTGGGCGCGGACGTGCCGATCGAGACCGCGGAGCTGCTGGTGGTGGTGACGTGCGTGGGTCTGGAGTCGGTGGTGTCGAGCCGGATCGTGGTCCCGGACAGCGACTTGGCCTCGACACTGGGCAAGTTGTGGCGGCTGCTGGAGCTGTCCGACCGCCCGGCCGCGGCCCCGGCCCGCGCGGCCCGGACCTGAGGATCCGGCTCGCCCGGCACACCGCCGAGCGACCCGGCCGATCCACCTTGCCCCATCGCCCTGCGCCAGGGCGTGAAAAAGGGCGGCCCGCAACCCACCGGACCGCCCGTTCCCGCGAAACCTCAGACCGCGGCCGTCACCTGCGCCGTCCCCTCCGGGACGAACCGGTGCAACCGCCGCGGCGGGACCACCGAGCTCAAGATCGTGGTCCACATGAACGTCACCCGCTCGAGCAGGTCCATCCGGCCGGTCAGCACCTGGGAGCTCAGCTGGATCCCGGTGAAGGACGCCTGCACGAACACCGCCAGGTCGTACGCGTTGACTTCCTTGCGCAGGTCGCCCGCGGCCTTGGCCGCGAGCAGGCAGCCGTGGATCGTGTCGATCCACCGCTTGTACGCGCTGCCCGCCGGCGCGATGAACGAGCCCTGCTCGATGACCAGCCGGATGCTCGCCCGGACGCGCACGTCGGACTGCAGGCTGGCCGCCATCTCCTGGGTCAGGTCGATGACCGTCTGCAGCCCCGGGTTCTCGATCTCCGCGAGCGGGTCCCAGACGGTGAACTGCTCGTCGATCAGCGCGTCGGCGAGGTCTTCCTTCGACTTGAAGTGGAAGTACAGCGCACCCTTCGTGACACCCGCCTCCGTCAGGATGTCCGAGAGGCTCGCGCCGAGGAAGCCGACGGCGTCGAACCGCGAGGCGGCCGCCTCGAGGATCGCGTTCCGTGTCTGCTCCGCACGCTCTTGGCGAGCCACGTCAGCCCCTCTCACTCTGGCCGATCAGTCCACAGTAGACCATTCGGCGGTACTCCCGGGTCAGAGGGACAGTCTACGTCCCCAGGGCCGGGAAAGCCATCAAAAAAAACCGCTCGGTTGGTATGGTTTTACGTGTCCGATTCCGCTAAAACTGATGCGGGGGGCACTGGGGTACTGGGGTTGGACATTCTAGGAGGACCGTCATGGTCGGCATGATGCTTCAGGAGTCTGTGCGCGAAATACCGGAAACCAAGATCGACACGATCCCGTCGGTGAGCTCGGTCGACTTCCAGCAAACGATTCCGCGGAGCCTCGTGCACCGCGCGGCCGTCTCGGAAGTTTTCGTCACCGACCTGAACATCCTCGGCGAAGGCCGGTTCGAAGTCGGTGCGCAGTGGCCGCGCCGGCACAGCTTCTTCGGGCCGCGGACGCCCGTGTTCCACGATCCGATGCTCTACGCGGAGACCGTCCGCCAGGCCGCGCTGCTGATCGCGCACCGTGCGTACGGTGTTCCGCTCAGCCACAGCTTCCTGTCGGACCACAAGGCGTACGACGTCGACGAGCAGGGCCTGGCCACCCGGGGCCGGCCGGTCGACGTGGTCCTGCGGGTCAGCGCGCACGAGGTCGAGTTCCGGGGCAAGAACGTCGGCGGCATGCGGCTGGACTTCGAGTGCTTCCGCGACGGGCGCCTGATCGGCACGGCGTCGGAGCGCTGGCGCTGCGTGTCCTCGGCGGTCTACCGCCGGGTGCGGGGCGACCACTTCGCGGCGACGCCGTTCCAGGCCGAGGTGCTGCCCGCGGTCGTGCCGGCCTCGGTCGGCCGCGACCGCGTGGAGGACGTCCTGGTGGCGGCGACGCCGACGGACGGCACGTGGGCGCTGCGCTTCGACCCGGACCACGCGGTGCTCTTCGACCACCCGGTCGACCACGTGCCGGGCATGGTGCTCCTCGAAGGGGCGCGCCAGGCGGCGCTGCTGGCCGTCGGCGACCCGTACGCGCTGCCCGAACGCGCGGACTTCCGCTTCGACTCGTACGTCGAGTTCGATTCGGAGTGCCTGCTGGTGGTCGACGCGGACCCGGCCGGCCCGGGCCGCACCCGGACCGTGCGGGTCGACGTCCGTCAGAAGGGCGCCACGGCCGCGAGCTGCACGCTGGCACTGCACTTGTCGTGAGAACCGGTGAGCAGGACCTCCTGGTCACCGGCGCGACCGGCTTCGTCGGCACGGCGGTGCTGCGCGAGCTGGTCGCCCGCGGCGAGGGCGCGCGGGTCCGCGTCCTCGCCCGTCGTCCGCTGCCGGGGTGGATGACCGACGCGGGCGTGACGACCTGGCGCGGCGACGTCACCGACGCGGCGGGCCTGGTGGGGCTGTGCACCGGCATCACGACGCTGGTGCACCTCGCTTCGCAGGTGGGGGGTGACCAGGAGCTGTGCACGGCCGTCAACGAGGACGGCACGGCCAACCTCCTGGCGGAGGCCCGCCGAGCGGGCACGGCGGAGGTGCTGTACCTGAGCACCTGCGCGGTCTACCGGGACGGGGTGCACCGGGGAGCGCTGGAACCGGCGAGCGAGCACGGGGGTAAGGGGGCTGGGTCCGGTCCGGGGACGGACCCAGCGTTGGAGGTCGGTCGCGGCGGGTCGGGGCCCGATCTGGGGGCGCTGGCCGGTCGCGATGGGCGGGAGAGCGAGTTCAGTTCGGGTTCGCCAGCAGGTCGCGGTGGGCTGGGGTTTGCTCCAGGGTCGCCGACCGGCGGCGGGCCGGACTCGACCCCGGGTTCGCAAGCCGGCGGGCCGGAGGGCGAATTCGACCCGGCCGGCGGGTCTGCGCCCGCGACCGGGCCCGCGTCCGCCACCAGCCGCAGCAGGCTGGCCGGTGAACGGCTCGTCCTCGCCGCCGGTGGGGTTGTGCTGCGGCCGCACCTCATCCACGGGGCCGGTGACCGGCACGTCGTGCCCGCGCTGGCCCGGTGGATCAGCGCGGTGCCCGCGTGGGCGGCGGGCGGCGAGGCCCGCACCTCGCTCGTGGCGGTCGCCGATCTGGCCGCCGCGATCGTGGTGCTCGCCCTCAACCCCGGCACCGGCGGGACGGGCGAGGTCTACCACGTGGCCGACCCCGACCCGGTCCGGCTGCGCGGCCTCATCACGGCCGTGTGCGAGCTGCTCGACCTGCCGGTACCGGTCGCGGACCTCTCGCTGACCGAGCACCGGGACCGCACGCGCGCGGCCCTCCCGGCCCTCACCGACCACCAGTACTCCCTGCTCACGCGGGACCACTGGTACGACAGCACCCGCATCTGGGCCCTGACGGGCGTTTCGCCGGGCCCGGGCTTCGGCCCGCGCCTCGCCGAGGCGGCCGCCTGGTACCGCGGGTCACTGGGGGCGGCCCGGTGAGCGAGGTAGACCGTCCATTGCGGACGGTCTACCTCGCTCACGCAGTCAGCTCAGCGTCACCGCCGTGTCGTCGACGCAGAAGGACGTCTGCAGGGACGAGTCTTCGGTGCCGGTGAACGTCAGCGTCACGGTCTGCCCGGCGAACGCCGAGACGTCGACCGTGCGCTGCTGGTAGCCGGTCGCCTTGTCCAGGTTGGAGTAGGTCGCCAGCGTCGTCGACCCGGCCTTGACCGTCAGCTTGTCGTACTGCGTCGTGGTCGTGGTCTCCGCCGAGTCGATGTGCAGGTAGAAGCTCAGCGAAGCGTGGCACCCGCTGGGGATGGTCACCGCCTGCGAGAGCGTGTCGGTGTGCGTGGTGCCGTAGCCGTTCAGGTAGGCGAGGTACGTGCCGGAGTGCGGCGCTTCACCGTCGGCGGACGTGGTGATCACGCCGCTGGACGCCGTCCACGCCGTCGCACCGCTTTCGAAGCCGGGGTTGGCCAGCTTCTGGCCTGAGCAGCCGCCGCCCGGGGACGTGATGGTCCACGTGAACGTCGTGCTGCCGGTGGCGCCGGAGGAGTCCTTGGCGGTGGCGGTCACCGAGTACGTCCCTGCCGTGGTCGGGGTGCCGGAGATCAGCCCCGAAGAGCTGATCGACAGCCCGGCGGGCAGGCCGGTGGCGGTCCAGGTGTAGCCGCCGCTGCCGCCGGACGCCGACAGCTGCAGGCTGACCGCGGTCCCGGTGACGCTGCTCTGGTTACCCGGGTTCGCCGCGGTGACCCCGCCGGAGGACGTCCCGGCGGTGAAGGCGGCGGTCCCGTTGGGCGTGCCGAGCCCGGTGGGGCCGTCCCAGCCGGGGCCCGCCTGGCACTGCACGGTCGTCGAGCAGCTGCCGTTGCTGCCGGAAGTGACGTCGTTGAGGTTGCCCGCGTGGGAGTAGGGGTAGGCGGCGGCCGTGTCGGACGCGCCCGGGGTGCCGGCGAGCGCGTAGACCGACGCGATGATCGGGGAGGACGCGCTGGTCCCGCCGTAGACGGCCCAGCCGCTGCCGCCGTAGGTCTGGTAGACCGCGACGCCGGTCTGCGGGTCGGCGACCGCGGAGACGTCGGCGTTGGCGCGCTTGGCGCACCCGGTCGTCACGTTCTGGAACGCCGGCTTGGGCACGCTGGTCGAGCAGCCGCTGCCCGCGCCGCTCCACGCGGTTTCGGTCCAGCCGCGGGTGCCGCCGCCCTGGGTGAGGGAGGTGCCGCCGACGGCGGTGACGTACTGCGACGAGGCCGGGTAGCTGATGCCGTAGCCGTTGTCACCGGTGCTCGCGGTGATCGCGACGCCGGGGTGGTGGAAGTAGCTGGAGTCGGAGGTGTTCTCGGTGCCGTCCTCGCTGCCGCCGTAGCTGTTGGAGACGTACTTGGCGCCCAGGGAAACGGCGGTGTTCACCGCGGTGCCGAGGTCCGCCATGCTCGGCTGGTTCGACTCGACGAGCAGGATGTGGCAGTTGGGGCAGATCGCCGAGACCATGTCGACGTCGAGGGAGATCTCACCGGCCCAGCCGCTGTCCGCCGTCGGAAGTGGGCTGCTTTGCCCGTTTTCGTTGACCTTCTTGAAGCAGCCGTTCGCGGTGGTGCAGGCGGGCAGGCCGTAGGTCGACCGGTAGGTGGCGAGGTCGGCTTCGGCGTTCGGGTCGTCGTTGGAGTCCACAATGGCCACGGTGGCCGACGCGCTGCCGCTCGCCGTGAGGTTGTACGCGGAGCGCAGCCCGCTCGGCCCGAACCCGCTCGGCAAGGCGTTGGGGGCGAGCGCGGCGCGCATGGTGTCGGTCTGGCGTTCGGCGAAACACGTTGCCATGCCCGGTTTCGCGGTCTGCGCGCACACGCGGGCCGTCGGGTGGACGGTGGTGCTCGTGGCGGACGCCGCGGTGGCCGGGAGCGCGGGGGTGGTCAACGCCAGTGCCGCGAAGCCGGCGACGGCGAGGATTCTTCGGGGTGGACGGCGCATCGAGCCCTCCTGGAGGGAAGTCGTGCGGACGGGGGACCCATGGGTGTCCTGTTTATACATTCCGCCGGGCGCCGGCGGTCCCTTTCCGAAGGGGGGCAATCAATTGCCCGGCCGGGACTGCGCCGAATGGCCCGCGGACCAATCGGTTAGCGCGGCCCGTTCCCGCCCGATCGGGACGAATCGGCGGGTGTGCGTGGCCGACTTTCGTCGCGAACCGCCCGCGACTTTAGTCGGGCCGGGCGCGGTGAACCCCGTGGCGCCGCCGTCCGTGTCAGGAACGGGGTACGGAGCGGAAGTACGGGAGCCTGTGGTGACTGCCATCGACGAAGACCGGGACCGGCGCGGGCAAGCGGGCTGGAACGTCGACCCGGTCCTGATCTTGACCTTGGTGCTGCTGCTCGGGTTCCTGGCCCAGGGGCCGGTGCGGCGGTTGCTGGCCACCCCGGTGCTGCAGAGCTGGCTGACGGTGTTCGTGGCGGTGGTCGTGCAGGCGCTGCCCTTCCTGGTCGTCGGCGTGCTGCTGTCGGCCGGGCTCGCGGTCTTCGTCCCGCCGTCGTTCTTCACCCGCGTGCTGCCGGAACGGCCGACGCTGGCGGTGCCGGTCGCCGGGCTGGCCGGGGCGGTCCTGCCGGGGTGTGAATGCGCGTCGGTGCCGGTGGCCGGCGCGCTGGTGCGCGGCGGCGTGACGCCCTCGGCCGCGGTGGCGTTCCTGCTGTCGGCGCCGGCGATCAACCCGGTGGTGCTGACGGCGACCGCGGTCGCGTTCCCCGGGCAGCCGCGGATGGTCGTCGCCCGGTTCGCGGCGAGCCTCGCGGCGTCCTGCGTGATGGGCTGGCTGTGGCAGCGGCTCGGCCGGCCGGACTGGCTGCGGCCCCGGGCGCACGCGCACGGTGCCGGCGAGGGCCGCGGCGAGGCGTTCTGGGGCTCGGTCCGCCACGACGTCATGCACGCGGGCGGGTTCCTCGTCGGCGGGGCGATGGCCGCCGCCACCCTCAAGTCCGTGGTGCCCTCGAGCTGGCTGTACGCCGCGGCCGGCAACCCCGTGGTGGCGGTCTTGGCGCTGTCGGTGCTCGCCGTGCTGCTGTCGATCTGCTCGGAGGCCGACGCGTTCGTCGCGTCCTCGTTGACGCAGTTCTCGCTCACGGCGCGGCTGGCGTTCCTGGTCGTCGGCCCGATGATCGACCTGAAGCTGTTCGGCATGCAGGCCGCGACGTTCGGCCGCGGGTTCGCGCTGCGGTTCGCGCCGGTGACGTTCGTCGTGGCCGCGGGGACCGCGGTCCTGACCGGCGCGGTGCTGCTGTGAACCGCACGGTGCAGGCGATCCTGCTGTTCCTCGTCGGCGGGGTCCTGCTCCACGCCGGCGCGACCGGGCTGTACCTGCGCTACGTCAAGGCCGGGTTGCGCCCGCTGGTGCTGGCGGCCGGGGTGATGCTGGTGGTCGCGGCCGTCGCCACCGTTCGGTACGCGCGGCGCCGCCCGGCCGGGCCGCCGGGGCCGCGGATCTCGTGGCTGCTGGTGCTGCCGGTGTTCGCGCTGGTCCTCGCCGCGCCCCCGGCGCTGGGCTCCTACAGCGCGATGCGCACGGGCACGGCGGTGACCGCGCCGCGGATCGTCGCCCCGCTCCCGGCCGGCAACCCGGTCCCGTTGACGGTGATCGGCTACGCGGACCGCGCGGTCTACGACCACGGCCGGTCCCTGGCCGGGCGCACCGTCACGCTCACCGGGTTCGTGGCGTTCGACCACGACGGCGCGCCCTACCTGATCCGCATGCTCCTCAACTGCTGCGCCGCGGACGCGCAGCCGGTCAAGGTCGGCCTGACCGGGCAGGTGCCCCCGGTGCTGCAGCCCGATTCGTGGCTGGAGGTCACCGGCGCCTTCACCCCCGCGCAGGCGAAGGACCCGGTGAACGGCGGCACCATCCCGTTCCTCGACGTAGCGCGGGCCCAGCCCGCGCCGGTTCCGGACGACCCGTACGAAAGCCTCGGCTAAGAAGTCCCTTCGACGCCGTACCGGGCCGCCAGCTCGGTCCGCGACCGGATGCCGAGCTTCGCGTACACCCGGGTCAGGTGGTACTGCACGGTTTTAACCGAAAGGAACAGCTCCGCGGCGACTTCCTTGTTCGACCACCCCTGGGCGACCAGCCGGCTGACGGCCTCCTCCTGCGGTGTCAACCGCGAGCCGGAGCGGGCGAGGTGCACCCCGCCCGCCTTCAGCTCGCGGTCGCACCGCTCGACGTACGTCGTCGCGCCCATCGCGGCGAAGCCGTCACGGGCCGCCGTCAGCACGACGTCCGCGCGGGCGCGGCGGCCCAGGCGGCGCAACGTCTGCCCGTAGCCGAAGTCAGCACACTCAGCTCGGCATGAGCGGACGTTGGTGTGGGGTCGATGTGGTCATGGCGCGGCGCCGGAGGCTTGCTGAGGCATCCGGCTGAGGCCGTCGAGGATGAGGTCGAGCCCGAATTCGAACTCGTCGGCGAACGTGAACCCGGTCTTCGCCAGTTCGGTGACCACCTCCGCGAGGTAGGGGTAGTCCTCGAGTCCCGACGGCTGCCGGTCCACGACGGCTTCCTGCCGCCGCGCGGCTTCCGCCGGGATGTCGCCGGCGAGGTTCTTCTCCTGGAGAGCGAACCCGTAGACGTAGGCGTCCATCAGGTTGTACGCGTGCACGGCCATGCGGAAGGGAAAGCCCGCGTCACGGCGGAGGCATCGCATCACGGCGTTGTGGTGGTGCAGGTTCGCCGGTCCCGGAGTGCCCGTCTCCATCCGGCCGACCGCCCACGGGTGGCGGAGCAGAGCCAGCCGCATCGACGCCGCACGGCGGTGCATGGCGGTCCGCCAGCCGACGTCGACGGGTACCTCGACCTCGGCGAAGACCAGGTCGACCATGCCGTCGAGGAGCTCGCGCTTGTCCGCCACGTGCTTGTAGAGCGCCATGGGTACGACGCTCAACCGGGCCGCGAGCCTGCGCATGGTCAGGGCCTCGAAGCCGCCTTCATCCGCCAGTTCGACGGCGGCGCCCAGCACTTTGGCGCGGTTGAGCCGCTCCCGGCCGCCGGCCGCGGCGGTGTCCTGCATCGGGGTCCTCCACCTCCTGACGGGGGTCCGGTCTTGACAGGTGTACATCGTACGCCTAGCTTGAGTGTCGTAAAGGTGTACGTTGTATACCTCCTATTCCGCTCGGAGGAGCAAGGCATGAGCGCCACGCCAAGACCCGGCAAGACGAAGCAGTTCTCCTTGGCGCCCAGTGAAAGGAGCCTTTCGCAGGCCGCCGGAATCGCTGCCGCGATCGCGGGGGCACTGTTCATCGCGGTCCAGATCGGCCACCCGGCCATGGACGTCTCGCTGGTCACCACCACCGACTGGGCCGTGCGCAGCGCGGCGAAAGCGCTCATGGCCGCGCTGGCGCTCGCCGGCATCACCGGCATGTACCTGCGTCAAGTCCGACGGACGGGAATTCTCGGCTTCCTCGGCTACGCGTTGTTCGCCGTCGGCTACCTGCTCATGTTCAGCATCGAGGTCGTCGCCGCCGCCGTTCTGCCCGCGCTGGCACCCACGGCGCCCGGCTATGTCGCCGATGTCCTCGCCGTCGCCTTCGGCGGCACCGCAACCCATGGCATCGGCGGCATGCAGACCGTCATCGCGGTCAGCTCCGTCGGTTATCTCGCGGGTGGATGCCTGTTCGGAATCGCGTTGTTCCGGGCCCGCGTCCTCGCCCGGTGGGCGTCGGCACTGCTGGCCGCGGGCACTGTCGCGACGGTCGCGCTCGCGGTGCTCCCGGAGTCGTTCAACCGGCCGTTGGCCGTTCCGACCGGAGTGGCGTTGATCGGCTTGGGCATCTCGCTGTGGCGGGCCCGACCAGCCACGGGCAGCGACAACTCGCCGCCTCCCCCTGTGGAACACGTCGCCGCGCGATGATCATCGACGTCGGCACCACCCGCACTGCGCGGCGGAATGCGCCGCTCGGCAGAGATCGTGAGCAACACCGCGGGTGCGGCCGCCTGGTACGCGTGGCGGGGATGAGGCAGTATCCCGGTCCCCACGACTCACGCTCGTCGGCATGACCGGATGCGAACGCCAGGACCCTTTGTTGCCCGGTGTCGACGCCTTCGCCTCGATGAGGTCCGCGCCCGCTGAGGCTACGGTTCGCGGAGGACGTCTTTCAGAGCGTCGGGGATGACCGCGGTCGGCAGGAGTTCGGTAAGCCGGTCCGTGAGCCGGCTGTCGCGGACGAGGGTTCCCTCGGCGAGGCCGGCGCTGACGGCGGCCGCGTCCGGCTGCCGCTGAGCCCAGGCTCGCGCCAGGTCGTCGTCGAGCAGAAGTTGGTAGTCCTCGCGCATGTGCCACCCGATACCCGGGTCAAGTCGCGTGTTGGCGGCAAACGCGGAACCCGCATTGGCGACTTTGCGCGTGAACTGTTCCAGCCCGCGGTCGGGCACGTGCAGGATCGCCAATGGCCGCTCGGCGGCAACTCCGCCCGGAACCCCGGTCGCGCTGTGGTTGCCGAAGCCGACCGTCACCCCGGGGTCGGCTCGGTGGCACACCTTGTTCCCGATCCGGGTACCCCGAGCCGACAACGCCAGTGTGTCGCGCAGGACGTGCGTCGACGGCCACGGGCCTTTGCGGGCGGGGTCGGCCACGAGGTTGTCGCGGACCATCTCCACGGTGCCGCATCGGCTGTCGATGGTGGCCAGCGCGTCCGGGATGGCGGTGCGGTTGACATCGGTGGCCGTGCCGGGCCAGAGGAACTCGTCGGCATCGCCGTTGATCACCCAGTCGGCGCCGTGCGACTCCGCCGCGCGCCGGGCCATCGCCGTGACCCATCGGGCCTGCTCGTAGTCGCGGCCTGGCTCGTGCCGCAGCTCGAGTACCCCGGCGTCGCGGTAGCGTTCCAGGATTTCGGTGGTGCCGTCGACGGATCCGTTGTCCGTCGCCACGATGAAATCCACTCCCGCGGCGAGATGGTGCTCCACCGTGGCGGCCACGATGTCGGCCTCGTCGCGCACCAGCAACGTCATCACGATCCGCACTCGCCAACCCCCAGTCGCTTGGAACGGCGATCAGCATACAAAGTCGGAAATCAAGCGAGTCAACGGCTCGTCCCTATGTTCGAGGAGACGGCGGAGCAGCGAATGCGTTCGAAGAACCACTGCCCCGGCGCGTTCCTCTGTGCTCTTGCTTCAGTTACGTCCTGCGATTGCGCAGGAGAACGATCAGCGCGCCGACAAGCACAACACCTCCGGCCACCATCAGTACCGTGCTGACGACGTCGACAGCCTCACCGGTGTCGGGTGAGACCCGCAGCAGCGTGAAGACCGCAGCCAGCACGATCAGCATGCCGATGGTGACGCTCAGGAAGACCTTGCGTTGCCGCGTACCCATGGGTTCGCCTGGTCCATCCCGGTAGCCGCAACTGCCTACGCTCTCGGCGCGTTCGGCATCATGCTGTGGAACGTGCGGGCCGTGGTGAGCCGCCAACAGCTCATCCCCCGCGAGTTGATGGGCCGAGCCACCAGCAGCTACCGGCTGATCGACTGTGGCGCCGGACCCATCGGTGCCGCTCTGGGCGGCCTCCTCGGCTCCGTGCTCGGGGTGCGAGCGCCGCTCATCGTCGGCGGGCGGCCCTGGCGCTGTCATTTACTGGTCTCGCGCCTGGCCGCGTTGGAGCCCAGCGGGCCGGGTCCAGCCTGGCCGGCCTCGAGTTGTTGGCGACGAAGGCCGGCTATGTAGACAACTTATGTCAATTGGTCGCAAATGATCTCGGATGCCGCATTGTCGGATTTGCCGGTATTGGTGACTTTCTCGTGAATACCCCGCTTGGCCTATTCCCTTTCGCGATCTGATCAGTAAGGGTGATCTTGGGTTCGTCGGGGGCCCGGCTGTGTGCTGGTGCTCTTTGGCGAGGGGGATCTCGTGAGTGTATTCGGCGTGCCTTCGCGCGCGCTTTTCCTGGCAGCTGTCGTCGGTATCGGCGGTCTGTCGGTGCTGGTGGCTCCGGCCGCGTCGGCTGCGGTTTCGGCGCCTGACCAGGCGCCGGATGAGGCGACGGCCTCGGCGTGGGCGCGTGCGGCCGGCAAACAGGTCTTGGTCACGTCGATGACGACGGAGACGTCCCAGACGGTGGCGAATCCGGACGGCTCGTGGACGTTGACCGAGTACACGCACCCAGTGCGGGTCAAGCACGGTCCTGCGTGGACACCGATCGACACGACGCTCTTGCGCAACGCCGACGGGGCGGTGACGCCGAAGGCGACGGTGCTGGACCTCGCGCTGAACGCGGGTGGCACCGGGTCCGTGGCCAAGCCCATCGTGCAGGCCGGCGAGGCGGGCAAGGAGGTCGGTCTGAAGTGGACGAAAGACCTCCCGGCACCGTCGTTGTCCGGGGACACCGCGACCTACGCCGAAGTACTTCCGGGAGTGGATCTGACGGTCCGGGCGCTGCCGGAGGGCTACACCGAGAACCTCGTCGTCAAGACGCGGGACGCCGCGCAGAACCCGCAGTTGCGCGAGATCCCGTTCGGGCTCCACACCAAGAACACCACGGTGTCCGTGGCGCCGGGCGCGGGGCGCGGTACACCGAACTCCGGTGCAAAGCCCGCAGACGGGCTGGAGGTCAAGGACACCAGCGGAGCGGTTGTCTTCGCCGGTGACGCGTCACGCATGTGGGATTCCTCCGGTGCGGGGTCCGAGGCCGAGCGGCAGCTGGGTTCAGGTGGTGGTCACCGCGAGGCGGTCATGGGGGTGAAGCTGTCCTCGGACACGGTCGCGATCACGCCCGACCAGGCCTTCCTCGCCGACCCGGCGACGCGGTACCCGGTGGCCCTCGATCCGGACACCTGGTGTTCCACCTGCGGGATGCAGGCGCATGCGGTGGTGCAGTCCGGGTTTCCGGACGCGCGCAACTACAACGCCTCCGACGGTGCTCTGTCGGATCTCAAGGCGGGTTACGAAACCGACGACCGGGCGGGCACCTCGCGGTCGTACCTGCAGATGAACACCGCGCAGATCGCCGGGACCGTCGTGCATTCGGCCAGCCTGAACACCACGGTCACGCACACCTACAACTGTTCGAACGCGGCGGACACCGACCTGTGGCTGACCGGCCCGTTCGGCGGGGACATCACGTGGAACAACCAGCCGGGCTGGAGCTACTACATGTCGTCGGTGAATGTCGCCAACTGCGGCAACGCGCCGGATGTGAGCGGGCAGTTCGATGCTACGCACGCGGCGCAGGACGCGGCGGCGGGCCGCTGGCCGAACGTGTCGCTCGCGCTGGTGGAGGACGGGCAGGGCGGCGGCGTGGCTACCTGGCGGCGGTTCGCGCTGAACCCGTACCTGCAGGTGAACTACGACTCGGCGCCGAACCCGCCGACGGCGTTGTCCATGCAGAACGGGTTGCTGCCGTGCACGAGCGGGACGAACCGGCCGTGGGTGTACACGAAGAACCCGCAGCTGGCGGGGAAGGTGTCCGACCCGGACGGTGGCACGCTGTACGCGAAGTTCGCGGTCGCGTACGGCGCACTGGGGCACAACGTGTACGCGCACGACAACGGCGGGAACATGGTCGCGGTGGGCACACCGGGCCAGAACCAGCAGGCGACCGCGCAGCTGGCCGCGGTCCCGGCGGGCTGGATCAACGAGGACGGCATCTACAACTGGTCCATGCAGGCCACCGACGGTGAGCTCTGGTCGAGCTGGGTCGGCAACTGCGAGTTCACCGTGGACAGCAAGGTACCCGCGCAACCGGTGGTGGCCATGCCGTCCTGGACGCATCCGGCGGTGCAGGGTGATCCGGTCGAGTTCAGCATCTGGACCGGGATGGCCACCGACAACTTCTACGACATCGACCACTTCATCTACACGACCGACGGATCCGAACCACAGGTCCAAGGATCGCCGAGCGTTCCGGCGACGCAGTCGACCGACGGTGCCGGGAAGATGGTCGCGGTCGGCGGCATCAAGGCGACCGCGCTCAACGGGAACCAGAACATCATCAAGGTGAAGTCGGTGAACAAGGCCGGCACTGCGAGCCCGGACGCCCAGTGCGTGGTGCTCACGGATTCGAACCCGACACTGGACCCGGCTTCGTGCTCGTACCACGTGGAGCCGGTCACGCCGGGCAAGAACCTCACGGCCGCGTGGAGTGCCGACGAGCCGTCGGGCACGACGCTGGCGGACACGGCTGCGGGCACGCCGGGGAACGCGGGTCTTGCCGCGCATCCGATGACGACCGTCGGCGGGGTCACTTCGGGGCCGGGCTACGACCACGGGAACAGCTGGACGCACCCGGACACCAACGGCTACGGCGAAGGCACGAAGGGCGCGATCGGTCTCGACGGCACGACCGGCTACGCCAGGACCGCGGACCAGGCGATCGACGCGTCGAAGTCGTTCACCGTGGCTGCCTGGGCGAAGCTCGCCGATACGACGCATTCGCAGACCGTCATCGCGCAGGACGGGACCCAGGCGATGCCGTTCGCGCTGCAGTACAACAAGGAAAACAACGCCTGGGCGATGCGCGTCACGGCGGGAGATTCGGCCACGCCGGCGGCCCTCTGGGCCTTCTCCGGCGGACCGCCCCAAGTCGGCGTGTGGACTCATGTGGCGGGGACGTATGACGCGTCGACCCAGGTCGCCACGCTCTACGTCGACGGTGCGAAGCAGAGCACGGCGATCGCCCAGCCGTGGGCCGCGACCGGACCGGTGGTGCTGGGCGCGACGAAGTGGTCCGGGACTCGCGCCGACTTCTTCCACGGCGCGCTCGACGACGCTCAGGTGTGGCAGCGAACGTTGTCCGCGGCGGACGTGCGAGACCTCGCCAACACCGCGGCGCCGGTGGCGAACTACGGCTACGCCGAGGGCTGCGCGCCGGAGCTGACGGCGGGAACGTCGCGGGTCACGTCGTTGCAGGCGGCGTGGATGCTGGGCGAGAAGGCCGGTTCGATCGCGAAGGACGCGACCGGCAACGCGAACGCGATCACCCTGACGGGCGGGTACACCTGGACTACCGGACGCAGCGGCGGCGGGGTGCAGCTGGACGGCACCGGATCCGGCTCCACCGCCACGTCGGTGGTGGACACGACGCAGTCGTTCACGGTGTCGGCCTGGGTGAAGGCCGACGACCTGAACAGCGACTACACGGTCCTGTCCCAGAACGGCGTCAACACGCCGGGTTTCGTGCTGCGATACGCGAAGAGCAGCAACCGGTGGGCGTTCGGGATGAACCCGTCGGACACCGCCGGCGCCGCCACCCAGTGGGCGACCGGAACCTCGGTGCCGCAGGCCGGCGCGTGGACGATGGTGACCGGCACGTTCGATCGCGGCGCGCTGCGGATCAGCCTGTCGGTGAACGGGAAACGTGAGGCGAGTGCGGACGTTCCTGCGGCGTGGAACGCGGCGGGCGCGTTCGTCCTCGGCGGTGAACCCGGGGCGAAGAACCTCTTCAAGGGCGTCTTGGATCAAGCCCGGGTGTGGGGCAAGGCGCTGAGCGGCGACCAGATCGCGGCCATGGCCGGCGCCCGGTACTACGACACGGTCACGCAGGGCAGCGCCACCGCGACTGGCGGCGTCGCGCTGGCCACGGAACAGGACAGCGGCGGCAATCCCGCTGACTGCGCGGCGAAGTTCGACAGTTCCTGGACGGGCCACATCGACGCGGCCAAGCCGACGGACCTGCGTACCGACAAGTCGTTCACCGTCGAAGGCTGGGTACGCCACGACTGGACGGCCGCGGACGCCTCGGCACGCGGTGCGGTCGACAACGTCGCCCGCACCCTCGTCAGCATGGACGACGGCCAGGCATCGCCGTTCATCCTGGGGTACCAGCCGTGGACGGACTCCGGTGGTGCGGTGCACGGCCGGTGGTCGTTCCTGCTGCCGAGCGGGACCGCGGACGGGAACGGCACGTCGATCGAGTTCAGCGACTCCGACGTCGTGAACAACACGTGGACGCATCTGGCCGCGACCTATGACCTGAGCACCAAGACGATGGCCCTCTACGTCAACGGCGTCCGTCAAGCGGGTCTCCTCTACACACCGTCGGGTAATGCCTCCGGGATCACGGCTCGCGCGGCGACGGGTGGCCTCCTGGTCGGCGAAGCGGTGTGGACGAAGGTGCACACCAACTACTTCTACGGTGGTATCGCCGGAATCCGCGTCTACTCCGGGGTTCGCAGCGACACCGGAATCGTCATCGACAAGAGGATCGACGACCCTGGCGCCCTCTTCGGCGTCCGCCACTGAATCTCGTACCGGCTTCCGCACACAGGGGTAGGTTCACATGATCGTCAGACGTGCGCGTTTCCGCTTGCGGGCGACCGCGGCCGGCGTCGTCCTGGTGCTCCTCGGCTCGGCGCAGTCGGCTGCTGCCGCGACCGGCACGGGATGGCACGGACTGGGCTGGGATCTCCCGCCCCTGCAACAGACCGCTTCGGTCAAGGGCGCCGACGGCGGCTTCCTGCCGGTGACGAAGCCGAAGGCGATGGCGCCCGCGGCCGTCGCCCAGGCCAGCTGGCCCACTGCCGGGAGCAGTGACGTCGACCTGTCCGCGCCGAGCGGCACCGGCCACGTCAAGGTGGCGCGAGCCGGGCAGAAGCAGGCACGGGCGGCGACCGCGAAGGGGACGGTGAAGGTCACCACGCTCGACCAGACGGCTGCGGCCAGGGCCGGGATCAAGGGCGTCCTCATGCAGGTGGCACCGGTGTCCGGCGACACCGGCGGCCCGCTGCAGCTCGACCTCGACTACCAGAGCTTCGGCGCCGCGTACGGCGGTGGCTTCGGCGACCGGCTGCACCTGGTCCAGTACCCGTCCTGCCTGCTGTCCACTCCGGACCGGCCCGAGTGCCGCGTCGGAACGCCGCTGGCGTCGGACAACAACAGCCGCACGCACCATGTGACCGGCGAACTAGCGCTGCCCGCGACCACGGCCCAGGCCAACACCGCCGAGGCGAATACCGCCGCCGCGAAGTCGGCGGTCGTCGCGGCGGTGGCGGGAACGGCCGGTGGCGGCGGGAACTTCGGCGCGACCGATCTCAAGCCGGCCGGGTCGTGGACGGCGGGCGGCTCCTCGGCCGACTTCCGCTTCTCCTACCCGATCACGACGCCATCCTGGCCGGGTGGCTCGGTGCCGTCGATCAGCCTCGACTACTCCTCCAGCGCGGTCGACGGGCTCACCTCGGCGACGAACAACCAGGCGTCGGGCATCGGCGACGGCTGGGGGCTCAGCGGCGGCGGGTTCATCGAGCGGTCGTACAAGGGATGTTCGCAGGACCTCGGCGGCAACAACGGGCAGACCAAGACCGGCGACCTGTGCTGGTTCAACGACAACGCGACCATCTCCTTCTCGGGCGCGAGCGGTGATCTGGTGCTCGACAAGGCGACCGGCACCTGGCATCCCAAGGACGACGACGGGACGCGCGTCGAGCGGTTCACGAACACCGTGAACGGCGACAAGTTCAACGAATACTGGAAGGTCACCACCCCGAACGGGACGCAGTACTTCTTCGGCCTCAACCGCCTGCCCGGCTGGGCGAGCGGCAAGGCGGAAACCCAGTCGACGTGGACGGTTCCGGTGTTCGGCAACAACTCCGGCGAACCATGCAACGCGGCGACGTACGCGGCTTCGTGGTGCCAGCGTGCGTGGCGCTGGAACCTCGACTACGTCGTCGACCCGCACGGCAACGCGGTTTCCTACTACTACCAGCCCGAAACCAACAACTACGGGCTCAACCGCAACGCCTCCACCGCGAACGACCCGGGGACGCCCTACACCCGTGGCGGCTATCTCACGAAGATCGAATACGGCTTCAACACCACCCTCGGCGATGTCTTCGGCCATGCTCCGGTGCAGGTGCTCTTCGACACGAGTGAGCGGTGCGTGCCCAGTGGCACTGTCACGTGCGACCCCGGCCAGCTGAACTCCGGCACCGCGACGTCGTGGCCGGACGTGCCCTCCGAGCAGATCTGCGCGCAGGGCGCGGTGTGCGTCTACGGCTCGCCGACCTTCTTCTCGCGCAAGCGGTACACGAAGATCCGGACTCAGATCACCGACGGCGGCTCAGGCTGGAAACCGGTCAACGACTGGGCACTCGGCCAGTCGTTCCCGGCCGGCGGCGACGGGAGCCCGGCGGCGCTGTGGCTGGATTCGATCACCCAGACCGGCCGGGTCGCGAGCCCCTCCACGGTCGGCAACGCGATCACGCTGAATCCGACGACGTTCCACGGGGTCCTGAAGGCCAACCGCGTCAACGCCAACAGCCAGTACACGGCGATCACGCGCAACCGCATCGATGCGATCACCAATCCGCAGGGCGGGCTCACGACGATCACGTACGCGGACCCGGAATGCGTGCCCGGCGTGCAGATGCCCGCCAGTCCGGAGTCCAACACACTGTCGTGCTACCCGGTCTACTGGACCCCTGGCGGTGCGACGGACCCGGTCCTGGACTGGTTCAACAAGTTCCGCGTCACCGACGTGCTCGAAGACGGCCGGACCGTGTTGTCCCAGGTCAAACGCACGCACTACGAATACCTCGGCGGCGCGGCGTGGCACCACGATGACAACCCGCTGACCGATCCGAAGTACCGGACGTGGTCGGACTGGCGTGGCTACGGCGACGTGAAGACGACTGTCGGTCAGGCAGGCAGCGATCCCGCTGGGCCGCCGGTGGTGTCCGAGTCGATCTACCTGCGTGGCATGGACGGGGACACCTTGCCAGGCGGTGGCACGCGCAGTGTCAGCGTGAGCAGCGACAACTGGAAGGAGTCGATCGCCGACCGGAAGGAGCTCCGCGGGTTCGTCCGCGAGACCGTCTCCTACCTGAACGGCAAGCCGCTCGGCGGAGCGCTCAACGATCCCTGGGTTTCGGGCCCGACGGCCACCGATGCCGACGGGCGCGCCGCCGCCTACGTCGGCACCGAGACCAGCCGCACCCGCACCTGGCTTGACGCGGCCAACACCTGGCGCGTCGCGCGCACGCACACGACGTTCGGCAAGTACGGGCTCGCCACGCACGTCCAGACGGAGCCCGACACGGCCGATCCCAAGCAGACGACCTGCAGTATCACGCAGTACCTGGAGAACACCACCGACTGGCTGCTGACCTCCTCGAGCGAGGTGCAGAAGGTTTCGGGGCCGTGTGACGAGACGGCGAACCCGCCGGGCCCGGACAACATCATCACCGACACCCGGACCTACTACGACGATCAGGCCCTGGGCGTGGCGCCCAAGAAGGGCAACGTGACCCGGATCGACGGCTTGCAGTCCTGGGCCGCGGGGAGCGCGGAAACGTTCAAGGCGCCCGCCTCCACGTCGGTGTACGACGTGTACGGCCGGGTTACGAGTGCCGCGGACGCACTCGGCCTGACGACCACGACGGCATACACCCCGGCGACAGGCGGCCCGGTCACCCGGATCGTCACCACCAGCCCACCGATCAGCGCGACCAACACCACCAAACTCACCGAGATCAAGGACTTCGACCCGGTCTCCGGGGCGCTGACCGGCGAAGCGAACCAGAGCGGTCTGCGCACGGACGCGACGTTCGACGCTCTCGGCCGCACGCTGGCGGCCTGGAAACCGGGCCACAGCAAGGCGGCTAACGCGCCGGCCGACGTGACCTACTCGTACACGGTCAGCAACACCGGTCCCAGCACCATCGTCACCGCAGGACTGCTCGCGAACGGGCAGTACGCGAGCTCCTACAGCCTGGTGGACGGGCTCGGCCGGACCGTGCAGGCGCAGAACCCCGCACCCGACGACAGCGGCGGACGGGTGGTCACCGACTCGATCTACGACTCCCAGGGCCGGGCCTGGAAGAACCACAACTCCTACTGGAACAGCACCGCACCCGGGTCGACACTGCTCGTCGTTCAGGACAACGCGGTGCCGAACACCAACGCCACGACCTACGACAGCGCCGGGCGCGCAATCGCGACCGCGTACCTCGCCAAAGGCACCGAACAATGGCGCACCACAACGATCCCGGACGGCGACCGCACCACGACGCTCCCGCCGGCGGGCGGCACCGCCACGACCACGATCACCAACGGCCTGGGCCAGCGGACCCAGCTGCTGCAGTACAAGGACCCGACGAGGACGTCTCCCGGGTCGCCCACGGACACGACGACGTACACCTACACGCGCAGCGGTCAGCAGGCGAGCATCACCGACACCACGGGCAAGAACGTCTGGACGTTCGCCTACGACTTGAACGACCGCAAGATCTCGTCGTCCGATCCGGACACCGGGACGACGACGTTCACCTACGACGACGCCGGGAAGCTGACCAGTACGACCGACGCCCGGCACCGGCAGATCAGCTACACCTACGACAACCTCGGCCGGAAGACCGCGGAGTACGACGGCGACGTCACATCGGGCACGAAGCTGGCCGAGTGGACCTATGACACGCTGCTGCCCGGGCTGCCGACCGCGGCGATCCGGTACGCGGACGGCAAGACGTACCGGAAGGATGTCGCCGGCTACGACACCGCCGGGCGGTCCACCGGCACCACCGTGACGATCCCGGCGGGGGAGACCGGGCTGGCCGGGACGTACCAGTTCGGGGTCACCTACGACCCGAACTCCGGTGCTGTGCGCACCACGACCAGCCCGGCGGTGGGCAGGCTGCCCGACGAGGAGATGTCGTTCGGCTACTCCACGTTGGGCGTGCCGCTGACGATGCTGGCCGCCGACTCGAGCGGTGGCGCGACGCAGCTGGTCTCGCAGACGAAGTACAACCCGATGGGGCAGGTGCTGCGGACCAACTACCAGGACGCGGCGAACCCGAATCAGGTCTCCGTCACCAACACCTACGAGGACGGCACGAACCGGCTGGCCACCACGCAGGCCCAGCGGGCCACGTCGTCGAACTATTGGATCGCCAACCGCGTCTACACCTACAACCCCTCCGGCGGCATCACCAAGATCACCGACACCCCGGCCGGCGCGCCCGCGGACACCCAGTGCTTCCAGCAGGACTACCTCCAGCGGCTCACCCAAGCCTGGACGCCGTCCGTGGGCGACTGCACCACCGCACCCACCACCGCCGGCCTGGGCGGCGCGGCGGCGTACTGGACGTCCTGGACGTTCGACGACATCGGCAACCGGAAGACGCAGGTCCAGCACACGGGCGCGGGTGACATCACAACGACGTCCACTTACCCGGCCTCGGGTGCCGCGCAGCCGCACGCGGTTCAGGCGACGAACACGACCGGACCGGCGGGTACGACGCAGTCGGCGTACAGCTACAACGAAAGCGGGAGTACGAAGAGCCGCGGTCCGAACGGCGCGGCGCAGACGTTCACCTACGACGCCGAGGGGCACGTCGCCACCGCCACCGAGGCCAATGGCGCGGCCAGCAGCTACCTGTACGACGCCGACGGCGCGTTGTTGATCGCTCGCGAGCCGACCGGGACCACACTGACCGTCGGCGACACCGAGCTGAACGTCCCCACCGGTGGGACGAAGGCGCTCGGCACCCGGTTCTACAGCTACAACGGGCAGGTGATCGCCACTCGCAAGGGCGATGTCGGGCTGACGTGGAAGCTGTCCGATCACCTGGGCACGACGTACGCCACGGTGGACGCGGGGAACCTGGCGGTGTCGAAGCGCTGGCAGGACCCGTACGGCCTCACCCGGGGTGCGCCGCCGTCCACCTGGCCGGACAAACACGGCTATGTCGGCGGCTACCAGACCACGACGGGACTGACCCATCTCGGCGCGCGTGACTACGACCCGGCGACCGGCCGGTTCCTGAGCGTCGACCCGGTGCTGAACCCGGCCGACCCGCAGTCGATGAACGGTTACGGCTACAGCGACGCCAATCCGGTCAACCTTTCCGACCCATCGGGTTTGTATGTGGTGGGTGGTGAGGACCCGAATACCGGGGTGCCGTACGGCGTCAGCTACAACGACCACGGCGGGGCGACGCTGGTCGGGATCTTCCCGGAGAGTGAGCTGGCCGGTGCGGCGTTGCTCAATCCGGGGCAGGCGAGGCAGCAGCGTGCGTATCACGCGCGTGTGCGTAGGGCGGAGCTCAATCGTCATTTGTCGAAGTATGCGCCGACAACGAATGACTATGTCCGCTTGCAGAACTACTGGTCGATGATAGGCACTGCTTACAATGACCGGGATTTCTGGGACACGGCGACCGGGGCCGGCAGCGAGCACGCGTGTTTCGGAGCGCGTGGGTGTCAGATGGCGTGGATTCACCTCGAGGAGAACCCGAACGACATCGAGGGCGCCAAGAGTATTGCTGCGTTCTACTGTGTCGAGAACTACGAAGAGTGCGCGCATACGAAGTTCTGGGACGACAACGTCCATCAGATGTTCCAGGACTTGCTGATGCTCGGCGCGATGGGTCTCGGCGGCGCGGGGAGCGCGGCGGACGGCGAAGCCGCAGCGGCGACCGGGGTCGGAGGCGCGGCCAGAGCCGAGGTGGAAGCCGAAACAGCAGCCGCAGCCCAACGGGCCGTCAAGACGGACGAAGCGGGTGTAGGCGCGGGTTGGTATCCTGAGACCGGAGGTAAACTGCCGGAAGGTTGGGGCGAAGGGAAGCCCAACAAGAAGGGCGTGGGTTTCCGCTGGCAGGATCCCAAAAACCAAGGAAACGGAGTTCGTATCGATCAGGGGAATCCCAATTCTCCTTTCCCGAGTCAGCAGGTCGACCATGTGATTGTCCGCGTCAACGGCAAGGTGATTGGACGTGATGGTAATCCGATTAGCGGTGCCATCGATCAGGATCCCACTAACGCGCACATACCGCTTAGTGAATGGCAGAACTGGTCATCTTGGAGTAGGCCGTGAATGACGTTCGATTTCCGGCCATGCGGAACGAGATCGTTCGAGCGGTGAAAGCTCTGGCGGATCCCGAGTATCAGTGGTCTGCGTGGGTTCGGCGAGAGTTGCCGCCTGGGCAGTACGATGAGTTTACTCATCGAATCCATATCCTTTACGACGATACGCAAGTGTTGGAAGACCCGGCGGCTGCCGTCGGCGTCTATCTTTACTCTCGCGAGGAAGCCGATGCGATGGCAAAATTGGCGGCAGCGCTGGACGCCCTGTTCGCTGAGTTGGGAACCGAGCTTTCCGACGAGGACTACCTTCGGGCGCGAGCATGGTCGTCTGTCGTGGCGGCAGCGAGGGAGGCGTTGGGCTCGCTGGAAAAACACTGATGCGGCCTGTCTGTGGTTGACGACTGCTACGGCGGGTTGAACTGTTGTCTGAGTCCCTGCGGTGGCGGGCGCCTGCTCGCCATGGACGATGCGGTTCCGTGCAGTCGAAACCTGCACTGACGGGACTATGTCAGTCGCGTGGCCGGCCCCGTGTTGAGCTGCCGAGCACCACTTGCCGAGGCACGCACTGCGGCATGAGCGTGCGTTCGTCCGGACGACAGCCAGGAGCAGGGTAAGGGCGAGCGGAAGTCATGCGACAAACGGTGCGTCTTTTGCGACAGTGGGCCGTACCCGACCGGTCCGTAGCCCCAGATCATCGCGACCAGGAACGCCTGCTCAGCGCCCTCGGCGGTCCTGGCGTGCGCCGCGTGGCGGGTGGCTTCGGCCCGATCGATCCGCTCGGGCAGGGCGTTGAGGAAGGCGTGATGCTGCGGGAAGTGCCGGAGCCACGATGGACGCGACCAAACCGAAGGCGGCTGCGGCGGTTCATCGCGTTCCCGCCGTCGCTGAACGGCAGCTTTCAGCGCGTCTGGAACTGGCGCTTCGGAGTGTTGTCCACGCGTCCCTCGTCGGGTGTGCCGGGCTCGCCCCCGACGCGAGCCCGGCACACCGTATCCCCTGGTGGCCTCCCGTGGCTCCCCAGCCGTCGAGGACGCCGGTCCCCGTGCGCGGTCCCGACAACCGCGCACGCCGGTGAAACCCGCACCCCAGCGGTCCGTGACGAGATTGCAGATCATGAACACCCAATCGGGGGATGCTCGATCACCATGCCAAGGACAGTCCTGCGCGCTCGTTGCCGAGTTTCCGCAGTTAGACCGGGATGGTGCTCGGGTTGCGGAGTCGCGCAGCCGGTTACGGCAGTCGAGGGTGACTGTGGTCTATCCGGGTTACGTTGGTGACCTGCGAAGTCATGCGGCCTGCCGATCTGCGGGAGCTGGTGGCCGGGACGGAGGCGGTCATGGCGACACGAGGCGGCGCGGTCGGCGGGGTGCCGGTCTGGATCGAGCCGATGCTCGCGACACCGGACGGCGGCCGGCTGCCGACCGGCCCGGGGTGGGCGTATGAGTACAAGCTGGACGGAACCTTGATGCGCCCCGGGTTCTGTGCAGGCTCTGATCTCAGGGAGGATGCAGAGCATGCCGGCACCGAAGAAGTACAGCGACGAGCTGCGTGAGCGGG
>NZ_JBVKDO010000026.1:0-115297 GCF_055633805.1 Amycolatopsis sp. NPDC114478 | reverse complement strand
GGTCCGACCTCCCCCGCCCTCCGTTCGGATTGTCCGTCGCCGCCCGGGTTTGTCAAGGCGGGAAAGCGTGCCTTGACAAACCCGGTCGTCGACTGGAAAGCGGCTGGGGAGGAGGGCGGGGGAGGTCTGGTGACGCCGTGGTCTTCTTGCGCTGCCGGCTTCCCGTCTACAGCCGACGGTCTCTGGCGCTCACAGCCGGCCGCCGTGTCGCGCGCCAGCCTTCGCTCCAGGTACACCGAGGCCGTGCTCCCGTCGGAAGCGGGCCGGCGTGGTGCCGAGCTCGGCGCGGAACGCGCGGGTGAACGCCGACTCCGACCGGTACCCCACGCGGTCGGCGATGGCCGCCACCGGCGCGTCCGTAGTGGTCAGCAGCTCGGCCGCCGCCATCATGCGGGCTCGGGCCAGGAACGCTCCCGTGGTCGTCCCCGTCTCCCGGACGAACCGTCGCAAGAAAGTCGCCCGGGACATCGAGGCCTGCCGGCTGAGCCGCTCGATCGGCCAATCCTCCCCCGGGTCGGCCAGGACGCTCCCGATCGCGTCGGCGATGCCCGGGTCGGTCACCGCCGTCCACGCCGCGCCGCGGGCCGTGCGGAGCACCATTGCCAGCAGCACCGTGCACAGCGCGGCGAGGATCGCCGCCGTTCCGGACCCTTCGCGGCTCGCCTCCGCGCGCATCAGGGAGCTCAGCCCGCGCAGGACCTCGTCGGTTTCGGCGGACTGCCCGAACGCCACGTGGATCGCGCCCGGCAGGGTGCGGAACAGCAGCGCGCCGGCGCCCGCGTTGACCGTGTAGTGCCCGCAGAACAGGTCGATCACCGGGTCGCCGCCGCGCTCGCTGCGCGTCGTGGTGAACGCGTCCCCGTCCGTCTCGACCGTGCCTCGCGCCCGGCCCGGCCCCGCCGTGACCACCCGGTGCGCCGCGCCGCTCGGGATCAGCACGACGTCGCCCGCCCGCAGGTCGAACACCTCGTGGCCGACGTACAGCCGGCACTCGCCCTCCAGGAGGACGTGGAACGGCACTTCAAGCTCGCCGTACCGGGCGACGTCCATCCGCGTGCCCGCGCCGAGCAGGCAATGCTTCTCGAGCGTCGCCCCGAGCTGAGCCATGCGCAGCAGGCGGCTGACGGTGTCCACAGTGATACTTTGGGGCAGTTGTTTGATACTGGCAAGCCTGGTCGGATCATCGCGCCCGAAGCAGACTCGGGCACATGGAAACCACCCAGCTCACCGCGGACGTCCTGGTCATCGGCTTCGGCAAGGGCGGGAAGACCGCCGCGCACGCGCTCGGCGACGCCGGCAAGCACGTCGTCCTCGTCGAACGCTCCGAAAACATGTACGGCGGCACCTGCCCGAACGTCGGCTGCGTACCGACCAAGATGCTCGTCCACTACTCGAACGGCCGCCGCCTCGAAGACGACGCGCAGGAGTTCTTCGCCCGCTCGATCGCCGGCGTCCGCACCCTGACCAGCGCCTTCCGCGCGGGCAACTTCGCCTCGCTCGACGGGAAGGACACCGTCACCGTCATCACCGGCACGGCCCGGTTCACCGGCCCGCACACCGTCGCCGTCGGCGAAGGGGACGACCGGATCACCGTCACCGCGCCGACGATCATCCTCAGCACCGGCTCCGCGCCGGTCGTCCCGCCGATCCCCGGTCTGGCCACGAGCAAGCACCTGGTCAGCAGCACCGAGCTCACGCAGGCGGCGACGCTGCCGGAGCGGCTGGTGGTCGTCGGCGGCGGTTACCTCGGGCTCGAGTTCGCGTCGATCTACCAGCACTTCGGCACGCACGTGACCGTCCTCGAAGGCGCGGAGCGGCTGCTGCCGCGTGAGGACGAGGACATCGCCGAGGTCACCCGCGAGATCCTCGAAGGCGACGGCATCCGGATCATCACCGGCGCGAAGATCACGAAGGTCGAGGACAGCGGCGCCGTCGCGAAAGTCGTCTTCGAAAAGGACGGCGAGACGCACGAAGTCGAGGCCAGCGCGTTGCTGCCGGCGACCGGCCGCCGTGCGGTCACCGACGGCCTGCGGCTCGACGCGGCCGGCGTCCGGACCACGCCGGCCGGCGCCGTCGAAGTCGACGAACACCTGCGCACCAGCCAGCCGCACATCTTCGCCGTCGGCGACGTCAACGGCGGCCCGCAGTTCACCTACGTGGCCCTCGACGACGCCCGGATCGTGCTGGACCAGCTGCTCGGCGAGGGCAAGCGCACCACGGCCGACCGGGTCGCCGTGCCGCACACGCTGTTCACCACCCCGCCGCTGGCGACCGTCGGCCTGACCGAGCGCGAAGCCCGTGCGCAGGGCCGGAACATCAAGGTCGGCAAGAAGAGGGTGGCCGACATCGTCGCGATGCCCCGGGCCTACACGGTCGAAGAGACGCGCGGGGTCATGAAGTTCATCGTGGACGCCGACACCGACCTGGTCCTCGGCGCGGCGCTGCTGAGCATCGACGCGCAGGAGGTCGTCAACACCGTCGCGCTGGCCATCCGCCACGACGTGACCGCGACCGAGCTGCGGAACGCCATCTACACGCACCCGAGCTCGACCGAGGCGTTCAACGAGGTCATCCCTGTGGGGTGAGCACACCCCCGGGCGCGTCCGGTGGGGACTTTCCCCATGGCCGGACCGGCGCCGCGGCTCTAGCGTGGGAACCCGGTGACGAGGAGGTTCCCGCGGATGCTGATCGACGACCTGGCCTCCGTGCTGCCGGCGGACCGGCTGGTCCGTGACCCGGACGTCGTGGCGGGTTTCGCCCACGACGAGGCCGAGTGGGCGCCCTACGCCCCACCGGCCGTGGTCGTCCGGCCGCACACCGCCGAAGAGGTCCAGGCCGTGGTCAAGGTCTGCCTGGAACACCGGACCCCACTCGTCACGCGCGGGGCGGGCACCGGCTTGTCCGGCGGGGCGAACGCCGTCGACGGCTGCGTCGTGCTGGTCACCGACCGGCTCACCGCCGTCAAGGAGATCGACGAGCACGAGCGGTACGCCGTCGTCGAGCCCGGCGTCGTCAACGACGACCTGCGGGCCGCCTGCGCCGAGCACGGGCTCTGGTACCCGCCCGATCCGGCCAGCTCGCCGTGGTCGACTATCGGCGGCAACGTCGCCACCAACGCCGGCGGCGTCTGCTGCGTCAAGTATGGCGTCACCCGCGACTACGTCCTGGGCCTGCAGGTCGTCACCGGCACCGGCGAGCTCGTCCGGCTCGGCCGCCGCACCGCGAAGGGCGTCGCGGGCTACGACCTGACCGGGCTGATGGTCGGCTCGGAAGGCACGCTCGGCGTGATCACCGAGGTCACCGTGCGCCTGCGGCCCGCCCGCGCGGCCGAGCGGACGGTCGCCGGGTACTTCGACACGACCGTCGCCGCCGGGCAGGCCGCCGCCGCGGTCGCGGCCCGGGGCGTCCTGCCCTCGGCGCTCGAGCTCGTCGACCGGCACTGCCTGGCCGCCGTCGACCAGTGGAAGAACATGGGCCTGAGCGCCGACGCGAACGTCGTGCTCCTCGCCCGCACCGACTCCCCCGGGGCGCTCGGCGAGCACGAAGCCGCGGAGATCCTCGACTGCTTCGAGCAGGCGGGCGCGACCTGGGCGGCGCAGTCGACCGACCAGGCCGAGGCCGACGCCCTGTTCGCCGCCCGCCGGCTGGCCTACCCCGCGCTGGAGCGGCTCGGCCCGCTGCTCACCGAGGACGTCTGCGTCCCGACGCGGGCGGTGCCCGAAATGCTCGCCCGCATCGATGCCGCAGCGCGGCGCCACGGCGTCCACATCGCGAACGTCGCGCACATCGGCGACGGCAACCTGCACCCGCTGCTGGTCACGCCGGCCGGCGACGACACCGCGCGGAAGAACGCCCAAGCCGCGTTCGACGACATCATCGCCGACGCGCTCGACCTCGGCGGCACCGTCACCGGCGAGCACGGCGTCGGCCTGCTCAAGCAACCCGGCCTCGCGCGCGAACTCGGTCCCGAGGTGCTCGAACTGCACCGCGCGGTCAAGAAAGCCCTGGATCCGCGGAACATCCTCAACCCCGGCAAGGTCTTCCCCGAAGGGACACCCGCATGATCGTCCGCACCACCTCCGGCGACGTCCGCGGCGAGCCGATCGCCACCGGCGTCCGGTTCCGCGGCCTCCCCTACGCCGCCGCGCCCGAGGGCGAGCTGCGGTTCGCCGCGCCCGTGCCCGCGCCGGAGTGGGACGGCGTGCGCGACGCCCGCGAGGCCGGGCCCACAGCGCCGCAACGGCAGCGGACGATCCCCGGCCTCGACCTGTCCGCCGTGGTCGGCGACGGCTGGCGGCCCGGCGGCGAGTTCCTGACGGTCGACGTCTGGACGCCGGACCCGGGCGCGAAAGGCCTGCCGGTGCTGGTGTTCGTGCACGGCGGCGCGTTCATCGGCGGCACCGGCTCGGCCCCGGTCTACGACGGCACGGCCTTCACGCGCGGCGGCGCGGTGCTGGTGACCGTGCAGTACCGGCTCGGCGTCGACGGTTTCCTGCCCCTCGACGGCGGCGGGACCAACCTCGGCCTGCGCGACCAGCTCGCCGCGCTGCGCTGGGTGCAGGAGAACGTCACGGCGTTCGGCGGCGACCCCGGCAACGTGACGCTCTTCGGCGAGTCCGCGGGCGCGATCAGCGTCGCGTGCCTGCTCGGTTCCCCACTGTCGGCGGGCCTCTTCCGCCGCGCGATCGTCCAAAGTGGACACGCGAACATGGTGCGCGGCCGGGCGGAACTGGAGCGGGTGGCGCAGGCAGTGGCCGACCGCCTCGGCGTCGCCCCCACCGCCGACGCGTTCCGGAAGCTGAGCACCGAGCAGCTGCTCGACGCGCAGGACGCCTTGCTCAAGCCCGGCGGGAGCCCCGACCTGCGCGGCGAAGACGGGCTGGACCGCGGCTTCGGCCTGAGCCCGTTCCTCCCGCTGGTCGGCGACGACGTCTTGCCGCGGCACCCCGGCGAGGCGATCCGCGCCGGTGCGGGCGCCGACATCGAGCTGATCGCCGGCACCTGCCGCGAGGAGATGCTGCTGTACTTCGGCCCGACCGGCCTGCTCGACGTGCTGACCGACGAGCAGGCCGTGGCCATGCTGTCGGCGTCGCACCCGGACGCCGCGAACGTCCTTCGCGGCTACGGCTTGGGCGACGGGCGGAAGGCGGGCGAGGTGTTCGTCGAGGCCATGACCGACCTCGTCTTCCGCGACGGCGTCAAGGAACTCGTCGAGAGCCACCACGGCCGTTCGTTCCGGTACGAGTTCGAGTGGCGGGCGCCGCGGCTCGGCGCGTGCCACGGCATGGAGCTGCCGTTCGTGTTCGACTCCCTGGCCGCGTCCGCCGCGCTCGTCGGCGACGAGCCGCCGGCCGAGCTGGCCCGCGAGGTCAACGCCGCGTGGACGCGGTTCGCCGCCACCGGCGACCCGGGCTGGGAGCCGGCCGAGACGACGCACCTGGGCTGATGGACGCCCACGGCCTGCGCGAGCTGTACGACCTCGTCCTGCGCCTGTCGGCGGTCCACGACCTCGACGCGCTGGTGCAGGAGGTGGTCGACCACGCGCGGCGGCTGCTCGGCGTCGACGTCGCCTACCTCGCGCTGGCCGAGCAGGACGGCTCGCTCGTCATCCGCGTCACCGACGGCTCGCTCGGCCCGCGGCTGCGCGGGGTGGTGCTGCCGCCGCACGGCGGGCTGGCCGGGCAGGTCGCCGACACGGGCGAACCGGTGCAGAGCACCGACTACCTCGGCGACGCCGCGTTGACGCACCTGGGCGACGTCGATCGCGTCGCCGAGGCCGAAGGCCTGCGCACGATCCTCGGCGTGCCGCTGCGGTTGTGCGGCAAGGTGGCCGGCGTGCTGATGGTGTCGCAGCGGGCGGTGCGCCGGTTCACCGCGGCGGAGTCGTCGCTGCTGACGTCGCTCGGCTCGTTCGCCGCGATCGCGATCGAGAACGCCAAGCTGGTCACCGCGCTCGCGGAGGCGAACGACCGGCTGGAGCGGGCCGCCCGGCTGCACGACCGGCTCGGCGAGGTGGCGCTGCACGGCGGCGCCGCCGAAGACGTCGTCGTCCCGCTGTCGGAGCTGGTGAGCGGCCTGGTGCTGGTCGCCGACGAGCACGACAAGGTCCGCGCGGCCGCCCGGGCCGGCTCGCTCGTCGAGGCCGCCCTCGATGGCAAGCCGTCGACGCTGTTCGCCGCCGCCCGGCGGACTCGCGTGGACGGGCGGACGGTCACCGTGCCCCTCGCGTCGGTGAACGCGTATTTCGGTGCGCTGCAAGTGGTTCCCGACGCCCCGCTGGCCGAGGCGGACGTCCGGTTGCTGGAGCGCTCGGCGATGACGGTCGCCCTCGTGGCGTCGGTCGAGCGCGCCGAGCGCCGGACGGCGGAGGAACTGGTGGAGCAGCTGGTGACCCGCCGGGTCCGCGAGATTCCGGCCCACGCCCGTGATCTGCGGCGGCCGCACCTGGTCGTGGTGAGCGAGGACCCGCGGCTGCGGGAATTCGCCACATGGAAGTCCACAGTGGATGGTCGTGTGATCGCCCTGGTCCGCGCCGACGAGGCGACGGTCCGCTCCTGGTCACTGGGCACGACGGGCCTGGCGGGCCCGGCCACCGGAGCGGCCGCGCTGGCCGACGCGTACGACGATGCGGTCGCGTGTATCCGGGTCCTGAATGCGTTGGGACGCCGGGGTTCCACGGCTTCGCCGGCCGACCTGGGGCCCTACCGGTACCTGCTGAGCCAGGCCGGTCTCGAAGAAGCGGGCACGTACATCGCCCGCACCCTGGGCCCGCTGCTGGCCCACGACGAGGGGCGCGGCACGGATCTGGTCCGCACCGCGGAGGTCTTCCTGCGCAACGGCCGCCGCAAGACCCCGGCGGCCGAGGAGCTGACGATCCACCCGAACACGCTCTACCAGCGCCTGGACCGCATCACGGCGTTGCTGGGCGAAGACTGGCAAGAGGGCGACCGGGCATTGGACGTCCACCTGGCGCTGCGCATTCACCGCCTGGCCGCAGAACTCGCGTAATACCCCTGCCGTCAACCCCTGCCCGGGCCGATTGACACAGCGAGCGCACGTCAGGGATCGTCGAGAGACGAACAACACATTTTTCCTCCGCGCCGACGAACCCACGGAGATGACTCATGACGAACATCAAGGTGACGCTTTCCGGTGGCCCGGCAGAACTGGGCGAACAGCACCGGGAATGGACGGTCGGCGGCCTCGGCGAAGTCGCGAAGGTCAGCTTCGGCGCCGGCTACGAGCACTTCTCCCACGCGGGCGAGTTCACGACGACCAGCGGCGGCGACCAGGTCCCGGTGTTCGCTTGGTGCGGCCGCACCAGACTCGCCGAATAACCCGCGACGACCGGTCGTGAGCGGGAAACAGGGTGGGAACCCTGTTTCCCGCTCACGACCTATTGGTCAGCCGTCCGATTCCGCGACCGGGAGGTAGGCGCCCGGCACCTGGTCGGGCGCGAACACCTGCTTCTCACCCGGGTACGGCAGCTGCCACCCGTGCGTCTGGTACCACGTGAAGTGGTTCATCTGCGCGGGGTTCGCGTAGTCCGCGACGGCGCTCGGGCCGGTCAGACGCTGGTGCGTCGTCCACTCCTGCCACTGCGCCGCCACCTGCTTCTTGTCCGCGGGCACCGCCGACGACGGCACCGGCGCCGCGGCCGGGTTCGCCGCGGCCGGGACGTCCGGCCCGCACGACGGCTGGGTCTTCAGCCCGTCGGTCAGCGACGTGCGGTTCGGCAGCGCGGTGAACGGCGTGTAGTCCGGCTTCGGGGTGAAGGCCGCCGCCATCGGCGTCGCCGCGCTGTCCTTCTGGTTCATCGGCTTGACCCCGAGGATCTGCTCGATCGTCCGGACCATCGTGATCTGCGAGTAGTAGTGGCTGTCGACGACGCCGTGCTGGGCGTACGGGCTGATGATCTGCACCGGCGCCCGGTGCCCGTCGACGTGGTCGAGACCGGCCTGGGAGTCGTCCTCGACGACGAAGATCGCCGAGTCCTTCCAGTACTGGCTGTGCGAGATCTCGTCCACGATCCGGCCGACCGCGAGGTCGTTGTCGGCGACCTGGGCGGCCGCGTTCGGCGGGCCGCCGGTGTGGTCGCTGGACAGCCAGAACATGTTGAGGTTGGCCGGCCCGTTCTTCTCGAAGTCGTTCTTCCAGACCTGGTACCGGTAGACGTCCGGCACCGACGTGTCGAACTTCGGGAAGCCCGGCACCGAAACGTTGTTCAGCGACGGGATCGGCGACGACGACACCATCGGGTAGGCCGTCGGCTCGCCGGTGGCCATGTTCTTGGCGTCGCAGTACAGGTTCTGCCAGCTCGCGTCCGCGGGCTTGGTCAGGAACTGCTGGAACTCGCCGAAGTCGCGGACCGACTTCCCGGCCGCCTGCGCGCCGGTCCAGAGGAACCCGCTGGTCTGGTGGCCGAGAGCGTCGTCCTCGGTGTCGTAGCTGCGCAGGTACTCACCGGCCGAGGATTCGGTGTACTCCGGGTTGTCGGCCTGCATCAGCCAGTTGTGACCTTCGGCGGAGTTCGTGCCGATGTCGTAGGTGTTGTCGTAGAGCCCGAACTGCTTCTCCAGTGCGTGCTGGTTCGGCGTCACGTTCTCACCGAACTGCGTCACGCTCGGGTCGCCGTTGCCGCGCGCGTCGTCGCCGTAGACCTGGTCGTAGGTCCGGTTCTCCTTGACCAGCATGAAGACGTGCTTGATCGTCGACGGGTCGCCGAGCCGCGCCGGGACGGGCACCGGGTTGCGGTGGCCGTTCGACTCCGCCTGCCGCACCGCGTCGTCGGTCCAGCCGTTCTGCTTGAAGACCTGGCCGGTGTAGCCGCGGATGGCCCGGTCGTCCGGCAGCCGGAACTTCTGCACGCTCGAGGTCGTGTCGTGCGTGCCGTGCCCGGCGGCCGTGGTGGGCCGGCGGGCGTCGATGCCGCGGGTGTTGGAGACGACGACGTCCTTGCCGACCGTGGTGATCGCGGTCGGGAAGTAGTCGGTCGGCAGCAGGCCGACATAGCTCACCGGCTCCTGCGCCCGCTGGAAGCGGTAGACGGCGACCGCGTTCGCGCGGCCGAGCGTCACCAGCAGGTGGCCGTCGTCGGTGAGGGTGACGCCGTCCGGCTCGTACCCGACCGAGGCCTGCGGCCACGGCTGGGTCGCGATGGTCTGCACGACCTTGTCGCGGCCGCTGTCGATGACCGAGACGGTGTTGCTCGCGGTGTTCGTGACGAACACCGTGCCGTTCTTGGTGTACACCGCGGTCGGGTGCAGGCCGACGTCGACGCTCTTCGGCGTCGCGGCCGCGTTCGCCAGGTCGATGACGCTGACCGTGCCGCTCGTGGTGGCGCCGGTGAACTGATTGGCCGGAACCTGCGTGTTGTACGAGTTCAGCGTCGGCTCGCCGGGCTTGGCCGGGTGGCCGCCTTCGTTGCTGACGTACAGCTTGTTGCCGACGCGCACCAGGTCACGCGGCGCGTTGCCGACGGCCCAGCTCTGCTTGACCGCACCGGTCGCCGCGTCGAGGGCGACGACGCGGTTCTGGCCGTTGACCGCCGAGTACACAGTGGACCCGTCGGGCGAGAACACCGCTTGCGCGACCAGCGCGTGCTTGGCGCCGTCGGCCGGGATCTTGACCGACACCGGCGCGGCCACGGTGCCGTCGGGGTTCACCGTGAACTTCGTGTAGCCGTCGGTCTGGGCCAGCCACAACGACTTCCCGTCCGGCGAGTACGTCGGGCCTTCCTGGCCGACGTCGTTGCCGGCGATGCGCAGGTTCGCCGTCGCGGAGTTGCCGACGAGCTGCTGCACATGCCAGTTCTTGAGGTCGACGACGGTGAGTGCGATCCCGCCGTCGGTGGTCAGCGCGGCGAGGTGGCTGCCGTCCGGGCTGACCGAGGACGCCATGATCTTGCCGTTGTTGACGACCAGGCGGTCGCCGATCGGCTTGATGTACTGGTCGGCGGAGACGACCTGGCCGTTCTGGGTGACCTGGCCGACCTGGTCTTCGCCGAACTGCGCTGTCGACGCGACGCCGACACCGGTGCCGGTGGCAACGAGCGCGAACGTGACGGAACCGGCCGTGGCGTAGCGCAGCCGATGACTGCTGCTCCGGCTCTTCCCGGCACGCCGTCTGCGGCGTGTTACCTGCATCGGGGTTATCCCTTCGGGGTGGAGGAGAGCAGCTCGACGTTCCCGTCGAACTGCCAGAGCGGGTTGGGTTGGTCCCCTGCCGGGGTCCGCACCTGGAAGTAGCCGTTCACTTCCTTCGGTCCGTCGCCGTCGGCGACGTACCGCCCGTCCGAGGTGATGTCCAGCTGGTAGATCGCCGTGCCCGTCGCCGCGACGTCCGGCAGGTGCCAGGAGACGACGCACCTCCAGTCGTTGCCGGGGCCCTCCGGCTCGACCCGGCCGTCGCCCTTGGTGCACGCGGCCGTGGCGGCCAGCTGCTCCTCGGTGACGTCGGGCCGGGCGAGCTGCCCGGCCTGCAGCCGGTAGAGGTGGGCGAAGGCGGTGGCGACCGACCGCTGGACCTTGTCCAGGTCGATCCCGGACCCGGTGGCCGGCGTGGCCACCGCGACGACCCCCGCCGTCACGCCGAGCAGCGCGACCAGCGGCAGGACACCGAGGGTGAGCGCGCGGCGCCCCCCGCCGTCGTGGGCGGGGTTGGTGAAGTCGCGGCGCACGAAGAGCAGGTAGGCCAGCGCGGTCGCGGCGACGGCCCACGCGAGGCTGACGCCGACCGCGATCAGCAGCGGCCCGAGCTGGGCGGGGCCGGTGAACAGGCCGTTCCACGCGATGAAGGCGTAGCTGGGCAGGGCGAGCCGGACGGCGACCGGCAGCGGCAGCAGCTGGGCCGGCGCCAGCACGAGCGCGACGACGGCGGGCAGCAGCAGCCCCATCGGCGACCGGCCCCAGAGGACCGACCCGAGCAGCCCGATCGCGCCGAGGGCGAGCGTCGCGGCGAGCACGCAGACCCACGCGAGCAGGACCTGCACGGCGGCGTCGCCCGGGGCCAGCGAGTGGCCGTCGAGACCGACCAGCGGCCGGCTCCCGGCGGCGAGCACCCCGCCCACCGCGCTGGAAACGGCCATCCCGGCGACGAGCACGAGGATCACGGTCAGGCTGGCAAGCGCTTTCGCGACGAAGATCCGCCGCGGCGAGCGGACCGCGACCAGCAGGTGGCGCCAGGTGCCGAGCCGGTCTTCGGAGGCGAAGACGTCCCCGGCGACGACCGACGTCAGCAGCGGAAGGGCGTACGTGCCCGCGAACCCGAGCATCACCAGCGGTCCCGCCCAGCCGGTCGCGTTCATCCACCGGCCGAACAGCGTGTCGACGGGCAGCGAGCTCTGCTCGCTCACCACGGCGACGAACAGCGCGGGCGCGATCCAGCAGGCGAGCACCAGCAGGCGGATGCGCCAGGCGGCGAACAGCTTGACGAGCTCGAAGCGGTAGCCGCGGGTTACCGGCACGGGTTGGGCCGTCTCGCCTGCTTCGGTGAGGGTCGCGGTCATCGGCCGGCCTCCGGCTGTTCGGTGAGGGCGAGGAAGGCGGCTTCGAGCGGGGACACGACGGGGGCGAGCTCGCGCACCGCGATGCCCTCCTTCGCCAGCCGCAGCACCAGTTCGTCGAGCGCGGCGGTCTGCGCGCGCACCACGAAGACGTCGGCGCCGGGGTCGGCCAGCCGGATCCCGGGTGCGCCGGCGACGACCGCGCGGGCTTTGTCCGGGTCGGAGGTGCGCAGCCGGTGGTCGAGTTCGCCGCTCTCGGCGGAGAGCTTGCCGAGCGGACCGGTGAAGACGACGCGGCCGGTGGCGAGGATCGTGACTTCGGAGCACAGCGCCTCGAGGTCGTCCATCCGGTGGCTGGAGAGCACGACGGTGGTGCCCTTGGCGGCGAGCCGCTCGAGGACGCCGTGGACGTGCTTCTTGCCGGCCGGGTCGAGGCCGTTGGCCGGCTCGTCGAGCACCAGCAGGCGCGGCTCGGTGAGCAGGGCGGCGGCCAGGCCGAGGCGCTGGCGCATGCCGAGCGAGAAGCCGCGCACGCGGTCGTCGGCGACGTCGGTGAGCCCGACCTCGCCGAGGACGTCGTCGATCTTCGGCGTCTTCCGGTCGCGGCCGTGCAGGCCCATCAGCGCGGCGAGGTTCTGCCGGGCGGTGAGTGCCGGGTAGAGCCCGGGGCCGTCGACGAACCCGGCGACCCCGCCGAGGTTCCTGCCGACCGGCGCGCCGAGGATCTCCAGGGTGCCCTCGTCGGCGACGGCCAGGCTGAGCAGCAGGCCGAGCAGCGTGGTCTTGCCGGCCCCGTTCGGGCCGACGAGCCCGTGGATGTGGCCGGGAGCGACGTCGAAGTCGACGCCGTCGAGCGCGACGACGTCACCGAAGCACTTGCTGATCCCGCGCGCTCTCACTGCCAGGGGTGCGTCCATGAGTTCCTTGCTCTCGCTTGCGGCTCGATCAAGAAACTTAGGCACCGCAAATTACGGCGGCGGGCGAGCAGGGTGAACGCCGTCCGAACGACAGCCGACCGACGTTCGCCGGGGTGGTGAAATGTCCGGGTTAAGGAGGTTCCTTACGGCGAGTTAACCGCCCGCTTGCCTGTCCACAGTGGATCAACTCGGCTGGCCGTGCCGGTCGTGCCCCGCGGCGCGGCTGGAGTGGTCCGTGAACCGAGGAAGGTGGCGCGGCGGGTTCCGGAGCCGCCGCGCCACCAGGTCTCAGCCCGGCGCGACGGCCCGGCCGGTCTGCGGCGAGATCATGCCCGCGCACAGCCCGCGGCTCGCCAGGGTCTGCGCGATCCGCGGGATGGCGGACAGGGTGTTGGCGGGCCATTCGTGCATGAGGATGACCTGGCCGTTGCCGAGGCGGGCGTTGGCCTGCACGATCGCGTCGACGCTCGCGCCGTTCCAGTCCTGCGAGTCGACGTCCCAGATGATCTGCCGCAAGCCGTACTTGGCTTCGACCGCCTGCAGCGTGGAGTTGGTTTCCCCGTAGGGCGGCCGGAACAGCTTCGGCGTCCCACCCCCGGCGGCCGAGATCGCTTGCTGGGTGCGGGAAACCTCCGAGTCCATTTGGGACTGACTCTGCTGCGTGAGGTGCGGGTGGGTGTAGCTGTGGTTCCCGACCCACATCCCGGCACTGACTTCGGCCCGCACCTGAGCGGGATAGGCGGCGGCGTACTGCCCTTCGTTGAACATGGTGGCGCGCAAGCCGTTCTGCCGCAGGGCGTTGAGCAGCCCGGGGGTGTGCGCGTTCGAGGGCCCGTCATCGAAGGTGAGTCCGACATAGCCGTTGCAGGCGGCGGCGTGCGCGGGTCCGGCGCCGACCGCGCCGGTGATCGCGAGGGCAGCTGCAAGGATCAACGTGCGCATCGGTCAGCCCACCGAGATGTTCGAGTTGCCGCTGCTCTGGTAGCCCTCGGTGGCGAGGATCATGTAGTAGTTGAAGCTGCCCATGCGCATGCCGTAGCGGGCCCAGGCGTCGAAGTGGTTCCCGGTGGTGATGGTCCCACCGGTCTTCTTCTGCTGCCGCACGGACCAGTACTGGTTGAAGGTCTTGGTCCCTTCGACGGAAGGCGCGTTGTACCGGGTGGTCTGGTAGATGTCGTAGGTGCCGCCGTCGCTGGTGACGGTGCCCTTGTAGGTGCCGGTGGGCCGGTAGCTGCCCCAGTTGTCGACGATGTAGTACTCGACGAGCGGGTTCGACGTCCAGCCGTAGAGGGAGAGGTAGCCGTTCCCGGAGGGGTTGAAGCTGCCGGAGTAGTTCACGGTCCGCCGGCTGCCGTTGCTCCACCCTTTGCCGGCGACGAAGTTGTTGGCGTTGCTCCAGTTGGTCCGGTAGTTCCCGCCGGACCCGAGCGTCATGGAGACCGAGCCACCGCCGGCGGTCCAGAACGAGTAGTAGTACCCGTTGTTGTTCCCGGTCTGGTTGGTGGTGATCGTGGTATCGGCCCGTGCCACCCCGGGCACCAAGGCGGCGACCAGCGCAAGGGCGGCCCCACCGGCGAAAACCCTGAAGCGGTTCTTGGTGAGCATGCTTCCTCCTCATCGAGGCCTGGCGATGGGGAAAGCATGTGATCAGGAGCGGCGGTGGGACAATGACTTTCGGAAAGTTTCGCCAGTACGGCAGGGGTTTCCCGATTCAGGCGAACCGCAGGCGGCGGGACAGATCGCGCCGCCGCTGAACGAGGCGGATCCACGCGACGCCACCGCTCGCGATGCCGACGGGATGGTAGGCGTCGGCGCAGCTGCGCTCGCTGTGCCGGATCACTTCGTCGAAGAGCCAGTCGGAGGCGATCACGGCGAGCAGGGCGGTGGTTCCCGCGAGCGAGCGCTTCAGTTCGGGAGCATCGAGCAACTGCTGGGCGTGAAGGATCGAAGAGCCGGTGACGCCGTAGTCGTCGTAGGAAACTTCCCCAGCGTGCAGCGCGAGCCGGAGCCGGATCCGTTCGGACGACGGGTGCGCGCCGTTGTGCGCCGCCAGTTCGTCGGCGAGCGGGCCGAGGAGCAGGTCGGCGAAGAGGACCTTGGAGATGCGAGCGGGGGCAAGCACGAGCACACCATCTCCGAGATCGGCGTGACGGCAGGCAGCCCACGGGATCGCCGCGGCGACGAAGGCGCGCTCGAGGGCCCGGTACATGCCCCGCCGGACGCGGACCTTGTTCGGGTTGGTCCGGCTCCGCAAGCCGAAGCCTTCGACATCGACGACGACGATAGTGCAGTGCGCGGTGTTCAGGCCGACGCCGCCCCGACGGCCGGCTTCGTCCGGCCCGGCCTCCGGTAAGGGAGCGACACCGATGATCCCGGAGCCGCCACCAGGCCCGGGCGGGTCCCATCCCCATGCCCGCCCGCCAAGCCGGGCCGCAGGCGGCCTCGTCGAATCCGGCTCCGGCATGTCGATCCCCTTGACCGCGACCCCGTCATCGCCCGATCGAGAGCGCGTCGCCGGACTCGCCACAGTGTATCGATGGTTATCCTCAAGGTTAGGCAAACTGGATACTTCACCACTACAGCTTCGGTCAGACTGTTCGGTTACCGTAACCAAGAGCGTCTTCTCGCAACTGCGTCAGCACGTGCAAAGGAGCCCGACGTTGTCAGCGCCTTCGTCGCCGGTCGTCGCTTCCTGGGAGCTCGCCCTGCGCCTGAAGCGGCGGCGCGAGCAGCTGGGCATCGAGGTCAGGACGATCACCGAGGCGCTCGGCTTCAGCCGCAACTACTGGTCGGCCGTGGAGAACGAGCGAAAGATCCTCTCGCTGGAAAGCCTGACACGGCTCATCGATCTGTTCGAATTCGACAGCGAAGAGCAGCAGGAGCTGCTGACACTGCGCGCCGCAGCCAAGGAGCGCGGCTGGTGGACACGCTATTCCGCGCTGTTCGACAATGAGATCCAGCGGCTCTACGGCCTGGAACAGGGCGCACGTGGCCTGCGGGACTACGAGAACCTGCTCATTCCCGGCTTGCTGCAGACCGCCGACTACACGCGGGCGCTCATCCTGCCCGACGTGACCATGCGGGCGGTCGAGGTCAACCAGCGCGTCGAGGCCAGGCAGCGGCGGCAGCAGCGGCTCACCGACCCCGACGACCCGTTTCGGTTCACCGCCGTCATCAGCGAAGCCGCGCTGCGGCAGCAGATCGGTGGCCCGAAGGTGCTCCGCGACCAACTCGCACACCTCGCCACCATGATCGAACAGTACCCGGAAAAGCTCGACCTTCGCGTGATCCCCTTCACGGCGACCGCATGCGGGCTCTTCGGCGGGGCGACCGTCGTCGTCATCGACTTCGACAACTCGCAGCTGCCGACGTTGGCCTGGCAGGAAACCGTCTCGTCGTGGGGAATAATCGAAGATCCCACAGAGGTGCGAAACATCACCATGACGTTCGAGGATGCTTACCGGCGAGCCCTCGGCCGAAAAGAAACATTCGAGATGGTCCGCCATCACACCAAGTACATGGAGTGAAGTGAACGACAATCCAATCGCCACCCCCGATCGCAACGGGTGGTTCAAGAGCAGCTATTCCAGTGCCGGCGGAAGCTGTGTCGAAACCCGTTTCACGCGTGGACGCACTCAGGTGCGCGACAGCAAGGACCGGCGACGCGATTCGCCGACCATCGAGGTTCCACCATCGGCGTGGACGTTTTTTCTATGCCTGATCACGCCGGAGGACGCCTGAGGTCGGACAGTTGAGGATGGGGGTGCAGCCGGAGCCCCCATCCCGGCGCACAATGTGCCACCACCGCGTATCAGAGTAAGGAAAGTTTCACCAAGACTCGACAACGGAAAGACCCGCTCAGCCGTCGCAAACAGTCACATCTTGCGACGGCACGCCTTGCCGCGCCCTGAGCAGGATAATCATACACCCCGGATAATCGTCAATCCAAGGAGAAAACCGATGACAGAGAAGCCGCTAGCCAACCACCAAGAATGGTTCCGAAGCTCGCACTCCGGCCATTTCGAGAGCTGCGTGGAGGTGCGATTCGAGCCCGGGAGCGTGCTGGTGCGCGACAGCGAGGACCCACGTCATGATTCACCGTCCCTTGAATTTTCCGTGCCCGCTTGGAAAGCTTTTCTCGGCCTTATCTCCCATGAGCCTGAACATGAAGGTTGAAATAAGTGAAGCATGAGCGCTGAGCGGGCTCCGCTCGCCATCAGGAGGTGGAGCCGGCCACAGTCGGTCCCACCTCCTCAGCCCAGCGCAAGATCGCCCGAGCGGTCGTAGCGCTCCCCCGGCAGCCGGATCCATCCCCACGCCGCGGTTTCCTTCTCCTGTACGAATACCGGCCGATACCACTCGGGTCGACTCACCGGACTGTGCCGGATGATCTCCTCGTAGAACCACCCCGAAGCGATCACCGCGAGATCCCCAGCCGCATTCGCCAGGGCGTCCCGCACCACGCTCGAGTGCAACAGCCGGAACGTGTGCACGATCGCCGCTCCCGTCCTCCCGTATGGGTCGTAGCTGACCTCGCCGGCGTGCAACGCCACCCGCAGGCGGATCCTCTCCGGCAACCGGTGCACCCGGTTGTGCTCGGCCAGCAGCGCAGTCAGCGCCACCGGGACCAGCTCGCTGAACACCGCCTTCGGGTAATCCGCAGGCACCAGCAAGAGAACCCCGTCAACGAGGTCGGAGTGGTAGCAGTCGAGCCAGGACACGCCGCTACCCACCAACGCTCCTTGCACCACGTCGTACAGCGCCGCCCGCAGCGTCAACCGGTGCATGTTCGTCCGCCCCGCGGACGCGAACCCGTCGATCTCGACCACGAAGATCGTGTGGTGCACCGGATCGGCCACCGGCTCCGCGAGCACAGGCGGCGCGCCCCACAGCCACCGCCACGCTTCCGTCCACGACATGACGTGATCGTGAACCGCGGCGGTTGACACATCGGTTACCAACCGCTGGACAAATTCTTGACAGCCCCTTGACCTGCACTGAAACCCGCTCGTCGCCGGGTTACCGTCGGGACAGGAAGTCCCTGCCGACCAACCACAAGGTGCGATGCAGTTCCGGATCCTGGGGCACGTCGAACTCCTGCTCGGCGACCGGGAGGTCGCGCTCGGGCGGGCCAAGGAACGGTCGCTTCTGGGCGTGCTGATGCTCAACCACGGGAAAGTCGTCGCCGTCCGGACCGTTACCGAAGCCCTCTGGGACGACCCTCCCGATCACGCCCGGAAAGATCTCCACGCCTACGTCAGCCGGCTGCGGGCTTCCCTGCGCGACGCCGGGGTTTCCGCGAAGATCGTCACCCAGCGGACCGGCTACCAGTTCCTGCCCGAGGACGACGATCTCGATTACGCGCGCTTCAAAACGCTGTTCAAGAACGGCGAAAGAGCAAGGGAAGCCGGCCGCTTCGACGACGCGGCCGCTGCCCTCAAAGAAGCCATGAACCTCTGGCGCGGGCCCGTCGTCGAAGATCTCGGGACCATCTGGATGGAGCAGAAACGGGAGGACATCGACCGCTACGAACGCGTCGCCGGCTACCAGGCGCTGTGCGCCGTCGAGCTCGAACGCCGGGACTACCGCGGGGTCCTGCGGATCCTCGACGAGGCCATGGTCGACCACGAGCTGGACACCCAGTACATCGCCCAGCGGATCACCGCCTTGAACGGGCTCGGGCACTACGAAGCCTTCGACGCGTACTGGAAACAGGTGTACGACCGGTTCGCGCGGTCGTTCGGGACCGGCCCCGGCCAGGACCTGCAGGACCTGCACCAGCAGCTGCTGCAGTCCCGCGACTCGCCCGCGCCCGCCGACCGGCACCGGACCCAGGCGGCCCTGCGCGCCCTGCCGCCCGCGCAGCTGCCCTCGACCGTCAGCCAGTTCGTCGACCGCGCCGACGACGTCGACCGGCTGGACGACCTGTACGTGCGCTCGCGGGTCGGTGGCCCGCCCGCGACCCTCATCGTCGCGCTCACCGGGCCGGCCGGGGTCGGCAAGACCGAGCTCGGCCTGCACTGGGCGCACGCCGTCCGCGAGCGGTTTCCGCACGGGCAGCTGCACGCCGACCTCGGCGGCTACGGCACCGGACCGCCCCGGGATCCCGCCGACGTGCTCGCCGAGTTCCTCGACGCGCTCGGCGTCGCGGCGGCCGCGATCCCCGCGAGCCCGAGCGCGCGGGTCCGGATGCTGCGGACCCTGCTCGACGACCACCGCGTGCTGGTCTTCCTCGACAACGCCCGGGATTCCAGCCAGGTCGTGCCGCTGCTGCCGGGGAGCGCGCACTCCGTGGTCGTCGTGACCAGCCGGCACCGGCTCAGCGACCTCGTGACCCACCACGGCGCTTTCCGGCTGGAGGTGCGGCCGTTCTCCGAAGCCGAGATCGCCCGGCTGCTCGGCGGCCTGTTGCGCGACACGGACGCCGAGCCGCCCGACCCGGCGGCGGTGCGGGCGCTGACCGGCGGGGCCCCGCAGGCCGTCCGCACCCTCGCCGAACTCCTGCCCGGCACCGGCGGCCTGCCGAGCCCGGCCGAGCTCCTGCTGGCCGGCGAACTGGCGTCGGGCACGATCCTGACGTCGGTGCTGTGGTCGTACCACGCCCTCGACGCGCCGGCGGCGCGGCTCTTCCGTTCGCTCGCGCCGCACGTCTCGCCCAGCCTCGCGCCGGAAGCGGTCTTCGCCCTGGACGGGACCGACGAGGAGTCGACCCGCGGCGCGCTGACCAGGCTCGGGTCGCTGTACCTGATCGACCGGGACGACGGCCGCTACCGGATGGACGCCCTCACCCGCGAGGCCGGCGAACGGCTGGCGCGGGCCCACGATTCGCGCGAAGACCGCCGTGAGACCGAGGCGCGGCTCCTCGACTGGTACATCGCCCGGGTCACCGACGCCGCCGAGGTCCTGGCGCCGGCCCTGCGGCGCACCGCCGAGCTGCCGCACGCCGGTCTGCCGGATTTCGAGGCCGCGGAAGCGTTCCTGGCCGCGGAAGAGACGAGCCTGTGCGCCGCGATCCGCCGCGCGGCGGGCGGCAACCTGCCGCGGGCGGTGACGTTGCTCCGGCTGCTCCGGCCCCACCTCGCCTTCGACGGCACCGGGTGCGATTGGCGCGAAGCCGTCGAGACGGTGCTGCTCGCCGCGCGGGACGTCCAGGACCGCGACGCCGAAGGCCAGGCGCTGGCGACGCTGGCGCGGATCCACGACGACCCGGACAAGATCGCCGAATCCCTGGAGATCGCGAACTTGCTCTTCGGCAACACCCGCAACAGCCGGGACCGGTCGGAAGTCCTCCTCCTGCTCGCGCGCCACGCGGAGGAGGCCGGGGAGCGGGACCGCGCCGAGTCCTGCCTGCGGGAGGCCCTCGACATCCAGCACAGCCTGAACGAACCCGCCCAGTGCGCCGCCGCGCACGGCGAACTCGGCACTCACCTGCGCCGTCGAGGCAAGCTCGAAGAAGCGGAAACCCATCTGTCGCAGGCGAAAACGCTCTACGCCGAACTGGGCGACCACCGGCGTCACGCCGCGATGGCGCTGGAGCTCGGCCTGCTGAGCCGCCGCGCCGGCCGGAGCACGGAGGCCCTCCGGCAGCTGACCGAAGCCGTCGAGCTGCACGAGCGCTACCCGGCCGGCCACGAGCAGACGCTCGCCGCGCTGGTCGAGCTGAGCGAGGCCGCTTGCGACGCCGAAGAACACGGCGACGTCCTGCTGTTCGCCCGGAAGGCCCTCGGCGTGTCCCGTTCGGATCACGTTCCGGTGGTCCGCGCGCTGGTGGCGCTGGTGCGGTCGCTGGCCGCGACCGGCAGGCAGGTCGAGGCGTGGAACGAGTCCCGCCAGACGATCGCACTCGTCGCCGACGTCGACGACCCGGTCCGCGGGCACGTCCGTGAGCAGCTCACCAAGCTGGGGTTGTGGCCGCTCAGCCCATGAGCCGGTCGTGAGTGAGAAACAGTGTTCTAACCCTGTTTCTCACTCACGACCAGCTGCAGCAGGGGTTACTCCCGCAACCCGATCGCGTCGATCGGCCTGGCCCGCAGCGCCACGAACGTCGACAGCCCCATCGCCAAGAACCCGAGTACCGCCGCGCCGCCAACAATTCCGAAGTAGACACTCAACGGCCCCGACGGCAGCGGACTCCCCCGCAGCCCCACATTGAGCAACGCCAACGGCACCAAAGCGACCACAGTCCCCACCACCACCGCGATCCCCACCGTCACCAAAGCCTCGAGGCGCATCATGTGCGTCACCTGGCGACGGGTCGTCCCCACCAGCCGGAGCAACGCGAACTCCCGCGACCGCTGGGCCGTCGTCAAGACCAACGTGTTGGCCACCGAAATCGCCAGGTACCCGACGATCACCCCCGCCGCCACCAGGTTCAGGTAGAACTGAGCCTGCCCGTCGCCACCCGAAGGGGTCGACAAAGCCGTAGCCACCGTCAAGCCCGGGTACGGCAGCGAACGCAACGCCGCGGCCACCGACGCGGGGTCCGCGTCAGGCGAACGCCGGACCAGCACCGAATCGTCCAATCGCCCGCCATTGTGCTGACGCGCCAACGAAACCGGCAAGACGAAGTCACCGAAAGCCTTGTCGTGCGTATAAGTCGCCACCAGACGAAGCTTCGCCGGGACGCCGTCGCCGTAGTAGAACGTGATCTCGTCGCCGAGCTTCTTGCCCTGCCAGTCGGCCTCCGATCGGCTCAACGCCACCGTGTCGCCCGTCAAATCCGCGAGCCGCCCGGAGTCGACGCCCAGTTCCAACACCGCTTGAGAAGAACCAAGCCCTTGCGCCGGCGTGCGCTGGACCTCCGTGCTGTCGCCGACCGTCGACACCGTCAGCACCGACGTGCGGACCACCGGCGTCGCCGTCGCCACGCCCGGCAACCGAGCGGCCGCCGCGGCGACCTCCGGCGAGACCCCCGCCGGGCCGCTCAGCACGTAGTCGGCGGTGGTCGACGCCTCGGTCTCCGAAGCGGCGGCCGCCGTCGCGGACGTCGGGCCGTAGAACATCGCCAGCGCGAACGCGATCGCCAGCATCAACGGTGTCGCCGCCGCGGCCAGGCGCCGCGTGCCCGCCGAAGCGTTCGCCCCGGCCAGGTACCCGCTGATCCGCCACAGCCGTGCCAGCAGCGGGCTCAGGAACCGCACCGCCAGCCCGGTCACCTGCGGCCCCACCACAGCCAGCCCGATGACGATGACCAGCGTCGACATCGACGACACCGCCGTCGCGACGTCGCCGCGCAGGAACAGCGGCACCAGCGCGCCCGCGAACCCGGCCAGCACCAGGCTCCAGCCGGTGATCGCCCGCCCGCGGCCGAGCTGACGACGTTCGACCGCCGCCTCGCCGAGCGCCTCGACCGGCCGGATCGACGACGGCCGCCGCGAGGCCGCCCACGCCGCCAGCCGGGCCGCGCCCAGCCCCAGCAGCACCGCGGCCAGCGACGGCAGCGGGCTGATCGCCAGGGCGAAGTCGGCCGGGATCACGCCGATCGCGGCGAACGCGTCGCGCAGCCCGGACGCGACCGCCAGGCCCAGCGCGCCGCCGAGGACGCCGGCGACGAGCGCGACGATCGTCGTCTCCAGGCCGATGAGCTTGCGGATCTGGCGCGGTGTCGCCGCGACCGCGCGCAGCAGCGCGAACTCCCGGCGCCGCTGGTTGATCGTCAACGCGAGCGTGCTGGCCACCACGAACACCGCCACGAGCAGGGCGAACCCGCCGAACGAGCCGGCGATGGCGAGCAGCAGCGTCCGCGTCTGGCTGACGTCGAGGAACTCGATCGTGCTGCGCTCGACGCCGGTGGTGACCTCGGCGTCCCCGGCGACGGCGCCGATCCGCTGGGCGAGCGTCTCCGGGGCCACGCCGGGTTCGGCCAGGACGCCGATCGCGTGGGCCTGACCGGGGCGAGCGGCCAGTTCCGCGGCCCGGGCCGGTGTGAAGAACAGCGCCGACTGCCGCGACAGCGCGTCCACGATCCCGCTCACGCGGAACTCGACCGGCACGGACCGGGTCATGATCCGCACCTGCCCATCGACGCCGACGCCCGCCCGCCGCGCCAGGTCGGCGTCGAGCACGACCTCGTCCGGCGCCCCGGGCGCCCGGCCCGCGCTCAGCCGGAACGGCGCCAGCACGGCCGCGTCCCAGTTGTGGCCCAGCGACTGCGGGCCGCCGAGGACCTCCCCGGAGGCCGTGACGACCTGCGCCGGGAAGCTCTGTTCGGCCACCGCCGAACGCACGCCGGGCACCGAAGCGATCCGCCCGGCCAGTTCCGAAGGCACCGACGGCTGCTCGCCGACCTGCTCGAACGTCAGCGCGTCGGCGCCCGGCGGGTGCACGGTCTGGGCGCCGCCGACGACGACGGCCGCGGCGGCGTAGCGCTGGGTGGGGACGCCGGCGCGCAGGCCGGACTCCATGAGGACCCCGCAGCCCGCGACCAGCGCGGTGCCGCAGAGGATCGCGACGAAGGCGCCGATGAACCCGCCGAGCCTGGTGCGGATGGTCTGCCACGCGAGGGTCAGCACGGTCACCACTCCCCGAGGTGCGTCATGCGCTCCGCCACCCGCTCGGGGGTGGGGTGCGGGAGGTGCCCGGCCAGCTTGCCGTCGGCCAGGAAGAGCACGCCGTGCGCGGCCGACGCCGCGACCGGGTCGTGGGTCACCATCAGGACGGTCTGCCCCATCCCGTCGACGACGGCGCGGAGCAGGTCGAGCACCTGCCGCGCGGTGCGGGTGTCGAGCGCGCCGGTCGGCTCGTCGGCCAGCACGACGTCGGGCCGGGCGATGAGCGCCCGCGCGATCGCGACGCGCTGCTGCTGCCCGCCGGACAGCTCCGCCGGGCGGTGCTCCAGCCGCTTGGCCATGCCGACGCCTTCGACGATCTCGCGCAGCCACTGCGGGTCGGGCTTGGCGCCGGCCAGCCGCATCGGCAGCGTGATGTTCTGCAGCACGTTCAGCGACGGCAGCAGGTTGTAGGCCTGGAACACGAACCCGACGCGGGTGCGCCGCAGCCGCGTCAGCTCGTTCTCCTTCAGCCGCCCGATCTCGGTGCCGCCGAGCATCACCTTCCCCGACGTCGGCCGATCCAGGCCGGCCGCGCAGTGCAGGAAGGTGCTCTTGCCCGAGCCCGACGGGCCCATCACCGCGGTGAACGTCCCCCGCGGCACGTTCGCCGTCACGCCGTCGAGCGCGGTGACGGCGCCGTCGCCGGAGCCGTACACCTTCCGCACCCCGGCCAGTTCCAGCGCGTTCCCTGTGGTCATTTTCCGGTCCCCTTCGTGGTCTACCGGGAAAACTAGGTCCGCGACCAGCGGCGATCGATCCCGTGGAGAGGTGGATCGGGGGTAGCGCCAGCACCACCACGGCGGTGGGGTGGGACACTGTCGGCGTGACGACCCGCCTGCGCGAGTGCTGGTCGGCGGCTCGTTACCTCGTGGTCGGCGCCGGCACGTCGCTGCTGTCGATCCTGGCCCTCGCCGGGCTCTTCGCCGTCCTGCTGCTGTGCCCGTTCGGCGTCGGCATCCCGTCGCTGGCCCCCGCGATCAAGCTGGCGCGGTGGCCGGTCCGGGTCGACCGGCGTCGCGCCGCGCGCCGGCTCGGCGAGGCCATCCCCGAGCCCTACCGCGACGGCTCCCCGCTGAAGGACCCGGCGACCCGCCGCGACCTCGCGTGGCTCGCGATCCACGCGGCGACCGGCCTGGTGCTGGGCAGCCTGGCGATCGGCCTGCCGCTCGGCGCGGTCCAGCAGGTCGTCACGGTCCTGATCTGGCCGGTGGTGCCCGGCGGGATCGAGGGCTCGCTCGGCATCATGGTGAATTCGTGGCCGAGCGCGGGGCTGGACTTCTTGGTCGCCGCAGGAATGGCCGCGGCGACGCTCCTGCTGCCGCGGGCCGCGCGCTGGCAGGCCCGCACCGCGCAAAAGCTGCTGCGGCCGGCCCCGGGCGTCGTGCTGGCCGACCGGGTCGCCGAACTGACCGCGACGCGGGCGGCCGCGCTGGAGGCGCACGGCGCCGAGCTGCGCCGCATCGAGCGTGACCTGCACGACGGCACCCAGGCGCGGATCGCCGCGGTCGTCCTGCAGCTCGGCATCGCCGGCCAGCTCTACGACCGCGACCCCACCACGGCGCGGGACCTGCTGGTCAAGGCCCAGGACACCGCGACCGACGCGCTGGCCGAGCTGCGGACCGTCGTGCGCAGCATCTACCCGCCGCTGCTGAGCGAGCGCGGCCTCGCCGGGGCGGTGCGCGCGCTCGCCGAACACTGCCCGGTGCCGACGGCCGTCACCGTCGAATACGAGACCGGCCGCCCGGCCGCAGTCGAGGCCGCCGCGTACTTCGTCGTCGCCGAGATGCTCGCGAACGTCACCAAGCACGCCGAAGCGTCCACTGTGGACATCACACTCGGCGGCACGGCTTCCCTGCTGACCCTGGAGATCCGGGACGACGGCCGCGGCGGCGCCGACGAGCGGCGCGGCAGCGGGCTCGCCGGGATCCGGCGCCGGGCCGAAGCCTTCGACGGAACCCTCACCCTGACCAGCCCACCCGGTGGGCCGACCGTGCTGCGAGTGGAGCTGCCATGCGGGTCGTGATCGCCGAGGACGACGCCTTGCTGCGCGAAGGGCTCGCGCTGCTGCTGAAGACGGCCGGCATCGAAGTCGCCGCCACGTTCGACAACGCCGAGGGCTTCCTCGAGTTCGTCGAAGGCGACCGGCCGGACGCCGTCGTGATGGACGTCCGGATGCCGCCGACCCACCGCGACGAGGGCCTGCGCGCGGCCGTGCGCGCCCGCGAGATCCACCCCGGGCTGCCGGTGCTGGTGCTGTCGGCGCACGTCGAGACGAGCTACGCGGTCGAGCTGCTCGCCGACGGCGTCGGCGCGGTCGGCTACCTGCTCAAGGAGCGCGTCGGCAAGGTCGAACGGTTCCTGGACGCGCTCGAGCGGGTCGCGAAGGGCGGCACGGCCATGGACCCGGAGGTCATCGGCCAGCTGATGTCCCGCCGTCGCGCGAAGGACCCGCTCGAAGCGTTGACGGCGCGGGAGCGCGAGGTGCTGGCGCTGATGGCCGAGGGCTACAACAACGGCACGATCGCCGAGCTGCTCGTCGTCAGCGACGGCGCGGTGCTCAAGCACATCCGCAACATCTTCGCGAAGCTCGGCCTGCCGTCCGACGAAGGCGGCGGGCACCGCCGGGTGCTGGCGGTGCTCGCCTACCTCGGCCGGGACGCGGGGTAGCGCTGGCGCTACCCCGGATCCGGGTGCCGACGGGATCGTTGGCTGAGCAGCGCGTTCGTAGTGTTCGTGGCATGACGAACAACACCGTTTCCACCCGTACCGCGACCGCGCTGTGGCCGGTCCTCATCGTCAGCGCCGCCGTCAACGCGGGCGGCCCCCTGCTGGGGCTGGGTCTGGTGCCCCGGATGATCGCCGGCGGCATCGCGATCGCCGCCATCGCCGGCCTGGTCGCCCACTACGTCCGGCGCCGGAGGGCGTGAACCGCCGGCGCCGCCGCGACCCAGAACGGTTTCGCCAGCCCTGCGAGAACCGGGCCCGCCGTCGCGCCGACGTTGAGCGCCGCGGTCGCGTAGGAGCCCGCCATGGTCGGGGCGCCGGTGGTGAGGGCCGGCGCGACCCAGCCGCCGAGCAGGAGAACACCGGGCAGGCGGCGGAGTTCCCGCAGTTCGCCGCGCAGGTCGGCGGGGGTGTCCTCGACGCGGGACGCGCCGGCCAAGGCGGGCAGGCACAGCGCGGCGACGCCCCAGAAGGCCGAGCGCCAGCCGAAGGCGGCGTCGAGCAGCGCCCCACCGGGAATCCCGGCGACGCAGGCGAGGGTGGTGCCCCCGAACAGCACGGCGAGCGCGCGTCCGGTCTTCTCCGGCGGCACGAGCCCGGCGGCCGCGGTCAAGGCGACGGCGAGAAACCCGGAGTTGGCGAGCGCGGCGACCACCCGCGTCCCGAGCAGGACGCCGAAGGACGACGTCAGGCCCCCGACGACGTGCGCGGCGAGGAAGGTTCGCAGCGCGGTCCGGCGCCGCCAGCGCCGGGCGACGGCGGCCATGAACGGCGCCCCGGCGACCATCCCGGCGGCGAAGGCGGGCGACCGGTTTCCCCGACCGCCCGTCACCCCGCCCGGAAGCTCGCCCGGTAGGCCTGCGGACTCGTTCCCACCACCCGCTTGAACCGCTCCCGGAACGCGCCCGGCGAGCCGAACCCCACCAGCCCGGCGATGCGGTCCACCGGCTCGCCCGTCGACTCGAGCAGGTGCTGCGCCCGCCGGACGCGCACCCTCAGCAGCCACTGCAGCGGTGTCGTTCCCGTCTGCTCGCGGAACCTGCGGTTCAACGTGCGCGTGCTCATCCCCACCTGGGCCGCCACCCCCGAGAGCGTCAGCTCCGACGCGCAGTTCTCCTCCAGCCACGCCAGCACCGGCTCCAGCTCCGACCCGCGGGGCGTCGGCGGCGGGTCGTGCGCGATGAACTGGGACTGGCCGCCCTCGCGCTCCAGCGGCATCACCGACAGGCGGGCCGCCGAAGCCGCCACCGCCGAGCCGTGGTCGCGGCGGATCAGGTGCAAGCACAGGTCCAGGCCCGCCGCCGCGCCCGCCGAGCTCAGGATCTGCCCGTTGTCCACGTACAGCACGTCGGGATCCACCTCGACCGCCGGGAACGACCGCGCCAGCTCGGGCGCCGCCGCCCAGTGGGTCGTCGCGCGCAGGCCGTCCAGCAACCCCGTCTCGGCCAGCACGAACGCCCCCGAGCAGATCGACGCGATCCGCGCTCCCCGCGCGGCCGCCGAGCGCAACGCCGAGATCACCGAAGCCGGCAGCGGCGGGTTCGCGGAACGACCCGGCACGATGATCGTCTCGGCGTCAGCCAGCCCCGACAGGTCCCACGGCGGCCGCAACGTGAACATCCCCGCGTCCAGCTCGCGCGCGGGACCGCAGATCCGGACCTCATACGCCGGCCGGCCGCGCAGGAGCGTCCGCGAGAAGACCTCGATGGGTGTCGCCAGATCGAACGGGACGACCTGGTCGAGCGCGAGGACCGCCACGATGTGCATGCCCCCACGATAGATCGTCCACTATGGACGGAGGCTGCGCAGCATCAGGTTCGCGAAGTGCTCGCCCACCTGCTCCCCCGACAGCTCGCCGTCGGCGTGGTACCACATGCCGAGCCGGTGGATGGCACCGAAGTGGTAGTTGATCACCAGGTCGGCGGGCACGTCGGCGCGGAACACCCCCGCCCGCTGCCCCTCGGCGACCAGGTCCCGCACGCGCTCGTGGTAGGTGCGCCGCTCGGCCCGCACCTGGACCTGCTTGGACTTCTCCAGCAGCGGGAACGACTGGAAGAACACCGTCGCCGCGTCGAGGTCGGCGATGCTCGTCACGACGACGTCGGCGACGATCGCGTGCAGCCGCTCCGGCAGCGGCAGGTCCGACTCGGCGATCGTCACCATCCGGCGCGTCTGCATCCGCAGCATCGCCGTGTAGATCTCGAAGAGCAGGTCGTCCTTGGACTCGAAGTAGTGGTACAGCCCGCCCTTGGTGACGCCGGCCTCTTCGACGATCTCGCGGACCGTCGTGGCCTCGAAGCCCTTCTCGGCGAACAGGCGCACCGCCGCCCGCACGACCTTCTCCCGCACGTTCATGTCGCCACCCTATGTGAGCGGGCGGGCCGGCTCGCGCGGCGCCGCGAGCCGGCCCGGTCCTCACTTGCCCAGCAGGTTCACCTGCTCCGGAGTGGCGCGTTCACCGGTGTACGGCGTGATCGCCCCGGTGCCCCGGTCGGTGACCGACGGTGGCTGGATCACCGTCGTCGTGGTGTCCGGGTTGATCTTGAACACGTACGCGCCGGTGTAGCCGGCGTGCGAGTCCTTCGAGAACCCGAACGGCGTCAGCCCCGGCCCCTTCAGGGCGCCCGAGGTCATGGCGTCGACGATCTTCTGCCGCGTCGGGTCGGGCCCGGCGGCCTTCAGCGCCTGCGCGAACGTGTAGGCCTGCACCATCCCGTAGAACAGCGTGTTGGTGAGCGGCTCCTTCGGGATGTACTTGTCGTGGATGCCCTTGAAGTAGGCGACCCACGGGTCGGACGTCTGCGCGACGTCGGGCAGGTAGCCGGTGCCGATCAGCCCGTTCAGCAGCTGCGCGCTCGACACGCTGGCGCCGCCGCGCTTGGCGAAGTCCTGCAGCAGCCCGGACAGCGTCGCCGGGTCCGCGCCGATGCTGCTGACGACGAACTGCGGTTTGTACCCGATCTTCGCGGCGGCCAGGATCGACAGCGCGGTGAACGCCGGGATGCACTCGCAGACGACGACCTCGGCGCCCGCGGCCTTCAGCGCCGACAGCTGCGGCGTGACGTCGGTGTTGGCGCTGTCGTAGCCCTGCCGGACGACGGTCTGGTCCTTGACGAACTGGTCGAGCCCGGCCTGGGTGTCGCGGCCGACGTCGTCGTTCTGCGTGAAGTAGCCGATCTTCTTGCCCGCGAAGGTGTCCTTGATGTACTTGCCCTGGATCTTGCCCTCGCGCGTGTAGTCGACCTGGTACCCGAAGGTCATCGGCGCCTTCTGCGGGTTGTCCCACGCGAGCGCGCCCGACGACACCAGCAGGTCCGGCACGCCTTCGGTGTTGAGGTAGTCGACGACCTTCGAGTGCGTCGGGGTCCCGAGGCCGCCGACGATCGCGAACACCTTGTCCTGCAGCACGAGCTTCTTGACGACCTCGACGGTCTTCGTCGGGTTGTACCCGTCGTCTTCGACCTTGTAGTCGATCTTGCGGCCGTTGATCCCGCCGCCGTCGTTGATCGCCTGGTACACCGCGCGGGCGCCGACGGAGATCTTGCTGTACCCGGGCGCGGCCGGGCCGGTGAGCGGCTGGTGCGTGCCGATGGTGACGGTGTCCTTCGTGACGCCGACCGCCGAGTCCGCGGCCTGCTGACCACCGCCGTTGCTCTCGCCCGCGCCGCCGCACGCGCTGAGCGCGAGCGCCAACACCGCGATTCCCGCGACGGTTCTAGTGGTTCTCATGGTTCTCCTTCTTTTCGGCGGGTCGACGGAGAAGTCCGCGCAGCTTCTGGAAACCACCCTGGATACCGCGGGGGAAAGCGAGCACGACGACGATGAGGATCACGCCGTACACCGCCAGCGGGAGGTTGTTGGCCACGTCGGTGTTCAGGTGCAGGACGTCGGCGAGGTCCTCGGACCAGGCCTGGAAGTAGACGAGCGCGACCGCGCCCCACAGCGCGCCCCACAAGGACCCGAGCCCGCCCAGCACGACCGCGGCCAGCAGGCTCAGCGACAGCGCGGGCGTGAACGACCCCGGCGCGGCGGTGCCGAGCAGGAACGCCTGCAGGCCACCGGCGAGGCCGCCGCACACGGCGCTGATGAGGAACGCGAGGATCTTCGTGCGCCCGACGGCGATCCCGCTCAGCGACGCGGCGACCTCGTCGTCGCGGACCGCGCGGAAGTTCCGGCCGAGCTTGCCGCGCACGACGTTCACCACGAGCACCAGCGCGATGAGCACGCTGAGCCAGACGATCCAGGTCTGCCAGCGCAGCTCCGGGACCGCCACGCCGGACGGTCTGCTGTGGACGGTGAAGCTGAGTCCGTTGCTGCCGCCGAGGAAGTCCTGGAACCGGCGGGTCAGCGCGGGCAGTCCGACGGCCAGCGCGAGCGTCGCCCCGGCGAGGTACGGGCCGCGCAGCCGGGCCGCCGCGGCCCCGGCCAGCAGCCCGGCGAGCCCGCCGGCGGCCGAGGCGAGCAGCAGGTCGGCCCACAGCGGGAACGACGGCACGTGCTTCACCAGCAGGGCGACCGTGTACGCGCCGATGAACATGAACGCGCCGTGGCCCAGCGAGACCTGCCCGGTGAGACCGGTCAGCAGGGTCAGCCCGGCCACCGCGATCAGGTAGTAGCCGATGGTCGCGATCCGCAGGTTGGTGAACTCGTCGGTGACCAGGGTCAGCGCGACGACGGCGGCGAACGCGGCCAGCGCGGCGAGGCTGTGGCGCAGCAGCGGCGGCAGCGTCCGCTTCTTCGTGGAGGTCTCCACCCGGGTTTCCGGAAGACTCGTGCGCACCGTCATACCCGCCTCACCTTCGCCCGGCCGAACAACCCGCTGGGCCGCACGATCAGCACGACGACGAGGATCGCCAGCGCCGCGATCGTCACCATCTCCGGTCCCAGGTAGCCGGACACGTAGGACAGTCCGACGCCGAGCACGAACCCGCCGGCGATGGTGCCCAAGGGGTTGTCGAGCCCGCCGAGCACGGCCGCGGTGAGGGCGTAGACGAAGACGCCGTCCAGGACGTTCGGGAAGAGGAACGGCGGGGTGGCGAGCAGCCCGGCCAGCGAGCCGACCGCCGCGGCCAGCCCCCAGCCGACGGTGAGCATCAGCCCGACCCGCACGCCGAGCGTGCGGGCGACGTCCGGGGCGAACGCGGCCGCCCGCATCCGCAGGCCCAGCGGGGTGTACTTGAACACCACCAGCACGAGCGCGGCGATGGCGAGCACCACCAGCACCACGAACAGGTCGTTGGCGGAGAACCGGCCGCGGAAGTCGAAGGCGTACGGGAACGCCAGCGGTTCGTTGGACCAGATCATGCCCGCGATCGCTTGCAGCACCAGCAAAAGCCCGAGCGTGACGATGATCGAGCTCAGCTCGGAGCGGTGCCGCAGCGGCCGGATCAGCAGCCGTTCGGTGGCGACGCCCAGCACGGTCCCGGCCACGATCGCCACGGCGAACCCGAGCCAGTAGCTGCCCGTCGCCTTCGTCACCGAGTACGCGAGGTACGTCGAAATCAGGGCGAGGGCGGGCTGCGCGAAGTTCACCACCCGGGTGGCCCGGTAGATGATGACCAGCGCGAGCCCGAGCGCCGCGTAGACCGCGCCGGCGGAGATCCCGCCGAGGGTCAGGTCGAGGAATTCCTGCATACCGGACCGTTCTCTCCCTGGTGGTTGCTCAGAAACCGAGGTAGGCGTGGCGGAGGCCGTCGTCGGCCAGCAGCTCGGCCGCGGTGTCGACGGCGACGACCCGGCCCAGCGCCAGGACGTACCCGCGGTCGGCGATGGACAGCGCGGAGTGCGCGTTCTGCTCGACGAGCACGACGGTGAGCCCGGTCGAGGCGCGCAGGTCACGCAGAATCCCCATGATCCGGGCGGTGATCAGCGGCGCGAGGCCGAGCGACGGTTCGTCGAGCAGCAGCAGCTCGGGCCGGCTCATCAGCGCGCGGCCGATGGCCAGCATCTGCCGCTCGCCGCCGGACAGCGTCGACGCGGGTTTCGCCGAACGTTCCTCCAGCGGCGGGAAGAGCTCGTAGACCTCCTTGCGGGCGGCCGCGCGGTCGGCGCGGTCCCGCCGCCACAGCGCACCCAGCCGGAGGTTCTCGTCGACGGTCAGCTCGGTGATGACCCCGCCGCCCTCGGGCACGTGCGCGACCCCGCCGCGCGCGATGCGGTCGGGGGCGAGCCCGGTCAGTTCCTTGCCGTCCCACGCGATCCGACCGCCGTGCGCGGGCTGCAGGCCGCTGATCGTGCGCAGCAGCGTCGTCTTGCCGGCGCCGTTCGCGCCGAGCACGGCGGTGATCCCGCCGCGCTCGACCTCGATGCCGACGCCGTCGAGCGCGCGGACGGCGCCGTAGGCCACGGACAGCTCGTCGATCTCAAGCACTCGGGGCCTCCTCGGCGGGGTCACCGAGGTAGGCCTCGGCCACGCGGGGGTCGGCCTGGATCTCGGCCGGCGTGCCCGCCGCGATCACCTCGCCGAAGTTGAGCACCACGACCCGGTCGCACACCTGCATCACGAGGTCCATGTGGTGCTCGACGAGCACGACTGCCATGTGCTGCCGCAGCGACCGGATCAGCGTCGACAGCTCGGCGAGCTCGGCCGACGACAGCCCGCTCGCGGGTTCGTCGAGCAGCAGCAGGTCGGGCTCGGCCACCAGCGCCCGGGCGAGGGCGACGCGTTTTCGCACGCCGTAGGGCAGTACCCCCGGCAACCGGTCGGCGAGGTCGGCGATCCCGAGTTCGCCGAGCGTGGCGCGGGCCCGCGCGGCCAGCTCGGATTCGTCGCGCGCCGACCGGCCGGCGCCGACGAGCGCGGGGAGGACGCCGGTGCGGGCGTGCCGGCCCGCGCCGGCCATCACGTTCTCGAGCACGGTCAGCCCGGCGAACAGGCCGAGGCCCTGCAGGGTCCGGACGATCCCGAGGCCCGCCAGCTGTTCGGGGCGGTGCCGCACGAGGGGTTCCCCGCGCCAGACCACGCGGCCGGACTGCGGCCGGACGAACCCGCAGATGACGTTGAACAGCGTGGTCTTCCCGGCGCCGTTGGGCCCGATGACCCCGACGACCGTGCCGGCGTCGACGCTCAGCCGGACGTCGTGGAGCGCGGTGAGACCGCCGAACCCGACGGTGAGCCCGTCGACCACGAGCAGGTCCTCACCGAGAAGTGTCATCGTCGACTCTCCTGTCATGTCCCACTATGTGGACCAAGCCGTACCGCGCGGTCGGTATGAAGAGGGTGGGGTGCGACGCCGGTCGTGTCAAGGCGTGAGCGCGCACGAAAAAGGGCGGGTGCGCTCTTCAGCGCACCCGCCCCGGGTCGTGTCGTGCCGGGATCAGCCCGTGCTGGCCTGCGGGGTGATCATCGAGGAGGCGTCGAGCTTCGTCTGCACGACACCCAGCTGCTGCAGCAGGTCCGGCACGCGCTGGATGCGGCGGGCGTCCAGGGTGGACCCGAACGCCGGCATCACCATCAGGCTCGCGATGTCCTGGTCCACGTGGGCGTTGCGGACGACGAGCGGCTCGATCCGGCCCCGGTCGACGGCGGCGCGCGTCGCGTTGAGCATCGCGCGCTGGAACGCGAGCATCGTCTTCGGGTGGTCCTGGACCCACTTCCCGGTGGCGCCGAAGCCGGTGAGCGGGAAGGCCTGCGTGCTGCCGCTCGCGGCGTCGATGACGGGGAACGCCCCGGCCGTCTTGGCGGCCTGGGTGAGGAACGGCTCCGGCTGGTAGGCGGCATCGACGCGGCCCTGCGCCAGCGCGGCCCCCATCTCCGGCAGCGGCATCGGGACCCACTGCACCTTGTCGAACTCGACGCCGTGGTCGCGCATGACCGACCGGGTCAGCACGTCGGACGCGGCGTTCTTCGAGCTGATGGCGATCCGCTTGCCGTTGAGGTCCTTGACGGACTTCACCGGCGAGTTGGGCACGGTGACCAGCTCGTTGCTGCGCGGGCTGGCGGAGGTGGCGTCGCTGACCAGCTTCACGTCGGACCCGTTGTTCTTCGCCAGGAAGAACAGGGTGTAGGTCGAGAGCGCGAGGTCGTCCTGGCCGTTCGTCATGCGGGTGAGCGACTCCTGCCCGCTGGCGGCGGCGTCGGCCTGCACGTCGAGGCCCTCCGCCTTGAAGTAGCCGCCCTCCTGCGCCAGCCAGAACGTGGCGAGGTCGACGGTGGCGAAGACCGCGACCCGGATCGAAGCCTTTTCGACGGCACCGCCGCCGGTCGCGGTGCGCTGGCTGCACGCGCTCACCAGTGCGAGGACCAGCGCGAGCACGGCGAACCGGCGGGTCGAGGCGCGTTTGCGCATGCCACTCCTCGGAAAAGAAACACGGGGACCACGGATTCCGGCGTCAAAGCCGTTGATCGCCGGACTGTAGATGACGATTTCCCGGACCGCAAACACGTTGCCGAGAAATACCGCACCGATGATCACCATCGGAAACAAACCAACGAGAAACGCGCACACAGCGTGATCGTTGTCCGCCATCCGGCCCAGCCCACTGCGTCGGATGATCGTCAGCGGCGTTCCTCCCGGCCGAGTCATCCGAAAACGAATAACCCGCGCCGGCGCGAATAACGGAAATCGAATCCGTCGTAACGGACGGGTCCGCCACGGAGACTCTGGGCGCGGAAAAGGGGTGGAAACGATGAACGAAACCTGGAAGTACCGGCCGCCGATGCTCTCGCCCCGGTTCGCCCACGAGGTGGCGACCGTCGGGGACGACGTCTTCGTGCTCGGCGGCACCGACGGGAACGTCGCCTACAGCTCGGTGGAGACCCGCAAGCTGACGGGCAGCGGCGAGTGGCACTACGTCAGCCCGATGCCGTTCCCGCGGGGCAACCACGCGGCCGGCGTCGTGGACGGGCTCGTCCACGTCGCGGGCGGGATCGGCCCGGACGGGCGCACGACCGACGCGGTGGAGGTCTACGACCCGGCGGCCGACGCGTGGCGGGAGAGCCCGCCACTGCCGGTCCCGCTCGGCGCGGCTTCGGCGGCCGGGCTGGGCGGGAAGCTGTACGTGGCGGGCGGCTTCGTCGGCGACAGCGATCCGGAGGAGCACGCCACGGACGCCGTGCTCGTCTTCGACCCGGCGGCGGGGCGCTGGGCGCCGGTCGCCCCGATGCTCACCCCGCGGGCCCGGTTCCGGCTCGTCGCGACCGGCACGCACCTGTACGCGCTCGGCGGGCTGCCCAGCAGGCAGCAGAACGCGCTCGACTCCGTGGAGCGGTACGACCCGGACACCGACCGCTGGGAGGCCGTCGCCCCGATGCGCAAGCGCCGCGGCGCGCCCGGCGCGGTCCGGGTGGAGGACCGGATCATCGTGGTCGGCGGCGGTCCCGCGCCGATCGAGGACCCGACCGCGCGAGACCGCACGACCGAGGTCCTCGACGTCCGCACGGGCGAATGGGTGCTGCTGAGCACCCTGCTCCCGCACGGCCGGGCGTCCGTCGTCTGCGCGGCCACCCCGGCCCACCGCGTGCTGGCGATCGGCGGCAGCGCGAACCTCTACGGCCAGAGCGTGACGGTGCCGGACGTGCTGTCGCTCAAGGTGCCGTGAGCGGTCAGCAGAACCAGCCGGCCTGGATCCAGCCGCGCTGGTTCACGTGGCCCATGGCGTAGCCCTCGGCCCAGTCACCGCTGGGCGAGTACCGCGACAGCTCGAAGTGGTCGCCGCGGTAGAGGGTGCCGATGATGACCCCGGCGGGCTGAGTGCGGACGTAGAGGTCCTGGGCGCAGATCTCGTGCACGGTCCCGGCGCTGGCGGCGGGCGCGAAGGCGATCGCCGCGGCGGCGGCGAGGGTGGTGGTCAGCAGGGCGCGTTTCATCGGTTTCCCTTTCAGTTCAGGGTGAAGCAGTCGCGGAGGAGGAAGCCCCACTTGCCGGTGCCGTGCCAGAAGACGTCGGCGGAGTAGTGGTCCGCGGTGATGTACCGGACGCCGATGTAGTTGCCTTCGACGAGCGTGGCGATCGGGTCGGAGTGGCCTTGGCCCGGGGTGTAGTTGCCGAAGAGGGTGGCGGTCTGGCAGGTGATGTGCGCGGCCCGGGTCGGCACCCAGGGATCGCCGATGGTGCCGCTTCCACTTTGGACGGTCGCGTGGGCGGCCGCCGCGGTGAGGGCGCCCACCGCGACGGCGAGGACGGTCGCGGCCTATCCGAACCGGAACTCCAAGACCGACCGCCCGCCCGCGTCCGTCACCGACTCCAAGACCAGCCCGTGTTCCGACGCGAGAGCCTCGAACTCCTCGACCCGCCGTTCCCGCCCCCCGAAGATGACGAGCATGGCCAGGTCCATGTCGGTCGCCGCCTGCCGGCCGCCGACCGGCTCGACGACCACGATCCGCCCGTCCGGCCCGGCCGCCTCGACGCAGCGGGCCAGGATGCGGTGGGCGTGCTCGTCGTCCCAGTCGTGGAGGATGTCGACCAGCAGGTAGGCGTCCGCCCCGGGCGGGAGCGGGTCGAAGAAGCTGCCGGCCGCCGCCGAAGCCCGGTCGCCCAGCTCGTGCGCGGCGAAGGTCGCCACGGCCATCGTGACGTCGAGGTCGACCAGCCGGCCCCGCACCGGCGCGTGGGCCGCCAGGATGCCCGCGAGCACCGTGCCCGGACCGCCGCCGACGTCGACGATCGTGGCGAACCGGCTCCAGTCGTACCAGGTCGCGAGGTGCGGGACGCCGGCCCGCAGCCGGTGCGCCATCTGGCGGTCGAACGACTCCCGCAGCGGCGGGTGCGCGGCGAGGTCGGACCAGAAGTCGCGCCCGTACCGGCGGTCGTACCCGGCCTGCCCGGTGGTGACGCTGTGCAGGAGCTCGGTGAACGCCAGCTCGGCGCGCCCGCCCGCGGTGTCCAGGTTCAACAGGACCGTGGTCAGGTTGTCGCCGCAGAGGTTCTCGCCGAATTCGGTGGTGCGGTAGCCGGCTGCGGTCCGCTCGAGGAAGCCGAGGCTGGTGAGGTGGGCCAGCAGCAGCCCGAGCGGAACCGGCGCGACGCCGAGGTCTTCGGCCAGCCGGTCGACGGCGGCGTCGGTGTCGCGCAGCCGGTCCGGCAGTCCCAAGGTCACCGCCACCCGCAAGGCCATCGGTGTCGCGAGGCCCGCCATGCGCAGGATCGTGTTCGCGTCGTCACTCCCCATGACCGCGCATGGTTCCAGCCGGGTAATTCCTTCCACAAGGGACGGTCGGTGAGCGGACGGGCACCGGGAGCGAAGGGAAGCGGATTGGAAGTCCCCTCGGGCAAGATCGATCCGCATCCCGAAGCGTGAGGAGTCGAAACATGAAAGCCCGTGTTCTCCAGGCCGTCATCGGTACGGCCTTCCTGGCCGTCCTCGTCCTCGCGCCCGCCGCGCAGGCGGCCGAGACACCGCCGCAGAACGGCCCCTCGATCGGCGTCGGTCCCTACATCGGCGACTCGCCCAAGCCCGGGACGGCCAACGCGGAAACCAGGTAAGCCGCGCGCAGGACGGCGTCGCGCAGCAGCGCGCCGCTGTCCCGCTCGCGGGCCGGGGCCAGCACGAACCCCGCGTCCGTGTGCTCGCCCCAGCCCGCCATCGCGTGCGGCTCGCCGAAGCCGCGGATCGGGCACGGCAGCGGCGGCGCCACCGGCAGGTGCGCGTCGCTGGCCAGCAGGCTGACGTCCGCGCGGGCCGCCTGCTCCGGCACTGCCCGCGCGGCCCGGTCCGGCGGCGCCTGGTGCGCCACGACGAGTGCCCGCGGAACCCCCAGTCCCGCGGACACCCGCCGCTGCGCCAGCCGGTAGGCGACCAGCGCGCCCAGCCCCGCGCCGAACAGCACGTGCGGGCGAGCTCGATGCTGGAGTGGACGGGCCGGCTGTCGGAAGCGGTCGAACACAGCCGGCGCGCGATCCAGCTGTTCCGCGAGCTGGGGAACCGGTCGGGTGAGGCGCTCGCGCTGAACTCGCTGAGCTGCCACTACCGCCAGCTGGGCCGGCTGGAGCAGGCCGAGGACTGCCTGTACGAGGCGGTCGCGCTGTGCCGCCGGGAGGAGCTGCGGTTCTGGGAAGCGGCGAACCTCGCCGACCTCGCGTGGGTGCTGCTGGAGACGGGCCGGTTCACCGAGGCGGCCGACGCGGCCGAGGGATCGCTGGCGGCGTTCCGCGAACTGGGGTCGAGCTTCGGGGAGGCGACGGCGTTGAACGCGTTGAGCGCGCTGCAGGGCGCGCGCGGCGATCACGCGGCCGCGGCCCGGACGGCAGAGGAAGCGTTGGACCGCGTCCGTCGCGACGGCGACCGCCAGGTGGAGGCGGCGGCGCTGATCGCCCTCGGCCGCGCTTCGGAAGCCAGCGGCGACCTGACGCTGGCGGAGCGGGTGCTCAGCGAAGCCCGCGAACTGGCGGCGGAGTCGGGGTTGCGGGGCCAGCTGGCCGAGGCATCGGCGACGCTGGCGTGGGTGCTGGCGGCGGCCGGCCGGGTCCCGGAGGCGGGCGAGCACGCGCGCGCGGCGTTGGACGCGGCCCGCGCGGGCGGCTACCGGCTGCTGGAGGCCCAGGCGTTGCTCGGACTGGCGGCGGTCGAGGGCGCGGCGGGCCGGTCGATGCTGGCGGCGGGGACCGCGCGGGAGGCACGGGGGTTGTACCGGTCGGTCGGGCACGTGACGGGGGAAGGACTGGCCGAGCGCTTCCTCACGGACCTCGCCCGGCGAGCCACCGGCTGAGCCGGGGAAAGCAGTCGCGGTCTCGCCGGCCAAGCCACCGGCCGAGCCGCGGCAGGCACTCGCGCGCCGGGCCCCCGGTCGAGCCGCGGCGAGCACCCGAACCACCACCTGCCCGCCGGCCTCGGACCAACCGCGGTCGCCCGATCGCGCGCGCCCGCTGGACCCGACGGCAGCGGTGCCTGCCCCCGAACGCCGTCACCACCCTTCCTTCGTGGTCGCGCCACCGGATGAGCGGTGTTACCCACCGGCGGGCGGCGCGACATACTGAACCCATGCCCCGTCCCAAACACGTCCCCGCGAGCGATCTCCGGCTCCCGGACGCGCTGCAGCCGGGGCGGCCCAAGGGCGACCAGCTGCGCGAGATCCTCGAGAGCGTCGCGACCGAGGCCGGCCCCGGGCGGCTGATGCCGTCCGAACGGTTCCTCGCCGAGCACTTCGGCGTCGCCCGGGGCACCGTGCGGCAGGAGATCAACCGCCTGGTCTCCGACGGCGTCCTCTACCGCCAGCACGGCACCGCCACCTTCACCGCCGAGCGCCAGACCGCGCACATCGACATGCTGACCTCGTTCACCGAGGACATGAAGGCCCGCGGCGTCGTCCCGAAGACGAAGGTGCTGCACGCCGAGGTCGAGGGCGCGGGCCGGCGGCTGGCCGGCCGCCTGAACGTCCCGCCGGGCGCGCGGGTGTTCCGCCTGGAGCGGCTGCGCTTCGTCGAGAACGAGCCGTTCGCCGTCGAGCGCACCAACCTCTCGGTCGACCGGTTCCCCGGCATCGAGCTGTTCGACTGGGAGACGCAGTCGCTGCACCGCACGATCGAGGAGCGCTGGGGCGTCCACGCGGAGTGGAACGACACGGCGATCTCGGCGGTCCTCCCGGACACCGGCGACGCCGCGCTCCTCGGCATCGAGCCGAGCCAGCCGTGCCTGATCATCGAGGGCACCCTGCACGACCAGAGCGGCGGCGTCATCGAGGCGGGCCGGTCGCTCTACCGCGCGGACCGCTACACCGTCTTCACGCAGGCGCGGCGCAGCCCGGCCTGAGCGGGCCCCCCATCCCTGCCGCGCGTGATCACGGGGAAAGGGAGGCACGCCGACGGCACCAGCGCACCGCGCACTCGTGCAGGGCGCGGAACCGCGATCCTGGTTTCCGGCTTCGCCGTGCTCGGCGTGGTCCTGTCGTCGGTCGCCTGGTGGCGGGGAGCCTGGCGGCCGCGCGGTGCGCACCTCCCATCGCCGCTCAGCCTGCTCGGCCTGTTCTTCCTGGGCGTCGCCGTGCTCCGGTCCGGCTTTCCGCTCGGTCAGGAGCGCGGCCGCGCCTCCTGATGCGCCCGGAGCAGCTTGAGGCAGTGCTCCACCAGCTTGTCCCCCGCGTCGGGCTCGAACAGCGTCACGTACGACTCGTAGATCCCGTCGCGGTGGCCATCCGCGTCGGGCAGGTAGCCCAGGTAGCCGTCGGAGTACCCGATCACCCGCGTGTGCCGGAACGGGCTGCCGCGCCGGATCCGCAGCCCCAGGGACGCGAACAGCTCGAACGGCGTGTGCAGCCAGGCGATCTCGCCCAGCGACACGACGCTCACCGGGACCTCCGCGCAGCCCGTCGGCCGGTCGGTGGCCGCCATCGCCGCCAGCATCGCGCCGCCCTCGTAGCGCGTCTGCGCGATCCGGACGGCCGGGTGGTCTTCGCCGTGGTGCGCCAGTTCGCGCTGCCACTCGCGCTCGGCCGACTCCCGCAGCTCCAGGCTATCCTCCAGCGACGGCACGTCCCGGTAGGGCAGGTGCAACGCCGAGCGCGTCATCCGAACCGGGCCGGACTCCGCCCCGGAGGACGCCTCCGCCAGGGTCCGGGCGATCGACGTCGCCAGGTGGCCGCCGAGCGTGCGGACCTCGGCGTGGTCGCGGCCGCGCCGGACGAACCGGGAGCTCGCGTCGCCCGCCGCGCCCTGCAGGAACGCCGAGACCGGCTGCCCGATCAGCGCCGCCAGCTCGCGCCGCGTCGCGCCCGGCCAGTCGGCCGACCAGGTCAGGTTGTCGGGCCCGAGCACGGTCGGGTGGCTCGCGTAGTCGAACAGCAGCGCCGCCGGCGAACCGTCGTCGCGGCGCAGTTCGAGCACGCCGAACGACGTGTCGTGCGGCCCGTCCGGCCGGTAGCGGTTGCCGCCGACGGCCTCGGTCGACCCGGCGTGCCAGCGGGCCCGGACGCGGCCGCGGCACGCGCGCAGCCGCAGTGCCGCGCCGGTGACCGTCTCCGCCATGCGGCCCACCAGACCGGCGTCGCGCCGCCAAGGAAGCCCCGGGTGCAGCGGTCCGGTCCAGCCCTCGGGCCCGGAATGCGTGTGCGACGCGCAGAGGACCACGCGCGCGGGGTCGATGCCGACCGCCGCGGCGACGGCGTCGGCCAGGGTGCGGGTGAGGCCGGCGTCGACCGCGAGCGCGTCGAGCGCCACCCACAGCACGCCCGGGTCGTCCTCGGTGGACAGCCAGATCAGCGACGCCTCGAGGTCGTCGTGCGTGCCGGTGGCGACGCCGTGCCGGGCCAGGTAGCCGCCGAGCGGGTGCCCGGGCCCCGGCGTGATCCGGACGTCTTGCGCGGCGAGCAGCAGCGCGGCGGTCACCAGGTCGATTCCAGGACGTCGACGACGCCGTCGCGGCCGGCGGCGCGCGCCACCCCGGCCAGCTCGGTGACGTCGCCGGTCGTGTGCAGCAGGACTTCCAGCAGCATCGGCAGGTTGAGCCCGGAGACCAGCTGGATGCGCGGGTGCACGGCGGCGAGCGCGCGCACGGCGTTGAACGGCGAGCCGCCGTGCAGGTCGGCGAGCACGAGCGCCTCGGTGGCCTCGCCGAGCAGCGCGAGCAGCCGGACGCCGAACTCCTCCGGGCTGTCGTGCGGGCTCAGCTCGCACACCTTCAGCCGCGACTGCGGCCCCAGGATCATTTCGGCGGCTTCCCCCACGCCGGAGGGCAGCCGCCCGTGCCCGGCGAGGACGATCGGGACGGACATGGCGGTCTCCTAACCCTTTGCCGGGGCCGACGGCGCGAACCAGCCGAGCCACCCCAGGATGACCCCGGCGACGACGACGATGGCGATGATCCAGACGGGCCGCAGGCGGGCCTTGGCCGTGAGCAGGTACACCCCGGCGGTGACGAGGACCGGCAGCAGGAACGGGACGAGCTCGTCGAGCCGGGCCTGGATCGCGACGGCCTGCGTCACGGGCTGCCCCTGGACCGTCGTGGTCTGGCGGTAGGTCAGCGTGGTGACGACCTTGACGATCGACGGGATGAACCCGCCGAGCACGACGAACCCGAGCACGGTGGCCCCCTGCGCGACGCGCGCGAGCGCGCCGGCGGCGAGGTGGCCGGCCAGCCGTTTCCCTTCGCGGTAGGCGAACCCGAACTGCCAGCGCCGGATCAGCGCGTACGGCACGAGGACCATCACCGCGGCGAAGGCGGGGCCGAGCCAGTTGCCCTGCAGCGCCCAGGACGCGCCCATGGTGAAGACGATGCTGTTGTAGAGCGCGAAGACGACGGTGTCGCCGATGCCCGCCATCGGGCCCATCAGCGCGACCTTGGTGCTCGCCGCCGACTTCGGCGTACCGGCTTCTTCGAGGGCGACGCTGGAGCCGAGGATCAGCGGGCCGCCGACGAGCACGGAGGTGTTGAAGAACTGGAGGTGCCGCTGCAGGCCGGCGACGTAGTCGGCCTTCTCCGGGTAGAGCCGGCGTAGCACCGGTTCCATCGAGTACGCGAAGCCGAGCGCCTGCATCCGCTCGTAGTTCCAGGAGATCTGGCTCGACCAGAAGTACCGGCGGAACACCCGGCGCAGGTCCTGCTTGGTCAGCCGGGCGTCCACAGTGTCCTTTTCGGACTTTTCGGCGGTCTCCGGGACCTCGATCGCCGGTTCGTCGCGCTTGAGCGTCACGAACAGCATCGCGACCGCGACGCCGATCAGCGCGATGCCCAGCAGCGGCACGTGGAGGTAGGCGAACGCGACGAACCCGATCAGCAGCAGGTACCAGTACCGCGAGAGCTCCATCATGCCGAGCAGCAGCGCGAACCCGACGGCGGGCAGCAGCGACCCGGCGAGCGTCATACCCTGCACGAACCCGGCGGGGATGCTCGCGGTGATGTCCTTGACCAGGCCGCCGGACGCGGCGAGCGCGGCGAGGAACGTCGGGATGGCGCGCACCGCCACCCACGGCACCAGGCTGACCCAGTGGATCACCGCCAGGCCGCGGGCGTTGCCGTCGGCGGCGTAGCCGTCGGCCCGGTGGACCAGCGCGGTGGTGATGATCTTGCCGACCGGGTCGAGCGCGGAGAGCAGGATGGCGGCGGGCAGCCCGACGCCGAGCCCGATGGCGACCTGCGCGGACGTGTCGCCGGCGGCGCCCGCGGCCAGCGCGGTGCCGACGATCGCGCCGGTCTGGTAGTCCGGGATGGTCGCGCCGCCGTAGGTGTAGACGCCGAGGGCGGCCAGCTCCAGCGTCGCGCCGATCAGCAGGCCGAGCAGCGGGTGCCCGACGATCAGGCCGGCCACCGAGCCGGCGATGAGCGGGCGCTGCGCGTAGATGAGGAACGGGCCGAGCCCGTCGTAGGTGCAGTAGATCGCCCAGAGGGTCAGGGCCAGCGCGACGAGCATGCGGGGCTAAAGCCCTTTCCGGTCGAGCAACGGGACGAATTCGGTGGGTTTGTCCTGCGGCATCAGCTGCGTGACCAGCGGGACGCCGGACGCGGCCAGCTCGCGGTAGGCGTCCGCCTCGTCCGCGGTGACCGCGATCGAGCGCGTGACCATGGTGTAGGCGGTACCGGGGCGCGGGGCGACGTTGCCGACGTTGACGGCTTCGGGTCTCAGGCCGCCTTCGACCAGGCGGAAGGCGTCTCCGGGGTCCTTGGCGAGGATCATGACGCCGGCGTCGGCGGTGGTTTCGAGCGTCTCGGCGACGGTGAAGACGTCGGTGGGCAGCCCGCGGGCGGCCTGCGGGAGCAGCATCCGCTGCAGCTCGTCGGCGGCGACGTCGTCGTTGCAGACGACCAGCCGGCGGACGCCGAGCCGCCGCGTCCACGCGACGGTGACCTGCCCGTGGATCAGCCGGTTGTCGATCCGGACGTGTGCCCCCGCCATGTGTCTCCTCCCGGCCCGCAGCGTCCATACTGGTTCGTACCAGTAGTTGTGTCAACGCTGTCCGTGACCGGCGGTTTTCAACGACGGCTTCGCGCGGCCGACGGAAGGACCCCTCAGACCTTCCGTCGGCCCGCGAGCGCGAAGCCCCCTCGGATTTACCCGGACCCTCCCATAAAGGTATATACCAGTATGGACGTCCGAGATCGACTGTCAAGACCTGCGCCGATGATCGGTACGAAGATCATTTTCAATCGGTCGACCGAAATGGACCAACTGAGCGGACTGGTGGGCGATTCACTCCAAGCTGTCCGCTCTTGTCAGTGACAGCCCGCTCACTCCCTGCCTATCATCCTCAGTGGTCTAGACCGCACTTCTCGCCCCCTGCCGCACCGGGAAAGGCGGAACTCCCCCATGACCGCGAAATCCCCGCGCCTCGCCGCGCTCTGCGCCGCCCTCGTCATCGCCACCTCGCTGCTCCCCTCGGCCGCCGCCGCGGGGGATGGCACCGAACAGCTGCCCGGCCGGCTGCGGCACCAGACCGCCGCCGCCCCGATGTCCGCCGTCTGCGACGGCGACGGCACCAGCGGCAAGCGCGTCCAGGCCCTCTACGTCCGCGGCGACACCCAGGCCGACCGCTACAGCCAGTTCGCCGGCCAGTTCCAGACCTTCGCGAGCCAGATCGACGACGGTTTCGTCGAGGCCGCCTACCGGCTCGGCGGCGGCGTGCGGCACGTCCGGTACGTCACCGACTCCAGCTGTCGCGCCACCGTCAACAACGTGACCATCGCCCAGGCCGACATGGCAGGAGTCGACACCATCACCAACGCCATCAAGGCGCAGGGCTACAACCGCGCCGACCGCAAGTACATCGTCTGGTACGACAAGGACGGCTGCGGCCTCGCGTTCGGCAACGGCGGCAACGACAGCCCCGGCTCGGGCAACCCGTACAACGCCGGCCCGCACTACGCCACCGTCGGCACCGGCTGCTGGTCCTGGCAGGCGACCGGGCACGAACTGCTGCACACCCTCGGCGCCGTCCAGGGCAGCGCACCGCACTCCACCGCCTACGGCCACTGCTGGGACGACGAAGACATCATGTGCTACGACGACGGCGGCCTGCCGAACCCGCCGGGCACCCTCGTGAAGGTCTGCCCCGGCGCGCCGGAGAACCAGTTCGACTGCCTCGGCGACGACTACTTCAACACCAACCCCGCGCCTGGCAGCTACCTGGCGACGCACTGGAACGTCGCGACCAGCGCGTACCTCATCGCCAGTGGCACGCCCTACCCCGCCGGCCCGATCACCGGGATCGACGGCAAGTGCGTAGACGTGTCGAACAGCGGCACCGCCAACGGCACCGCCGTGCAGCTCTGGACGTGCAACAGCACCGCCGCTCAGCGCTGGACCCGCCAGAACGGCACCGTCCGCGCACTCGGCAAGTGCCTCGACGTCGCCAACAGCGGCAGCGCGGACGGCACGCTCGTCCAGCTGTGGGACTGCAACGCCACCGGCGCGCAGAACTGGCAGGCCCGGTCGGACGGGACACTGCTGAACCCGCAGTCGGGCAAGTGCCTCGACGCGCCCGGCGGGTCCACCGGCGACGGCACCCGCCTGCAGATCTGGTCCTGCTCGGCGGGGGCCAACCAGCGCTGGGTTATCTCGGGGTAAAACCCCGCAACCTGCTCGCGCCCCCGTCGTTATCCGCTTCGTCAGTCCAGGGGAGGAACCATGCCGGCCGTCACTTCGAACATCGTCCCGCTCCGGCACGCGCGCCCAGGCGTGGTCGCGTACGTGAAGAGCCCGGCCGAGTGGTTCGTCTCCAACAGCGGCTGGATCCAGGGCAGCGAGGGTGTCGTGCTGGTCGACACCTGCGGCACCGAGCAGGCGACGCTGGAGCTGGTGCGCGACGTCCGCAAGTACGCGGGCGAGCAGGAGCTCACCGTCGTGGTCACGCACGCGCACGGTGAGCACCACAACGGCGTCGGGGTCGCGTTGCGCGAGGGCGGGACGGCGCTGGCCGCCCCCGGCAGCGTCGACCTGGTCAAGGCCGGGCCGCAGACCTACGGCAACGTCTTCACGTTCACCCAGTGGGGCGTGCTCGAGCCGCCGGAGCCGGCCGCGGTCCGGCCGGTGCCCGGCTGGCAGCGGCTCGACCTCGGCGACGCGGTCGCCGACGTCGTCGCGGTGCCGGGCGTCGCGCACACCGCGGGCGACCTCGTGGTGCACGAGCCGCGCTCGGGCACGCTCTTCACCGGCGACCTCGTCTCCATCGGCGACACCCCGATGGCGGTGCACGGCTCGGTCACGGGCTGGCTCAGCGCGCTCGACTGGCTGCAGGACACGTTCCGCCCGCGGACGCTCGTGCCCGGCCACGGCCCGGTGGCGACCCCGGGCCACAGCGCGCTGCACGCGATGCGCGTCTACCTCGAGTGGCTGCTCGAGGTGACCGGGCGCCAGACGGACTTCACGCGGCTGGCGAACCAGGCGTCGCTGCGCTGGCCGCACTGGCGCAACCCCGAACGGCACATCGGCAACCTGATGCGCGCGTACGCCGACCAGCACGGCCGCAAGCTCGACGTGGACCTGGCGGTCGACGCCATCCTCGCGGCCGCCGGCGGCCGGATCGACCTGGACTGCGTGCTCGGCGGGGAACCGGTCCGCCGCATTTCCTAGAGCCGCACCACTTCCGGCACCACCGGCGTGTCCCCGAGCCACGTGCAGGCGGGCACGCCGGTGCTCGAGGGCACCGGCACCGCCTTGCCGATCTTCACGCCGGCCACCGGCCGCCCGCACGCGGCGAGGTCCAGCACCAGCAACGGTATGACGAGCAGTACTTTCCGGATCCGCATATCGGCTCACCCCGGCTTGGTCTCCACACTCCCACCCGGCACACGGCGGCCGCGACGGCGCGGTTCAGCGCGATCGGGTGTATTTCCGCGGGCCCGCGCGGATCGGATGAACGGGGGGACGACCGGAAGGAATCCCCCGATGGAGTACCGGCTGGTGGCTACGCTGAGCGGGTCGATCGGAGGTGCGGTGGACACCACGACCCTGCTCGAAACGGCCGCTCGCGGCGACCAAGCGGCCTGGGACACCCTGGTGGACCGGTACGCGAGCCTGCTCTGGGCGATCGCGCGCGGCCACCGGCTCTCGGACGCCGACGCGGCCGACGTCGTCCAGACGACGTGGCTGAAGCTCGTCGAGAACCTCGGCAAGATCAAGGACCCGGACCGCCTGCCCGGCTGGCTCGCGACGACCGCGCGGCACGAGTGCCTCCGCCAGCTGCGCCGCGCCGGCCGCGAACGGCCGTCCGACGACCGGGACTGGCCCGAAGAGGCCGCCAGCCACCCGGGTGTCGACGCGGCCCTGCTCCTCGACGAGCGCAACGCCACGCTGTGGCGCGCGCTGGCCGCGTTGTCGGAGCAGTGCCGGCAGCTGCTGCGGGTGCTGATGGCGACGCCCCCGCCGTCGTACGCGGACGTGGCGGCCGCCCTCGACGTGCCGGTCGGCAGCATCGGCCCGACCCGGCAGCGCTGCCTGGCCCGGCTCCGGGAGCGGGCCGGCGCGGCCGGGCTCGGAACGGAGGACCGGACGTGACCGACGACGACGAACTCCTCGACGAGCTGCGCGCCGCCGCCGGGCAGGCGGACCCGGTGCCGGACCTCGTGCTGCGCCAGGCCCGCGCGGCGCTCGCCACCCGCGACCTCGACGCGGAACTGGCCGAGCTCGGCTTCGACTCCGACCTCGAGGCGGCGGGCGCGGTCCGCGGCGGCGACGTCCGCCTGCTGTCGTTCGACTCGGCGCGCGTGTCGCTGGAGCTGCAGGCCGAGTACGAAGACGACCGCGTCACGCTGCGCGGCCTGGTGACGGGCGCGACCGGCGACGCGGTGATCGAGGCCGCCGGCGAGCGGCACGTCCGGCCGATCGCCGCGGACGGCTGGTTCACCGCGACCGGCCTGCCGCGCGGGGCGACGCGGGTGCGGGTGACGGCGGCGGACGGCACGACGGTCACCACCGGCTGGACCAGCCTCTGACCCGGCCCGGCCGGGGCATCATGGACTGGTGCGGATCACGGCTTGGTGGCGCGGAATCAGCCCGCGACGGCGGCTGCTCATGGGCGGCGTCGTCGTCGCGGTGGCCGGCGTGCTCGTCGCGTCCGTCCTCGCCGCGACCGGCACCAGCGCCGCGCCGCAGTCCGGCGTCCCCGACCAGGGCAAGCCCGGGCCGGTGCTGCTCGTCCCCGGTTACGGCGGCGGCCAAGGCGCGCTGAACGAGCTCGCCGCCCACATCCGGCAGGCCACCGGACGCTCCACCGAGGTCCTCACCCTGGCCGGCGACGGCACCGGTGACCTGCTCGAACAGGCCGGCGTCCTGGCCGAAGCCGTCGAGAACGCGTACGCGCGCGGAGCGCCTTCGGTGGACGTCATCGGCTACTCCGCCGGCGGGGTCGTTGCCCGGCTGTGGGTCAGCCGCGACGGCGGCGACCACCAGGCCCGCCGCGTCGTCACGCTCGGCGCGCCGATGCACGGCACCGGCCTCGCCGCAGCCGGCGGCGCGCTCGTCCCCGGCGCCTGCCCGACCGCGTGCGTCCAGCTCGCCCCGGGCAGCACGCTCATGCAGGAGCTGGCGAAGGAACCGATCCCCGCGACGCTGCCGTGGCTGTCGGTGTGGACCGAACGCGACGAGACCGTCACGCCCCCCGAGTCCGCCCGCCTCGAGGGCGCCGTCAACGTCCCCCTCCAGCAGGTCTGCCCCGGCAACCAGGCCGGCCACGGCGACCTGCCCACCGACCCCGCCGTCACCGAGCTCGTCCTGCAGGCCCTGGGCACCGGCCCGCTCGAAGCGCCCACCGAGTGCCTCAGCTCGTGACGTCCTTGGTCGCGAAGTTCGCCCACGCGGCCCCGAAGAACACGACGATGTAGCCGGCCTGCAGCAGCAGCCCGTGGTCGATGTTGCGCCACAGCACGGGATCCCGGAAGAAGTCGATCCAGGACAGCCAGTAGTGCGTCGGCAGGTACGGCTTCACCGACGCCGCGGCGTCCAGGGTCTCCAGCACCGAGCTGGTGATCAGCACGGCCAGCCCACCCAGCGCGGCCCCCAGCGCCGAGTCGCTCAACGTCGAGAGGAACAGCGTGATCGCGGCGAACCCCAGCATCGACGTGACGATGTAGGAAACCGCGCCCAGCAGCCGCAACCCGAGCCCGGACGAGCTGAGCGACTGCCCCGACAACGACGTCACGCCGGTCGGCTGCCCACCCGGCCCGGCCACGCCCGGGGTCCCGCCGGTGCCGAACAGGATCACGCCGAGCACCAGCGACGTCAGCACGACGATCACGATCGCCGCGGTCACGTACACCGCCAGGGCGATCATCTTCGCGCCGAGCAGCCGCGTCCGGCCGACCGGGCGCACCAGCAGGTACCGCAGCGTACCGCCGGACGCCTCCCCCGCGATCGAGTCGCCGGCCACCACCGCGACGGCGATCGGCAGGAACAGCGGCAGGACGAGCGCGAGCGCGGCCGCCGGGAACAGCGAGCCGTCGTTGACCACCGCCGACAGGAACGCCCCGCCCTGCCCGGGCGGCGGCGCGAAGTCGGCCGTCGCCAGGAAGACGCCGACGATCGCCGGCAGCAGGCAGAGCAGCAGCACGCTGACCCACACCCGCGGGCGCAGCGCGAGCTTGCGCAGTTCGACGGCGATCACCCGGCGGCCCCGAACCGGTCCGAGCCCGGACCCGTCACATCGAGGACGACCTCTTCGAGCGTCCGCTGTTCGGCGTGGATCGACGTCACGCGCACCCCCGCTTCGACCAGCAGCGCGTTCAGCGCGGCCGGGTCGCCGTGCCGGATGACCAGGCGGTCGCCGTCGCGGGACTCGAGCTGGCCGTCGAGGACCGCGGCCGCCGCGGCGGCGTCCGGCGTGCCGACCAGCACCCGGCCGGTCGCCGCCCGCAGCGTCGCCAGGTCCTCTTCCAGCACGAGCCGCCCGCGGTCGACGACGCCGACGCGCGTGCAGAGCTGCTCCACCTCGGCGAGCAGGTGACTGGACAGGAACACCGTGGTGCCACCCGCGTTCAGCTCGACGAGCAGTTCGCGGATCTCCTTGATGCCCTGCGGGTCGAGGCCGTTGGTGGGCTCGTCGAGGATCAGCAGCCGGGGCTTGCGCAGCAGCGCGCCGGCGAGGCCGAGGCGTTGCCGCATGCCGAGCGAGTACGCCTTCACCGGCCGCTGGTCCACGCCGCCGAGGCCGACCTGCTCCAGGGCTTCGTCGATCCGGTGCCGCCGGGTGCGCCGCCCGCCGCCGCGCCCGGCTGCGTCGAGCAGCGCGAGGTTGCGCCGGCCGGACAGGTGCGGGTACGCGGCCGGGCCCTCGACGAGCGCGCCGACCTCCGACAGCACCTCGGCGACCCGCTTCGGGACGGGCTTCCCGAGCACCTCGATCTCGCCGCTGGTCGCGTAGACGAGGCCGAGCAGCATCCGGACGAGCGTGGTCTTGCCCGAGCCGTTCGGGCCGAGGAAGCCGTAGCGGTCGCCTTCGCGGACGGCCAGGTCGACTGCGTCGACCGCGAGGGTGGCGCCGTACCGCTTGGTCAGCGCGCGCGTGACGATCATCGGCCGCTCCGGCGCAGCCGGGACAGCTCGTCCGCGACGGTCTTCAGCACGTCCGGCGTCACCGTCCCGGCCAGCAGGTAGGAGCGGCGGAAGGCCGACGCACGGACGATGGCCAGCGACAACGGCGTGATCGACAGCTGCACCACGGTCCCGGCGGCCAGCTTGACCTGCACCGCGCCGGCCTTCGCGGCGGCGTCGGCGGCCGCGTTCCCGACCGCGCGCGGCACGGCGATGACCGCGAAGGCCGCGAGCCCGCTGCCGTAGAGCGCGGCGCCCTCGACGCCGCCGAAGTCCGACGACACCACCGGGCGCCCGGCGAGCGTCGCCGGCAGCGGCACCTGGCCCAGCGCGCCGAGCGCGTTCGAGACGTCCGGGGCGCTCGCCACGGTGAACCCCGAGCCGAGCACCGGCCTCGGCGCCTCGACGACCGGTGTCGTCTGCTCCAGCTGCTGGAACTCGGTGACCAGGATCGGCGCCTCCTGGCCCCGGGCGGTGACCTCGACGCGCACGGGCAGGCCGGTCGCCGGGTCCGCCCAGACGTCGACGCGCCCGATCGTCGTGGCCGGGTCGGCGGGCACGAGCCGCAGCCCGGACGCGGCGATCCCGGCGACGTTGCGGCCCGGCAGCGCGCTCACCGAGTCGCCCTTCGCCGCCTTCAGGATCCGCCGCGCGAGCTCGGGCGGCAGCAGGTCCCCGCCCCGCGGGAGCCGGACGCTCGGCTCGCCGACCAGCTCGGTCAGCGTGTTGTCGCCGTAGTCCCAGGTGTATTCGCCGTCGGGCAGGCGGTAGACGTCGTGCTCGCCGGCGGTGCCGAGGATGTCGACGCGGTAGCGGTCGGGCCCGGCGTACCACGCGCGCATCGGCGTCCGCATCGAGAAGAGCGCCGTGACGGGAGCGAGGTTCGGCAGCTCCGGCAGGGCGAGCGACCCGGCGCTTTCGGCGTAGCCCTGGTACGGCTTTCCGGCGGACGCCAGCACCAGATCACGAAGCCGGGCCGGATCGACGCTGGCCCCGGCCGGTGCGAGCGCGGCGACGACGGACGGCACGGACACGAGCACCGCGGCCACGGCGGCGACGACCGCCCACCGGCGCCGCTTCGCGTGCCGCACCACCGAGGGCGTCATCCGGCATCACCTCTCCGTCCTTTGTACGCCATGGCCGCTACTGTCGAGGGGTGGCGAATCCCGTTCATGCCGCGGTCCTGAGCTAGGCGCCTGGCGCACGCGGCGGGCGCAGCGGCTCTCGCTGCTCTACGTGCCCCTCGACCCCGGCCACATCCCCCTGCGCGTCGCCGTCGCTCGCAGGTCGCGCCAGGACACGCTCCGTGTCCGCGCGGCGGCGGGCGCTGCGCGAGTTGCCCGGGGACGTCGGCGCGGCGGAACGGCGACACCGGGACATCGCGGTCGCGGCCCGCGGATCCACGCCGGACGCAACGCGGATTCCTCGACCGGGCACGGGCCGCCGAGGTCACGTCACCCTGGCGACTCAGTCCTTAGTGGACAGTGAGGCTCGCGACCGCCTCGACGGCTTCCCGCGTCTCCCGGACGTTGTGGGCGCGGAAGACCGCCGCACCCGCGTGCGCCGCGATCGCCGTGGCCGCGAGGGTGCCCGCCAGGCGGTCGTGGGCCTCGACGTCGAGCGTCTCGCCGATCAGGTCCTTGTTCGACAGCGCGACGAGCACCGGCCAGCCGGTCGCCACCAAACGGTCGAAGTGCCGGAGCAGCGACAGGCCGTGGCGGGTGCTCTTGCCGAAGTCGAACGTCGGGTCGACGAGCACGCCGCCGCGCGGGACCCCGGCCGCGACCGTCCGCTCGGCCGCCGCGGTCAGCTCGGCGACCACGTCCGCGACGACGTCGTCGTAGCGCGGCCAGAACGGGCGGTCCGCGGACGGCTCGGGGTACGGGTCGGTGCGCACCGGCATGCCCCCGACGTGGGAGCAGACGTAGCCCGTGCCGAACTCGGCGGCCACCTCGACCAGCTTCGGGTCGGCGCCCGCCCAGGTGTCGTTGAGCAGGTCGGCGCCCGCTTCGCAGACCCGGCGGCCGACCTCGTGGCGCCAGGTGTCGACGCTGATGACCAGGTCCGGGTGGCGTTCCCGCACCTCGGCGACGAACGGCACGACCCGGGCGCTCTCCTCGTCGACGTCGACCTCGGGACCCTCGCCCGCCTTCACCCCGCCGATGTCGACGATGTCGGCGCCCGCCGCGACCGCGCGGTCGACGGCGTCGCGCGCGGCGTTCTGCGCGAAGGTCGCGCCTTTGTCGTAGAAGGAGTCGGGCGTGCGGTTGACGATGGCCATGACCAGCGCGCGGTCGCCGGGCATGCGGCGGCCGCGGAAGACCGTCTCCGGCCGGGGTGACGTCATGTCCTCAACCCTGCCAGGTCACGGCTCGGTCCGGAACGCCGCGTCCGCGGCCCCGGGCCGGTTATCCTCGGGCGCACACCGAGCAGGGGGAACGACATGACGAGCGGCGAGGGACCGGCCCGCAGCGAAGCCGAGATGATGATCGCCGAGGCCAAGAAGGCCTTGTGGGTGATGGTCGGCCTGCTGGCCTTCCTGTGGGTCGTCCAGCTGGTCAACGCGCCCACCGGATACAGCCTGAGCAACGAGTTCGGCATCGAGGCGCGGAACCCGGCGTCGCTACCGGAAATCTTCAGCGCCCCGTTCATGCACGGCAGCTGGGGCCACATCGAGGGCAACTCGGGACCGCTGTTCGTGTTCGGCTTCCTCGCCGCCTACCGCGGCGTGAAGAAGTGGCTCGGGGTGAGCGTGCTGATCATCGTCGCGAGCGGGCTCGGCGTCTGGTTCATCTCGCCGTCGGGCTCGGTCACGGTCGGGGCGAGCGGCCTGGTGTTCGGCTACTTCGGCTACATCATCGTGCGCGGCCTGTTCGACCGCCACCCGATCGACCTCGTGATCGGGCTGGTGATGGCGTTGTGCTTCGCCTACCAGTTCGCGTCCCTGCTGCCGAGCGAAGAAGGCATCAGCTGGCAAGGCCACCTGTTCGGCTTCGCCGGCGGCATCATCGGCGGCTGGCTGTTCCGCGACAAGCGCCCGAAGGCGGTCACCGCCCCCGACCCGGCGACGACGCTGCTGCCCAAGAGCTAGCCGAGGTCCGCGAGAAGTCGAGCATCGCCGCCGTCGAGGACGGCCGCCACTGCCCGCCGACGTCAGTTCGGGCCGAGGTCGTGGGGCACCGCGATGGTGTCGAGGACGACGTCGAACAGGTCCCGGCTCGCCTCGAGCTGCCGGGGTCGGCCGGCACCAGCAGCTCACGCGCCCCGAGGCGGCTCGCGTCGGCGGCCTTCGCGGCGGAGCGGCTGACGACCATCGTCTCGGCGCCCAAGGCGACCGCCAGCTTGACGGCCAGGTGCCCGAGCCCGACCACCGCGACCCGGGTGCCGGGCCCGGCATCGAGCGCGCGCAGCGACTCCCAGACCGTGATGCCCGCGCACAGCAGCGGCTCGGCGGCCGAGCGCATCGTCGAAGCGGCCCGGACCAACCGGGCCCAGCTGTACGCCTACTTCGGCAGCAAGGACAGGCTGTTCGACGCGATCTTCTTCGCGTCGCTGGAGCGGATCGTGAACGTGGTGCCGATCGACGGCGCCGACCTCGCCGGCTGGACCCGCCTCGAGCGCCGGCCGGCCGGTCACCTGGTGGCCGACACCGACCGGCCGGACGACCCCAAGCTGCGCGCCATCGCCGACGCGCAGGCCGCCGGGCTCGTCCGGCCGGGTGACCCGTTCGACCTGATGGCGGTGGTGATCGCGATGTCGATGGCGTGGTCACCGGTCAGCAACGTCTATGCCGCCACCGAAGAGGAGCCCACCGAGGTCCACGACCGGCGCCGGCAGCTGCTGCGGGAGTGCGTGCGAAGCGCCATCGCGCCCGCTTAGGCCCCGAAGGCGAACACCGCCGCGACGAACTGGTCCGGGTCGAAGTCCATCGCCTGGTGCGCCTGGCCGTGCAGCGGCACGACGTCGGCGCCCGGGATGCGCGCGGCGACCGCGTCGGCGGCGAGCCGCAGGTACTCCGGGCTCTCGGTGCCGGCGAACAGCCGGACCGGGATCGCGATCTCGCCGAGGCCCGCGCCGAACTCCATCGCCTCCACGACGTCCAGCTCGCGCGGGATCGTGTGCGCCGCAGCCACCCGCGCCCGCCAGACCGGCGTGCCGCGCATCGCCTCGACGTCGTCCTCGCCGAGCCGGAGCGCCTCGCGCAGGAAGATCCGCAGGATTTCCTCGGGGTCCCCGGCCGCCCGCATGCGGTCGCGCGCGTCCGCGCCGACGACGTGCCCGCCCGGCTTCGGCCGGGGTGGCTCATAGGCCACGAGCCGCGTCACCGCGTCCGTCTTCCGGACGGCCTCCAGGGCGCACAAGGCGCCGTAGGAGTGCGCCAGCAGGTAGACGTCTCCCCCGGCCGCCTCGGCCACGGCGGCGATGTCCTCACCCTCGCGCCCGATGGCGTAGCCGGGTGCCTCGTCCCGGCTCAGGCCACGCCCCCGGCGGTCGACGAGGTGGAGGCGGTAGCGCTCGGCGAGCCGCTCGCGCACCGCCGTCCAGCGGGCGTGGTCGGCGCCGGTGCCGTGCACGAGGACCATCGGCGGGCCGGCGCCGAGGGTCTCGAACCCGATGACCGTGCCGTCGGGCGACCTGACCGAACTCGGCATGGCCCCGACCATAGCGTCCGCACAGCCGCTGTGAAGTCGCTGTGCATCCAGCTCGTTGAGCTGCCAAGCCGGCTCCCGTGTGGTGATCTGGAGTCGTGGCGATCAACTTCCTGAGGCCCGCGCTCGCGGGCGCGGCGACCGTGCTGGTGCTCTGCGCCGGGCTGGTCGCCGGCACGAACACGACCGCCGACGACGCCTACGCGGCCGGAGCCCCGGTCACTTCTTCGAATTCCCCCGCTCCCGCCGTTCCGGCGAAAACCGTTTCCCCGGTCGGCGCGTTGTTCGCGAACGGGAGCCATTTCTGCACCGCGAGCGTCGTGCATTCCGGCGGCGGCGACCTGGTGCTGACGGCCGCGCACTGCGTCCGGGACGGAATGTCGTTCGCCCCGGCTTATCACGACGGTGTCGCGCCACTGGGAATGTGGACGGTCACCTCTGTCGCCGTCGCGGACGGCTGGACGTCTTCGGCCGATCCGGATCTGGATTTCGCGTTCCTGACCGTTCGGCAGGCCGGAAATCCGGCGTCACTGGAAAGCCTCACCGGCGCGAACGTCCTCGGCATCGACCGCGGATTCGACCACACGATCACCCTGACGGGGTACCCCGACACGACCGATTCCCCGGTGGTGTGCACCGGGACGACCACACGGTCGGACACCTACCAAATGCGCGTCGCGTGCCCCGGTTTCCCGGACGGCACCAGCGGCGGCCCGTGGGTCACCGACGGCGCGGTCATCGGGGTCATCGGCGGCTACCAGCTCGGCGGCGACACCCCGGACGTCTCCTACAGCGCGTACTTCGACGACGACGTCGCGAAGCTGTACGCCTCGGTCGCCGGCTGAAAACGCGAACCGGGCCCGCGTCCCTGGCGGAGGACACGAGCCCGGTTCACCTCTCGCGAACCCTCAGCAGGTCACGATGAGCCCGGTGAGCGCCGAGCACGTCTTCGACGCGCTGTCGTTGGCGCTGGTGGGATCCTCCGGCGAGCTGGCCGTGCGCACCGCCGTCGTGGTGTACGACCCGAGCGCCAGCAGGCCGCCGTTGACCGAGAACTTCGCCGTCGCCGAGGCGCCGGACGCCAGCGACGCGACGTCGCAGTTCACGTTCCGCGTGGTGCCGACGTGGGCGCAGCCGGTGCCGCTCGCGTACGACAGGCCCGACGCATACGTTGCCACCACGCGGATCCCGGACGCGGCCGACGGGCCGATGTTCGTCACGGTCACCGTGTAGTCGATGCGCGCGTTGAGGCCGCCGTGGCCGGTCGCGGCGAGCCCGACCTTGATGTCGGCCTGGGTCACCGGGCTGGCGACCGTGATGACCGGGCCGTCGAGGATGTCGAAGGCGTAGTTGTCGCCGACGAACTGGTGCTGCAACGTGAACTGCCCGGGCGTCGCGGTGTCCTTGACCTTCAGGGTCCACACCGTGGTCCTCGTGCCGCCCGCCTCGAGGTCCCCGAACGCGGCGCGGTAGCTGCTGCCGGCCTGGAAACAGCCGACCGAGGTGGTGTTGGTGCAGGAGACGACGTCGACGACGTCGGTGATCGCCGTCGGGTTGCCGTAAATGGCGGCCTTCGCGAAAGTCACCGTGAAATCGCGGTCGTTGTGAATGGTTTGCGTGACGGTGAAGGTCTGTCCCGGCACCACCGTGGTGGTGCTGACATCGACGGCACTCGTGGGCGTATCCGCCTGCGCGGCGGGCGCCAGCGCGATGAACGCTGTGGCCAGTGCGGCCACCGAAGACAGGATCGTGGTCCGTCGCCAGGGTCTGTGCATAGTCGTGGTCTCGCTGTTCCGTCCGGGGAATGCCGCTCTGACTGATGCTGCGTGGTATTCATGGACATCCGACGCTGATCAGTCGTCGTGATCCCGGCATTCGTTACCGCCATCCGGACGCGCCCGGGACGGCCGTCAGGACGGTTGCCAGCGGCCGTTCATCTCACCGGGGCGCGGCGGCGGACCGGGCAGAACGCCGTCTTTTCCGGCTTCCAGCCCCTCGATGAGCATCGCCAGGTACCGGCGGCGCAGCTGGGCGGTGCGCTCGGGGTCGTCGACGCGGATCGCCGCGCAGCACTCGAGGATCATGCCGAGGTCTTCGGTGACGGCGTCTTCGCGGAGCCGCCCGGTCGCCCGCGCCCGCGCGAAGAGGGCCGCCGACAGCTCGTTGGCCCGCCGCGCGTCGGCACCCATCTCCTCGGTCGGGGTGAACGTGCCGGCGAGGTGGACGGTCAGCGAGTGGACGTCGGCGTCCACGACCCGGCGGAGGAAGCCGGTGAGCGCCGTCCAGGGATCCGGCTCCTCGTCGGCGGCCTCGGCCTCGGCGATGAAGGTGCGCAGGCCGTCGTGGCAGAGCCGGCAGAGCAGGAGCTCCTTGCTCGGGTACCGCCGGTAGAGGGCGCTGATGCCGACCCCGGCGCGCTCGGCGACCTGCGAGATCGGCGCCTTCGGGTCCGCGAGGAAGACGTAGCGGGCGGCGTCGAGGATGAGGAGGTTGTTGCGGGCGGCCTGGCCGCGGCGGCCGGGCAGGGCGGTCTCGGTCTCGGGCATGCCCCGGAGATTAGCACTGGAACGGATCATTCCGGTCTGCTAGAGTTCGGAACGAAACATTCCGTTCCACTCGTCCGACCCCGAGGAGCCCGCCATGACCGTTCGCCCGTTCCGCGCCGAGGTCCCCCAGTCCGCCCTGGACGACCTGCGGGGCCGTCTCCAGCGGGCGCTGTGGCCGGACGACCTGCCCGCCGAGTACGGCGTCACGAACGAGCGGGTCCGCGCGCTGGCCGAGCACTGGCTGGAGAAGTTCGACTGGCGGGCGTTCGAGGCGCGGCTCAACGCGTACCCGCAGTTCGTGACGGAGATCGACGGCGAGACGATCCACTTCCTGCACGTCCGGTCGTCGCGGGCGGACGCGACGCCGCTGGTGCTGACGCACGGCTGGCCCGGCTCGGTCGTCGAGTACCTCGACGTGATCGGCCCGCTGACCGAGCCGGAGTCGGCCGGCGAGCCGGCGTTCCACCTGGTGATCCCGTCGCTGCCGGGCTTCGGGTTCTCAGGCCCGACGCGGGCGGCGGGGTGGGGCACGCACCGCACGGCGGCGGCGTGGGCGGAGCTGATGAGCCGCCTGGGCTACGAGTCGTACGGCGCGGCGGGCAACGACGCGGGCTCGATGATCTCGCCGGAGATCGGCCGGCTGGCGCCGGAGAAGGTCGTCGGCGTGCACGTCACGCAGCTGTTCTCGTTCCCGTCGGGCGACCCGGCGGAGATGGCGGACCTGAGCGAAGCCGATCAGGCGGCGCTGGCGCACCTGCAGTGGTTCTACGAAAACATGTTCTCCTTCAACACGTTGCACAGCCAGCAGCCGCACACGCTCGCGTTCGCGCTGGCCGACTCCCCCGTGGCGTTGCTGGCGTGGAACGCCCAGCTGTTCGGCGAGCACCTGGACGCGGACTTCGTGCTCGCGAACGTGGCGCTGTACTGGCTGACGGGCACGGGCGGCTCGTCGATCCGCTTCTACTTCGAAGACGCGCACACGCCTTCGCACCCTTCGTCACCGACGACGGTCCCGACGGGCCTGGCGATGTTCGCGGGCGACTTCCAGTCGATCCGCCGGTTCGCCGAGAGGGACCACGCGAACATCGTCAGCTGGAACGCGTACGACGCGAGGTCGGGAACCGGCGGCCCCCGAGACGCGGCCGGCCACTACGCGGCGCACGAGGCCCCGGAGGTCCTGGTGGCGGACATCCGCGGGTTCTTCGCGAGCCTGAACAGCTGGCCCCTGCTGACGGCGGCGCACAACGCGTTGCGCACGGCGGTGGCAGGGGTAACGGACGGCACCGTCCCGACCCCGTGCGCGGAGTGGACGGTGAACCAGGTGATCCACCACGCGGGAGGCGACCAGCAGGGCTACGCGGCGTTCATCACGGGCGAGCCGGGCCCGAACTTCAACCCGTTCGCGCCATCGGGAGAGCTGGAGGACGCGCTGGCCTTCCTGGAGCCGACGCTGGCCGCGTCTGCGGCAGCGTTCGCCACGGTTTCCCGGTCGGCAACGGAAGTCCCGACGCCCCTCCCCCAGGGCGCCCTCCCGGCTTCGGTGGCGGTGGGGGCAGCGGCATTGGACGCGGCGGTCCACGCGTGGGACATCGCGGTGGCGACGGGTCAGTCGTCCCCGTTGACCCCGTATCTGGCGGAGTCGCTGCTGCCGGTGGCGAGGGAGTTGGCAGAGCCGTTGCGAGGGTTCGCATACGCGCCGGCTTTGGAGGGGACGCAGAAGGACGACGCGGCGGCAGAACTGCTGCGCTACTTGGGCCGCGATCCTCAGTGGACGGTGTAAGAGATCTTTCGGCCGGGGCACCGCCGGGGGCGGGTTTGTCCGCCGGGGGTTGCGGGTTCTCTCCCTCGCCAGCCACCCATGAACCCCGCTCCAGCTCAGGGCCGCTGAGCAGGATCCCGCTTCGAACAGGAATCCTCCGCTCCGACGCCAGCGCGCCAAGCCGCACACCCTAGCCTGGCCAGCGCAATTTCTCCCAGCCAGCAACAATTCCGGCCCCAGCACCAGCACGTTCCGCCGCGACCGAGCCGGTGCCCGACAGTAGCCCGCCCACCACAAAAGACCACCCCTCCGCAACCGAATACCCACACCAAAACCCTTTGCCCCCAACCAATCCCCCTCCCTACCCTGACCCCCATGACGAACCGACCGTTCCGGTGGGACCTGGTGCGTCCCGACCAGGTCGGAACCCTCCTCGACCGAGCCCCGCAACCCCACCTCTGGTACCTCGACGACCTCACCGAAGCCACCGCGAAAGTCCTCGCTCGCTGCGGCAACGGCGAACTCCACTTCGTCGGCCGGTCGCTCGACAGCATGCACGATCTCCTCGGCGGGGCCCTCGAACGCACCTCCTGGCACGATCGCGTCCACCAGCTCCCCGTCTCCCTCAAACCACGACTCGCCTACAGCCGGCGAGACGTCGAGATCCTCAGGGAGAACCTCGCCGAAAACGGGATCACCCCCTACGAACTCGCGCGCGGGACCCGGCCGACCGTCTTCGTCGATCTCGTCTTCGAAGGCGATACCTTCACCGAGCTCTACCTCCGGCTGCGGGACTGGATCGACGACGAACGCGAGGCCTGGCACGTCATCCGGCGCAAGCTGCGGTTCCTCGGCGTCACCCTGCGGCAGCCCGTGCGCCCCGATGCCTGGCGGTGGCAGGAAGACGTCGACTGGACTCGGGAACTGCCCGCCGCCGCCGTGCGGAACGTCTCGCTCGCGCGGGACGTCTGGTACTACTTCGGTGACCACCAGCCGAAGCTGACCCCCTCCTTCCCGCGGCAGCGGTGGACCGACGAGACCGTCCGGACGCCCGACCACGGCAAGGCGACCCGGCGCGCGCTCGCCGAAGCCTTCGCCCTCGTCGACGCGGGGCGGTCCGCCGAAACGCGGGACCGGCTCGTGCGGACGATCTCCGCCGAACCCGCCATCGCCGGGCCCTGGCTGCGGGCGCTCGTCACCGAACTGCGGTGCTGACCACCCGGTACCGTTGCCCCATGAAGCGCAAGGAGGTCGCCGTCCGGCGGGAGGAGATCCTGCTCGCCGCGCTCGATCAGGTGCGGCTGCGGGGCATCGCCGGGGTGCGGGCCGCCGATGTCGCCCGGGCCCTCGGCGTCAGCACCGCGCTCGTCTTCTACCACTTCGGCACGCTCGAAGCCCTCATCATCGAGGCCTTCCGGCAAGCCGCCGAACGCAACCTCGCCGTCCTGCGCGACGAGCTGGCCCGCCCCGGCCCGGCCGGTGAACGGCTGCGCGCCGTCCTCGTCCTCTACGGGCCGACCAAGCCCGCCTCCGGCTGGCACCTCTGGATCGAGGCCGGCGCCGCCGCGATGCGGGACGCCGAACTGCGGGACGTCGTCCAGCGGCTCGACCTGCGGTGGCGCGACGCCGTCGTCTCGCTCATCGTCGAGGGGGTCGCCGCCGGCGAGTTCCGCTGCCCCGACCCGCACGGGGCGGCGTGGCGGCTGACCGCCCTGCTCGACGGGCTCGCCGTGCAGTTCGTCGCCCGCGAGGGCACCGTCACCGCCGACGACTGCGCCCGGTGGGTCGAGCAGGCGCTGGCCCACGAACTCGCCATGACCGCGGAGGTCCGATGACCGCGCCGGCCCTGCTCGAAGTGGCCTGGACCGACCCCGTCACCGGGTGCCGCGGCTAGCTGGTGATCGACCGGCTGGACCGCGGCGTCGCCAGTGGCGGCCTGCGGATGCGCCGCGGCTGAACGCTGTTCGCAGTGCGCGGCCTGGCCCGGGGCATGACGCTCAAGGAAGGCCTCGACTACGACCCCCACGGCCGGTACGTCCCGCCCGGCGGCGCCAAGGGCGGCATCGACTTCGACCCGCACGACGAGCGCGCCCGCGACGTCGTCGCCCGCTACCTGCACGCCATGCGGCCGTTCATCGAGCGCTACTGGACCATGGGCGAGGACCTCGGCCTGCGCCAGGACGCCATCGACCGCGTGACTGATCCGGCCAAAGCAGGCCGCGCCCAGGGCTGGCCGACGCCTTCCTCATCGAGGTCGGCGGCCTCGGGCTCGACGAGCTGGTCGGCGGTCTCGGCGTCGCCCAGGCCACGCTCACCGGGCTGGAGATGCTCGGGCTCGGCGGGCCGAACCGGGTGGTGGTCCAGGGGTTCGGCTCGATGGGCGGCACGACCGCGCGGTTCCTCGCCGACGCCGGGCTGCGGGTCGTCGGTGTCTCGGACGTGCGCGGCGTGGTGGTGAACCCGGACGGCCTCGACGTCGAACACCTCCTGCACCACCGCGACCGCTTCGGCGGCCTCGATCGCGACCACCTCCGGCCGGGCGACGAGCTCCTGCCGCCCGAAGCCTGGCTCGACGTCCCCGCCGAGCTGCTGGTGCCCGGCGGCGACCGAGGAGCTGCTCGCCGCCCGCGGGATCCGGGTGCTGCCGGACTTCGTGGCCAATTCGGCGACCAACTCCTGGTGGTGGTGGACGCTGTTCGGCGACGTCGGCGCGGACGCCGACGAGGCCTTCGGCAAGGTCCGCACCCGGATGCGCGACCTCGTGACGGCGATGTTCGAACGCGCCACCCTCGACGGGCTCAGCCTCCGCGCCGCCGCGCTGCAGCTGTCGGAGAAGAACCTCCAAGCCATCCAGGCCCGCTTCGGGAACGAATCCACCCCCTAGATAGTTGAACGCTCTATGAAACTCGGCATCTACAGCTTCGGCGACCGCGCGCCGGACCCCCGCACCGGCGAGCAGCCGTCCGTCGCGCAGACGCTGACCAACACCCTCGAGCGGATCAAGCTCGCCGACGAACTCGGTATCGGCTTCTACGGCCTCGGCGAGCACCACCTCGACCAGTACGCGATCTCCAACCCGGGCACGGTCCTGGCCGCCGCGGCGAGCGTCACCAACCAGATCACCCTCAGCTCCGCCGTCACCGTGCTGAGCACCGAGGACCCGGTCCGCGTCTACCAGCAGTTCACCACCCTCGACCAGCTCAGCCACGGCCGCGCCGAACTGCTCGCCGGGCGCGGGTCGTTCACCGAGTCCTTCCCGCTCTTCGGCAACGACCTCGGCGACTACGACGAACTGTTCGAGGAAAAGCTCGCCCTGCTCCTGCACATCGACCGCGAAGACCCGCTGACCTGGTCCGGCAAGTTCCGCCCGCCCCTGGAGAACGCGCGGATCCTCCCGCGCCCGTACGGCGACCACCTGCGCATCTCGATCGGCACCGGCGGCAACCCCGAGTCGTCGATCCGCGCCGGGCTGCTGGGCCTGCCCGTCGTCTACGCCGTGATCGGCGGCCGGCCGGAGCGCTTCGCCCCGCTCGTCGACCTCTACCGCCAAGCCGGGGAAGCGGGCGACCAGCAGGACTTGCACGTCACCATGAGCGCCATCGGCTTCATCGCCGAAAAGTCCCAGTACGCCAAGGAAACGTTCTACCCGTACTGGCTCGAGACGATGAAGTACGGCGCCAAGGCCCGCGGCTGGGCAGTCCCGACCCGCGGCGAGTACGACTCCTACACCCACAACGCGCAGGCGTTGTTCGTCGGCAGCCCGCGGGAGATCGCCGACCGGCTGATCACCGTCGGGAAGCTCACCGGTGCCGACCGGTACGCCCTGCAGATGGACTGGTCGGGCGTGCCGCACAAGGACGTCATGCGCGCCATCGAACTGCTCGGCACCGAGGTGCTTCCCATGGTGGAAAAGGAGTTCTAGACGTCGTTCCCGGCGACGAACCCGAACGTCATCGCCGGGCCGATGGTCGAGCCGGCGCCCGCGTAGCTGTGGCCCATCACCGCCGCGCTCGCGTTGCCCGCCGCGTACAGGCCCGGGATCACCGAGCCGTCGGGGCGGAGCACGCGGGCGCGGGCGTCGGTGCGCATGCCGCCCTTCGTGCCGAGGTCGCCGGGCACGATCTTGAACGCGTAGAACGGCGGTGCCCACAGCGGCGCCAGGCACGAGTTGGGCAGCACCAGCGGGTCCGTGTAGTAGTGGTCGTACGCGCTCACGCCGCGGTGGAAGTCACCGTCCACACCGGACCACGCGAAGGTGTTGAACCGGTCCACTGTGGACTTCAACGCGGCCGGCGGCACGCCGGTCGCCGAGCCCAGCGCCTGGATGCTCGACGCCTTGACCACCGCACCCGCCGAGTACCACGCGTCGGGCAGCGGCAGCAGCGGCAGGGTGTCGCGGAACAGGTACTTGTTCCGGTAGTTCTGGTCGACGACGAGCCAGGCCGGGATGTCCGGCTCGGCCGGGTTCTTGTCGTACATGACGTGCACGACGTCGCTGTAGGGCGCGGCCTCGTTGACGAACCGCTTGCCCGCCTGGTTGACGATCAGCCCGCCGGGCAGCGTCCGCTCGGCCAGGCAGAAGTACGGGTCGCCGGGGATCGGGATGGCCGGGCCCCACCACGCGTCGTCCATCAGGTCCAGCGCCGCGCCGGCCCGCTGCCCGGCGCGGTGGCCGTCGCCGGTGTTCTCCTTCGCGCCGACCGTCCACGCGGTGCCGATCGGCTGCCGCTGGTACTGCGCGCGCATCGCGGCGTTGTGCTCGAACCCGCCGGACCCGACGATCACGCCGCGCCGCGCCCTCACCAGCCCGCCCGGCGTGAGAACTCCTGTCACCGCGCCGTTTTCGACGTTCAGGTCGAGCAACGGCGTGTTCAGCAGCACCGGGACGTTCGCCTGCTGCAGACCGACCCGCAGGCCGGCGGCGAGCGACTGCCCCATGGTCAACGGCTTCTGCCCGGCCAGCGCGGCGGCCGTGCCGCGGGCGAGGCACGCGGCGGCGACCGCCGCGCCCTTGGCGTTGACCGCGGCCAGGTTCAGCCACTTGTAGTCGGCGCTGAACACCACCATCCCGGCCGGGGTGGCGAGGTAGGGCGGGTTCAGGTTCGCGAGCTCGGCGCCGAGGAGGTTGCCGTCGAACTGGTCCGGCTCGATCGAGCGGCCGTTCGGCAGCCCGCCCGGCAGCTCGGGGTAGTAGTCGCTGTAGCCCTCCATCCAGCGGAACCGCAGCGGGCTGTTGGCCATGACGAACGCGATCATCTGAGGCCCGTTGCGCAGGAACGCTTCCTGCCGCGCGGCCGGGACGTCCGGCCCGACGACGGCGGCGAGGTACTGCGCGGCTTTGGCCGGCGTGTCCGGCACGCCGGCGGCGAGCAGCACCGGGTTGTTCGGGATCCAGATCCCGGCGCCGGAGCGCGCCGCGGACCCGCCGAACGTCGGCGCCTTCTCGAGCACGACGACGCTGAGCCCGCGCTTGGCCGCCGTCAGCGCCGCGGTCATCCCGGCGGCGCCGGCGCCGACCACGACGACGTCGTACTCCCCCGCGGTCGCCGCGTTCGCGGCGGTCGCGAGCCCGGGCGTCATGGCGAGGCCCACGCCCGCCGCGGTGCCGCGCAGGATCTGGCGGCGGGTCAGCTCGGCATCCATGGCGCACATCGTGTCGGTCCACTCCGAAAACTGGAACAGGTTCTACACGCTTGGAGCAGTGCGGTAGGCCACTGGTCCGAACCCATGACGACATTCGCCGCACAAGTTGACGCGAGCCTCATGTTGTGGCTAAGTTGAGAACAGTCTCAAGTTAATCCGAGGAGGACCTTTGCCCAAAGTGATCGCCGTCCTGGGGGTCGGCCCGGGGCTCGGCCTGTCCATCGCCCGCCGCTTCGGCCGTGAAGGCTTCACGACGGCGCTCGTCTCGCGCACCGACACCCGGCACGCGAGCTACCGCGAGTCCCTGAGTGGCGCCACGCACACCTACACCGCGGACGTGACCGACCCCGCCGAACTGGAAGCCGTTCTAGCGCGAATCGAAGCCGACGCCGGAGAGATCGACACGGTGTACTTCGGCCCGGCGGACCTCTCCGGTCCCCGTCCCGTCCCGCTGACCGAAGCGGGCGCCGACGTCGTGCGCGCGCCGTTCGAGTCGATCGTGCTGCCGGCGGCCCGGCTCGTCGAAGCGGTCCTGCCGCGCATGCTCGACCGCGGCTCGGGCACGCTGCTCTTCGCGGGCGGCCTGAGCGGCAAGTACCCGATGCCGATGCTGGGCAGCCTCGCGCCGGCGTCGGCGGCGCTGCGCATGTACGTCCTGACGTTGCACGCGGCTCTGCGCGAAACCGGCGTCTACGCGGGTGCGCTGACGATCGGCGGCCTCATCGAGCGCGGCGACATCCACCAGGAGTTCACGCCCCAGGACCACGGGTTCACGCCCGGGACGCTGAACCCGGACGACATCGCCGACACGGCGTGGTCGCTGTACACCGACCGCAAGGAAGCCGAAGCGGAGTTCACCGCGGTCTAGCCTGGGGATCATGTTCACCCCGGCGGACCGGACCCTGCTCCGCGACACCCTGGTCGACGCGGCCCGGTCGGACGGGCGCGTCACCGGCGCCGCGCTCACCGGCTCGGCCGCGCTCGGCGCCGAGGACGCGTGGTCGGACATCGACCTCGCCTTCGCCGTCGACGGCGACCCCGGGCCGGTGCTCGCGGACTTCACCGCGCGGATGTACCGCGAGCACGCCGCGGTGCACCACCTGGACGTCTTCTTCGAGCGGACCGTGTTCCGCGTCTTCCTGCTGGCGAACACCCTGCAGGTCGACCTCGCGTTCTGGCCGGCCGCGGACTTCGGCGCGACCACGCCGAAGTTCCGGCTGCTGTTCGGGACGGCCCAGGACCGCCCGGCGACCCCGCCACCGGACGCGCGCCGGCTGATCGACCTCGCGTGGCTGCACGCGCTGCACGCGCGGTCGAGCATCGAACGCGGCCGCGGCTGGCAGGCGGAGTACATGATCAGCCGGGTCCGGGAGTACACGCTGGCGCTCGCCTGCCTGCGGCACGGCGTGCCCGCCGTCGAGGGCCGCGGCCTGGACCAGCTGCCCACCGACGTCACCAGGCCGTTCGAAGCGACGCTCGTCCGCGAGCCGAGCGACGCCGGGCGGGCCTTCCACGCCGTCACCGGACTGTTCATCGGCGAAATCGAGCACGTCGACGCCGACTTGGCTCAACGGCTGGCGCCGCTCCTGCGGGAGATTTCCTAAGCCAGATAAGCGAGTTCCGGGTGCGCGGCGGCGTAGGCGTCGAGCAGCCGCCGCGCCACGGAGACCGAATCGACCAGCGGGTGCAACGCGAACGCCCGCAGCGCCGCCGCGCGCGAACCCGTCGTCGCCGCTTCGATCGTCGCCCGCTCGACGGCCTTGACCGCCGTCACCAGACCCAGCGCGTGGCCGGGCAACGGCCCGGCGGACAGGGGCCGCGCGCCGTTCGCGTCGACCACGCACGGCACCTCGACGACCGCGTCCGCCGGCACGCCCGGGAGCGCGGATCCGTTGCGGACGTTGAGGATCAGCGTCGTCCGCTCGCCGTGCGCGATGGCACGCATCAACGCCAGCGCGACGTGCTCGTAGCCGCCGCCCTCGAGATCGTCACGCTCTCCTTCGCGCGTCTCGGCCATGTACGTCGCTTCGCGCTCCAGCCGCGTGCGCTCCCACGACTCCAGCGAAGGTTCGGCGTAGAAGCCGCGTTGCTGCTCCAGCAGCTGCGCGCCGCGCGACGCGGAACCGCCGGCTTCTCGCGCGAAGTAGTAATAGTGCAGGTATTCATTGGGCAACGCGCCGAGCGCGCGCAGCCACTCCGCGCCGAACAGCTTGCCCTCCTCAAAGGATTCGAGGGCACTCGTGTCGGCGAGCAGCTCCGGCAGGACGTCCGACCCGCCGACCCGGACCGCGCGCAGCCAGCCCAGGTGGTTGAGCCCGGCGTAGTCGAACCACGCCGTCGCCGGGTCGATCCCCAGGGCCCGCGCGACGCGGCGGCACAGCCCCACCGGCGAGTCGCAGATGCCGAGCACGCGGCCGCCGAGGTGCGCGGCCATCGCTTCGGTGACCATCCCGGCGGGGTTGGTGAAGTTGATGACCCACGCGCGCGGCGCCAGCTCGGCGATCGTCCGGGCGAGGTCGACGGCGACCGGGACCGTCCGCAGCCCGTACGCGATCCCGCCCGCGCCCACGGTTTCCTGCCCCAGCAAGCCTTCCGCGTGCGCGATCCGCTCATCCAGCCGGCGGCCGCGCAGCCCGCCGACGCGGATGGCCGAGAACACGAAGTCCACATCGGACAGTGCGGCGGCCAGGTCCGTGGTGGTGCGCACCCGCGGCGGGTTCGCCACGCCAACGGCCTGTTCGGCCAGGACCCGCTCGATCGCCGCCAGCCGCCCGGCGTCGACGTCGTGCAGGACCAGCTCGGTGACGCCACCGTCGGCCAGCAGCGCGCCGTGCACGAGCGGCACGCGGAACCCGCCGCCGCCGAGGATCGCGAGCCTCACCGCAGCACCTCGACGCCGGCCTCGCGCAGGACCGCGCAGGTCGGTTCGTCGGCCCCGGGCGTCGTGACGACGACGTCGAGCGCGTCCGGGCCGCACACCATCGCCAGCCCGGTGCCGGGGAACTTGCCGGCGTCGGCGAGCAGCACCACGCGGTCGGCCGCGGCGACCATCGCGCGCTTGACCGGCACCTCGACGACCGTCGAGTCCATGACGTGCCCGTCGCCGCGGACGCCGCTGGTGCCCAGGAAGACGGTGCCGGCGCGCACCTGGCGCAGCGCGTCCTCGGTCAGGAATCCCACCATCGAGTGATAACTGCGCCGGACCAGGCCGCCGAGCAGGACGAGCTGGACGTCGTCGGCGTCCTTGAGCTCTTCGTAGACGGCGAGACTGCTGGTGATCACCGTCAGCGCCCGGTCACGCAGGTGGCGCGCCAGCCGGTGCGCGGTGGTGCCGATGTCGAGGAGCACGGTGTCGCCGTCGGCGACCAGGGCCGCCGCGCGCCGGGCGACGGCGTCCTTCTCGTCGGCGCGCTCGGCGGCCACGTGCGCGAACGGTTCGTCGCCGGCCGCCATCGCTCCGCCGTAGACGCGGGTCAGCCGGCCTTCGCGGCCGAGCCGCACCAGATCGCGGCGCACGGTCGCCTGGCTGACGCCGAGCCGCTCGGCCAGCACGCCGACCGGCGCCGGGCCCTCCGCGCGGAGGGCCCGCAGGATCAGCTCGTGACGACGCTGGGGCAGCATGCGGGGACGATAGCAGTCAAACCCGCTCACCAGCCGATCGAGTTTGCGCAGGTCTTGCGCATTCCGCGCATCTGAAGCACGCTCGTGCGCATCCTCGATCCCCGGAGGCGCCCGTGCCGGAAGAGTCCGCACCCGACATCGATGTCTTCCTGTCCGGCCTGCTGTTCTTCGACCTGGTCTTCACCGGGCTCGAGCACCCGCCGGCGCCGGGCACGGAGGTGTGGACGGGCGGCATGGGCTCCGGGCCGGGCGGCATCGCGAACTTCGCGGTCGCGCTGAGCCGCCTCGGCCTGCGGACGTCGCTCGCGGCGGCGTTCGGCACCGACGTCTACGGCCGCTACTGCTGGGACGTCCTGGCCCGCCAGGAACGCATCGACCTCTCGCGGTCGCGGCGGTTCCCGGAGTGGCACTCCCCCGTCACCGTGTCGCTGGCCTACGCCGGCGACCGCGCGATGATCACCCACGGCCACCCGCCGCCCGTCCCGGTCGCCGAGCTGGCCGGGTCGCCGCCGCCGAGCCGCGCGACCGTCGCGCACATCGGCCTCGACACCGCCGAGTGGGTCCACACCGCGCACCAGGCCGGCAGCCTCGTCTTCGCCGACGTCGGCTGGGACCCGTCGGAGACGTGGTCGGCGACGCTGCTCGACCAGCTGGCCTGCTGCCACGCGTTCCTGCCCAACGACGTCGAAGCGATGCGCTACACCAGAACGGACACCCCCGAAGCCGCGCTGGCCAAGCTCGCCGAGCTCGTCCCCGTCGCGGTGATCACCCGCGGCGCGGCGGGCGTCCTCGCGGTCGACGGCACCACGGGCGAGACGGCGGACATCCCGGCGCTGCCGGTTAGCGTCCTCGACGCGACCGGCGCCGGCGACGTCTTCGGCGCGGGGTTCGTCGCCGCGACCCTGACCGGCTGGCCGCTGGCCGACCGGCTCCGCTTCGCGGGCCTCACGGCGAGCCTGTCGGTCCAGCACTTCGGCGGCGCGCTGGCTGCCCCGGGCTGGCACGAGATCGCCGAGTGGCGCGCGCGCACCCGTTTGCCGGACTACGCGTTCCTCGACGACGTCCTGCCGGCCGAGACGATCGCCGAGACGTCCCGCCGCGGCCCGGTGACGCTCGGCTTCGGCGACGACAGCTGGCGCTGAGTGCACCCCCGCGCCGGCCGCTACACGACGTCGGGGCTGCGGACGTCCTTGCTGTCGGTGCCGGGCGCGGTGAGCGCCGAAGCGGTCGGGCTGCGCCCGGTCGGCGAGGTGATGGGCTGCGTGGTCTCGCAGTCCGAGGACGTGGTTTCGGGCCTGCGCCGCGGCTACGCGACGGCGATGGACCGGCTGCGGGAGGAAGCCTCGGCGCTCGGCGCGGACGGCGTGCTGGCGATCTCCTGCACGGTGACCGGGGTGAGCGCGACGGTCCGCGAGTTCGTGGTGCTGGGTACGGCGGTCCGAGCCGTCCGGGGCAAGCGCCCGGCCCGGCCGTTCACGACGGGGTTGCCCGGCCCGGACGTGGCGAAGCTGCTGCTGGCGGGCTGGGTCCCGGTGACGCTGGCGATCGGCATCGACGGCGGCGCGGCGTACGACCTGGCGATGACGGACCGGCCGGGCGCGGAGGCACCGATGCCGACGGAACTGGTGACGCGGGTCCGCGCGGCCGCGCGGGCGGAGTTTGGGACTGCAGTGGCGGAGTCGGGCGCCGACGGCGGCCTGGTGACGTCGACGACGCTGCGCGCGTGGGCGTTGGGCAACACGGGAGCGGCCGCGGTGGCGAGCGTGTTCGGCACGGCGATCGCCCGCTTCGGCGACGGCCCGGCGACCGGCTCGCGGCCGGTGGTGCCGCTGGCCGCGGACCCGCGCCGGGCCGGACCTTCCGGACATACCCGGTGATCACCCCGCGACCGCCGTCCGCCCGCGCGAATCCGTGCCACGATGGGGTGGAGCCGGGGTCGAAGGAGGTCAGCCAGTGCCCGATTGGGACGGTCGTGGCCTGCCGCCCGTCGCGCGGGCGCGCGTCGACCGCTTCGCCGCGTCCGGGCTCAAGACCTCGCTGCTCAGCGTGCCCGGCGCGGTCGGTGCCGAAGTCGCCGGCTTCACGCCCGTCGGCGAGGTCATGGGCTGCGTCGTGCAGCAGGTCGGCTGGACCGGGTTGGGCCAGTGGGCCACCGACCAGGTCCGGCAGATGGCGGACACGCTGCGCCAGGGCTACGCGACCGCGCTCGACCGGCTCGGCGAGGAAGCGCGCGCCCTCGGTGCGGACGGCGTGCTCGACATCCGGATCACGATCACTTCCCTCGACGGCGTGGCGCAGGAGCTCGTCGCGCTCGGCACCGCCGTCCGCGCCGAGACCACGCAGCGGCCGCGGCGCCTCTTCACCACCGACCTGCCGGGGCAGGACGTCGGCAAGCTGATGCAGGCCGGCTGGGTGCCGGTGCGGCTCGCGGTCGGCGTCGCGGCGCGCGGTGTGGTCGACTACAACATGCAGTACCAGACCAACGTCTGGGCCGGGAACACCGAAGTGGACGCCCCGACGAAGGTGGTCAACGAGGCCCGGGCCGCGGCCCGGGCCGAGTTCGCCCGCGCGATCCGCGACTGCGGCGCCGACGGCGGCATCGTCTCCGGCCTGCAGCTGCGGACGTGGCCGGTGCAGGAGCTCGCGGTCGTCGGCATCGCCAGCGTCACCGGAACCGCGATCGCCCGTTTCCACGAAGGCCCCGCCGCGCCGACCAGCGCGCTCAAGATCCTGCCGTTGAACCGTTCCTGAGGAGGCTTCGTGACCACCGCGGACCCCGCCGCGCAGCACATCCCCGAAGATGCGATGCGCCGGCTCGCCGAGATGCGACCGGGCTCGAAGACCAGCCTGTTCACGTCCGACCTGAGCGTGAACGAGTTCCTCCTCGTGCGCGAAGCCGGGTTCCGGCCGCTCGGGCTGGTGCTCGGCTCGAGCATCTACCACGTCGGGTTCCAGATGGGGCGGTGGAGCAAGAACCAGGAGCTGGACCGGCTTTCGCAGGCGATGTACCACGCCCGCGAGCTCGCGATGTCCCGAATGGAGGCCGAGGCGGACGTCCTGGGCGCCGACGGCATCGTCGCGGTCCGGCTGGAGATCGAGTTCAAGGAGTTCGGCAGCGACCTCGCCGAGTTCATCGCGATCGGCACCGCGGTCAAGGCCGACGAACCCGGCGAATGGCGCAACAACACGGGAAAGCCGTTCACCAGTGATCTGTCCGGTCAGGACTTCTGGACGCTGGTGCAGGCCGGCTACGCGCCGCTGGGCATGGTGATGGGCACGTGCGTCTACCACATCGCGCACCAGCGGTTCCGGCAGATGATGGGCAACATCGGCCAGAACGTCGAGATCCCGCAGTACACCGAGGCGCTGTACGACGCGCGCGAGCTGGCGATGTCGCGGATGCAGGCCGAGGCGGAGCAGCTGGAAGCGGAGGGCATCGTCGGGGTGCAGCTGCTGTCGCTGCCGCACCGCTGGGGCGGCCACACGACGGAGTTCTTCGCGATCGGCACGGCGGTGAAGCCGTTGCGCGCCGACCACCGCATCGCCAAGCCGCAGCTCGTGCTGCCCCTGACCGACTGATGGGCGGCGAACTGGACTTCCACCTGGTGGCGGCGGCCCTGCGCACGGACCGCGCGGACGTCGAGTCCTACCACCGGGTCCTGTCCGAGACCCTGGGCGGCGCGCTGCCCCCGGGGATGGTCGAGGTCGAGCGGCGCCGATCGTTCGCCGACCGTGTGGCCGGCCGCGAAGGGCAGGCGACGGCGGTGCGCGTCCGGACGCCGGACCGGGTGCTGGTGCTGAGCGCCGGCAAGCACGGCGGGGTCGCGGCGGAGATCCACCAGGTGGTGCGCGGCGTGGTGATCAGCCGGAAGGAAGCGGCGGTCGACGACTGGCTGGCGGCGCTGGCGCAGGAGTTGACGGCGTTGGCGGAGAAGGACGCGAGAGCGCGTGACGCGCTCTCGCGCCTCCTCGGCGGCTAGGCCACCGTCACCAGCAGGATCTTGTTGTGGCTGTTGTGCGGCGTGCTGTCCTTGTCGCCGTCCACGCTGGTCGCCAGCCACATCTTGCCGTCCGGCGCCGGCTCCACCGTGCGCAGCCTGCCGTACGTCCCGTCGAAGAACGTCTGGAAGTTCGTCAGCGAGCTGCCGCTGATCACCGCGCGGTAGAGCCGCGTGCCGCGCTGGCACGCCACGTACAGCGCGTCGTGGATGATCGTGATCCCGCTGCACGATCCCTGCGCCACCGGGTACGTCTTCTTCGGCGCGATGAACCCCGCCGTGCCGCACGAACCCGACGTCCCCTCACACGACGGCCAGCCGTAGTTGCCGCCCTTCACGATCAGGTTCGTCTCGTCCATGATGCTGTTGCCGAACTCCTGCTCCCACAACCTGCCCTGCGAGTCGAACGCCAGGCCCTGGACGTTGCGGTGCCCGTAGCTCCACACCGCGTTGTGGAACGGGTTGTCCGCCGGGATCGAGCCGTCCGGGTTGATCCGCAGCACCTTTCCGTTGGGGCTGCTGGTGTTCGACGCGTTGGCGCCGTTCTGCGCGTCACCCGTGCCGGCGAACAGGTACCGGCCGTCCGGGCTGAAGCGCAGCCGGCCGCCGTTGTGGAACTTGTTGCGCGCGATGCCGCTCAGCAGGACCTGCTCGGTGCTCGTGGTCAGCGAGTCGGCGGCCGGGTCGTACTTGATCCGCACGATCCGGTTGTCGTTCGGCGAGGTGTGCATGATGTAGAGCCAATGGTCGGACGCGTACGACGCCGGGTTGATCTCCAGCCCGGTCAGGCCGCCTTCGCCGTCGGTGCTCTGGGCGTTCGGCACGGTCCCGATCGTCTTCTTCGCACCCGTCTTCGGGTTCAGGTGGACGATGTCGTGCGCGTCGCGCTGGTTGTAGAGGATCGTCCCGTCGGGCAGGGTCACCAGGCCCCACACGACGTCGTCGTCGGTGGCGACCTGCGTCGCCCCGCAGACGCCTTGCGCCGGCGTGCAGCCCGACCCGCCGGTGGTCGTGACGTCCAGGACCGGCGTGCTCGGGTCGCTGAGGTTGCCGTTCGCGTCGACGGCCCGCACCTGCAGGTGGTACGCGGTGTTCGGGTTCAGGCCGCCGAGGGTGGTGCTCGCGGTGTCGGACGTCCCGAGCTGGGTGCCGGAGTCGAAGATCCGGTAGCCGGTGACGCCGACGTCGTCGGTCGACGCGGTCCACGCGAGACCGATCGACGTGCTGGTGACCGAGGTCGTGTGCACGTTCCCCGGCACCGACGGCGGATTGTGGTCGTCCGACGGCGGTGTCTTCACCGAGAGAGTACCGCTGGCCTGCGAGACGTTCCCGGCGGCGTCACGCGCGTTGACGTAGAAGCCGTACGTGGTCTTCGGGCTGAGATTGCCGCAGGTGGCCGTCAGGGCTCCGGTCGTGCTGGCGCAGAGCTGGCCGTCGCGGTAGACGTCGTAGCCCACGACGCCGCTGTCGTCGCTCGCCGCGGTCCACGAGATGGTCGCGCTGGTCGCGGTGACCGCGTCGAGCGTCGGCGTGCCGGGCTGCGTCGGCGGCGTGACGTCCCCGGTCGACCCGTAGACGCCGAACTCCTGCAGCGAATAGCCCTTCGACGCGTCGGTGCGGCAGCGTTTCGTGCCGTACACCCGGACATAACGACCGGTCCCGTCGAGGGAGGTCAGGTCTTCGACGCCGCCCTTCCCAGTGGTGGTCGCGTAGATCTTCGTCCACGTGACGTGGTCGGCGGAGGTGTCGATTTCGTAGGCGGTGGCGCAGGAAGCGTCCCACTGCAACCGGACGCGGCTGACGTGCGCCGCCGCGCCGAGGTCGACGTAGATCCACTGTGGATCGACGCCGGCCGCGCTCGCCCAGCGGGTCGCCGAGTCGCCGTCGACCGCGTTCGCCGCCGGGCAGCACGCGCCCGACGACGACGCCGTCACCGGCTTTCCTTGTGACAAGAGGGAATCCGCGGCTCCCGCGGGGGTGATCGTCGCGGCGACCAGCGCGAGCGCGATCGCCCCCACGCGCATCCGTCTGCCCATTACCGTCCTCCATGAGTGCTGACGACGGCGGAGGTCGGAAAAAACCTTACGAGCGCGCCGACCGGCCGGTCAACCGGCATCCCGCTCAACGGGCAGCACCCGCCCGAGGAATCCCCGGATGTACCCGGCGATGGCGTCCAGGTGCGTCTCCAGCGCGAAGTGGCCCGAATCGAGCAGGTGGATCTCGGCGTCGGGCAGGTCGCGGGCGTAGGCGCGGGCACCGTCGGCGACGAAGATCGCGTCGTTGCCGCCCCAGACGGCCAGCAGCGGTACCCCGCTGGTCCGGAAGTATTCGTGGAACTTCGGGTACAGGCCGATGTTGTGGTGGTAGTCGGCGAGCAGCGCCATCTGGATCTCGGCGCCGCCGGGCCGGTCGAGCAGGGCCTGGTCGTGGATCCAGACGTCCGGGCTGACCAGCGCCGGGTCGGGGACGCCGTCGAGGTACTGCGCCTTCGTGGCCTCCAGGCTGACCATGCCGCGCAGGTCGTCCTCGGACAGCGTGCCGGCGGCCAGCTTCTGCGGCAGCCCGGCGCCGAGGCCGTCGACGTAGGCGTTGCCGTTCTGCGTGACGATCGCGGTCACCCGCTCAGGGTTGCCGGCCGCGATGCGCAGGCCGACCGGGGCACCGAAGTCCTGGATGTAGAGCGCGAAGCGGTCCAGGCCGATCTCGTCGAGCAGGCCGAGCGTGAGCTCGGCGAGCGCGTCGAAGGTGTAGGTGAACTCGGCCACCGGCGGCGCGTCGGACGCGCCCGCGCCGAGGTAGTCGGGCGCGACGACGTGGTAGCGGTCGGCCAGCGCCGGGATCAGGTGCCGGTACATGTGCGAGCTCGTCGGGAACCCGTGGAGCAGCACGATCGTGGGCGCCCCGGCGGGCCCGGCCTCCCGGTAGAACAGCCGGTGCCCGGCGACGGTGGCGAAGCGGTGGTGCACGGCGACCATTGGTCACTCCTCACGTCTCATGTTTATTGACTCATTTATCCATGAGACAGCGTAGGCTGTCAACATGATGTCCGGACTGAGGGAGGCGAACGTGGTCACTGCGGCACCCGGCGAGGAGCGCTCGCCCGCGCTGGCGCTGGTCAACACCCGCCGGCTGACCGCGGGCGGCGAGGTCGACGACCTGGCCGAGCCGCGAGCCGCCGCCAGGTGGCTGAGTCTGGCCGCCCCACTCGGCGCGGACGACCTCCGCCGCGTCACGGACCTGCGCACGGCGGTGCGCGAGCTGCTGGCCGCGTTGGCGGAGGACCGCGAGCCGGCCGCCGACGCCGTCGAGACGGTGAACGCGGCCGCCCGCGCCGACGCCGCCGCGCCGCAGCTCGCCTGGCCTCGCCGTGAGTGGCGCAGCACGCGCCCGGGCACCGTCGACGAGGCGCTGGCCGCGCTGGCCCGCGACGCGATCGACGTCGTCACCGGCGACCTCGCCCCGCTGGTGCGCCCGTGCGAGGCGCACGGCTGCGTGCGGTTCTTCTTCCGCGAGCACGGCCGCCGCCGCTGGTGCTCGACGACGTGCGGTGACCGCGTCCGCGCGGCCCGCCACCAGCGGCTGGTGGTCGAGCGGCGCGAGACGCCGTCCGGGTAGCGTGCGTCACATGGAATGGACGCTCGAAGTGGTCGTGGTGCCGGTCTCCGATCTGGACCGCGCGAAGGCCTTCTACGCCGACCAGGTCGGGTTCACCGTCGACCACGACATGACGGTCGGCGAAGGCGCCCGGTTCGTCCAGCTGACCCCGCCGGGCTCGGGCTGCTCGGTGGTGATCGGCAAGGGCGCGGTGCCGGAGATGCCGCCCGGCTCGCTGAAGGGACTGCAGCTCGTGGTCAACGACCTCCCGAAAGCCCACGCGATGCTGCGCGAGCGCGGCGTCGAGGTGAGCGACATCGAGGTCTTCGGCACGGGCGCGTGGGACGGAAAGGCCGACCTCGACAACGTGGGCTTCGTCCACTTCGCCGACCCGGACGGCAACGCGTGGATGGTGCAGCAGATCTCGTCGCGCAAGTAGCTAGTCGACCAGGGCGCCGCAGCTGACGTTGACCGTCGAGGCCGTCATCGTGCGGGCCCGGTCCGACGCCACGAACGCCGCCACCGCGCCCACGTCCGCCAGCGTCGCCGTGCGGCCCAGCATCGTCTTGCCGGCGATGTTCGCCTCGATCGCCTCGCGGCCCGCGAAGTCCGCCGGGAGGGTCTCCGGGATGCCGCCGGTCCGGAGCGTCACCGCGCGCACGCCGTGCGGGCCCAGCTCCGCGGCCAGCTGGCGGCGCATGGCCTCGAGCGCGTGGAACGCGACCTGCAGGCCGCCCACCGAGAACTCGCGCACCGGTTCGCCCGCGCCGCCGAAGAACAGCAGCACGCCGGAACGCTGTTTGACCATGTGGCGGGCCGCGGCGCGGGCCGTCAGGAACTGGGTCCGGACCGCCGTCACGACCGGGCGTTCGTAGTCGGCCAGGGTCATGTCGAGCAACGGCGTGCCCTGGACGTCGCCGTGGGCGATCAGGTTGAACGAGATGTCCAGGCCGCCCTCGGCGGCCACGGCGTCGGCGTGCTCGTCGACCGCCCGCTCGTCGAGGGCGTCCACCTCCGCCACCTCGGCCACGCCGCCCGCCGCGCGGATCCGCTCGGCGACCACGTCGAGCCGCGCGCGGGTGCGGCCCGCGAGGAACACGCGCGCGCCTTCCTCGGCGAAGGCCGTGGCCACCGCCGAGCCGATCCGGCCACCGCCGCCGTAGACGATCGCGTTCTTGCCGTCGAGCAGGGTCATCGTGTCCCTCCGAAGTCCGGGTTCACCGGTGCGTCGAACGGGACCCGGCGAAATCGACACGTCAGGGCCGCGGGACGCCCATCGGGTTCGGGACCGGCACGACGCCGGCGTCGATGACCGCCCGGCTGAGCGGGACGGCCAGCTCCAGCAGCCGCTCCAGGTCCTCGCCCAGCGCGTCGACCGGGGCCGACGCCAGGCGGTCGGTGTCCTCTTCGAGGCGGGTGCGCACCGCCGTCCCGGCGTCCGTCAGCCGGCCGTTCGCGTCCAGCAGGCCGCGGGCCCGCAGGCGCTCGGCGGCCGCCGTCCAGCCGTCCTCGGTCCAGCCCCGGTGCGGCTGGACGTCGCCGCGGCCGACGACGCCGTCGCCGATGTGGGTCAGCGTGGTCTCCAGGCCGGTCAGCCCGGCGTGGACCGCGGCCAGGACGTGGCCGTCGCCGCGGTGCTCGCGCAGCACCGTCGCCGCCAGCCAGAGCCGGCCCAGCACGCCGGCCGGCCGGGGCACCGCGGACCACGCCGCGGCGAGGGGGCGTCCGTCGAACCGGCACGCGGCGGCGGCCCGCTCCAGCAGCGTCGCCAGTTCTTCGTGCCCGGACCCCAGCGTCCGGTCCAGCGCGGCTTCGACGGCGGCCAGCCGGGAGCCGAGCACGTCGTCCGGGGAGGCGAACGACCACGCGTCCGGCAAGGCCCGCGCGACCATCGCCGGGGCGAAGCCGAACAGCACGGACGTCGCCGGCGCGGGACCGATCGGGCCCAGCGGCGCGAGACGGCCCGCGAAGTACCCCATCCAGTACCCACGCAGGCCGGCCTCCTTCGCCGCGGCCGCCGTCTCCGGCGCGAAGTACACGACCGCGTGCAGGGGTTCGACGGCCGCCCACAGCCGCCGCGCCGGTGAAGGTGTCATGCCGCCATTCTCAGCCCCAGGCGACCGGCAGCTCCCGCACCCCGTAGACCAGCGTGTTGTGCTTGAACGCCAGCTCTTCCCGCGGCACCGCGAGCCGCAGGTCCGGCACCCGGCGGAACAACCGCGTCAACGTTTCCTGCAGCTCGACGCGCGCGAGCTGCTGGCCGATGCACTGGTGCGCCCCGAAGCCGAACGCGACGTGCGTGCGCGGCGAGTCGCGGTGGAAGTCGAGCTTGTCCGCGCCGGGGAACAGGTCTTCGTCGCGGTTCGCCGAGTTCAGCGCGGCGACCAGCCACTCCCCCGCCTTGACCGCCCGGTCGCCGATCTTGACGTCCGCGGTCGCGTACCGCAGCACGCCGAACTGCACGACCGACAGGTACCGCAGCAGCTCCTCGACCGCGCGCTCCGGCGCGGACAGCACGACGTCGCGCTGGGCCGGGTGGTCCAGCAGCACGAGCGTGCTGAGCGCGATCATGTTGGCCGTCGTCTCGTGGCCGGCCACCAGGAGGCTGAGGCCCAGCACCACGAGTTCCTCCATGGTGAGCGGGTCGCCGGTCTTCTCGCCACGGGAAATCAGCCTGCTGAACAGATCGTCCCGCGGATTCCGCTGCTTGTCGGTGAACAGCTCCACGAGGAACGCGGAAAGCTCGTCGTAGGCCTGCTGGCCTTCCTCGCGGGTGGCGTCGGTGCTGACGAGCAACCCGCTCTGCCGCTGGAACCGCTCGCGGTCGGCGTACGGGACGCCGAGCAGTTCGCAGATCACCAGCGACGGGATCGGCAACGCGAAGTCCCGCACCAGATCGGCTTCCCCGGGGCGGGCGAGCATGGCGTCGAGGTGGCTCTCGACGAGCTCCTGGACGTAGCCGCGCATCGCCTCCACGCGCCGCACGGTGAACTCCGCGATCACCATCTTCCGGATGCGCGAGTGCTCGGCGCCGTCCAGCTGGATGATGGAGCCGGGGCTGACTTCCTCGTCGAGGTCGGCGTTCGGGTTGACGTGCACCGAGGAAGCGCCGCGCGAGCTCATCGTGCGGTCGGCGAGCACCGCGCGGACGTCGCTGTAGCGCGTCACGAGCCAGGCGTCCATGCCGGCCGGGCAGCGCACCTGCGACGTCGGCGCGGTTTCCCGCAGCTTGGCGTAGTTTTCGGGCGGGTCGAACGGGCATCCGGCCGGTCGTGCCGTCGGGAGGGCCGGGGTTGCGGATGCTGCCGTCACGGCGGATCACACCTCTCATCCGGTGGTCTGGACACTTCCACCATGGAGAGAACCGGGGCGGTCGTGGGACGTTCGACCCACTTCCGACCCGGATGGCCTAGCGAGCCCGCAGAACCACGTGCAGCCAAGGCCGGGTGCCGCGCGGGCGATCCAGCCGAAGGCGACCGCGAACCCGCAGGCCAGCGCCAGTTCGACGGCGACACCACCGGACTCGCGTAATCGGCATACCCCGCAAGGGACTGTGGCCAGGCCTAGCGAGCCCCGTACACCCCGCCGTTCACGTGCACCACCTGCCCGGTGACATGTCCCGCCTCCGGGGAAGCCAAGAACCCCACCGCGGCCGCCACTTCCTCCGGCGTCCCCGCGCGCTTGTCGAACGCCACCGATACCCTCGCCGCCACCCATTCGTCGGAAACCGTGCCGTGGAAGAACTCCGTGTCGAGGGTGACTCCCGGCGCCACCACGTTCGCCGACCCCGCCGCGCCGAGCTGGCGCGCCAGGTCGGTGTTCCACGCCTCGATCGCCGCCTTCGCCGCGCCGTACGAGCCCGAGCCCTGCTTCGCCGCGACGGACCCCAGCGTCACAACCCGCACGTTGTCCGCGAAGCGCGGCTTCAACGCCGTGGTCACCAATACCGCGGAAACGACGTTGGCTTCGAAGTTCGCGCGCCACGCGTCCGCCAGGCCCGCGAGACCCACCGGCGCCTCCCGGACGCGGTCGGTGTTGCCGCCGGCGTTGTTGACCAGGACGTCCACTCGCGAAGGCAGCTCCGCCAGCGCGGCCTGCACCGCCTCCGGGTCACTCGCGTCGAAGGCCACCGCCCGCGCGCCGAGCTTCTCCGCCGCCGCTTCCAGCACGTCCTTGCGCCGGCCCGTGATGGTGACGCGCTCGCCCGCCGCCGCGAACCGGGTGGCGATCGCCAGCCCGATGCCCGTGCCGCCCCCGGTGACCACGACTTCCCGTTGTCCGCTCATGGCGCCATCTTCGCCGAGCGGACCGGCGGCGCGCGCGGGTTTCCCGGCGACCGGAACACGAAACCGGATTCGTTAGGAAACTTTACGAACAAGTCTTGACGGCGGGCCGCCGCCCGGCGAACCTGGACGCACGCCGCAGTCATCGTCCGCCCCACCCCCTCCGGAGGCAGCATGACCCGGCGCGCGCTCGTGCTCGTCGTGACCCTGTTCCTCGCGTTGGCCACCCCAGCGGCGAGCGCGGCCACCACGCAGCCGACCTTCCTCACCTTCTACGGCTGGTGGGACAACACGCCGCCCGGCGGCGACATCTCCTACCCGCAGATCCACGACACCGCGGGCGGCAAGGGCAGTTACGCCGACCCGATCACCTTCGCCACCAGCAGCGCCGAGCTCAAACCCGGTACCAAGGTCTGGGTGCCGCGAGTGAAGAAGTACTTCATCATGGAAGACGGCTGCGACGAGTGTTCGCAGGACTGGAGCGGCAAGGGCCCCAACGGCGGACCCGGCCTGCGCCACATCGACCTCTGGCTCGGCGGCAAGGGCGGCAGCGCCTTCGACGCGATCGACTGCGAAGACGCGCTCACGCACTACAACGCCGACAACACGCCGGTCATGGAGCCGGTGGTCGTCGACCCGCCGTCGAACGAGCCCTACGACGCGACGCCGATCTTCAACACCAGCACCGGTGAATGCTGGGGCGGCGCGCAGCCGAACACCACGGTCGGCCAGTACAAGAACAACTCCACCGGCACGTGCCTCGAAGCCCCGAGCAGCGGCACGACGCTGAAAGTGGCCGCCTGCACCGAAAGCGACGCCCAGCGGTTCACCTTCCACGGCGCTTTCCTCGTCATCAACGACAAGTGCGCGGGCATCTCGGGCAGTTCGATCGTGCTGCAGACCTGCACCGGCGGCCCGGCCCAGCAGTGGTCGATCAACCCCGACGGCACCATCTCCGACATCCAGACGAGCAAGAAGTGCTTCCGCGCCTCGGGCACGACACTCACCGCGGGCAGCTGCTCCGGGACCCCGGCCCGCTGGACGTTCACCGCGGCGGGCACCCCTTCCGGCATCAGCGTGACGCCGTCGTCGGTGTCGGTCGCCCCGGGGGCTTCGGCGACGGCCACCGTCACCGCCACGGACGCCGTCACGCTGTCCGCGAGCGGCGCGCCCGCGGGTGTCACCGTGTCGTTCGCGCCGGCGTCGATCCCGGCCGGCGGGTCCTCGACCGTCACGGTCGCCGCCGCCGCGAACGCCACTCCCGGCTCGGCAACTGTCACCATCACCGGCGGCGCGAAAACCGCTTCGCTGGGCGTCACCGTGACCGGCGGTGGAGGCACCGAAACCCTGCTCTCCCAAGGCAAGACGGCGACGGCGTCGTCGACCGAGTCCTCGTCCTACCCGGCGAGCGCGGCCTTCGACGGCAACCTGACCAGCACCCGCTGGGCGTCCAAGGAAGGCTCGGCCAGCGAGTGGCTGCGCGTCGATCTCGGCGCCACCAAGCAGGTTTCGCACGTCAAGCTGACCTGGGAAGCCGCGTACGGCAAGGCGTACAGCATCCAGACGTCGGCCGACGGCACGACCTGGACGACGATCTACAGCACCACGACCGGCAACGGCGCGACCGACGACCTCACCGGGCTGGCCGGCAGCGGCCGCTACGTGCGGATGAACGGCGTCACGCGCGGCACGTCGTACGGCTACTCGCTGTACGAGATGCAGGTGTACGGCACGGCCTGAGTTGCCATTCCGGCAACGCGATTTGCCTCCTCGGTGACGTCCTCCGCATGCTGGGGGACGTCACCGAGGAGGAACCATGCCGCACGACCAGCCGATGATCGTCGAAGACATGCTCAAGCAGGAGTTCTGGGAAGCGATGTACCAGCGCGACGAGCACCGGATCTGGAGCGGGAACGTCAACCCCAACCTCAGCTCCGAGGTGGCCGGGCTGACGCCCGGACGCGCGCTCGACCTCGGCTGCGGCGAAGGCGGCGACGCGATCTGGCTCGCGAAGCAGGGCTGGACGGTCGACGGCGCCGACATCTCGACCGTCGCGCTCGCCCGCGCCGAGGAAGCCGGCAAGAAGGCCGGCGTCGACGTCCGCTGGCTGCACCGCGACATCCTGAAGTGGCGCCCCGAGGAGCAGTACGACCTGATCTCCGCGCAGTACATGCACCTGCCGCCGGACCTGCGCCGCGACGTCTTCACCGCGGCGGCCGCGGCCGTCCGGCCGGGCGGGTCGCTGCTGGTCGTCGGGCATTCGCCGAAGGCCATGCGGGAGTTCGACGGCCAGAAGCCGCCGGAGGAGCTGTTCTTCGAGCCGGAGGAGATCACGAGCTACCTGGGCGACGCCTGGGAGTGGATCGTCGAGACCTGCGAGACGCGCGGCGAGGGCCACCACACCGACGCCGTCTACCGCGCGCGGCGCCTCGAAGCATGAGAAAGGCCCCTTTCACCTGCCCTCGACTCGGGTGAAAGGGGCCCTTCGCGGGTCGATCAGGCGAGCTGGAGGCCGTAAGCCTGCAGCTCGAGGGTGAGCGGGTAGAAGTAGCTGGTCACGGTGTCGCCGCCGGACAGCGTGCCGAGCCCCGTCGAGCCGTCGTAGGCCGGGCCGCCGGAGTCACCGTGGTCGGTGTGGGCGGTGGTGCCGAACTCGTGGTTGAGCACGCCGACGTCGAAGTTGACCGACTCGTCGACCGAGGTGACCTGGCCGCTGCCGCCGCCGGTGGTCGAGCCCTGCTTCTGGATCTGCTCGCCGACGGTCGGGTCGGCCGCGGAGGTGATCGCCTGGCCGGTGTTGATCTCGCCGGGACCGGTGCCGTTCGGGCGGGTCAGCAGGCCGGAGTCGGCGCCCGGGCAGTCGCTTTCGACGACCTGCGCGCCGGAGACGTCGCCGCCCGCCCAGGTGCCGCCGAGGTTCGTGCAGTGGCCCGCGGTGAGCAGGAACGGCGAACCGCCGCGCGTCACGTTGAAGCCGAGCGAGCAGCGGCCCTGGCTGTTCTGGATGGCGTCGCCGTCGGAGATGTGCAGCTCCAGCTTGCCGGTGCGGTGCTCGACGCGGACGCTGTCGCCGTACTTCGCGGCGGCGGCGGCGACCTTGTCCGTGGTCTCCTTGCTGGCGGCGTCGTAGACCTTCACGACGACCTGGTTGGTCTTGGTGTCGATGCCCCACGCGGTCTGCGGGACGTTCTTCACCGCGTCGAGCTGGTTCTTGACGCCGGTGAGGGCGGCGAAGGTGTGCTTGACCTTCTTCGCGGTGAGGCCCGCTGCCCGCACCTGCTGCACGGCGGCGTCGTCGACGACGTTGACGACGGCTTTGCCGTTCTCGAGGTAGACACCGCCGGAAGCGGCGCCGAGCGCGTTCGCCACCTGGGTGGCACTGGTGATGGCCTGGGCCTGCATCGCGGCGAAGGCCAGCGGGGACGCGGTGGCCGCCGACGAGCAAACGCCCGCCGTCAGCGCGGCGGCCGACAAGACGGCGAAGGTCTTGAGGGCGGTCTTCCGGGGAGTCATCAACTTCCTCCAGGTAGCCGGTTCGAAGCCTGCGCCGGTCACTTTCGTTGCCAGGCAACCAACGCAACACCGACGAAGGTTGGTTAATAACCAGCAGATCCGGACATACCTCGCGTTCTGGACCGGTTGGCCGCAGCGACGTTGCTGCGTTCGGCGTAACAAAGGCCCGGTCGGCTGCACGGAGGAGGTCGACGCTGGGCTGACCGGCTCAGCCCTTCGGCCACCGAACGTCATGAACGAGTCGTTCATGACGTCCCGGGGGCGCGCGGCTCGGGCATGGACCGGCTGCTGTCGCGCGGCCCGGAGCCGGCTGAGCCCATCGACCTCGCCCGCTCAACGGTGGCGAGCGGCCCAAGCCCTGGCCGCGCGGGTCGTTCATGCCATCCGCCGGCCCCCCGAGGTCCTGAATGAGTCATTCAGGACCGGACCGGCTCAGCCCTTCGGCCACCGAACGTGGTCCTCGTACCCCGGGTTCTTCCGCAGGTACCCCGCGATGAACGGGCAAACCGGCACGATCGTCCGCCCCTTGGCCACGACATCGTCGAGCGCTCCGGCTGCCAGTACCTTCCCCAGCCCCTGCCCGGCGAACGCGTCGTCGACCTCGGTGTGGGTGAACACCGTCAGCTCGCCGCGCTCCTCGTAGTACGCCGAGCCCGCCAGCTTGTCGCCCACCCACACCTCGTAACGGCCCTCGTCCGGGTTGTCGACCACTTCGGCCATGCCACCGCTCCCTTCGCCTGGGGTACTCCCCCATCGTGCGACGGCCGGGCCCCGCGTGCCGACCGGGTCGTGCACGTCACTGGGCCGGCCGGGGGACGTGCCCGGCCCGTTCGTGTGCTTCGCGCCGGAGCCCCTTGGCGCGCCCGGCCGGTTTTGGTTGCCTCACGGGGTGCCCGAGCAGCCGTTCGTCCTCCCCGAGTTCTACATGCCCTACCCGGCGCGGCTGAACCCGCACCTGGAGCGGGCCCGCGCGCACAGCAAGGCGTGGGCGCGCGGGATGGACATGATCGACGTCCCGCAGCACGGCACGGTCATCTGGACCGAGCACGACCTCGACTCCCACGACTACGCCCTCCTCTGCGCCTACACCCACCCGGACGCCGGCGCGGCCGAGCTCGACCTCATCACCGACTGGTACGTCTGGGTCTTCTACTTCGACGACCACTTCCTCGAGCTCTACAAGCGCACCGGCGACATCGAAAGCGCGCGCGCCTACCTCGACCGGATCGACCTCTTCATGCCCGCCGAAGGCGAGATCACCGCGACGCCGGAGAACCCCGTCGAGCGCGGCCTCGCCGACCTGTGGGACCGCACGATCCCGCACCGCTCGGCCGCGTGGCGGCGCCGGTTCGTCGACAGCACGAAAGCTCTTCTCGAAGAGTCGTTGTGGGAACTGGCGAACATCAACGAAGGCCGCCTCGCCAACCCCATCGAGTACGTCGAGATGCGGCGGAAGGTCGGCGGCGCGCCGTGGTCGGCGAACCTCGTCGAACACTCGGTGCACGCCGAAGTCCCGGACGCGATCGCCGCGACGAGACCCCTGGAGGTCCTGCGCGACTGCTTCGCCGACGGCGTCCACCTGCGCAACGACCTCTTTTCCTACCAACGCGAAGTGCAGGACGAGGGCGAGCTGTCCAACGGCGTGCTCGTGTTCGAGAAGTTCCTCGACCTCTCGACGCAGGAGGCGGCCGAGGCCGTCAACGACCTCATCACCTCGCGGCTGCACCAGTTCGAGCACACGGCGCTCACCGAGGTCCCCGCGCTCTTCGACGAGCACGGCGTCGACCCGGCGGCGCGCGCGGCGACGTTCGCCTACGTCAAGGGCCTGCAGGACTGGCAGTCCGGCGGCCACGAGTGGCACCTGCAGTCCAGCCGGTACATGAACGAAGGCGCGCTCGACGACCGGCCGCCGGCCGCGCGGATCCTCGCGTCGGTGCTCGCCACCGCGCCGCAGCGGCTGCGGGCCTACAGCCACCGGCCGTTCAGCGAGGTGCGGGTGGCGCGGCCGGCCGTCGAGCCGCCGTTCCCGGTGCGGCTGAACCAGCACCTGGACCGCTGCCGCCGCCGCAACGTCGACTGGGCGCGCACCACGGGCCTGCTCGACGGCGTCGTGTGGGACGAGCGGAAGCTGCGCGCCGCCGACCTGCCGCTGTGCGCGGCGGGCATCCACCCGGACGCGACCGCTGAGCGCCTCGACATCACCAGCGACTGGCTGACCTGGAGCACCTACGCCGACGACTACTTCCAGGAGGTCTTCGGCGCCACGCGCGACCTTGCCGCGGCGAAGGCGTGGCGCGAGCGCCTGACGCTGTTCATGGGAGATGGCCCGGCGCCGCTGAACCCCGTCGAAACCGCGCTCGCCGACCTCTGGCCGCGGACGGACGACCGCGCCGCGGTGCGGAAGGCCGTCGAGTCGATGACCGGGAGCTGGCTGTGGCGGCTGGCGAACCTGGCCCAGAACCGGATCCCCGATCCCATCGACCACATCGAGACGCGGCGCCGGACGTTCGGCGCGGACCTTTCGATGGCCCTGACCGCCCCGAAAGCGCGGCCGGCCCTGAAGCACCTCGCGGCCGACTACGGCGAACTCGACAACGGCGTCCTCGTCGTGCGGAACTTCCTCGGCTGCTCGGAGGAACGCGCCTTCGCGGTGGTCGCCGACCTGGCCGAGGCGCGGCTCGCGGAGTTCCGCCACGCGGGGGACGCGTCGCTGCGGGACTGGCTGGCGGGCGTGGCGCACTGGCACGAGCACGCCGGCCGGTACACCGGCACCGAGCTGGGCCACCACCCGCGGTTCAGCGGGCCGACCGGGCTCGGGACGTCGTCGCTGCGGATCTCGTCCCTGCTCCCCGCGGGCCGCTGAGGTGCCGACCGACAAGCAGGTGCGGATCGCCGAACTGCTCCACGAGATCGGCATGCACCGCGAAGCCGAGGAGGCGCTCCGCACGGACCTGCCCGCGAGATGGCGCCGGCTGCACCGGCGCCTGAAGCTGCGGCTGACCGGACGGCCCCGGCGGCGCCCGGCCAGCCGGAGGTAGCGGGCGCGCCGGCCAGGCGGGAGCCCGCGCCGCCGAGCCGAAACCACCGCCAAGCCGCGGCCACCGCCCCACCGGGCGCGCGCCGTCACCGGGCAGCGTTGCCCGCGCCACTCCTCCGGGCGTCCGCCGGGGGCGAGGGCGATACTCGACACCGTGAGCGGCTTCAACCTGCGTTTCCTCGGCCATTCGACCGTCCGGCTCGAACTCGCCGGCCGGGTCGTGCTGACCGATCCCGTGCTCACCGCACGCGTCGGCGGGCTCGTCCGGGTCGTGCCGCCACCCCCGCCGGACGTCTACGCCGGCGTCGACCTCGTCCTGCTCTCCCACCTGCACGGCGACCACCTGCACCTGCCGTCGCTGAAGCTGCTCGGCCGGGACACCCGGATCGCCGTCCCGCGCGGGGCCGGGGCCTGGCTCGCCAGGAAGGGCTTCCGGAACGTCGAGGAGATCGCGCCCGGCGAGACCCTGACCGAGGGCGGCCTCACGGTCACCGCCACCGAAGCCGTCCACTCCGGACACCGGTGGGGCCCGCGGCTGACCCACGGCCCGCAGAGCCCGGCGATCGGGCACCTTGTCGAAGGCGACGGCACGACGGTCTACAACGCCGGCGACACCGACCTCTTCGCCGGGATGGCGGACTTCGGCCCGGTCGACGTCGCCCTCCTGCCCGTCTGGGGCTGGGGGCCGAACCTCGGGCCGGGTCACCTGGACCCGGCCCGCGCCGCGAAAGCCGCCGAAGTCACGCGCGCCCGCGCCGCCGTTCCGGTGCACTGGGGCACCCTCGCCGTCCCCGGCCTGAAGCGGACCGCCCGGATGCGCCGGCTGCTCGCCGACCCGCCGCGCGTGTTCGCCGCCGAAGTGAAAGCCGCCGGCGGAACCACCGAGGTGCTGTTCACCGAGCCCGGCGCCGAGGTCGCGCTCCCCGCGCGCGAGGACCGGGCGTGAACTGGACCGACCCGGCCGCCATCGGGTACCCGGCCGTGTTCGGCGGCGTGCTGCTCGGCTCGATCATCCCGATCGTGCCCACCGGCGCGGTGGTCGGCGCCGCGGCCGCCGTCGCCACCACGACCGACCACCTCTCCCTGCCGCTGGTCATCGTGCTCGCCGTGCTCGGCGCGTACGTCGGCGACGTCGTGACGTTCGGGATCCCGCGCCTGGGCAGCGAAGCCGCGTTCCGCTGGATCAGCCGCCGCCAGCCCGCCGAACGGCTCGAAAAGGCCCGTGCCCAGTTCACCCGCCGCGGCTGGCAGCTCGTGGTGATCGGCCGGCTCGTCCCGGCCGGGCGGATCCCGGTGCTGCTCGCGGCGGCCGCGCTGGGCTACCCGTGGCGGAGGCTGCTGCCCGCCGCGCTGGTCGCGTGCGTGCTCTGGGCGACCGCGTACAGCTTGCTCGGCATCCTCAGCGGGGGCATCTTCGACTCACCCCTCATCGCGACGCTGCTGGCGACGGTGCTCGTCCTGCTGGTCACCGTGCTGCTGAACCTGGTCTCGCGGTGGCGCCGCAAAACCAAGGAGAAGGTGTGACGACGACCGCGCCGAAGGGCCGTCTGCTGCGGGGCGGCCGGGCCGTCGCCCGCATCCTGCTGGTGTGGGCCGCGGTGACCGGGGCGCTGCGCCTGCTCGACGTCCTCCTTCCCGGCTTCCGGATGACGCACTGGTGGCAGCCCACGGTGTGCGCGCTGCTGCTCGGCCTGCTCGCCGCCATCGGCTGGCCGCTGGTCATGCGGATCGCCTACCCGCTGGCGTTCTTCACCTTCGGCGTCTTCGGGTTCCTGCTGCTCGGCGCGGGCACGCTGGCCGTGTTCCGCACGGTCCCCGGCGTCGAGATCGCCGACTTCCGCACCGCCGTGCTCGTCACGCTCGGCATGGCCGGGGTGGCCGTGCTGATCTCCAGCCTGCTCGCCATCGACGAGGACGAGATCTTCTTCCGCCGCGCCGCCCGGCGCCGCCGTCGCCACACCCCCGAGCCCGGCGCGGCCGACCAGCCGCCCGGCGTGGTGTTCCTGCAGATCGACGGCCTCGGGTACGACACCGTCCGCCGCGCGGTCCGCGACGGCGACATGCCGACGTTCGCCGCGTGGCTCGCCGAAGGCAGCCACGCGCTCACGCCGTGGCACACCGACTGGAGCTCCCAGACCGGGGCGAGCGTGTGCGGCATCCTGCACGGCTCCAACCACGACATCCTCGGTTTCCGCTGGTACGAAAAGGACCGCGACCACGTGATGGCGTGCGCGCACCCGACCGACGCCGCCGAGATCGAACGGCGGCACTCCGACGGGCGCGGCCTGCTCTCGGGCGACGGCGCCGGCCGCGGCAACCTCTTCTCCGGCGACGCCGACCACGTCAGCCTCACCATGAGCTCGATCCCGGTGCTGGTGCCGAAGAAGCTGCGCCACCGCCGCCGCGACCGGCTCGGCGCGGGCTACTACGCCTACTTCGCGAACCCGGTCAACGCGCTGCGCACGTTCGTCGTCGCGCTCGTCGATGTCTTCCGCGAGATCAACGCGTCCGTGCGCCAGCGCCGGGCCGGCGTGGTGCCGCGGGTCCCGCGCGGCGGCTGGTACCCGCTGGCGCGGCCGGGCACGACGGTGATCGCGCGCGACGTCGTCGTCTCGGCCATCCTCGGCGACATGCTGGCCGGGCGGCCGGTCGTGTACGCGGACTTCCTCGGCTACGACGAGGTCGCGCACCACTCCGGCATCGAGCGGTTCGACACGCTGTCGGTGCTGCGCTCGATCGACCAGCAGATCGCGCGGCTGCACCGGGCTTCGCGGCTCGCCCCGCGCCGCTACCACGTCGTCGCGCTGTCGGACCACGGCCAGACGCAGGGCCAGGCGTTCTCCCAGCGGTTCGGCGAGACGATCGAGGCGTACGTCGGCCGGCTGTGCGGCGGGTCGCCGTCCGCGTCCGCCGGCAAACGGCGCCAGGCCGAGAGCTGGCAGATCAACGCGGCGCTGGCGGAGGCGACGAAGAGCGGCGGCCTGATCGCGCGCCGGCTGCGTGCCCGGGTGGAGGACGCCGAGTGCGCCGAGGACCGGCCGCGCACGACGTCCGGCTCCCCCGGCGCGGTGACCCGCGTGGCGCCGGGCGTGGTGGCGGTCGTGTCCGGGCACGTCGCGATGGTGTCGTTCACCGAGCACGAGGGCCGCGTCGAGCTGGAGAGGATCGAGCGGGAGTTCCCGGACCTGCTGCCGTCGCTGGTCGACCACCCGGGGGTCGGGTTCCTGCTGGTCCGCAGCCGCGAGTTCGGCCCGGTGGTGCTGGGCCGCGACGGCCTCCACCGCCTGGCGACGGGCGTGGTGATCGGCGAGGACCCGCTGCTGCCGTACGGCCCGCACGCGGCGGACCTGATCCGGCGGGTGGACACGTTCCCGCACTGCGCGGACGTGATGATCAACAGCCGCTACGACCCGGACTCGGACCAGGCGTCGCCGTTCGAGACGCACGTGGGTTCGCACGGCGGGCTCGGCGGGCCGCAGCAGCGGGGGTTCGTGGTGCACCCGCGGGAGCTGGCGCCGCTCGGCGAGGTGGTCGGCGCGGAGGCGCTGCACCAGGTGTTCCGCGGGTGGCTGACCGAACTGGGTCACCCGTCACCCGTTCCCGACGCTGTTTCGGAGGTTGTTTCGTGAGTTTGACGGTGTACGGCGCGTCCTGGTGCCCGGACGTGAAGCGCAGCCGCGCGCTGCTCGACCGCGAGGGCGTCGAATATTCCTATGTGGACGTCGAGGCCGACGCGGCCGCCGAGGCCCGGGTCCGCGAGCTGCAGGACGGCGCGCGCCGGATCCCGACGATCGTGTGGGACGACGGCAGCTTCCTGGTCGAGCCGTCCGACGACGAGCTGAGCGCGCGGCTGTGAAGCTGCTGCGGGACCTGCCGCTCGGCACGCGGGTCGTGGTGCGCTACCGGATCGAGGGCGGGTTCACCGACGCGCTCGGCAACCTGGTGGCGCGCGACTCGGCGACGTGCACGGTGGAGACCCGGCGCGGCCCGGTGGTGGTGGCGTTCGACGCCGTCACCCTGGCCAAGCCGGTGCCCCCGCCGCCGGTGCGGCAGTCGAAGTTCGACGCGCTGGTCGCCGAAGCCGAAGCGGTGTCGGTGGACGGCTGGGACTTCTCCTGGCTCGACGGCCGGGCCACCGAAGCCCGCCCGTCCTGGGGCTACCAGCGCCTGCTGGGTGCCCGGCTCGCCCAGGTCGAGGCGGCGCTGGACGTCGAGACCGGCGGCGGCGAGGTGCTCGACGGCTGTCCCGCGCTGCCACGGTTGATGGCGGCGACCGAGTCGTGGCCGCCGAACGTGGCCCGCGCTTCGGCTCGTCTCCGTCCGCGCGGGGTCGTGGTCGTGGCCACCGAGGGCCTCCCCTTCGGCGACGACGTGTTCGACCTCGTGTCCAGCCGTCATCCCGTGACGACCGATTGGGCCGGGATCGCCCGCGTCCTGCGCCCCGGCGGCAGCTACTTCTCGCAGCAGGTCGGCCCGGCGAGCGTGTTCGAGCTGGTCGAGTTCTTCCTCGGCCCGCAGCCGGCGGAAGGGCGCAACAGCCGTCACCCGGACCGAGCCGTGGCGGCCGCTGCCGACGCGGGCTTGGAGGTGACGGACCTGCGGTCGGAGTCGCTGAGGACCGAGTTCTTCGACATCGGCGCGGTGGTGTACTTCCTGCGCAAGGTGATCTGGATGGTCCCGGGGTTCACGGTGGAGCAGTACCGGCCGCGGCTGAAGGAGCTGCACGAGCTGATCGAGCGCGACGGCCCGTTCGTCGCCCACACGACGAGGTTCCTCATCGAGGCCCGGAAGCCTTGACGATCGCCGCTTCGACGCCGTCCAGCAGCAGTTCCACTCCCGCTTCGAACGCCAGCCTCGCCTCGCGCTCCAAGTAAGGCTCGTCCGAGGGTTCGCCAGCCGGCCCCAGCTTCGCCACCGTCGGGAACCGCGCCGGCAAATCCGGCACCAGCTCCCCCAGCAACGCGGACCGCGCGCCCCACCAGTCCTCTTCGGACAGTCCTGTCTCGTGCGCCGCCTGGCGGGACTCCGCTGCCGCCTGGACCGAGCCGCGGACCACGTTGAACAGCGCCGACACCACCCAGCGGACCCGCGCCAGCGGCAGCCCCGTCGAGGCCAGCACCGACAGCAGCGTCTCCTGGACGTGGAACTCCCCCGGCCCGAGCACCGGGCGCGCCGGGGAGACCTGCAACAGCCACGGGTGCCGCAAGTGCAAGTCCCACAAGGCGTCGGCCAGGGCAACAGCCGCCGCGCGCCAGCCCGAAGACGTCGGATAGGACGACGGCAGCTCCCCCAGCGTCCGGTCGTACATCAGGTCGACCAGCTCGGTCTTGCCCGGCACGTACGTGTACAACGCCATCGCCGTCCGGCCGAGCCGCTCGCCCACCGAACGCATCGACAGCGCCGCCATGCCCTCGGCGTCGGCGATGTCGATCGCCGCCGCGACGATCGCTTCCACGGACAGGCCCGGTTTGGGCCCCGGGCCCGTGCGCGGCGCGACCACGCGCGGCCCCCACAGCAGCTCCATGGACCGCCGGGCGTCGCCCTGACCCGCGAAGACGACCACCTTGCCGACTCCTTACACCCTAAAGTATTGTACGATCGAGAATCACTTTACAGCCTAAACTATCAAGAAGGACGGTATGACCTCACCCAGGCGGGCCGCCGACACCCACGACGTGATCGAGGTCCGGGGAGCCCGGGAGAACAACCTGACCGGCATCGACCTGGACATCCCGAAGCGCCGGCTCACGGTGTTCACGGGCGTGTCCGGCTCCGGCAAGTCGTCCCTGGTCTTCGGCACCATCGCGGCCGAGTCCCAGCGGCTGATCAACGAGACCTACAGCGCGTTCCTCCAGTCGTTCATGCCGAGCCTGTCGCGCCCGGACGTCGACCTGCTGGAGAACCTCAGCGCGGCCATCGTCGTCGACCAGGAGCGGATGGGCGCCAACTCGCGCTCCACCGTCGGCACCGCGACCGACGCCTACGCCATGCTGCGGATCGCCTTCTCGCGCCTGGGCGAACCGCACGTCGGCACGTCCGGCGCGTTCAGCTTCAACCTCCCCGAGGGCATGTGCCCGGCCTGCGAGGGCCTCGGCCGGGTGTCCGACCTCGACGTCCACGCCCTGCTCGACTTCGACCTTTCCCTCCACGAGGGCGCGATCCAGGTGCCGGGTTTCACGCCGGACACCTGGTACGTGCAGACCTACCTGTCCTCCGGCTTCTACGACCCCGACGCCAAGATCCGCGACTTCACGCCGCAGCAGCTCGACGACCTGCTGCACAAGGACTCCTGCAAGGTGAAGGTGGGCAAGACCAACGTCACCTACGAGGGCCTGGCGGTGAAGGTCCGGCGGCTCTACCTGCACAAGGACGTCGAGTCGCTGCAGCCGAAGCTGCGTGCGTTCATCGAGAAGGCCGCGACCTTCAAGACCTGCGACGCGTGCGACGGCGCCCGGCTGAACCAGGCCGCGCTGTCGGCCAAGATCGACGGCAGGAACATCGCCGACTGCTCCGCCATGCAGATCAGCGACCTCGCCGAGTTCGTCCGCAACCTCGACGCGCCGTCGATCCGGCCGCTGCTGGGCAACCTGCGCGACACCCTGGACTCGCTCGTCGAGATCGGCCTCGGCTACCTCTCCCTGGACCGCGAGTCCGCGACGCTCTCTGGCGGCGAGGCGCAGCGCGTCAAGATGGTGCGGCACCTGGGATCGAGCCTCACCGACGTCACCTACGTCTTCGACGAGCCGACCGTCGGACTGCACCCGCACGACATCGAGCGGATGAACAACCTGCTGTTGTGCCTGCGGGACAAGGGGAACACGATCCTCGTCGTCGAGCACAAGCCGGAGACGATCCGGATCGCCGACCACGTCGTCGACCTCGGCCCCGGCGCGGGCACCGACGGCGGCCGGCTCTGCTACACCGGCAGCGTCGACGGGCTGCGCGCGTCCGGCACGCTCACCGGGCGCCACCTCGACCACCGGGTCACGCTGCGCGAGAAGATCCGCGAGCCCACCGGGCACGTCTCCATCACCGGCGCCCGCCTGCACAACCTGAAGGACGTCAGCGTGGACGTCCCGCTCGGCGTCCTGACCGTCGTCACCGGCGTGGCGGGCTCCGGGAAGTCGTCGCTGATCCACGGCTCCCTATCCCACCGCGACGACGTCGTCGTGGTCGACCAGTCGGCGATCCGCGGCTCGCGCCGGTCCAACCCGGCGACCTACACCGGCCTGCTCGACCCGATCCGCACGGCGTTCGCCAAGGCCAACGGCGTCAAGGCGAGCCTGTTCAGCGCCAACTCCGAAGGCGCCTGCCCGCACTGCAAGGGGCTCGGCGTCATCTACACGGACCTGGCGATGACGGCCGGGGTCGCGTCGGTCTGCGAAGAGTGCGAGGGCAAGCGGTTCACGCCCAAGGTGCTCACGTTCGAGCTGCGCGGCAAGAACATCAGCGAAGTCCTCGCGATGTCCGTCGCCGAGGCGCGCGAGTTCTTCGCCACGGGCACCGCACGGACGGTCCTCGACCGCCTCGCCGACGTCGGCCTCGGCTACCTGACGCTCGGGCAGCCGCTGACCACGCTCTCCGGCGGCGAGCGGCAGCGGCTCAAGCTGGCGATCCGGATGGCCGAGAAGGGCTCGACGTACATCCTCGACGAGCCGACGACCGGGCTGCACCTCGCCGACGTCGACCAGCTCCTCGCGCTGCTCGACCGGATCGTCGACGCGGGCAACACGGTGCTCGTGATCGAGCACCACCAGGCCGTGATGGCGCACGCCGACTGGCTGATCGACCTCGGCCCCGGCGCCGGCCACGACGGCGGCCGGGTCGTCTTCGAAGGGACCCCGGCGTCCCTCGTCGAGCACGCGTCGACGCTGACGGCCCGTCACCTGCGCGAATACCTGGGGAAGCCGTGAACCCGACGGGCCTGCTCGAAGTGACGGCGGTGCGGCGGCCGACGCCGCGCACCGTGCGCGTCACGTTCACCGGCGCCGGGTTGCGCGAGCTGGAGGCGTGGCCCGACCAGCAGCTCAAGCTCCTGTTCCCACCGCCGGGCCGCCCGGTGCGGCTGCCGGCGGACGACGGCGACGTCATGCGCTGGTACCAGGCGTACCTGGCGATCCCCGAAGCCGAACGCCCGGTGATGCGCAGCTACACGGTGCGCTCGCGGGACGGCGACACGATCGACGTCGAGTTCGTGCTGCACTCCGGTCACACCGACGGCCCGGCGACGGCCTGGGCGCGCACGGCGGCAGCCGGGGACGTCCTCGGCCGGTACGGCCCGGACGCCGCGTACCGCCGTCCACTGTCCACAGCGGACACCCTGCTGCTGGCCGGGGACGAGACCGCGGTACCGGCCATTGCTTCCATACTGTCCGAAGTGGACAACGCCGTGGCGTTCGTCGAAGTGGCGGACGCGGCGGAGGAGCAACCGCTGCCCGTCCACTGGCTGCACCGCGACGGCGCACCGCACGGGGCCAGGCTGCTCGACGCCGTGCGCGGTCTTGCACTGGCGCCGGGGTCGGCCGCGTGGCTCGCGGGTGAAGCGGGGATGGTGCGGGCGCTGCGCCGTCACCTCGTCGGCGAGCGGGGGTTCGACAAGCGGGACATCGAGTTCACCGGCTACTGGCGGCGCAAGCTGACCCAGGACGACGCGCCGACGGCGGAGGACCTCGCCGACGCGCGGGAAAAGTCGGCCGGCTAGTGGCAGACTCGGCCGGGTGCGCGCGGAACTGACGGCATCGGGCATCGACCCGGCTTCGGTGGTGACGGCCGAGAACATCGGCGGCGGAACGTACAACACGGCGATCCGCCTGGAGCTCGCGGACGGGCTGCGGCTGGTGCTGAAGATCGCGCCGTCCGGCCCCGGGCTCACCTACGAACACGACCTCCTGGCCACGGAGGCGGAGTTCTACCGGCGGGCGTCGGGGCCGCTGCCGTCCGTGGTCGGCGCGGGGCCGGGGTTCCTGCTGATGACGGAGCTGCCGGGCGTCCCCTGGTCCCAGGTCGCCGACGGGCCGCGGCCGCACCGGGAGCTGGGCGAGGTCGTGGCCGGGCTGCACACCGTCACCGGCGACGGCTTCGGCTACCCGCAGGACCCCCTGCACCCGACGTGGCCGAAGGCGTTCACGGCGATGGCGGACGCGGTCCTGGCCGACGCCGTCCGCTACGGCGTCCACCTCCCGCGCCCGGCGGCGGAGATCGCGCACCTGGTCCGCCGGCACGAGCCGCTGCTGGAGCTGGTCGAGACCCCGGTGCTGGTCCACTTCGACCTGTGGGACGGCAACATCCTCCTCGACGACGGCCGCCTGTCGGGCATCATCGACGCCGAGCGCGCGTTCTGGGGCGACCCGGCGGCGGAGTTCGTCTCACTGGGGCTGTTCCGCGACCTCGACCCGGGGTTGCTCGAGGGCTACCGCGCGGCGGGCGGCCCGGTGGAGTTCGGCATGCCGGTGTGGGCGCGGGTCGGGCTGTACCGGGTGTACCTCGACCTGATCATGCTGGTGGAGATGGTGCCCCGCAAGGACGACGACGCCGACCGCGCCCGGTTCCTGTCGGCCCGCCTCGGCCGGCACGTCGACGCCCTGCAGCGCGCGGTGTGATCACCAGGTGACCGGGAGGCAGTGCACCCCGTAGACCAGCATGTCGTCCTTGAAGGCCAGCTCCTCCACCGGCACCGCGAGCCGCAGCTGCGGGATGCGCCGGTACAGCGTTCCGTACACCACCTGCAGCTCCACCCGCGCCAGCGTCTGGCCGAGGCATTGGTGCACCCCGTACCCGAACGCCACGTGGTGGCGGGCCTCGCGCGTCACGTCCAGGCGGTCCGGGTCGGCGAACACCGCGCCGTCGCGGTTGGCCGCGTCGCCCGCGGCGATCACGCCCTCGCCCGCGCGGATCACCTCGCCGCCGAGCTCGATGTCCTCGACCGCCACCCGGCGGCGTCCGGTGTGCGTGATGTTCAAGTAGCGCAACAGTTCCTCGACCGCGCGGCGCAGCAGGTCCGCGTCACCCGTGCGCACCAGTTCGAGCTGGTCCGGGTGCTCCAGCAGCGCCACCGTGCCGAGCGCGATCATGTTCGCCGTCGTCTCGTGGCCGGCCACCAGCAGCAGCTGCCCCATCGACGCGACCTCTTCGGCACTCATGCGCCCGGTCGCGTACTGGGACACCGCCAGCTTGCTCAGGACGTCGTCCCCCGGGTCGGCGACCTTCCGCTCCACCAGGCCGCCGAGGTACGCCAGCAGTTCCTCGGTCGCCTGCACCGACTCGGCCGGTGTCGCGTTCGTCGACACCATCACCTTCGTGATGTCCTGGAACAGCTCCCGGTCCTCGTACGGCACGCCGAGCAGCTCGCAGATCACCAGCGACGGCACCGGCAACGCGAACGCCGTCACGAGATCGACGGGCTTCGGGCCGGCGAGCAGCCCGTCGACCAGGTCGTCGACGATGCGCTGGATCGCCGGGCGCAGCGCCTCCATCTTCTTGACGAGGAAGTCGCCGGTCAGCAGGCGCCGCTGCGCCGCGTGCTCGGCACCGTCCATGGTGATGAACGACTTGGCGCGCTTCCGCCGGGCGGCCGAAGCCGCGCTCTGGTGCGGGTAGCCGGGCCGATCGGAGTCGGCGCTGATCCGCGAGTCGCGCAGCACGGCGCGGACATCGTCGTAGCGGGTCACCAGCCACGGCGTGCTGCCGTTCCACAGCCGGACGCGCGACACCGGCGGCAGCTCGCCGAGCTCGGCGGGCGGATCGAAGGGACACCGCCGGGTCATCGGAAACGCGGGCACGCCGTCCACCGGATACCTCCCGAAGCTGCCGGAAATTTACATAGCTATGCTAAGCATCTTCGAGAGTTTCCGCCACAGTCCAATCAGGCGACGACCCGCATCCGACCGCGCCACCCCGCCGATCAGGCGAACACCAGCGAGATCAGCTCGTCCACGAACGGCTCCACCAGCTCGGCCCCCGTCCGGTTCAGGACGCTGTGGAACAACGCCACCCGCCCGTGCGCGCCCACGAACACCACCGCCGCTGCCCGCCCCGGTGTTACCCGCAGCGCGTGGCCGGCCTCGACGCACCTCTCGAACCCGGCCGCCAGCCGATCGATCACGTCCAGGAGCGGCCCCTCCGCCGGGCCGCCCGGCTCGGCCCGGGACGCCCCGTTCGCGAGCATCAGCCGGTAATGCCCGGGGTTCTCCATCGCGAACGTGCAGTACGCGTGAATCTGCGCCCGGACGCGGCCGACCACGTCGGTTTCGCCGAGCGACTCCTCGGCCGCGCGCATCGATTCCGCGAGCCGCGCGTATTCGTGGTCGAGCAGACCGCGCACCAATTCCGCGCGGTCGGAAAAATGCTGGTAGATGCTCGCCGGGGCGATGCCGACCGCGCGCGCGACGCCGCGGATCGTCAGCCCGTCTTCCCCGCCGAGCTCGGCCAGCAACCGCGCGGCCGCCGCCAGGATTTCCCCGCGCAGCCGTTCGCCCTCACCCCAGCGGTTCCTCGTTCGGCCGTTTCCGGCTTCGACGCTCTCCGGCACCCGGCCATTCATACGCCCGGGTCGGCGAGGCCCGTGTTCCGGGGTCCCCGAAAGGACCCCGGAACGCCACCTCAGTGGTTGTTCACGAACTGCCGCGCAAGCGCTTCCCCGGCGCTCACCGCGTTGGCGTGGCTCTCGATCGGCGTCACCTTGGAATTCTTGAAGAACAGATACGTGACGCCGGAATCGGTTCCGCCGTTCGACGGGTCGGGGTTGATCCCCAGCGAGTTCGCCGTCGCGTACGACGCCTCGCCGATGATGTCGGTCGGCCCGGTGTCGCCGACCACGGCGTAGGTGACCTGGTTGTTGTAGATCACCGCCACCACGCCGGCACCCGCGATACCGAACTTCCGGTAGTCCCAGGTGCTGCTCGGGCTCGGCACGACCACGTACGGCAGCGCGGCGGCGTTCAGCGGCTTCCCGTCGGACTGGTGGAACGCGGTGTCGGCCTGGAAGCAGCAGTCGGTGTTCTCGTTGCACTGCGACGTCCGCTGGCCGTCGCAGTCGACGTCCATGTCGGCCTTCCAGAAGACGGCGTCGGAGAGCCCGCAGACCGGGATCGTCCGGCTCGTCTCGGAGTCGGTCTTGTACTTGCCGTTGGAGATCTGGCTGCACGCCGTCAGCTTCGAGAGCAGCTCGGACGCGCTCGGCGCGCCCCCGCCGCCCCCGGAGTCGCCGACGATCAGCGAGTCGACGTTCGGGCCGCCGTTCGCCGTCGTCGCCGTGGCCCGGACGGTGTGCGTGCCCGCGGTCAGCGTGGTGGTCACCGCGGTGGTCGCCCACGTCGTCCAGGCGCCGGTCCCGGCGAACGACGGCGTCGCCACGGTCGTGCCGTCGACGGCGATCGTCATCGGCCGGGCGGTCGTCGTGCCGTTGGCGAACCGGAAGCCCAGCGAGGTGCTGCCGGCCGCGGCGACCGACACCGACCACTGGACGGCCGAGCCGGTCACGTTGTCGTAGTTGACGAACCCGGTGCCGGTGAACCCGGCGTGGTCGGAGTTGACCGCGCCTTGGGTGATGGTGGCGTTCTCGGCTTCGTAGGTGACTGTCGCGGCGTCCGCGGCTGCCGGCGCCACCAGGAGGGCGCCGACGGCCGCGATCGCCATGGCGATCGCCCGGGGTCTGTACATGAGGACCTCCGCCAGTTAGGAAAGTTTCCTTACTGTCGGAAAACGCTAAGTCGACATAACCGCCCGGTCAAGACGGACCTCTCGGCCCGGTGGGCTCTCGTTGAGCGGGAACCCGTTCAGCCGGCCGACACCGTCCGAAGTGGACTCAAGACGCGAGCGCCGGGTACAGCCCCGCGAGGTCGCCCGACAGCCCGGCCCGGACGTTCCGGCTGACGTCGTCGGCGAGCACCTCGAAGCGGCCCTCCTCGACGCCGTCGAGGGCGAGCCCGGCCACGACCGCCGGGTCGACCTTCGGCCCGTCGACGTGCTTGGCCATGTCGGTGTCCATGTACCCGACGTGCAGCGCGGTCACCCGCGTCTTCTGCGGCGCCAGCTCCAGGCGCAGCGCGTTGGTCAGCGACCAGGCCGCGGCCTTCGCCGCCGAGTACGCGGCGACCTGCGGCGAGGTGAACCACGACAGCACCGACAGGACGTTGAGGACGGCGCCGCCGCCGTTGCGCTCGAGGATCGGCGCGAACTCGCGCGTCACGGCGAGGGTGCCGAAGTAGTGCGTGTCCATCTCGAGCTTGATGTCGTCGAGCGACCCGCCGAGCAGCGACGACCCGGTGGACGAGCCGGCGTTGTTGACCAGCAGCGTGACGTCCCCGGCCTGCGCGGCGGCTTCGCGGATCGACTCGGGGTCCGTGACGTCGAGGCGAAGCGGCACCACGCCCGGCAGGTCGACGGACTCGGGGTTGCGCGCGGCGGCGTAAACCTTCTCCGCACCGCGCTCGAGGAGCGCGGCGGCGAACTGCCGGCCGAGCCCCCGGTTGGCTCCGGTGACCAGCGCCACCGCACCCGTGATCTCCATGACGAGCTCCTCTCGCACCTGGCTTGCTCGTTGCAAGCTAGCTATCGACGACCCTACGGCGTAGACTTGCTCGAAGCAAGCCAGGTCGGGGGGGTCACAGTCATGAGCCGCCGCATCACCTTCGAGGACAACTCCTGCCCGATCGCCCGCGCCGCCGACGTCCTCGCCGAGCCGTGGACGCTGCTGATCCTGCGCAACGCCACCGCGGGCACCACCCGGTTCGAGGACTTCCGCACCCAGCTCGGCATCGCCGACAACGTGCTGACGACCCGGCTGGCCAAGCTCGTCGAGCGCGGCCTGCTGACGAAGCTCCCCTACCGCGACGGCGGCCGGACGCGGTACGAGTACCGCCTCACGAAGGCCGGCTCGGACGCCCTGCCGGTGCTGCACGCGCTCGGAGCGTGGGGTGACGCGCACACTTCGTCGGATAGCGCGTACGGCCCGATGCAGCTGGTCCACTGCGCCTGCGGCGAGCTGACCCGGCCGGGCGAGAAGTGCGACGCGTGCGGAAAACCACTGGTCAGGGACGATCTGGCGTGGCGCGGCTCGTGGCTGTCCGAGGGCGAGATCCCCTTGGCGGACCCCGTCGCCTGAGCTGCCCGGCGCCGCCGTCGCGCTGGCGATGATCGCAACCCCGCTGACCGCCGCACCCGCGATGGCGGCCCCGGAGGCGGCCACCAGGAGAGCTCCTCGGGCGCCTCGCGGCCGCCGCCCAGCAGCACCGCATCCACGAAGTGACCACGCCGGTCAAGTGACCAGCGTCCGACGTCGTCGGGGGAGGCCGCACCGGGTACGCCCGGCGGACAGAGATCGGACGAATCCGGATTGTCGGGGGTGGCGGCTAGGTTCGGGGCATGCTGACCACGCTGGCCGTCGAGAACTACCGCTCGCTGCGTGACCTGGTGCTGCCGCTGTCGGCGTTGACGGTGGTGACGGGCCCGAACGGCAGCGGCAAGTCGAGCCTGTACCGCGCGCTGCGGCTGCTGGCGGACGCGTCCCGCAACGGCGCGGTGGCGGCGCTGGCCCGCGAAGGCGGCCTGCCTTCGACGCTGTGGGCGGGTCCGGAGAACGGCGTGCGCCCGGGGACGCGGGTCCAGGGCACGGTGCGCACGAAGGCGGTCGGCCTCCGGCTGGGGTTCGCGGGCGACGAGTTCGGCTACGCGCTGGACCTGGGGCTACCGGTGCCCCAGAAGAAGACGATGTTCAACCTGGACCCGGAGTTCAAGCGGGAGGCGGTGTGGGCGGGACCGGTCCTGCGGCCGGCGGCGCTGCTGGCGGACCGGGCGGGCCCGGCGGTGCGCACCCGGGTGGCCTCCGGTGCGTGGGACGCGGAGCAGTACAAGATCCGGCTGTCCGACAGCATGTTGAGCGAGTTCGCGGACCCGAGGGCGTGCCCGGAGCTGCTGGTGGTCCGCGAGCGCATCAGGTCGTGGCGCTTCTACGACCACTTCCGCACGGACGCGGCGGCCCCGGCCCGCCAGTCCCGCCCGGGAACGCGAACATTCGTGCTGTCCCACGACGGCGCGGACCTGGCCTCGGCCCTGCAGACGATCATCGAGATAGGCCGCGCGGCGGAGCTGGCCGAGGTCGTGGACGCGGCGTTCCCGGGCTCCTGGGTATCGGTGGAGTCGCGCGACGAAGTGCTGTCGATCCGCTTCCACCAGCACGGACTGCTACGGCCGTTGTCGGCGGCGGAGCTGTCGGACGGAACGCTGCGGTTCCTGCTGTGGGTGGCGGCATTGCTGACTCCGCGGCCCCCGGAGCTGCTGGTGCTGAACGAGCCGGAGACCTCGCTGCACCCGGAGTTGCTGCCGGCATTGGCAGCGCTGATCGCCACGGCGGCAAAGGAGACGCAGCTGGTGGTGGTGTCGCACGCGGGGTCGTTGATCCAGGCGTTGGCGGAGGTGGCGGAGGTCGGGGCGTTGGAGCTGGAGAAGGAGGGCGGAGAGACGAAGCTGGTGGGGCAGGGAAGGTTGGACCGGCCGAGCTGGCACTGGCCAAAGCGCTAGAAAGATGACGGCAGCCGGCAACGCAGGCCGACCAAGAGATCACCAGACCTCCCCCGCCCCTCATCCTCGCCGCACATCAGTCGGCGGTTGAGGTTGTCAAGGCACGCTTTCCCGCCTTGACAACCTCAACCGCCGACTGAACACTCCGCGAGGGGGGGCGGGGGATGTCGGTCGCATCTCTGAACCGGGCGCAATCGGGCTCACCGAGCCCGAGTGCTCTCCCGGATCTCCAACGCGAACGGCGTCTGGATGTCCTGCGGCGGCAACCCCTTGTCCCCCGTGACGCGCCGGTGCACCAAGTCGATCGCCGCCTCCGCCAAAGCCGTCTTGTCCGGGGCGATCGTCGTCAACGACGGCAGCGAGAACGCGCTCTCCTCGTTGTTGTCGAACCCCACGATCGCCACGTCCTCGGGCACCCGCAACCCCAGCTCGGCCACCGCCCGCAACGCGCCGATCGCCAGCAGGTCGTTGAAGCAGAACACCGCGTCCGGCGGCGCGTCCGAAGCCAGCAGGGACTTCATCGCCGCCGCACCCACCGACCGGTGCCACTTCTCCGCCGGCGCCACCAAAGTGTCCGAATAGGACAGACCCGCTGCGGCCAAGCCCGCTCGATACCCCGCGAGACGCTGCGAAGAAGTCCCGCGGGAAGGGTTCCGCCCGATGGCCGCGATCCGGGTCCGGCCGAGAGAAGCCAAGTGCGACACCGCCGTCTGCGCCGCCAGGACGTTGTCGATCGCCACGTGATCGATCGGCACGTCGACCGCGTGCTCGCCCAGCATCACCAGCGGGATCTCCCCCGGCGAGGGGAAATCCGCCGCCTCCAAGGCTTCCGGGTGCACCAGCGCGCCGTCGACCAGGTGCGGGCCCAGCGAGAACAGCGTCTCGCGCTCCCTTGAACGCGTCCCCTGCGTCTGCTCGATCAGGACGCTCCAGCCGCGCTTCTGCGCCGCCGTGATGACCAGACCGGCCAGCTCGCCGAAGTACGGGATCGACAGCTCCGGCACCATCAGCGCCAGGAAGCCCGTGCGCCCGCGGCGCAGGTTCCGCGCGCCGACGTTGGGCCGGTAGCCCGTCGCCGCCAGGGCCTCCTCGACCCGCCGTCGGTTCTCCGGCTTGACGAAGGCATAGCCGTTCACCACGTTCGACACCGTCTTCACCGACACTCCGGCGAGCGTGGCGACGTCCTTGAGCGTCACGGTCACGGGCGGCTCCTTCGGGATAGTGAGCCCGAAGCATAGCGACAATTTGCCGGTTTACAACGTTGTTCCAACGATGTAAAAAGTACCTCAAGGCTCCCGCGGTGACTCCGATCACCCCGGTGAGCGGGCCACCACCGTCGCTGCCCGAGGAGTCACCGTGCCTCTGTCCACCCGTCCCCGCCTGGTCCTGGTCACCGCGGCCGCCGCCGCGCTCACCCTCACCTCCTGCACCAGCAGGGAAGAGACCCCGGCCGCCCCCTCCAACGGGAGCGGCCCCGCCGCGTCCGCGCAGTCCGTCGCGCCCAGCGCCGACGGCTGCACCCTCGACAAAACCGGTTACCCCAAGGTCGACCTCAAGACCGCGGTGGTCGGTTTCTCACAGTCCGAAAAGGAAGCCAACCCCTTCCGGATCGCCGAGACGCAGTCCATCAAGGACGAAGCCGCGAAGCTCGGCATCGCGAGCGACAAGCTGCTGGTCACGAACGCCCAGAGCGACCTGAACAAGCAGATCAGCGACATCAAGTCGATGCTCGACCGGGGCGCCCAGCTGCTGGTCGTCGCGCCGCTGAACTCCGACGGCCTCCAGCCCGCGCTCGACGCGGCGAAGGCCAAGAAGGTCCCGGTCGTCACCATCGACCGCAAGGTGACGTCGCAGCCGTGCACCGACTACCTGACCTTCATCGGCTCGAACTTCGTCGAGCAGGGCAAGCGCGCCGCGCAGGAGATGGCGCGGGTCACCGGCGGCACCGGCAAGGTCGCGATCCTGCTCGGCTCGTCCGGCAACAACGTGACCACCGACCGCACGAAGGGCTTCAAGGACGAGCTGGCCAAGACGTCCGGGCTGTCCGTGGTCGCCGAGCAGACGGGTGAATTCGACCGCTCCAAGGGCCAGGCCGTGATGGAACAGCTCATCCAGAGCCACCCGGACATCACCGCCGTCTACGCCGAAAACGACGAAATGGGTGTCGGCGCGGTCAACGCGCTGAAGACCGCGGGCAAGGCGCCGGGCAAGGACGTCAAGGTCGTCTCCATCGACGGCACCCGCAATGCGGTGCAGCTCATCGCCGACGGCAGCTACAACGCCGTGATCGAGTCCAACCCGCGCTTCGGCCCGCTGGCCTTCCAGACGCTGCAGAAGTTCGAGGGCGGCGAGGCCATCCCGGCGAGCATCGTGATCACCGACGACCAGTACGACGAGACCAACGCGACCCAGAAGGTCGGGAACGCGTACTGATGACGGCAGCCACCGAAGAGGACGTCGCCATGACGACCGCACCGGTGCTCGAGGTGGCCGGGGTGACCAAGCGGTTCCCCGGCACCCTCGCGCTCGACGACGTCAGCTTCGCGCTGCGACCGGGCGAGGTGCACGCGCTGGTCGGCGAGAACGGCGCGGGCAAGTCCACGCTGATCAAGGTCCTCACCGGCGTCTACCAGCCGGACGAGGGCGAGGTGCGCCACCTCGGCGAGCCGGTGACCTTCAAGCAGCCGATCGACGCGCAGCGGGCCGGGATCTCCACGATCTACCAGGAGGTCAACCTCGTCCCGCTGATGAGCATCGCCGGCAACGTCTTCCTCGGCCGCGAGCCGCGCACGAAGGCGGGGCTCGTCGACTGGTCCAGGATGTACGCCGACGCCCGCGAGCTGCTCAAGGGCTACGGCATCACCGACGACGTCAAGCGCCCGCTGCACACGTTGGCGGTGGGGGCGCAGCAGATGGTCGCGCTCGCCCGCGCGGTCTCGACCGACGCGAAGGTCGTCATCATGGACGAACCGACGTCGTCGCTCGAGCCGCGCGAGGTCGAGACGCTCTTCGAAGTGCTGAACCGCTTGCACGCCGAAGGCATCGCGATCGTCTACGTCAGTCACCGGATGGACGAGCTGTACCGGGTCTGCGACAGCGTCACCGTGCTGCGCGACGGCCGGGTCGTCCACAGTGGACCGTTGAAGGACCTGCCGCGCATCGAGCTGGTGTCCAAGATGCTCGGCCGCGAGATCAGGCAGATCCGCGAAGAGGGCGTTACGGCGTTCGGCGAGGAGCACGAGGTCGAGCGCGAACCGCTGCTCAAGGCCGAAGGCCTGTCCGGCATGCGGAAGCTGCACGACGTCTCGGTGAGCATCCGGCCCGGCGAGGTCGTCGGCCTCGCCGGCCTGCTCGGCTCCGGCCGCAGCGAAACCGCGCGGGCCATTGTCGGCGCGTTCCCGCTCGACGGCGGAACCGTGCTGCTGGCCGGGAAACCGCTCAAGAAGGGCAAGATCAAGGCCGCCATGCGGGCCGGGATCGCGTTGCTGGCCGAAGACCGCAAGACCGACGGGATCATCCCGAACCTGTCGGTCCGCGAGAACATCGTCCTCGCCGCGCTGCCGACGCTCTCGCCGTTCGGCCTGGTCAGCAAGGCCAAGCAGGACAAGATCGTGAAGATCTTCATGGAGCGCCTGCGGATCAAGGCGGCCAGTCCCGAACAGAAGGTGTCCGAGCTGTCCGGCGGCAACCAGCAGAAAGTACTGCTCGCCCGCTGGCTCGCCACCGGCCCGAAGATCCTGCTCCTCGACGAGCCGACGCGCGGCATCGACGTCGGCGCGAAGGCCGAGGTGCAGTCGCTGATCGACGAACTCGCGCAGGAAGGGCTCGGCGTGCTGCTCATCTCGTCCGAACTCGAGGAGCTGATCGACGGCTCCGACCGCGTGGTCGTCCTGCGCGACGGCTCGGTCGTCGGTGAGCTGACCGGCGACCGGATCACCGAGGAGAACGTCCTGACCGCGATCGCAGCCGAGGGTGACAACGATGTCTAGCGCCACCCTGACGAAAAGCCCCGACCGCGCGAAAGTCACCGCGTGGCTGCAGAACTACGGCGTCTACCTGGCCGTCGTGGTGCTGCTGCTGTTCAACATCGCGTTCACCGAGAACTTCCTGTCCGCGGCCAACTTCCGCACCCAGCTGGTGCAGGCGGCGCCGGTCTGCATCGTCGCCCTGGGCATGGCGCTGGTGATCGGCACCGAGGGCATCGACCTGTCGGTCGGCTCGGTGATGGCGATCGCCGCCGCGCTCATCCCGCTCTACCTGGGCGCGGGGCCGCTGATGGCGATCATCGTCGCCGTCATCGCCGGCGTGGTTTCCGGCCTGTTCAGCGGCTACCTGGTGGCGTACCTGGGCATCCAGCCCATCATCGCGACGCTCGCCCTGCTGGTCGGCGGGCGCGGGCTCGCGTTGGTCATCGCCCACGGCCAGCTCGTCCAGCTGCGCAACCAGGACTTCCTGGCGCTGGGCACCGGGGACCTGCTCGGCGTTCCGATCATGGTGATCGTCGCGGGCGTGCTGGCGGTGCTGACCGGGCTGGTCGTCCAGCGCACGACGTTCGGGCGGCACCTGGTCGCGGTCGGCGGCAACCGCGCCGCGAGCACCCTGGCCGGCCTGCCGGTGAAGCGCGTGCTCATCAGCGTCTACGTCATTTCCGGGGCACTGGCCGCGATCGCCGGCGTGCTGGCGACTTCGCGACTGGCCGCCAGCGACCCGAGCGACGTCGGCCTGCTCATGGAGCTGTCCGCGATCACCGCGGTCGTCGTCGGCGGCACGCCGCTGACCGGCGGCCGGGTGCGCGTGCTCGGCACCGTGTTCGGCGCGCTGCTGATGCAGCTCGTCCAGGCGACCCTGATCAAGCACAACCTGCCGGACTCCACCGCGCAGATGGTCCAAGCGGCCATCATCGTCGTCGCGGTCTACGTCGCGCGCGAGCGGAGCAGCCGATGACCGCCACCCAGACCACCGCTCGCAACGCCGCGTTCGCCGGCGTCTTGCAGCGCCAGGGCGCCGCCGTCGTGCTCGTGCTCGGCATCTTCGCTTCGTGGTTCGCCTTCCCGCACTTCGGCACCGCTGACAACCTGCGCAGCCTCGTGCTGCAGGGGTCGTTCCTCGCGGTGATCGCGCTCGGCATGACGTTCGTGATCATCTCCGGCGGCATCGACCTGTCGGTCGGCTCGAACTACGCGCTCGGCGGCGTCCTCGCCGCGTACGGCGCGCAGTACGGCCTAGTCGTCGCGATCCTGTTGCCGCTGGCGGTGTGTTCGCTGATCGGCTTCATCAACGGCCTGCTCATCGCCCGCACCGGGATGGCGCCGTTCATCGTGACGCTGGCGTCGCTGCTGTTCGCCAGGGGACTCCTGCTCGCGCTGACCTCCGAAGGCGCGACGACTTACAAGGTGGAGCCGGGCTCGGCGTTCCTCTGGCTCGGCCAGGGCACGATCTTCGGCATCGGCGTCCCGGTCTACCTGACGCTGATCCTCTTCGCGCTCGGCGGGCTCCTGTTGCGCCGCACGCGGTTCGGCCAGTCGGTGTTCGCCATCGGCGGCGCCGAGCAGTCCGCGCTGCTGATGGGCCTGCCGGTGGCCCGCACCAAGATCAGCCTCTACACGCTCAGCGGCGCGCTCGCCGGGTTCGCCGGCGTCCTCACCGCGGCGTACCTGCAGTCCGGCGTCACGGTGATCGGCGTCGGCACCGAACTGGACGCGATCTCGGTCGTCGTCATCGGCGGCACGCTACTCACCGGCGGCGCCGGGACGATCATCGGCACGCTCGTCGGCGTGCTGCTGCGCACGCTGATCCAGAACGTCATCAACCAGATCGGCACCCTCGACTCCAACTACCAGACGGTGGTGAGCGGGGCCTTCCTGCTCGTCGTCGTGGTGATCCAGCGCCTGCTGGCGCGCTCCCGAACCCGCTGAGCCCCAGTCCCCCCACAGGAGGTCTCAACGATGTTCCACCCTGCCCGAAAAACCCGGAGATGGCTGACCGCGGCCGCCGCTTTCGCGGTCGCGGTGGCCGGCCTCGGCACCGTGCCGGCGGCCAGTGCCGCCGACGCGCCCCAATGGCAGCGGCTCACCCCGCCGCTGTCCACGCCCTGGACCAAGGACGTCTCCCCCACCAACGCCCTGCCCGACTACCCCCGCCCCCAGCTGACCCGCGACAAGTGGCAGAACCTCAACGGTGTCTGGGAGTTCGCCAAGGCGACCCCGGGTGAGGCCGCGCCGATCGGGAAGACGCTCGGCGAGCGGATCCTCGTGCCGTACCCGGTCGAGTCCGCGCTGTCCGGGATCATGCGCCACGAGACGAACATGTGGTACCGCCGCGCGTTCGAGGTCCCGAAGAACTGGCAGATCGGCAAGGGACAGCGGCTGCAGCTGCACTTCCAGGCCGTCGACTACGACGCGACGATCATCGTCAACGGCAAGACGGTCGCCCGCCACACCGGCGGCTACGACGCCTTCTCCGTCGACGTCACCGACGCGCTGACCACGGCCAGGACCCAGGAGCTCGTCGTCGGCGTCGCCGACCCGAACGACCAGGGCGGGCAGCCGATCGGCAAGCAGCGCCAGCCCGGCGACGGCATCTTCTACACGCCGACCTCCGGCATCTGGCAGACCGTGTGGATGGAGCCGGTGGCGTCCGCGCACATCGACCGGCTCGACCTCACCCCGGACGTCGCGACCGGGTCCGTCACGGTGATCGCCGAGGTCGGCGGCCCGGTGCGACAGCGCGTCGAAGCCGTCGCCTACGACCACGGCCGCCCGGTCGGGCGCGTGTCCGGTGACGCGAACAAGCCGTTGAAGCTCAAGGTGGACCGGCCGCACCTGTGGTCGCCGGACGACCCGTTCCTCTACGACGTGCGCGTCAAGCTGTCCGGCGGGGACGAAGTGGGTTCGTACTTCGGCCTCCGGTCGATCAGCGTCGGCAAGACCGCCGACGGCAAGCAGCGGATGCTGCTCAACGGCAAGTTCGTCATGCAGGTCGGCCCGCTCGACCAGGGTTTCTGGCCGGACGGCATCTACACCGCGCCGACCGACGCGGCCCTGAAGTTCGACCTGGAGCAGGAGAAGGCGCTCGGCTTCAACATGGTGCGCAAGCACATCAAGGTCGAGCCGGACCGCTGGTACTACTACGCCGACAAGCTGGGCCTCATGGTCTGGCAGGACATGCCGGCGATGAAGGACGACGTCGAGCCGTCGGCCGCTTCCCGCGTCAACTTCGAGTCCGAGATGCGGCGGATGATCGACCAGCACCGCAGCTTCCCGTCGATCGTCGCCTGGGTGCCGTTCAACGAGGGCTGGGGCGACTACGAAGTCGGCCGGATCGCCGACGAGGTCAAGACGTGGGACCCCTCGCGGCTGGTGAACGCGGAGTCCGGCGTCAACTGCTGCCGGTCCGAACCGGACAGCGGCAAGGGTGACATCTACGACGACCACACCTACACCGGTCCCGGGACGCCGATGCAGACCGGGACGCGCGCGGCGGTCGACGGCGAGTACGGCGGGCTCGGCCTCAAGGTCGACGGTCACCAGTTCGACCCGGCGGGCAGCTTCGCCTACGAGATGGAGCCCGACAGCGCGACGCTGACCCGGCGCTACGGCGAGCTCCAGCAGCGCCTGCTGCTGGTCGCCCAGCGGTGCGGCGTCTCGGCCGGCGTCTACACGCAGACCACCGACGTCGAGAAGGAGGTCAACGGCTTCTTCACCTACGACCGGCAGGTGAAGAAGATGGACTTCGCGGCGGTCCGCGCGGCGAACCTCGCGGTCATCAAGGGCGCGACGGGTGCGCCGGTTGCGGGTCCCACGGTGCCCGCGGGCACCCCGGGCATCGACGGCATCGCGGCCTACGGTTTCGACGAGAACACCGGCACGACGGCCGCGGACAGCGTCGGCCACCACGACGCCACGCTCGTCGGCGGCGCGTCCTGGACCGCGGGCAAGACCGGCTCGGCGCTGGCGGTGAACGGGTCGGGCCAGTACGCCGACACGGGTGCCGCGCTGGTGAACACCGAAGGCAGCTACAGCGCGGCGGCGTGGGTGAAGTTCAACGCCGTGGGTGACGGCTTCCAGACGATCGTGAGCCAGGACGGCGACAGCAACAGCGCGTTCTTCCTGCAGTACTCGGGCCAGGACCACCGGCTGGCGATGAGCTTCGTCGGCACGCGGGCCCTGGCGCCCACGGCCCCGGAGACGAACCGCTGGTACCACGTGGTCGGCGTCCGCGACGCGGCCGCGGGCACGCTGAAGCTGTACGTCGACGGCCAGCTGGCGGCCACGAAGAGCGTCTGCCTCGGCGACGCGTCAACGGGCCACACGGTGATCGGCCGCGGCAAGTACGGCGGCGGTCCGGTCGACTACCTCAACGGAGCGGTCGACCAGGTCCACATCTACGACCGGGCGCTCTCCGACGCCGACGTGAGCGCGTTGTACAGCAGCGACAAGTAGGCAGTTCGCCCGGAACGGCCGCACCGGGAGGTTCCCGGTGCGGCCGTTTTGCGCTGGAGCGCGCTCCAGCCGCTACCGTCGCTGTCATGACCGATGATCGTTTCGAACGCGGCAAGCGGGCTCTGGTCGACCTCAACGGGGAGGAGACCGCCCAGCGCGTGCTCGACAGCCTCGAAGACATCTCGCCGAAGCTCTCCGACAGTCTCGTGTCGTGGGGCTTCGGCGAGATCTACACGCGGCCGGCGCTCGTGCCGCGGGACCGGCAGCTCGTCACGCTCGGCATGCTCACCGCGCTCGGCGGGTGCGAGCCGCAGCTGGAGGTGCACGTGAACGCGTCCCTCAACGTCGGCCTGAAGCCCGAGGAAATCGTCGAAGCGCTGCTGCAGTCGGCCGCCTACTGCGGCTTTCCGCGGGCGTTGAACGCGACCGCCGTCGCGAAGAAGGTCTTCGCCGAACGCGGGCTGCTGCCGGTGACGGACGCATGAGGGTCGTCCTCTTCGGCGCGACCGGCATGGTCGGCCAGGGCGCGCTGCGGGAGTGCCTGCTCGACGAGCGCGTCGAGGCGGTCCTGGCGGTCGGCCGGTCCCCGCTCGGCGAGACGCACCCGAAGCTGACCGAGCTGGTGCGCGAAGACCTCTTCGCCCTCGACCCGATCACGGGCTACGACGCGTGCCTCTTCTGCCTCGGCGTGTCCTCGGTCGGCATGGCGCCGGCGGAGTACGAGCGGATCACCTACCAGCTCACCCTTTCGGTGGCCCGGAAGCTGCCCGCGGACACCGCGTTCGTGTACGTCTCGGGCCAGGGCACCGACAGCACCGAACGCGGCCGGGTGCGCTGGGCACGCGTCAAGGGCGCCACCGAGAACGCCCTCGCGAAGCTGCCGCTGCGGACGTTCGCCGTGCGCCCCGGCTACATCCAGCCGCTGTCCGGGATCACGTCGAAAACCACGTTGTACCGCACGCTCTACCGCGTCGCGATGCCCTTGTACCCGCTGCTGCGGCGGCTGTTCCCGGGCTTCGTGACGACCAACCGGGAGCTCGCCCTGGCGATGCTGGAAGTCGCCGAGAACGGCTACGAGAAGCCCGTGCTCGAAAACAGCGACATCGTCACCGCCGCCGCACGACGAGCCCGGCCAGCAGGTTCGTGAGCGCTTCGGCCAGCGCGTCCGCGAACGTCGGCACCCCGCCCAGCTCGGCCGCGGCCGCCGCGACGGCGTCGGTCGGGTTGGCGTACGGCCACGCCCCCGACACCACGATCACCACGCCGAGGGCGAACTGCCGGGCGCCCTCGGCCGACAGCTCCGGCACCCGCGTCCGGACCAGCGCGCCGAGCCGCTCGGTGTTGGCCGCCGCGCGGCCCTTGAAGCTCCGGGCGAACTCCGGCGAGATGTTGCGTTCCAGCACCGGCGCCATCGCGCTGACCAGCTCGCACAGCAGCCGCCGCTCGGCCAGCGTCGCGGCGATCGTCCCCGCGACGCGCTCTTCGCGCGCGTAGCCGGGATCCGGTGGCGCGGGGGCGCCGAGCTCCCCTTCCAGCGCGTCGAGCCACGCCGTCCACGCCGTGTCGAGGACCTCGAGGAAGACGGCTTCGCGGCTGTCGAAGTAGCGGAGCACATTGGACTTCGCGAGCCCGACGCGGCAGGCCAGCTCCCGCAGGCTGATGTCGGCGACCGGGCGCTCGGCCAGCAGCTCCCGCGCGGCGGCGAGGATCGCGGTGCGGCGCGCCTCGATCTGCTCCGGCCGCCGGGCACGCTGGAATCCGGCGCTCATGGCGCCGACAGTACTTCCTCAGCTGCGGCTGCCGGCCTCGCGCCGGGACTTGACCCGCCGGTAGCTCCAGATCAGCAGCGCGAACAGGATCACCGACGACAGGATCAGACTCGACCCCGTGCTCCAGCCGGCGAACGGCAGCGACTTCACCGTGCCCCAGACGATCCCCGCCGCCAGCAGCGCCAGCCCGGCCAGCACGGACCCGGCGATCCGCAGCGGCGACGACACGCTCTCCTCGGCCGCCTTCATCGCGCGGTCGCGCACCGGGTCGACGTACCGCTCGAGCGCCGGGAACTCCGAGGCCAGCAGCAGGAGCCCGGCGAGCACGAGCAGCAGCCCGGGGCCGGGCAGGACGAGCAGCAGCACCCCGACCACCAGCAGGACGGCACCCGCCACCGTGATCAGGACCCGCTTCGCCTGGTTGCCGATGCCCACTGGGCGTCTCCCCTCGTTTCGTCCGATTCTTCCTGGTTGCGGCCTCGTGTGCCACTCACGAGGATCCTCGCCCTGACCGCGGCCACGGTCACGCCCGCCAGCGCGACCACGGGCCCCGGCCAGACGTAGAGAACCTGGGCGTGAGTACCCCGCCGTTCTGCTGCGCTCCCAGCCGCTTCGCCAGATCGTCCGCGGTGGTCAGCACGCCGTGGCTGCCGCCGGAGAACCAGTCCGGTTCGGACACCGGGACCTCGAACCCGACGGCCTGGACGTACCCGGCGGTCCCGGCAGTCCAGCAGCATCCGGACGGTGGTCCGGCGAGCCGGAAGTCCGGCAGGTCTTGACAGCGTGGCTATATTCAACATATCGGTTGATAAACAGATTGGTTGATAAAGATGTCGGTTGACGAGGCGGCGCTGGACCGGGCGTTCACCGCACTCGGCGACCCGGTCCGCCGGGCCCTGATCGCCCGGCTGTCGCGCGGCGAAGCGACGGTCAACGAGCTGGCCGAGCCCTTCGCGATCACGAAGCAGGCGGTGTCCCGGCACATCCAGGTGCTGGAGCAGGCCGGGCTGATCACGCGCAGCCGCGACGGGCAGCGCCGGCCGTGCCACCTGGTGCCGTCCGCCCTCGAAGCCCTCACCGGCTGGATCGACACGTACCGGCTGGCGACCGAACGCAGCTACCGGCGGCTCGACGCCGTCCTGGAGACCTTGGAGGAAACGCCATGAGCACGACGATCACCGCCCAGCCCGGAACGCCGTTCATCGAGATCACGCGCGAGTTCGCGGCCCCGCCGTCGGCGGTCCTGCGCGCCCACACGGATCCCGAGCTGATCGTGCGCTGGCTGGGCCCGCACGGCATGGAGATGGAGCTAGTCGAGTTCGACGCGAGGTCAGGAGGTGCGTACGACTACATCCACCGCGACTCCCGAGGCGAATACCGCTTCCGCGGCGTGTACCACACGGTGAGCGCCGACCGGATCATCCAGACGTTCGAGTTCCTGGGCGCACCGGGCGAGGTGACCCTGGATTCGATGACGCTGACGGACCTCGGCGACGGCCGAACGCGCGTCGAGACGCGCTCGGTGTTCCCCTCGGTTTCGGCGCGCGACACGGCACTGGAGAGCGGGATGAGCCGAGGGATCACAGAGTCGTTCGAGCGGCTCGACAAGGTGCTGGCGGCCTGAGGTGCCGGGCGTCGTCGCGAGTTTCTGCATGTCATTGGACGGGTTCGTCGCACGGCCCGACGATTCGGTCGGGCCACTGTTCGACTGGTACACCGCCGGCGAGGTCGAGGTCCCGATGGTGGGCTACCCGACGACGTTCCGGGTGTCCCCGCCCAGCGCGTCGTATCTGAAGTCCTTTTTGGACACTGTCCGCGGTAGCGCTTTCGTCTGCGGGCGGCGGGTTTTCGACTACACCCGGGGGTGGGGTGGGCATCCTCCTGGTGGGGGTTCCGCCTTCGTCGTCACTCATCGGCCTCCGCCTTCCTGGTCGTCTTCCGTTCTTGCTCCTTTCACGTTCGTCTCGGACGTGGCCCGCGCTGTCGAGTTGGCTGCGGCTGCCGGGGATGGGAATGTTGGTGTTTCGGGACCCTCCATTGCTCGGCAGTGCTTGGAGCTTGGGTTGCTCTCTGAGGTTCGGGTTGATCTTGTGCCGGTGTTTCTCGATTCGGGGGTTTCGTACTTCTCCGGCCTCTCTGCGCCTGGCGCTTCGCTTGAGCAGGTTGAGGTTGTGGTTGGCTCCGGGGTGACACACTTGGTTTACCGGGTCCACTACCCGGAGTCTTAGAGATGAGGCTTCACCGGAGTTCTGCTTCTACCCGTTCGCGTGATGAGGCCGAGATCGGTGCGCTGCTGACGGAAATCGAGTCCCGCGGGGTGATGGAACTCCTCGGTTACCGCTCGGTGGCCCGTCTCCTCGAGCACTTGGCGGACATCCCGAAGTCGGCGGCGGAGACGGTGGTCAAACGAGCCCGCGCTTTGCACCCCGACAGCACCCCCGCGCTGGCTCCCTCCACCGCCCCCGTCGCGGCGGAGGGCCGCCTGAGCAACCCGATGATCGACACGATCGTCAGCACCCTCACGCAGATCCCACCGGAGCACCGCGAGGACGCCGAGCAGCACCTGCTGGCCCTGGCCGAAGACGCAGGCCACAAACAGGTCGCCGCCCTGGGAGCCCGCATCGTGGCGCACCTGGACCCCGACGGCCCCGAACCAGACACAACCGAACCGGCGATCCCCAGTCGCGAACTGTCCCTCCGCCGCAAAAGAACCGGAGTATGGGAGCTGCACGGCCGCTTCGACGACGAAACGGTGATGCGCCCCGGGTCTGGTGCAGGTCTCGTTGCCTGTCACCGAGCCCGGGCAGGCTCGAAGGATTGATCGTAGCGCGACGCTCGGTGGCCGG
>NZ_JBVKDO010000025.1:0-123409 GCF_055633805.1 Amycolatopsis sp. NPDC114478 | reverse complement strand
CCGGCATCGCGCACCTGCACAACATCCTCCTCGCCAACTGACCGGCAACACCAGCCCCACCAACCACAACACGAGTTACGAGACATCCCTTAGGCCGCGAATAGACCGCAAGCAGCCGCACTCGACCGGACTGCACCGGTTGTAGCCGGACAACACAAAGCGAGCCCTCGCCCAGATTTCGCCTGGTCGCGGGGCCGGTTTCGGCTGGTCAGGTTGCGTGCCCCCGGTGAGATTCGAACTCACACTGGACGGGTTTTGAATCCGTTGCCTCTGCCAGTTGGGCTACGGGGGCTCGACGGCGTAACCCTACGGGATCACCGAACCCCGTCCGTGACCGGCCCCGGGGTGTCGCGCCCGCCACTTCGTGGTGAACGCCATCTCTTCTTCTGGATCGTTCCCGGTAGGCTTCAGGTTCGCGGGAAGCCGCGAGACCCACCGTCCCGCCTAGTCTTCAGGAGGACCCCGGTGACCGATCAGGCTACCGAGGCCAACGTGCCGCAGCGTCGGGTGCTCGTCGCGGAGGACGAGGCTCTCATCCGGCTGGACCTCGTCGAAATGCTGCGTGAAGAGGGCTATGAAGTGGTCGGGGAGGCGGGGGATGGCGAGCAGGCCATCTCGCTGGCCACCGACCTCAAGCCCGATCTCGTGATCCTCGACGTCAAGATGCCCAAGCTGGACGGGATCGAGGCCGCGGCCAAGATCACCGGCGACCGGATCGCCCCCGTCGTCATCCTCACCGCCTTCAGCCAGCGTGACCTCGTCGAACGCGCCCGGGACGCCGGGACCATGGCCTACCTCGTCAAGCCCTTCGCCAAGCGGGACCTCGTGCCCGCCATCGAGCTCGCCGTCAGCCGGTTCTCCGAGCTGCAGGCCCTCGAGGCCGAGGTTGCCGGGCTTACCGACCGGCTCGAGACACGCAAGGTCATCGACCGCGCCAAGGGCCTGCTCATGAGCCGGCAGGGCCTCACCGAACCCGACGCCTTCCGCTGGATCCAGCGCACCGCCATGGACCGCCGGACCACGATGAAGGCCGTCGCCGAGGCCGTCGTCGAAAGCATCGGGAGCTAGCCGGACACGACGGCCGGCGGGCAGAATCACCAGGGTGAAACTGCTCCCGGCCGTCGTCGCCCTCACGCTCCTGACAGGCTGCGAAGCGGCCCAGCCGAGCACGCCCGCGCCCACCACCTACGAGCTGCCGCCGCGGCAGGTGCGGCCCGACGAGACCGCCCTCAAGCTGCCGCCCGTCAAGAACGGCGACACCGAGTTCGACTTGATCGGCCTCGCCGCCGGGCTGCCCAGCATCACCGGGAGCCACGCCGAGATGCTCCCCAAGGGCCAGTACGTGCGCCTGCGGCTGGTGGTCACCAACACCGGGACCTCCAGCGTCCTCTTCGACACGAAACGCCAGCTCCTGGTCGACGACCAGGGCGCGACCCACCCGTCGGACGAGCAGGCCATGCTGATCAAGCGCCAGCCCGCCCAGTTCGACCTCGGCCACGGCGTGCGCGTCGAGTTCGACCTCTACTGGGACATCCCCAAGGACCGGAAGCCGGTCACGCTCCGGGCCTTCGGCGGCCCGACCATCACCGACATGAAGAACCTCACCGGCACCGACATCAAGCTGTGAGAAAGGGGCCCGGCGAGAACCGCCGGGCCCCTTGAAAAGCAACTCAGACGCCGAGGTCGCCACCGAGGTAGGCGGCTCGCACCTTCGGGTCGTTGAGCAGGTCGGCCCCGCGGGCGCTCTGCACCACTCGGCCCGTTTCGAGCACGTACGCCCGGTCCGACAGCTTCAGCGCCTGCTGGGCGTTCTGCTCCACCAGCAGCACCGTCGTGCCGCGCTTGTTGATCTCGCGGATGATGTCGAAGATCTGCGCGATCAGCATCGGCGCCAGGCCCATCGACGGCTCGTCGAGCAGCAGGACCTTCGGCTTGGTCATCAGCGCGCGGCCGATGGCGATCATCTGCTGCTCGCCGCCGGACATGGTGCCGCCGAACTGGGTCTTGCGCTCCGCGAGCCGGGGGAACAGCTCGTAGACCTCCTCGAGGTCGGCCTGGAGCTCGTCCTTGCGGGTGTACGCACCCATCAGGAGGTTCTCCTGCACCGTCATGCCGGGGAACACGCCCCGGCCTTCCGGCGACTGGCCGATCCCGAGCAGCACGCGCTTGTGCCCCGGGGTCTTCGAGATGTCCTGGCCGTTGAACGTGATCCGGCCGCTGGTGAGCGGACGCAGCCCCGAGATCGTCTTGAGCGTCGTGGTCTTGCCGGCGCCGTTGGCGCCGATGAGGGAGACGATCTCACCCTCGTCGACCTGGATGCTCATGCCCTTGAGGGCCGCGATCTTGCCGTAGTGGACGTTGATGTCCTCGACCTCAAGAAGCATCTTCGGACACCCCCAGGTACGCCTCGATCACCTTCTGGTTGTTCTGCACCTCTTGCGGCAGCCCTTCTGCGATCTTCTGCCCGAAGTCGAGCACCGCCAGCCGGTCGCTGATGTGCATGACCAGGCCCATGTCGTGCTCGATCAGCAGCACCGTGCGGCCGTCGTCCCGGATCTTGCGGATCAGCGCCTGCAGGGCGTTCTTCTCCGCCGGGTTCATGCCCGCGGCCGGCTCGTCCAGCAGCAGCAGCTTCGGGTCGGTCGCGAGCGCCCGCGCGATCTCCAGCCGGCGCTGGTCGCCGTAGGAGAGGTTCTTCGCGACGCTGTTCTCGACCCGGCCGATGCCGACGAAGTCGAGCAGCTCCCGCGCCCGCTCCCGGCCCCGCTTCTCCTCCTTGCGGTGCGTCGGCAGGCCGAGCACCGCGCCGATCGCGCCCGTCTTGTGGTGCGCGTCCGCGCCCACCATGACGTTCTCCAGCGCCGTCATGTTGTGGAACAGCCGGATGTTCTGGAACGTCCGGGCGACGCCGCGCTTGGTGACGCGGAACCGCTTCATCCCGTCGATGCGGTCGCCGTCGAAGCGGACCTCGCCCTCGGTCGGCTGGTAGACGCCGGTGATCACGTTGAACACCGTGGTCTTGCCGGCGCCGTTCGGGCCGATGAGGGCGAAGATCTCACCCTCGTTGATGCTGATGTTGACCTCGCGCAGGGCGGTCACGCCGCCGAAGCGCATGGTCACGTTGTCGAACTCGAGCAAGGTGTTCACTTGGCGACCTCCGCCGACGCGTCGGACTCCGGCCCGGCCACCTCGGCGCCCATGGCACCCATGCCGCCGGTTCCTTCCCGTAGTTCGGCCTTGCGCTGCCGGGACGGCAGCAGGCCTTCCGGCCGCAGCGCCATCATCAGCACCAGGACCGCGCCGAAGACGAAGATGCGGTAGTCGGCGAAGTTCCGGAAGCGCTCCGGCAGCCACGCGACGACGAACGCGCCGAGGATGACGCCCGGCAGGTTGCCCGCCCCGCCCAGCACGACCGCGGCCAGGATGGTCGCGGACAGGATGAACGGGAAGTTGTTCGGCTCGACGAACACGGCCTTGCTGGCGTAGATCGTGCCGGCGAAGCCACCGATCATGGCACCGATCGCGAACGCGAGCAGCTTGAACTTGAACGTCGGCACGCCCATCAGCTCGGCCGCGTCCTCGTCCTCGCGGATCGCCGCCCACGCCCGCCCGACGCGGCTCTTGTTGAGCCGGATCGAAAAGACGACGACGAGCACGATCGCGAACAGCATCAGGTAGTAATACGGCGCCGGGTCGAGGAAGAACTCGACCCCGAAGATCGGCTCCGGGTGCGGGACGTTGGTGATGCCGCGCGCGCCGCCGATGGCGTCGGTGTTGTTCGCGGTGATCCGGACGATCTCCCCGAAGCCCAGGGTCACGATGGCGAGGTAGTCACCGCGTAGCCGTAGTGTCGGTGCGCCCAGGATGACGCCCGACACCGAGGCCAGGAAGATGCCGAGCACCACCGTCGGCCAGAACGACCAGCCGTACTTCGTGCCGATCGCGGCCCAGGTGTAGGCGCCGATCGCGAAGAACGCCACGTACCCGAGGTCCAGCATGCCGGCGTGGCCGACCACGATGTTGAGGCCGACGGCCAGCAGGATGTACGTCCCGATCGGGAAGATCAGGACTGTGGTCCAGTCCGAGTCCGGCGACATGAAGGCGCCGATCCACGGAGCGGGCAGGATCAAGGCGAAGACGATCAGCAGGATGTAGACGCCGTAGCGCTGCCACTGCGGAGCGCCGGCCCACCAGTCCCGCATGCCGTCGACGGGGTGGAAGCCCCGGCGGGCCGGGGATTCGTTTTCGGGTGCCACTTCGTCGCCTTTCATACGCGTGCCCGCTGCAGCGATTCACCGAGAATGCCGGTGGGCCGGAACATGAGCACGAGCACCAGGATCACGAAAGCCGTGACGTCCTTCCAGGCCGAGCCGAGGAAGATGGAGCTCCAGTTCTCGACGAGACCCAGCACGATTCCGCCGAGCAGGGCGCCCCGCAGGTTGCCGATACCGCCGAGCACCGCGGCGGTGAACGCCTTGATGCCGAGCAGGAATCCGATGCGGTAATCGGTGTTCTCGTATTCCATGACGAACAACGCGGCCGCGACGCCGGCCATGGCCCCGCCGAGCAGGAACGTGATGCGGACGATGCGGTCGATGCTGACGCCCATCAGCACGGCGGCCTCGGGGTCCTGGGCGGTCGCGCGGATACCGCGGCCGATCCGGGTCCGGCGCACCAGCTGGTCGAGGATGACCATCACGATGACCGCGCCGACGATCACGAAGACGTGGTCGGTGCGCACGACGCCGTTGCCGATCCGGAACAGCTCCTCGTGCGGCACGAAGCGGGGCGCGGACTGCTGCACGCGGCCCGACTTGCCGAAGACGTCCGGGATGACGATGAGCGCGAACAGCTCCTGCAGGAACAGCGACGCGCCGATGGCCGAGATGAGGGCGGCGAGCCGGGTCGCGCCCTTCTTCCGCAGCGGCCGGTAGGCGACCTGCTCCAGGACGATCGCGGATCCGCCGGAGACCAGGGCCGAAACCACGATCAGCAGCAGCAGGATCCCGATCATCGAGAAGACCGTGAACGGCGCCGAGGGCGCGATGGTGATGAGGATGAACAGGGACGTCATCGTCCCGATCATGAAGATTTCGGAGTGGGCGAAGTTGATCAGCCGCAGCACGCCGTAGACCATCGTGTAGCCCAGGGCGATGAGGGCGTAGATGGAGCCGGCTACCAGGCCGCCGATGGTGCTGCCCAGAAACTGGCTCTGCAGATCTTGGAACATGACGTAGTTGCCTTACCTGACGGGGCGAGGATGGTCGCCACATTGGCGGGGAGCGGGGGTGCTGTGGCCGTCCACAGCGCCCCCGCTCCCGTGAGGTGTTCCGCTAATCCGTCAGCCGTTGATCTTGGCCTCGGTCGACGCGCCGAGGTTCTTGATGACCCCGCCGACGACCTGGTAGACGTAGATCGCGTTGGTCTGCGGCTCGCCGTTGTCCTTGAACTTGATCTGCTTCGACGCGCCCTTGAAGTCTTCCGTCTTCAGGAAGTCGTTGATCTTCTCGCCGGTGGTGTTGCCGGCCTTGACCGCGTTGATGATGGCGGTCGCGGCGTCGTAGCCCTCGGTGGCGTAGATCGCCGGGTCGACGTTGAACTTGGCCTTGTACTTCGTGGCGAAGTCGTTGCCGGGGGCACCCGGGTCCGGGATGTTGCACGGGCAGCCGACCACGGCCTTCTCGGCGGCCGCGGCACCCGCACCGGAGACCAGCTGCGGGTCGAGCGAGCCGTCACCGGTGGCGAAGATGGCCTTCACGCCACCGTCGCGGAGCTGCTTGAGCAGCCGGCCGGCCTGGGCGTAGTAGCCACCGAAGGTGATGACGTCCGGGTTGGCGGCCTTGACCTTCGAGACGGTCGAGGAGTAGTCCGACGCGTCCTTGGCGAACTTGTCGCGCTCGGTCGTGATGCCCTTCTCCTTGAAGGTCTTCTCGAAGGCGTCCGCCAGGCCGACGCTGTACTCCTGGTCGTCCGAGATGACGAACGCGTTCTTCGGCGACTTCGCCGTGATGAGGAAGTTCGCGATGGCCGGGCCCTGGTCGTTGTCGTTCGCGACGACGCGGTGCCAGTACTTCCAGCCGTTCGCGGCGAGACCCGGGTTGGTCGCCGACGGCGACACGCTCGGGACCTTGCCCTGCTCGAGGACACCGCCGACGGCCTTCGACTCACCGGAGAACGCCGGGCCGATCAGGGCCGTGATCTTGTCCGTGCCGATCGCGGTCTGCACCAGCGAGGTGGCCTGCTCCGGCTTGCCCTGGCTGTCGTAGTTCTTCAGCTCGAGCTTCACCTTGGGGTTCGTGGCGTTGTACTCGTCGATGGCGAGCTTCGCCCCGTTGTTGGGCGGGATCACGATCCCGGAGTTCTCCCCGGTCAGGTCGCCCATGAACCCGATCTTCAGCGTGCTGCTGTCACCGCTGCCCGACGAGCTGCTGCCGCCGGCACAGCCCGCCAGCGCCAGCGACGTCGCCGCTGCGAGGGCGAGAACCCGTCCAAAACGCACTCCTGACACCGACTACCTCCCATGACCAACCAGCCGCCGGTAGGCGTTGCCCCCGACACAGGGGCTAGGTTAGGGCAGGAAGATATCCCTCTCGCCCGTCATGTGCACAGGCGGCCTCACTACTCTGTGTCCACATCGTGACGATCGCAACCGACACGAATTGCACGAAAAGCCGAACGACGTTTCGTTACAGCCCGCCGCTGGTCACGTAGCGATACTAAGTATCGGGGCTCGTTATGCGAATGGGTGACAGCCGTGTTTCGGCGGTATGTCATCGTCCATTTCGGCGGGCGGTGCGTGGCCGGTTTCCCGCGATCCGCTGTTCACCCTGGCGGGGGCCGCCGGGAGCGGGCACCGCCGGAGGGATGCACCTTACGTCCGGTTCGCGCCGCCGATCGGACCAGCCCCCGTCCAGGTCTGCCCGAAAGGCCGCCCGGCCCGACCGGCCGTCACAACCAACGGTTGTCGTGGCCGCCGGAACGGCTGTTGGACGCGCGCCCCGCCCCGGCTGTTCGCTGGAAGCAGCCGAGAGACAGGGAGAGAAGGATGCGGGAAGCGATCGAGGGCGTCGCGGCGGGCGTGCCGTTCGTGGCGCTGGCACCGGCGGACCCGGCCGCGCCGGCGGGGCTGCTGGCGGGCTGGCACCTGATGGAGGAGCCGTCGAACGAGCGGGCCTTCGCCGAAGCGGTGCCGATGACCGGGCTGCAGGCGTGGCGGGTCTACTTCGGCCTGCCGCTCACCGGCGCCCGGCTGCCCGAGGGCGGTCCGGCGGAGCTGTTCCGGCTGGCGAGCGAGGACGCGGTGCTCAACGTCTTCGCGCCGGTCACCGAGCAGGCGGTCGCGGAGTTCCCCGCGGCGCTGGCCGAACTGCGGGACCGGCTGCCGGGCGCGACCGGCCCGCTCGGCGTGTTCGGTGGCTCGGCGGGTTCGCTGGTGGCACTGGAGCTGCTCGCCCGTGCCGACGTCGAAGCCGCCGCGGTGGTCAGCCCGGTCGCCCGGCTGGCGCCGGTGATCGGCCGCAACGAGCGCCTCTTCGACATCACCTACCCCTGGACGCCGAAGTCCCGGGCCGTCGCCGACCACTACGACTTCGTGCGCCGAGCCGGCGAGCTGACGGCACCGCTGCTCCTGGTCGCCGGGGCCGACGACGACGTCGCCGTGCGCGAGCCGGCCGAAGCGCTGCGCGAGAAGCTGGGGACCGAACTGGTGACCGTCGACGGGATGGCGCACGAGTTCCCGCCGGGAACCCCGGAAGCGAAGGCGGTCGACGCGGCCTTCACCGCGTGGTTCGCGCGGCGGCTGCGAGCTTGACGTCGTCGTCCGGCAGCCAGGCGTGCCCGGGGTCGTAGGCGCACCAGTCCTCTTCACGGCTGGTGCGCCCGGCCAGCGCCAGCAGCCGCCGCAGCGCCGGGCTCGCCTTGCCGCGCCGCCAGACCAGCGACCACGGGAACAGCGGCGACGGCTCGAACGGCAGCACCGTGAGGTTCAGGTCGGGCGCGAGCTCCATGTCCGCCCCGGCGAGGGTGACGCGCCGCTTGCCGTAGCGCGTCTGCTCCAGGGTGTGCCGCAGGTCGAAGCTGACACCGGAGTCGTCGATCGGCACGCCGAACCGCTCGCACAGCTCCCGCAGGTAGGACAGCCATTCCGCCGGGCCGCGCAGGCCGGGCAGCCAGATCCCGTCGGCGCGCAGGTCGTCCAGGCGCAGGACGTCCCGCTGGGCCAGCGGGTGTTCCGGGGCGAGCAGCGCGACCAGCGGTTCGAGCCGGACGACCCGGTGCTCCAGCCCGTCGGGCAGCGGCCGGCCGATGCCGCTGACCCGGCCGATGGCGAGGTCGAGCTCACCGGACAGCAGCGGCTCGACGGCGCCCGCGAACCCGCCACCGGCGACCCGGTCGATCCGCAGCGCCGGCTCCCGCTCGGCGAGCCGGCGGAGCAGGAAGATGGGGGAGAGCCGGTAGTCGACGACGTCGAGGCGCAGCGGCCGATCGTCGGCGCCCATCGCGGCCACCGCCGCGTCGGCCAGCCGCACCAGCTCACGCGCGTGCGGCAGGAAGCGCTCGCCGTCGGCGGTGAGCTCGACCGACCGGTTGGTGCGCAGGAACAACGGCGTGGCGAGCGCGTCCTCGAGCTTCCGGATCCGCTTCGACAGCGCCTGCTGCGTGAGGAACAGCGCCTGGGCCGCCCGCCCGAAGTGACGGTGTTCCGCGGTCACGACGAACGCCCGGACCTGGGCGAGGTCGAGGTCCACGCGCTCAGGCGCCGGGCGGGCGGTCCCGGACGACGCAGGTGAGCCGGGCGGTGCAGGTCCGCCGGCCCTCGTCGTCGGTCAGCACGATCTCCGCGGTGATGGTGCCGCGGCCGACGTGCAGCGGCGTCGCGACGCCGGTGACCGTGCCCGCGCGGACGGCGCGGTGGTGCGTGCAGGACAGCTCCAGCCCCATCGCGGCGCGGCCCGGGCCGGCGTTCAGCGCGGCGACCGTCGAGCCCAGCGCTTCGGCGAGCACGGCGTTGGCGCCGCCGTGCAGCAGGCCGTACGGCTGGAGGTTGCCTTCGACCGGGATCGTGCCGACGACGCGTTCGGCCGTCGCCTCCAGCAGCTTCATGCCGACCTTGTCGTTCAGCTGCTGGTCCGCCGCTGCCGGGTCGATACCCGACAGCCGCTCCACGTCGATGGGGGCGGCGCTGTCCGTCACGCAAAGCTCCTGTTCCTATGCGACACGTAAGAGTGTCGGACCCTCAGCCTAGACTCGGCCCCGTGAGCCCGAGTGAGAAGACGACCGTTGCCAACGCCACAGGAACCACCTCTGTCGCCGAGCGGCCGAAGCTGCTGCTGATCGACGGCCATTCGATGGCCTACCGCGCTTTCTTCGCCCTGCCCGCGGAGAACTTCAAGACGAAGACCGGCCAGGTCACGAACGCGGTCTTCGGCTTCACCTCGATGCTCATCAACCTGCTGCGCGACGAAGCGCCGACCCACCTGGCGGTGGCGTTCGACCTCTCGCGCAAGACGTTCCGCTCGGAGACGTACGCGGAGTACAAGGCGAACCGCAGCACGACGCCGGACGAGTTCCGCGGCCAGGTGGACCTGGTCAAGGAGGTCCTCGAGGTGCTCGGGATCCCGTCGCTGGTCAAGGAGAACTTCGAGGCCGACGACATCATCGCCACGCTCACGACGCAGGCGACGGCCGACGGCTTCGACGTCCTCATCTGCACCGGCGACCGCGACGCGCTGCAGCTGGTCAACGAGCACGTCACCGTGCTGTACCCGAAGCGCGGCGTCTCGGAGATGACCCGGTTCACCCCGGACGCCGTCGAGGAGAAGTACGGGCTCACCCCGCGGCAGTACCCGGACTTCGCCGCGCTGCGCGGCGACCCCTCGGACAACCTGCCGAGCATCCCCGGCGTCGGCGAGAAGACCGCGGCCAAGTGGATCAAGCAGTTCGGCTCGCTCGACGACCTCATCGACCGCGTCGACGAGGTCAAGGGCAAGGTCGGCGACGCGCTGCGGGCGCACCTGTCGTCGGTCCAGCTCAACCGCCAGCTGACCGAGCTGATCCGCGACGTCGAGCTGGAGATCGCGCCGTCCGGGCTGGAGCTGCGCCCGTGGGACCGCGAAGCGGTGCACGCGCTGTTCGACGAGCTGGAGTTCCGCGTGCTGCGGGACCGGTTGTTCGCGACGCTGCAGAGCGCCGAGCCGGAGGCCGACGAAGGCTTCGAGGTCTCGGGGTCCGCGCTCGCGCCCGGCGCGCTCGGGGCGTGGCTCGAGGCGCACGCCGGGGCGGGCGAGCCGGTCGCGCTGAGCTTCCGCACGGTCGGCACGTCGGTCCGGTCCGACCTGCGCGCGGTCGCGTTCGCCTCGGCCGACGGCGAAGGCGCGTACGTCGACGTGACGGCGATGGACCAGGCCGACGACGCCGCGCTCGCCGCCTGGTTCGCCGACCCGAAGATCCGCAAGACCGGCCACGACCTCAAGGTGGCGCTGCACGCGATCCGCGCCCGCGGCTGGGCGCTCGCCGGACTCGCCATGGACACCGCGCTCGCCGCGTACCTCGTGCGGCCCGGGCAGCGCACGTTCGAGCTGGACGACCTCGCGCTGCGCTACCTGCACCGCGAGCTGCGCTCGGAGACCGACGGCGGCGACGGGCAGCTGTCCCTGCTCGACGGCGGCGCGGAAGGCCTGGAGCAGAAGGAGATCGACGAGGAGCTGGTCAAGGCCCGCGCGATCTTCGAGCTGGCCGGCGCGCTCGACAAGGAGCTCGAGCAGATCGGCGGCGCGCGGCTGCTCGCCGAGCTGGAGCTGCCGCTGCTGGAGGTCATCACCGAGCTGGAGATCGCCGGTGTGGCCGTCGACCTCGAGCAGCTGACGTCGCTCGAAGCGCACTACCTCTCGCGCGTCACGCAGGCCGCCGAAGCGGCGTACGAGGTGATCGGCAAGCAGATCAACCTCGGCTCGCCGAAACAGCTGCAGGTCGTGCTGTTCGACGAGCTCGGCATGCCGAAGACCAAGCGCACCAAGACCGGCTACACCACCGACGCCGAGGCGCTGCAGGGCCTGTTCGAGAAGACCGAGCACCCGTTCCTGCAGCACATGCTGGAGCACCGGGACGCGACGAAGCTGCGCACGACGGTCGAGGGCCTGATCAAGTCCGTCGCCGACGACGGCCGGATCCACACGACGCTGCTGCAGACCATCGCGGCCACCGGGCGGCTGTCCTCGACCGAGCCGAACCTGCAGAACATCCCGGTCCGCACCGAAGAAGGCCGCCGCATCCGCGACGCGTTCGTCGTCGGCGAGGGCTACTCCGAGCTGATGACCGCGGACTACAGCCAGATCGAAATGCGGATCATGGCGCACCTGTCGAAGGACGAGGGCCTCATCGAGGCGTTCCACTCCGGCGAGGACCTGCACACGTTCGTCGCGTCGCGGGCGTTCTCGCTGCCGCCGGAGGAGATCACGCCGGAGCTGCGCTACCGCGTCAAGGCGATGTCGTACGGGCTCGCGTACGGGTTGTCGGCCTACGGGCTTTCGCAGCAGCTGCGGATTTCCACCGAAGACGCCAAGTCCCAGATGGAGGCGTACTTCGCCCGCTTCGGCGGCGTGCGCGACTACCTCCATTCGGTGGTCGGCGAAGCGGCGAAGAGCGGCTACACGGAGACGATCTTCGGCCGCCGCCGCTACCTGCCGGACCTCAACAGCGACAACCGCCAGCGCCGCGAGATGGCCGAGCGGATGGCGCTCAACGCCCCGATCCAGGGCAGCGCGGCCGACATCATCAAGGTCGCGATGCTCAACGTCCACCGCGCGCTGGTCGAAGCGAAGCTGAAGAGCCGGATCCTGCTGCAGGTGCACGACGAGCTCGTGCTCGAGGTCGCCGACGGCGAGCGCGAGCAGCTGGAGAAGCTGGTGCGCGACGGCATGGGGTCGGCCTACGACCTGGCGGTGCCGCTGGAGGTCTCGGTCGGCTACGGGCGGTCTTGGAACGAAGCCGCCCACTGAAGTCACACTGCGCCACGACCCGGATCACCGGGTCGTGGCGCGGGTGTACTCGGCCGGCCGTCGTCGGGTGCCGGGCGCCGCGACGAAGCTGGCGTGCATGGCCAGTGACTTCCAGCGACGCAAGATCTCCGGCGTGTTCGGCGCGATGGACGCCGACGCCGACGGTTACCTGACCGAGTCCGACTTCCGCGCGCTCACGGCGAGATGGCTCGACGTCCGCGGCACCGACGCCGGCACGCCCGAGGGCGAGAAGCTCGCCGCGATCATGATGGGCTGGTGGGCGACGCTGCGCGACGCGTCCGATCGCGACCGTGACGGCAAGGTCACCCTCGACGAGGTCCTCGCCGTCGTCGACGAACTGCCGAAGATGCCGGGCACGGTCACCGGCACGGCGGCCGCGATGTTCGAGGCGGTGGACGAAAACGGCGACGGCGCGATCTCGGCGGCCGAGTACCGGCGCATGATCGAGGCGTGGAGCGGCACCGGCGTCCCGACGGACGAAGTGTTCGCGCTGTTGGACACCGACGGCGACGGCCGGTTGTCCCACGACGAGTTCACCGGTCACTGGTACGAGTTCTGGGCCGGCGACGACCCCGCGGCGGCCGGCAGCTGGGTGTTCGGCCGTGTCTAGCAGCACAGGGTTTTTCCGACGGCTCTGACGAAAATACTCACCGGCACACCACACCGTTCGGCGTTCCTACCAACGGAGGACTCCGTTCGGGTGAGCCATTACCGCTGGGTAGGGAGGTCGGCGCCCACCCGGGAGCGATCACGGCGTAGGGTCCGCCGAATGGGGTTCGAGCGTGAGCGACGACGCTGGCGGGTCCGGCTGCACGACGAACTCGGCCGGGTGTGCGGTGCGGGCACGGTGCTGGACGAGTACCACGTCCTCACGAGCGCGCACGTCGTCGAAACCGCCGGGGGGCAGCGGTCCGCGCTGAGCGTCGACTTCGTCGGCCTGGCCGAGGCGATGCCCGGCTCGGCGACCGTCGTCGAAGGCTGCTGGGTGCCGTCCGACGGTGGCGGCCGCGGCGATCTCGCCGTGCTGCGCCTCGACCGCCCCGAGTCCCGCGTCTTCCGCGCGCCCCTGCACCGCATGCCGCTCGGCGAACACCAGCTCGTGCGCGCCTTCGGTTTCCCGCCGGGTTCGGTCGGCCGCTGGACGCACGCCCGCCTCGGCGGCCCCGAGCACCCGGGCGGTCCCGGCGGCGAGTGGGTCCGGCTGTTCCGCACGGCCGAAGCCGAGCCGCTCGGCCCCGGCTTCGGCGGCACGGCGGTGATCGACGAAGCGACCGGGCACGTCGTCGGCGTCGTCGTCGGCAAGGACACCGGCACGTGGATGATCCCGGTCGAGACCATGCTCGGGCACCTGCCGCAGCTGAGCATCTGGACGTCGGGCAGCCCGGCCGTCGACGCCAGTTTTTCGCGCCCGGTCGGCGAAGCCGTCGACGTCTCGTTCGTGCAGAGCGTCGCGGACTGGTTCGCCAAGGCCGAGCCCGGCACGGTCTGGGTCGTCGACACCGGCGAGGCCGGCTCGCCCGTCGCCGCCGCGCTGCGGTTCGGGATCGTCCTCGCCGACCGCGAACGCTCGCTCGGCGTCGCCGGCCTGCCGCCGGCGCTCGGGGAGATGCCGCCGGCGGGCAGCGTCGACCTCGCCGTGGACGCGACCGGCCGCACCGCCGACGCCGTCCGCCACCGCATCGCCGACCGGCTCACGACCGGGGTCGCGGGCCGCACGCTCGTCGTGGACGCGATCGACGACTCCGCCGAACCCGACCGGCTGGTCGGCGAGGTGCTGGCACCGCTCGCCGGCCGAGCGGCCGAGCTCGGCATCCGCCTGCTGCTCGGCTTCCGGGAGGAGTCCTCGCCCGGGGTGGCGGCGATCCGCGCGGGCACGCTCGGCGCCCGGCCGGCGCCGGACGACCTGGCGGGCCGGCTCGACGTGCTCACGCAGTCGGTGGAGGAGCTCGCCGAGATCGAGGCGTACCAGCTGAGGGTGGCGACGCGGTTCACCGGCGTCGCGATGCTGCCGGCCCGCGCGCAGCGGCTGCGCGGAGCGTTGAAGCAGCTGCGATCGGCCGAGGTGGACGGCGACGCGGAGTGGGTCGAGAAGCACATCGACGGCCACGAGCACGCGGTCGCCCCGGCGGTCGAGGACGGCCGCCGCCAGCGAGCGGTCCTCGACGGGTTGGTAGCTCGTCGCGAAGAGCTGCGGGCAAGGTTGGCGGCGGACAACGAGCTGGCCCGCGAGCACGGCTTGGACGGCGACCCGGAGCTGGAGCAGGCGTACGTCCCGGCGAAGAGGCTGCTGATCGACGGCCCCTGCGAGCTGACGGCGGCGGCCACGGCGGTCGACACGTACGCGGCGGCGGTCCGCGCCCGCCTCGAAGACCGCGGCTAACGCCGGCCGAGGCCGCGGATCAGCACCATCACCGCGTCCCGCACCTCACTCCGCGTCCGCTGCGGCCCGAACACCTGCCAGTCCAGCGCCACCACCAGCATCGTCCCGAACAACCCCGCCGCCGCCGTCGGGATCTCCACCCCCTCCGGCAGCCGCCCGGCCGAGTCCAACCGCGACAACTGCTGCTTCACGATCGAGATGATCTCCTCGCGCAGCAGGGAAAGCGTGTCGTGCCACTGTCCCGGCGTCCGCCACAGCTCGCTCACCAGGATCTGCGAAAACCCCGGGTAAGCCGCGATGAACTCCAACGTCGTGTCGACTTGCGCCTCGATCACTTCCAGGGGATCCGCCTCGGAAACCGCAAGACGAAGCCGCGAAGCGAGCATGTCCACCCCGTACCGCAGGAGCCCGTCGACCAGGCCGTCCTTCGAACCGAAGTTGTAGTAGACCGTGCCCTTCGCGACGCCCGCCTCGGCCGCGATGTCGTCGACCGTCAGCCCGACCAGGCCGCGGCTCTTCGAGAGCCGCAATGTGGCCTCGAAGAGCTTCTGCTTCGTCCCGCCGCTCACAGGCTCAGCTCGGGCTTGAGCGCGGACACCGTCCAAACGCGACGTTTGCGCGCGGCCAGCGTCGACACCAGGATCCCGCCCACCAGGTACGCCAGCAGCACGCCGATGTCACCGAGGATCTGCACGGTGGCGCCGCTGTAGAACAGGTGGCGGAAGCCGTCGATCGCGTAGCCCATCGGCAGCACCACGTGCAGCGGGTAGAGCGCATCCGGGATCGTCTGCCACGGGAACGTGCCGCCCGCGCTGACCAGCTGCAGCACCAGCAGCACCAGCCCGAGGAACTTGCCGACCGCGCCGAAGAACGCGTTGAGCGCGTGCACCACCGACGTGAACGTCAGCGACACCAGCACCGCGAACCCGATCGCGCCCAGCGGGTGCGCGATGTGGATGCCGACCAGCCACGTCACCGCGCCGAACAGGACGATCACCTGCGCGATGCCCAGCAGCGCCGAGGACAGCCAGCCGCCGACGGCGACCCGGAACGGCGCCGCGCCCGCGGTCAGCGCCCGCGTCGAGAGCGGCCGCAGCAGCAGGAACAGCACGAACGCGCCGATCCACGTGGCCAGCGAGATGAAGAACGGTGCCAGGCCCGCGCCGTACGTCCCCGCCGACGCCTCGCCGTTGGCGTTCACCGCCACCGGGTCGGCGATCGTGTTGGCCGTCGCGTTGCGGGTCGGGTCGTCCGGGTTCGGGATCTGCTGGAGTCCGGCGGCCAGCCCGTCGCGCAGCTTCACCGCGCCGTCCGCCAGCTGGTTCGTCCCGGTGACGGCCGTCTTTTCGCCGTCGCTGAGCTGCGAAGCGCCGTCACGCAGCTGGTTCGCGCCGTCGGACGCCTGCGCGATGCCGCTGGTCAGCTGCGGCGACGCGGCGGCGAGCTTGGCCGCGCCGTCGGACACCTGCCGGGCGCCGTCGGCCAGCTTCGCGAGGTCGTTGTCGGCCTGCTGGATCTTGCCGTTCGCCTGGTCGACGGGGGAGCGCAGCTGGTCGGCCTTCGCGAGGATCGCCTGGACTTCGCTCTCCGGCACGCCCGCGTTGCGCAGGTCGGTCTGGAGCTGGGCGCGGTAGGAGTCGAGCTTGCCCTGGATGTCGGACGAGGCCGTCGCGGCCAGCGACGCCGCGTCGGCGACCTTCTGGTCCCCGGCGGCGACCTGCGAAGCGCCGTCGGCCAGCTTCTGCGTCTGCGACGGGAGCGAAGCGGTGCTGTTCTTCAACGTTCCCAGGCCGGTCGCCAGCGTCGACGAGCCGTCCGCGAGCTTCGCGGCGCCGTCGGCGAGCTTCTGCTGGCCGGTCTTCAGCTGGTTCGCGCCGTCGGCGAGCTGCGACGCGCCGGTCGACGCCTCCTGGATCTTGGCGTAGATCGTCGAGAAGCCGACCAGGAACCGGTCCGCGGCCTCGCTGCCCACCTTCTCCGCGATCGTCTTGCGCACCTGCTCGGCGACCTGCTTGGCGATGGTGCCGGAGAGGTAGTTGTTGGCGTCGTTGGTGGTCAGCGTGATCGTCGCCTGCTGCGGCTGGAAGTTGCCGACCGACAGCAGCGCCGCGGAGAAGCCGCTGGGGATGCCGATCGCGAAGGAGTACTTGTCGTCGCGGACGCCGTCGCGCGCCTCCTGCTCGGACACCTCGTGCCACTGGAACGTGCCGGACTTGACCAGCTCGTCGGTCACCTCGCGGCCGACGTTGCGCTGCTGGCCGCCCGCGTCCTTCGCGCCGGTGTCGCTGGTGAAGACGGCGGCCGGCAGCTTGTCGAGGCGGCCGTAGGGGTCGTAGTTCGCGTAGAGGTAGAAGGACGCGTAGAGCAGCGGCACCAGCACGAGCGCGACCAGCGCGAGCTTCGGCATCGTGCCGGTGGAGAGGCGGCGCAGCTCGTTGCGCGCGATCCGGAAGGCGTTCATTCGGTGACCTCGTCGGTGCTCTCGGGGAGCTCTTCGGTGGGGGCGGGTTCGGGGAAGTGGTGCTGCGGCTCGGGCTGCTCGGCGGCGCCGAGGCGCGCGGGCGGGAACGGCAGCGCGGACAACGGCGTCGTCGCGGTCAGGACGACGACGGCCAGCCCGCGCTCGGCCTGCTCGCGGGCGAGGTCCGCCCAGCTGCCGACGTCGCTGGTGTGCCGGTCGGGCGTGTCGAGGACGAGCACGCGCACGCCCTTGCGCTCGGCGGCCAGCTCGGTGAGCAGCCGGGTGCGCAGGGCCGGGGTGAGGTTCTCGAACCGCGTGCCGGCGAAGGGCGCGGCGTCGTGCGCGGCGAGCCAGGCGGCGACGTCCTCCTTGCCCGCCGGGCGGTGGGCGAGCGCCAGCTCCTCGCCGACGACCACGCGCAGGGCAAGGGCTTCGTCGGGCTCGCTGACCCCGGGGGCGTCGACGACGGCGACCAGCTCGGGCAGGCCGGCGTCGGCGCCTTCGGCGTGCACGGTGCCGGTGGTCGGCTTCAGCCGCCCGGCCAGCGCGAGGCCGAACGCGGTGACGCCGACGCCGGGCTCGCCGTGCACGATCGCCAAGTCGCCCTCGCCGAAGGTCAGCGAGGTGGGCGGTAACAAGGTGCCGTGGTGCCCTTCGAGGGACACGCGATCGGCTCGGACCTGCACGGGGGACTCCAGCGTTTTTGAACTGACCGGTCAGTTCAAAAACTAGTCCCCGCCGGGGCGGGCGGCAAGATCACCGGACGCACGTCACACCCGTGGGTGACGCGCGAACGGCTCTCACCGGAGCGCCGAGGCCGGGCGCACCTCCCAGGTCGTCCACAGTGGACGATAGCCCTGCCGGTGCCAGAACACCGACGACAGCGGGTTCGTCGGGTTGTAGTAGAGGTAGCTCCAGGTCGCCCCGCCGCGGTGCAGCTCCTGGTGCACCCGGGCCATCAACGCCCGCCCGAGCCCGCCGCCCCGACGTCCCGGCGCGGTCACGACGTTGTTCACGTACCCCCACCGCCCGGCCGCGAGCAGCTCGCCGGCCTCGTTGCCGTCGGTCGCGTCGACCCACGCGCAGTGCGCCAGCGCCTGGATTTCCCCGTCCGCTTCCACCAGCCACACCGGCGGCTCGTCCTCGGCCAACGCGTCCCGCAGCGCGGGAGCGAGCAGGTCCGCCGTGTTCGCCCGGCGGGCCGCCGCGACCAGGCCGGTGTAGTCGAACGTCGCGGCCGCCAGCGCCAGCGCCGTGGGGAAGTCGTCCGGCCCGGCCCGGCGGACGGCCACCGAAGGCGGGACCTCGGGCGGCGGCGCGGTCCGCACGCCCAGCGCGCCCAGCGGCACCAGGCCGTGGTCGAGGAACGCGCGGATCGCCTCGGCGTCGCGGCTGGGCCAGACGACGACGCACGACGAGTCGTCGCCGACCGCCTCCTCGGCCACCACGTCCCGCAGCCGGCGCAGCAGCAGGCTCACGCCTTCGGTGCCGGTGTCGCCGACGTACGGGAACAGCTGCCACGTGTCGGCCGCCGACCACAGCATCGGGACGTCGGCGTGCCCCAGCCGGTGCCGCTGGAGGACGCCGGCGACCCGGGTGCCGTCCGCGGTCGCCGCGTCCAGCCGCCACCCCGCGGCCGGCGGCGCGGCGGGCGGCAGCAGCGCGTCGACCGCCGCGAAGCGCGCGCGGTGGGCGGCGAGCAGCGGCTCGGCGATGTCCATCGGGCCCCCTGGTGCGTCGGTCAGGACCAGGCGGGTCGCCGGATCCACATCGTCCACAGTGGACGATAGCCCTGCTGGTGCCAGAACACCGGCGAGAGCGGGTTCGCCGGGTGGTAGAAGAGGAACGTACCGCGCGCGTCCGGCCGCAGCAGCTCGCGATGGGCCACCGCCATCAGCGCCCGGCCCACGCCGCCGCCGCGCGCCGCGGGCGCGACCGACAGCGTGTCGACGTACCCCCAGTGCCCCGGCTGCAGTCGCCCGTGGATGCTGTCGCCCGGCGTGGGCGAAGCCAGCGCGCACGCGGCCATGCCGACCGGCACGCCGTCGTCCTCGGCGAGCCAGACCAGCCCGCTGAAGCGCAGCGAACGGACGACCTCCGCGCGCAGCAGCGCCCGCGCGCCCGGCCGGTGCTCCGCGGTGCCGACCAGCGACGTGTAGCGCCACTCCGCCAGCCGCAGGTCGGTGAGCGCGTCGACGTCGCCCTCGCCGGCGCGGCGCACGCTCACCCGCGCGGGTCCGGCCACCTCGGGCGGTCCGGGTTTCCGCACCGCCAGGTGCGTCATCGGCGCGAAGCCGTGGGCCAGCAGGACCGCGGACGCCTCGGCGTCGCGGCTCGGCCAGGCCAGCGAACAGCCCGAGTCCGGCTCCGGGCGCGTCCCGCGCAGCCGGTCGCGCCACGCGCCGAGCAGCGCGGCCAGGCCCGCCGCGCCGCTGTCGCCCGGCACCGCGGTCAGGTCCCAGATCCCCAGGGGGCCCCAAAGCGCGGGCCACGACCCCGGTGCGTGCACGACGTGCGTCAGCAGCGCGCCCGCGCGGAGCCCGCCGGTCGCCACCACCAGCGGCTCGCTCGCCGCGGGCGGGGCCGCGATCGGCGGGAGGAGCGGGTCGAGCGCGGCGAACCGCGCGTTCTGCTCGGCTTCGAGGGGGTTCACGAGCGGCGCGTGCGGAAGATCGCGGTGCCCGGGAAGAGCCGGCCGCGCAGCGGGCTCCACTGGCCCCAGACCCGCGTGTGCCCCGCCGGCCACTCGGGCTCGACCAGGTCGGTCAGGGCGAACCCGGCCGCGGCCAGCGCGCGCACGTAGTCGCCGAGGGTGTGGTGGTACTCGACGTAGGTGGCGGTGCCCTCGTCGTCGACCTCGACGTACGGCGTGCGGTCGAAGTACGGCTGGGTGACGGTGAGTCCCTGCGGGCCCGGGTCGTCCGGGAAGATCCACCGCATCGGGTGAGTCACCGAGAACACCCACGGCGCGCCCGGCCGCAGCACCCGGTGCACCTCGGCGAAGACGGCGTCCACCGAGGCCACGAACGGGATCGCGCCGAACGCCGAGCAGGCCGCGTCGAAGCTGCCGGACGCCAGCGGCAGGTACTCGGCGTTGGCCTGCACCAGCGGGACGTCGAGCCCGGTGCGGGCGTTGCCGTCGCGGGCGTGGCGCAGCATGCCTGCGGAGAGGTCGGTCGCGACGGCCCGCGCGCCTTGCGCCGTCAGCCAGCGCGCGCAGGCGGCCTGCCCGCACCCGATCTCCAGCACGCGCTTGCCGCGGACGTCGCCGAGCAGCCGCGCGTCCGCCTCCCGCACGCCCTCCGGGCACCAGACGAAGTCGGCGTCGCCGAGGAACCCGCCGTGCTCGGCCTGGTAGTCGTCGGCGTCGGCGTCCCACCAGGCGAGGTTCGCGGCGGCGGCTTCGGCGCCCCCGACCTTGCGATAGGCGACGGCCGCGGTGCCCAGCCGGTGCTCGGCCGCGTCGTGGCGCCCCGGCGCGGGCGGCTCCTCCGGTGGCATGATGGTGGTCTCCGGTCCGGTGCGTGTTTGCTTCCGCGAGGACCTTAGCGATCGAGGGGGACCCTGATTGTGCCCCCTAGCGGCCGCCGCGTACGATAAGTGTTAGCGCAGTGGGTTCGCGCTGCCTTCCGCTCAGCTTCTTGGTCGGGCTCGGGTCGCGCACCGTTATGCGGGTCATGCCGCGGTCGTTCACTGGTGGACGTTTGCTCGCAGGGTCATCGCATGTCGCAGTAGCCCATCGCGCCGACAACTGCCAACCCTCGATTCCCATCCACCGGAGCAACCCGCCTAATGACCACCGACACCGCCACCGCCCCGACCGCCCCCACCGGGCCCCAGCAGGTCGCCATCAACGACATCGGGTCGGAGGAAGACTTCCTCGCGGCGATCGACAAGACGATCAAGTACTTCAACGATGGCGACATCGTCGAAGGCACGATCGTCAAGGTCGACCGCGACGAGGTCCTGCTCGACATCGGCTACAAGACCGAGGGTGTCATCCCCTCGCGTGAGCTCTCCATCAAGCACGATGTCGACCCGGCTGAGGTTGTCACCGTCGGCGATGAGGTCGAAGCCCTCGTTCTCCAGAAGGAGGACAAGGAAGGCCGTCTGATCCTGTCCAAGAAGCGCGCGCAGTACGAGCGCGCCTGGGGCACGATCGAGGAGCTCAAGGAGAAGGACGAGCCCGTCAAGGGCACCGTCATCGAGGTCGTCAAGGGCGGCCTCATCCTGGACATCGGCCTGCGCGGCTTCCTCCCCGCGTCCCTGGTCGAGATGCGCCGCGTGCGCGACCTGCAGCCGTACGTCGGCCGCGAGCTCGAGGCGAAGATCATCGAGCTGGACAAGAACCGCAACAACGTGGTCCTGTCCCGCCGCGCCTACCTCGAGCAGACCCAGTCCGAGGTGCGCAGCGAGTTCCTCAACGCGCTCGCCAAGGGCCAGGTCCGCAAGGGCGTCGTGTCGTCCATCGTCAACTTCGGTGCCTTCGTGGACCTGGGTGGCGTCGACGGCCTGGTGCACGTCTCCGAGCTGTCCTGGAAGCACATCGACCACCCGTCCGAGGTCGTCGAGGTCGGCCAGGAGGTCACGGTCGAGGTCCTGGACGTCGACATGGACCGCGAGCGCGTCTCGCTGTCGCTGAAGGCGACGCAGGAAGACCCGTGGCGCCAGTTCGCCCGCACCCACGCGATCGGCCAGATCGTGCCGGGCAAGGTCACCAAGCTGGTTCCGTTCGGTGCGTTCGTGCGCGTCGAAGAGGGCATCGAGGGTCTGGTCCACATCTCCGAGCTGGCCGAGCGCCACGTCGAGATCCCGGAGCAGGTCGTCCAGGTCAACGGCGACGTCATGGTCAAGGTCATCGACATCGACCTCGAGCGCCGTCGCATCTCGCTGTCGCTGAAGCAGGCGAACGAGGGTGTCACGCCGGACACCGAGTTCGACCCGACCCAGTACGGCATGGCCGCCGAGTACGACGCCGAGGGCAACTACATCTACCCCGAAGGCTTCGACCCGGACACCCAGGAGTGGCAGGAAGGCTTCGACAAGCAGCGTGAGGAGTGGGAGCGCCAGTACGCCGAGGCGCACACTCGTTACGAGGCCCACATGAAGCAGGTCGTGAAGGCCGTCGAGGCCGACGCGGAGGCCGCGGCCGACGCGGCGACCGGTGTCGAGGGTGGCTCGGAGAGCTACACCTCGGGCTCGACCTCGACCGACACGAAGAGCAGCGGCGGCACCCTCGCCTCCGACGAGCAGCTCGCGGCGCTCCGCGAGAAGCTCTCCGGCGGTGCGTGAGCAGTAGCGCTCTGAGCTGACGGCGAACCCCCGGTCCACTTCGGACCGGGGGTTCGCTCGTGTCCGGGGATCAGCGGTTGCGCAGGTCCAAGCCGGCCATCATCGCTACCACCCCGCGCCGGTACATCTCTTCGTTCGCCTCGTCGGTCGGCGGGATGAACCAGTCCGGCAGCGGCGTCCGCGACGCCAGCATCAGCTCCGCCCCGACCAGGCCGTGCATCGCCGTCCACAGCTGGTAGGCCGCGGCGCGCGCGTCCGTTCCGGGCGGGCACACCCGCTCGACCCGGGCGATGAACAACGTGAACGTCGTCCGCAGCACCGCCGACCGCAACGCCGGGTCCGGGTCGAACCCCGGCACCGGGCGCTCGAACATCAGCGCGTAGCGGACCGGGCTTTCGCGGGCGAACAGCCGGTACTCGAGTGCGAGGTGCAGCAGGTCCGCGACGCCGTCGGGGCTCGACGGCGGCAGGCCTTCCAGCAGTTCCCGCAGCGAGTCGAACGTGCGCTCGTACAGCGCGTCGAGCAGGCCCGCGCGGCCGCCGAAGCGGGCGTACACCGAGAGCGTCGACGCGCCGGCGGCCTCGGCCACTCCGCGCACGGTCAGCGCCGAGACACCGCGGTCGAACAGCACCGACAGCGCCGCGTCCAGGAAGCGTTCGCGGTTGCCCTGCTCGGCGGGGCGCATCGACAGGTGCCTGGTGGCCACGGCGCACCCCCTTCGCGCACGACGACGTCCGGGTGACCCACCCGCAGCAGAAGATACGATATCCGGCGCGTCTTGGGAATGCGCTGAATGTCCGGATGTGCAGGATTCCTGTCCGTTGGACGCATGTCCGAGCACCGCGCGTGCGGGCATCGTCGGCGTCATGACGATCGAAGTCCCCGACACCGCCCTCGCTCGCGAAGCCACCGAGTACGTCCGCGACACCGCCGGCCCGCTCCTGTACGACCATTCCGCCCGCGTCTTCCAGTTCGGCGCCCTCCAAGGCCGCCGGCGCGGCCTCGTCTTCGACGCCGAACTGCTCTACGTCGCGGCGCTGTTCCACGACCTCGGGCTGGTCGCCGGCCACCGCACCGACCGGCGCTTCGAGCTCGACGGCGCGGACGAGGCCCGGCGGTTCCTGCTCGACCGCGACGTCGACGCCGAACGCGCCCGCGTCGCCTGGACGGCCATCGCGCTGCACACCACCCCGGGCATCCCCGAGCACATGGAACCCGAGGTCGCGCTGGTGACGGCGGGCGTCGAGTACGACGTCCTGGGCATCGGCTACCACGACCTCCCCGCCGGCGCCCGGGCCGCGGTCGTGGCCGCGCACCCGCGGCCGGACTTCAAGCGGCGCATCCTTGCGGCGTTCACCGAGGGCATCCGTGACCGGCCCGACACGGCGTTCGGGAACGTCAAAGCCGACGTCCTGGCCCGGTTCGTGCCAGGCTTCGAGCGCACGGACTTCGTGACCACGATCTTGGACTCACCCTGGGAGGACTGACCGCATGGAGCACCCCGAGCCCGGCACGGTGGTCGTCACCGCGAGCGGCGACGGCACGTACACGCAGCAGGTGACGACGGCGACGCACGAGCTGCTGGTCGACGAGCCGGTCGCGGTCGGGGGAGCGGACGCCGGACCGAACCCGTACGAGCTGCTCCTGGCGTCGCTGGGTTCGTGCACGGCGATGACGCTGCGGATGTACGCCGACCGCAAGGGCATCCCGCTGACCCGCGCGACGATCCGGCTGCGCCACGACCGCATCCACGCCGAGGACTGCGCGAAGTGCGAGACCGAGCGCGGCATGCTGAGCCGGATCACGCGCGAGATCTCGCTCGAGGGCGACCTGGACGACGACCAGCGCGCGAAGCTGATGCTGATCGCGGACAAGTGCCCGGTGCACCGGACGCTGTCGGCGGAGATCGCGATCGAGACCCGCGAGGCCGGCGGCTGAGCCGAGGCTGTGTCAGGCGGCGCGCGCGGTGACCGCGACCGGGGCCCGCGTGACGACGGCCGGGACCCAGATGCGTTCGAGCGCCGCCGCGCGGGCCTTGCGGCGCAGGCCCGCGAAGCTGTGCTTCGCCGGGACCAGCAGCGCGCTCAGCCAGGTCCGGCGGTAGTCCGCCAGCGCTTCGGCCACGGAGCGGTGAAGAACGCAGTGGACCAGCCCCGGCGTGCCGAGCCGGTGCCTCCCGACGTGCTTGCTGTCCGCCATCGTTCCTCCGTGTGGGCGACCCTGTCGCGCGCACGGTACGCAAGCACACCGGTGGACGTGGGTAAGCAACGCGGCGTGTCCGGATATCGGTTGAGTCACGCGTCACGTTCGCCTTGCGGCTCACCCGTCCGTGTGTCTCAGCCGGGCTCGGGTGCGCCGCCGCAGGTCACCGTCTCGAACGGCATCCACGTCCGCTCCAGCGTGTACACCGGCGCGGACGGCGTGTAGCGGAACCACGCCTGCACCCGGTACACCCCGGACACGCACGGCGCGGGTGCCGCCGTCACCACGTCCGGCACCGCGACCGCGAGGCCGCCCGCGCACAGCACGACGGCCGCCGGCCCGCCGATCCTCATCCTCATGGCTCCCCCTCCATGCGGCGGGCCTGGCGACCCGCTGACACCGCCATCGGAAATCGATTACCCGTGTTACGGGTCCGCCGACGCTGTCACACGAATGGGCGCACGGACCGTCCGTCCGAACGGCCCGGCTAGGGTGATCGGCATGCTGCGTGTGGGGTTGACGGGTGGAATCGGGGCAGGCAAGTCGACCGTGGCGAACCGGCTCGCCGAGCACGGCGCCGTGCTGATCGACTCGGATCGGATCGCCCGCGAGGTGGTCGCGCCCGGTACCGAGGGGCTCACCCGGCTCGTCGAGGAGTTCGGTGCGGAGATCCTGGCCGCGGACGGCTCGCTCGACCGGCCGGCCCTCGCCGCCAAGGCCTTCGCCGACGACGACTCGCGCCGCCGGCTGAACGCGATCGTGCACCCGCTGGTCGGCGCCCGCACCGGGGAGCTGATGGCCGCCGCCGCGCCGGACGCCGTCATCGTCCACGACATCCCGCTCCTCGTCGAAAACGGCCTCGCGACGGCTTACCACCTGGTCGTGGTCGTCGACGCGCCGGTCGAGGTCCGGGTCCGGCGCCTGGTGACGGCACGCGGAATGGCCGAGGACGACGCTCGGGCGCGGATCCGGGCGCAGGCGAGCGACGAGCAGCGCCGCGCTGTGGCCGACGTCTGGCTGGACAACGGCGGTCCCGAAGACGCCGTGCTCCTCGACGTCGACGCGCTGTGGGCCGACCGGCTCGTGCCGTTCGAGGCGAACCTCCGGCTGCGCAAGCCGCGCCCGCCGGTCTCCCCGAAGATCGCCGAGTACGACCTCACCTGGCCCGCGCAGGCCGAGCGGGTGCTCGCCCGGGTCCGCGCCGTCGCGGGGGAGCTCGCGCGCCGCGCCGACCACATCGGCTCGACCGCCGTGCCCGGCCTGCCCGCCAAGGACGTCCTCGACCTGCAGCTCACGGTGTCCACTTTGGACGACGCGGACACGCTGGCGGAACTGTTGTCCGACGCGGGGTTCCCGCGGCTGGAAGGCGACTGGGCCGACGACGCCCAGGACGGCGCCGGGACGTGGCCCAAGCGCCTGCACGTCGGCGCCGACCCGAAGCGGGCGGTGAACCTGCACGTCCGGTCCGAGGAGACGCCCGCGTGGCGGCTCGCGCTGCTCTTCCGCGACTACCTGCGGGCGAACGCGGGCGAGCGCGACGACTACCGCGACGTCAAGCTGCGGCTGGCCGACGCGCACGCCGAGGACGGCACTATCGCCGCCTACGCCGACGAGAAGCAGGAGTTCGTCAACGGCGTGTTCGCCCGTGCGGAGAAGTGGGCCGCGACGACCGGCTGGACGCCCTAGGAACCGAGCAGCCCGCGTTCGAAGGCGACCGCCACCGCGGCCGCGCGGTCGTTCACGCCGAGCTTCGCGTAGACGTGGATCAGGTGCGTCTTGACCGTCGCCTCGCTGATGAACAGCTTCTTCGCCGCTTCCTTGTTCGTCGAGCCGCGGGCGACCAGCGTGAGCACCTCGAGCTCGCGCTGGGACAGCGGTTCCCGCGCCGGCTCGCGCATCCGCCCCAGCAGCCGGCTCGCGACGGCGGGGGAGAGCACCGCCTCGCCGCGCGCGGCGGCCTCGACCGCGCGGAACAAGTCCTCGCGCGGCGCGTCCTTGAGCAGGTAGCCCGTCGCGCCCGCCTCGACCGCGGGCAGGACGTCGGAGTCCGTGTCGTAGGTCGTGAGCACCAGGACCCGCGCCGGGTTGCCCAGCCGGGCCAGCTCGGTGATGGCCGCGACGCCGTCGGTGCCCGGCATCCGCAGGTCCATCAGCACGACGTCGGGGCGCAGCCGCTCGGCCATCGCGACGGCTTCGGCACCGTTCGCGGCCTCGCCGACGACCTCGAAGCCGCGGCCGGTGAAGATGCCGCGCAGGCCGTCGCGGACGACCGGGTGGTCGTCCGCGATGAGCACGGTGATCGTCATGGGGCGGCCTCCGGCGGGGACGGGACGGCGGGCAGGACGGCCGAAATCGCGGTGCCGCCGCCGGGTTCGGACTCGACGTGCAGCGTACCGGCGAGCCGCTCGACGCGGCGCCGCATCCCGGGCAGCCCGAAACCGGGGCCGGGTCCGGGGGTGAACCCGGCGCCGTCGTCGCGGACGTCGAGCGTCACTTCGTCGTCCATGTAGGACAGCGTGAGGCCGACGCGGCCCGCCGCGGCGTGTTTGTCCACATTGGACAGCGCTTCCTGGGTGACCCGCAGGATCGTCGACTCGATCTCGGGGTGCAGCCGCCGCGGGTCGCCGGTGGCGGTGACCACGGCGGGCACGCCGGTCCGCTCGCTCCAGCGGGCCGCGACGCCGGCGAGTGCCTCGGGCAGCGTCGCGGCGTCGAGAGCTTCCGGGTGCAGCGCGCGCACCGAACGCCGGGCGGCGGTGAGGTTCTCGCGCGCGAGCGCGTTCGCGGAGTCCAGGTGCCGCTGCCACTCCGCGGGGTCGTCCTTGGCCAGCGCGGCGGCTTCGAGCTGGGTGATGATGCCGGTGAAGCCCTGCGCCAGGGTGTCGTGTATCTCCAGCGCCAGCCGCTGCCGCTCGTCGAGGATCCCGGCTTCGCGGGCCTGGCTGAGCAGTTGTTGTTGCAGGCCTTCGTTTTCCGCGTGCGCCGCGGCGAGGTCGTCGAGCATGCGCCGGCGTTCCTCGTTCTGCCGGGCGATGGCCGTCGAGAGCAGGCCGCCGCCCCCGATGGCCGCGGTCTGCACGACGATGATCGTGATCCAGATGGCCGGCCGTTCCCGCAGGGCGTGCACGGGGCCGCCGTTGCCGAGGGTGTTGATCAGCAGCGACGTCACCGCCAGCGCGGCGAAGGCGAGCCACGTGGGCCGCAGCCGCATGGCGGCCAGGAACGCGAAGATCATGAAGATGAGGAACGTGATGTCCCTGACCTCGAGCACGCTGCCCAGCCCGATGACGCCGAGGAACGTGAGCAGGGCGAAGGCCGGCTGTTCGCGCAGCCGCGGCGGCGCGAGGACCACCGTGCCGAGCACCCAGAGCCCGGCCGCGGCGACCCAGGCGCCGGTGATCGCCCACCAGCGGGCGTCGTGCCCGCCGGCGCCGAGGGTGACCACGGTCGCGACGGCGAGCAGCACGCCGGGCAGGATCCGTTCGACCCGGAACAGCCACGGCTGCCAGCCGTCCGGGGTCCGTGCGGACTCCGGCGGCCACATCGGCCGGGCCCAGTCGACGTCGAGGCTCACGCTCTCATGTCCTTGAGCCGGGGCCAGATCTCGGCCCAGCTCGCGGTCCGGCCGGTGAGCTGCCAGACGGGCATGTGCTCGCTCGCGTTGCGGACGCCGAGCCGGTTGCCGACCTGGCCGACGATGCGCGCGTCCCCGAAGTACTTCGCGAGTTTCGACGGGTCGTAGCCGACGAAGAGCACGGTGCCGGCGTTGTCGGCCGGACGGCCGAAATACCAGAAGCCGCGGCTCGGGCTGTACGCCTCGGGCAGCCCGCGCTCGGGCCCGTACCGGCCGAGCGCGCCCGCCTGCCAGTAGCCGCCGGTCACGACGGCCGTGCCCGGCGGCGCGCCGCGGTACAGCTCGGCGACGTCGTCCGCGAGGTCCGGCCAGCCGATCTCTTCGACCGCGTACGCGGGCCGCGGCGCGGCGGGGTGGTCGACCAGCCAGTGCGCCGGCCAGACCGGCAGCGTGAACGGCAGGCTGAACAGCGCCGACAGCACGAACACCGGCCACGTCGGCACCCACCGCCACCAGCGGGCCGGTTCGAGACCCTCGACGTGCACGGCGGCCGCGGCCCACAGCACGCCGAACATCCCGGCCGCGTAGTAGTACCGACCGTTGGCGACGAGGAAGACCGCGACGACGCCCAGCGCCGTCCAGCCGAGGAACCGGTACGGCCGCAACCGCTTGCTCCCGAGCAGCACGGCGACGCCGTAGAGGACGCCGAGCGCGCCGATCACCCAGCCGGCCCCGGCGAGCAGCTGCGGGACGAAGCTCCCGCGGCCGCCCGCCGTGTCGACCTCGGCGCCGACCGCGTCACCCATGCCGAGCTGCGGCCAGCCGTTCGCGCGCTGCCACAGCAGCGTCGGCACCAGCGAGCCGGCGGCGATCAGCGCGCCCAGCCAGAGTTTCGGCCGCCGCAGCAGCTCCCGCGGGCCGAAGACGAGCACCGCGATGCCGGCCACCACCCAGAACGCGCCGATGAGCAGCTTGTCGTTGAGCGCCACCGCCGTCACGACGCCGAGCCACGCGAGCAGCTTGTCGTCGCGAGTGCGGACCCAGCGGACGAGCAGCCACAGCACGAGCGTCCACAGCAGCGGGTCGATCGTCGACGTCGCCAGGTAGTGGCCGCTGCCGACGAACTGCCCGCAGATCGCGTACGCCGCCGCGGCACGCGCCTGCGCCTTGCGCCGCCCGCCCAGCTCGCGCGCGATCAGCGCGGTGACGACCACCCCGGCCGCGGTCGCCGCGATCGCGGGCAGCCGGAAGACGACGAGCGAGCCGGGCGCCAGGGAGTTCATCGCCCACGCGAGGAAGGGAACGAGCGGCGGCTGGTCGGCGTAGCCCCAGGCCAGGTGCTTCCCGGCGGCGAGGAAGTACAGCTCGTCGCCGAAGTAGCCGTAGCGGCCCGCGGTCAGCAGCAGCGCGGTGGCCGTGCCCAGGGCCAGTAGCGCGACCGGGAGCCGGGCGAAGGGGGCGAGATCGGCTTTCGCCTGGTCGGGGGCCGTGGCTACGGCGTCCATCGTGCTCCTTGTCCGTGGTCGGCGCCGGTCCTTCCCGCACCCTACGTGGGGGCCCTCCCGGCCACCGCGCGGATGGTGACGCCGGGCTCACGTGTGCGTGTTCACCAGCTTCGGCCACAGCGCGGACCACGGTTCGACGCGGCCGGTCGCCAGCCACAGCGGCACGCCGTCGAAGTAGCTCGGCTTGGCCGCCCCCGTGTCCACCTTCCCGACCGGCCGCAGGTCGGCGAAGTGCCCGAGCAGCGGCCGCGGATCTGCGCCGACGTACAGGACGTCGGTCGTGCTTTCCGGCGGGACGACCAGGGTCGCGTAGCCGCGGTTGCCGCTGGCCGGCTCGGGCAGGCCCAGGCCGCGGCCGTAGCGATCGAGCGCACTCGCTTCCCAGTACGTCTCGGTCACCACCGCGGTCCGGTCCCGCGCGGGCAGCCGGGCGAACGCGCCGGCCACCGAGCGCGTCCCTTCCGGCCAGCCGATCTCGGCGAAGGCGAACAGCGGGGCCGGCAGCGACGGGTGTTCGGTCAGCCACACCCGGGGCCAGACCGGCAGCGCGTTGGGCAGGACGAGCACCGCGGCCAGCGCGTAGCACGGCCAGGTCGCGACCCACCGCCACCAGCGCGCCGGTTCCCGGCGTTCGAGCGCGACGGCGGCCACCGCCCAGCACACCGGGTACATCCCGGCGACGTAGTAGAACCGCCCGTTCACCAGCAGGAACACGACGGTCAGCAGCACGGTCGTCCAGCCGAGGAAGCGGAGTTCGCGGCTGCGCAGGAGCCGCCACAGGCCGTGGCCCAGCAGGACCGCGCCGACCGGGAGCCCGGCGACGAGCAGCGCCGTCGGCAGGAACGTCAGCCGGCCGCCCCAGGTCCCGCCGACCTCCGCCGAGATCGCCGCGCCCATGCCCAGCTGCGGCCAGCCGTGCGCGGCCTGCCAGAGCAGCGTCGGCACCAGTGCCGCCACGGCGATCGCCGCGCCGAGCCACAACGCGGGCCGGCGCAGCAGCTCACGGGGCCCGCAGGCGAGGATCGCGATCGCGGCGGCGAGCCAGAAGCCGCCGATGAGGAACTTCGCGTACAACGCGATCGCCGTCACCACCCCCGTCCAGACGAGCAGGACGTCGGCGCGGGTGCGCAACCAGCAGACCAGCAGCCACAGCACCAGCGTCCACAGGAACGGGTCCACTGTGGACGTCGCCAGGTAGTGCCCGCCCGCCAGGAACTCCGTCGACACGGCGTAGGTGGCGGCGGCGAGGGTCTGGGCTTTGGCGCCGCCGCCCAGCTCCCGGGCGATCAGCGCGGTGAGCGCGACCCCGGCGAGCACCGCCAGCATCGCCGGGATCCGCAGCACGAACGGCGAGTGCCCGAGCGCGTCCATCGCGTGGGCCAGCAGGGGAAGCAGCGGGGGCTGGTCGACATATCCCCACGCGAGGTGGCGCCCGGCGGCGAGGAAGTACAGCTCGTCGCCGAAGTAGCCGTAGCGGTTCGCCGTCAGCAGCAACGGGACCGCCATCAGCGCCGTCACGACCGCCACCGGCTTCACGGCGAGCGGCCGGACGACGGCCGGGGCGGGCGCGGTCGTCACTCCCATCGGAACACCCGCGCCGCGATCGTCGTGCCGACGACGGCGAAGACCGCCATCGCGCCGAGCTGCAGCAGCTCGGGGGCGTCGCCGGCCCAGGTCGCGCGCAGGGCGTTGAGCGTCGCGCCGAGCGGCAGGACGTCGGCGACGTGCTGCAGGAAGACCGGCAGCTTCTCCTTCGGCACCCAGACCCCGCCGAGGGCCAGCATCGGGAACAGCAGGGCACTGCCGATGCCGCTGGCCGCGCGCCCGGTCGGCGCGAGCGCCGCCACCAGCAGGCCGACGGAGAACAGCGCGAGCGCGCCTAACACGATCGAGAGCAGGAAGCCGCCGGGGTTGCCCGGCAAGGGGATGCCGAGGGCGATCCCGCCGACCCCCGCGATCAGCAGGACCACGACGACCGCGGCCGCCAGGTTCACCAGCAGCTGCGCGGCGAGTAGCCGGCTCGGCGGCACCGGGCTCGCGGAAAGCCGTTTCAGGAGGCCCTTTTCGCGGTAGGTGGCCAGCGCGTTCGGGAACAGCGTCAGGGCCAGCATGGCCAGCAGGATCGTGACGGCCATCGGCGCGATCACCGTGGCCAGCGCGCTGTGCCCGCCGTACTTCGGGTCCGGCTCGTTCGCGCCGGGCATCAGCCCGAACACGAGCAGCAGCGCGAGCGGGATGCCGACGACGACGGCCGGCGCGCCCGGGTCGCGCAGGAAGACCTTGGCCTCGGCGGCGGTCAGCTTGGTCAGGACGGTCATGGTTTCCCCCTTCAGCCCGGCCGGTGGCCGGTCAGCGCGACGAAGGCGTCGTCGAGGCCGGCCTGTTCGACGCGCAGGTCGGCGGCGAGCACGCCGAGCCGGGCGAACAACGACGTCACCGCGTGGAGCACGTTCCCGTCGCCGCGGACGACGACGCGGTCGCCGCGGCGCTCGACCGCGCGGACCTCGGGCAGGGCTTCGAGCACGCCGGGGTCCAGGGGCGCCGACGCCCGGAACCGCACGACCTGCTCGTCGGTGACCCGCGCGACCAGCCCGGCGGGCGAGTCGAGCGCGACGACGCGGCCGGCGTCGATCACCGCGATCCGGTCGCAGAGCCGTTCCGCTTCCGCCATGAAGTGCGTGACCAGCAGGATCGTCACGCCCTGGTCGCGCACGGCCTCGATGAGGTCCCACGTGTCGCGGCGGGCCTGCGGGTCGAGGCCGGTGGTGAGCTCGTCGAGCACCGCGACCTCGGGGCGCCCGATCAGCGCGAGCGCGATGGACAGCCGCTGCTGCTGCCCGCCGGAAAGCTTCTTGTACGCGGTGTTCCGGTGCTCGGTCAGGCCGAGCGTGGCGAGCAGCTCGTCCGGATCCGCCGGCGTCCGGTAGAAGGCGGCGTAGAGGTCGAGCAGCTCGCCGACCCGCAGCTTGTCCTGCAGCCGGCCCTCCTGGAGCTGGACGCCGACGCGCTGGCGCAGCTCGGCCCGGTCGCGGCGCGGGTCGAGGCCCAGCACGGAGAGCTCGCCGCCGTCGGGCGTGCGGAGGCCCTCCAGGCATTCGACGGTCGTGGTCTTGCCCGCGCCGTTCGGGCCCAGGATCCCGAAGATCTCGCCGCGTTCGACGGTGAACGAGACGTCGTCGACCGCGACTTTGTCCCCGTAGCGCTTCCGGAGGTGTTCGACCTCGATGACCGGCATGCCGCCGTCCCCCTTCTCGATCCGTTTCCGACGGATCGAGAATCGCGCGCGAGGGTTCCCGGGCGGATCGTCAGGACGGTTCGAACCCGCATCCACCGATCGGCGGATGGCGGCCCCTAGGGGTGGCGCCGCCAGGTGAGGGCGATGTCCTTCGTGGACAGCCAGGCAGCGAGGTCGTAGCCGTGCGCGGCCAGCCCTTCGACCGCCGCGTAGGTGGATTCCAGGGCGTACTGCGCGTCTTCGGCGGTGACGAGGCCGGCGGCGTGGGCGTCGAGGAGCTCGTCGGTGTCGATCACCTGCAGCGAGAGCTTGTCCTTGAGCACGATGTCGACGTAGAGGTCGGTGGCGACCCAGCGCGGGCCGTCGCGGCGGACGCGGACGACGTCGAGGTAGAAGTCCTGGTCGCGTTCGTGGCCGGGGGAGAACCAGAAGTCGGTGAACCGCAGGCCGAGGCGGGGCACCAGCCACGACTCGAGGTAGTGGAACTGGGCGCGGCCCGGCGCCGGGCGGGCCAGGTACAGGCCGAAGGGTTCCTCGCGGTACTCCTCGACCTCCCGCAGGATGCCCTTCGGGTCGATGTTCGCGCGCGCGGCGGGGTCGAAGACCTCGACCTTCGGGGGGTGCAGTGCGGCCATGGCGCTCATCCTGCCCGGCGGGTCACGAATCACGCAGACTCGCCACGCGCGCCACACGTTCGGGCTAAGGTGCGCCGACTGTGAGTGAGGGGAACCGGGGATGTTCGGGATCATCAGACCGTGCCGGCACCGGCTGTCCGAAGGGTTGCACGCGGATTGGCTGGCGCACCTGTGCGGGCTGTGCCTGACGCTGCGTGACGAGCACGGGCAGTTCGCCCGCGTCGTCACGAACTACGACGGGCTGATCATCTCGGTGCTGGTCGAGGCGCAGACCCCGCGCGGCGACCTGCGCCGCGACGCGGGCCCGTGCCCGCTGCGGGGCATGCGGCCGGCGTCGGTGGCGCGAGGCGAGGGAGCCCAGCTGGCGGCGGCGGTGTCCTTGGTGCTGGCGGCGGCGAAGGTCGGCGACCACGTAGAGGACGGCGACGGCGCGTTCGGCCGGCGCTCGGTGGCGCTCGCCGCGCGCCGCGTCGCGGCCCGGTGGGCGTCGCAGGGGAGCAGCACCGGTGGCCGGGTCGGGTTCGACACTTCGGTGCTGACGGAGGCCGTTGCGCGGCAGGGGTCGCTGGAGCGTTCGGTCGGGCTGGGGGACTCGGCGTTGCTCGCGACGGAGCCCGCGGAACTGGCGACGTCGGCGGCGTTCGCGCGGACGGCGGAGCTGGCGGGACGGCCGGGCAACGTGGCCCCGCTGGCCGAGGCGGGCCGGTTGTTCGGGCGGGTGGCGCACTTGCTGGACGCCGTCGAGGACTACGCGGAGGATGCGTCGGCGGGGGCGTGGAACCCGTTGCGGGTGACGGGGACGTCGTGGGCCGAGGCCCGGCGGCTGTGCGACGACGCGGTGCTCGGGGTCGAACTGGCGTTGCGGGAGGCCGAGTTCGCGAAGCCGGGACTGGTGCACGCGTTGCTGGTGCACGAGCTGCGTCAGGCGGTGCGCCGGGCGTTCGGCCACGGTTCGGCGCACGGCCACGGCGAGGGCTTCGGTCACGGCCCGGCGCGCGGCAACGACTCGGCGCACGGTGGCGCGGATTCCGGTCACGGCCCAGCGCACGGCCTCGACTCGGCGCACGGTGGCGCCGATTTCGGGCACGGCCCGGCGCGCGGCAATGACTCGGCGCGCGGCCATGGCTCGACCCCCGGCGGCGGTCCGGCGACCGCGAGCGGGCTGGAGTTCGAGGCCGGCTCGATGCTCGCCCCGGGCGACCGGTTGCCGGGCGGTCTTGCCGGGCAGCAGCCGCCGCCAGGGTGGATCGGGCCCGGGCCGACCCCGCAGCAGCATCCGCACCAGCAGCCGCCGCCGGGGTGGATCGGGCCCGGCCCGGCTCCGCAGCAAGTCCCGCCGGGCTGGGGTTCGCAGCGGCCGCAAGGCTTTCCGCCGCCCGGCCCGGTACCCCCGCCCGGCGCTCCCGGTCCGGGTGGCCCCGACGGCCGCGGCCCGGGTGGGCCGGGTGGCCGTGGACCTGGTGGTCCCGGCGGGCCGGGCGGTCCCGGTGGACCTGGTGGCCCAGGAGGTCCGGGTGGCCCGGGCGGACCCGGCGGCCCGGGAGGCCCCGGCGATTCCCCCGGCCCGGAGCCGCTCGACGGCAAGGGCGGCGGTCTCTGGTACCCGAAGTTCGCCGTCCCGCCGAAGAAGCGCAACTTCTTCCTCGGCTGCGCGCTCACGCCGTACATGTGCTGCACGTGCCAGTTCTGCTGCCGCGATCCCTATCCTGGGCCGTGGAGCGGGAAACCGCAGACCTGCAGTGGCTGTGACTGCGGCGGCTGCGACTGTGGCGGTTGTGACGGGTGTTGCGACTGCTGCTCCTGTTGCGACTGCAACTGCTGAGGGGGAGCGGGAATGACGATGGAAGACCTGCACGACCGGGGCCGCGAGAACTTCGCCGAACTCGTCGAAGACGGCGCGAAGCGGCTCGACGCCCTGTTCGCCACCGTGCCCGCCTTGGGTGAGCTGGCGGTCGGCACCGTCTACGGCCACCTGCACGAACGTCCCGCGCTCGACAGCCGGACCCGCGAAGCCGCGACGCTGGCCGCGATCGTCGCGGCCGGGATGGTGGGGCCGCCGCTGAGCGTCCACCTCCGCACCGGCCTCGCTTCGGGGCTGTCGCCGGCCGAGGTCTGCGAAGTCGTCGTCCAGACGGCCGCGTTCGCCGGCTTCCCGCGCGCGGTTTCGGCGGCCGACCAGCTGAACCGCCTCTTCGAGGGGCACGGCCTCCCGATCCCGCCGCCGCCGGCCCCGCGCGAGGTGGTGCTGGCCTACCTTGCGGAGCCCGCGGCGGACGTCGCGGCGGTGCTCGCCGAGTTTCCGCGCACCGAGGTCCAGGCGACCGGACCCGACCGGGTGCTGGTCTCGTGCTTCGGGGACGACCCGGTGCCCGGCGCCGTCCTGCACTGCTCGGTGAGCGGCGCCGCAGTCACGTCCGTGACGGTGTTCCGACCCCGCTGACCAGGGCCGACGGAAATTGTCGGTGGTGCGTCGTACTCTGGTCGACGTGGCTTTCGCAACCGAACACCCCGTGCTCGCCCAGTCCGACTTCCGGCCCGTCTCGGAGATCCCGCGGACCGGCGGCCGCTTCGAGGTGGTCAGTGACTACCAGCCCGCCGGTGACCAGCCGGCGGCCATCGACGAGCTCGAACGCCGGATCAAGGCGGGCGAGAAGGACGTCGTGCTGCTGGGCGCCACCGGTACCGGCAAGTCGGCGACCACGGCGTGGCTGATCGAGCGCGTCCAGCGGCCGACGCTGGTGATGGCGCCGAACAAGACCCTCGCCGCGCAGCTGGCCAACGAGCTGCGCGAGCTGTTCCCGAACAACGCGGTCGAGTACTTCGTCAGCTACTACGACTACTACCAGCCCGAGGCGTACATCGCGCAGACGGACACCTACATCGAGAAGGACTCGTCGATCAACGACGACGTCGAGCGGCTGCGGCACTCGGCGACGATGAACCTGCTGTCGCGGCGGGACGTCATCGTGGTCGCGAGTGTGTCCTGCATCTACGGCCTGGGCACGCCGCAGTCGTACCTCGACCGGTCGTCGAAGCTGAAGGTCGGCATGCAGCTCGACCGGGACGTCTTCCTGCGCGCGCTGGTGGACGTGCAGTACACGCGCAACGACATCGCGTTCGCGCGTGGCACGTTCCGCGCGCGGGGCGACACGGTCGAAATCATCCCGGCGTACGAGGAGCTGGCGATCCGCGTCGAGTTCTTCGGCGACGAGGTCGAGAAGCTGTACTACCTCCACCCGCTGACCGGGGACATCGTCAAGGAGGTCGACGAGGTCCGGATCTTCCCGGCGACGCACTACGTCGCGGGCCCGGAGCGGATGGAAAAAGCGATCAAGGGCATCGAGGAGGAGCTCGAGGCGCGGCTCGCGGAGCTGGAGAAGCAGGGCAAGCTGCTGGAGGCGCAGCGGCTGCGGATGCGCACGGCCTACGACATCGAGATGATGCGGCAGGTCGGGTTCTGCTCCGGCATCGAGAACTACTCGCGCCACATCGACGGCCGCGGGCCGGGCACCGCGCCGGCGACGCTGATCGACTACTTCCCGGACGACTTCCTGCTGGTGATCGACGAGTCGCACCAGACGGTCCCGCAGATCGGCGGCATGTACGAGGGTGACATGTCCCGGAAGCGGAACCTGGTGGAGTACGGCTTCCGGCTGCCGAGCGCGGTGGACAACCGGCCGCTGACCTGGGAGGAGTTCTCCGACCGGATCGGGCAGACGGTGTACCTGTCGGCGACGCCGGGGCCCTACGAGATGGGCCAGGCGGCGGGCGAGTTCGTCGAGCAGGTCATCCGGCCGACCGGCCTGGTCGACCCGAAGGTCGTCGTGAAGCCGACCGAGGGCCAGATCGACGACCTGGTGCACGAGATCCGGGAGCGGGCGGCCAAGGACGAGCGGGTCCTGGTCACCACGCTGACGAAGAAAATGTCCGAGGACCTCACCGACTACCTGCTGGAGCTGGGCATCCGGGTGCGCTACCTGCACTCGGAGGTCGACACGCTGCGCCGGGTCGAGCTGCTGCGGCAGCTGCGGGCGGGCGACTTCGACGTCCTGGTCGGCATCAACCTGCTGCGCGAGGGCCTCGACCTGCCGGAGGTGTCGCTGGTGGCGATCCTCGACGCGGACAAGGAGGGCTTCCTCCGCAGCGGGACGTCGCTGATCCAGACGATCGGCCGTGCGGCGCGAAACGTCTCGGGCGAGGTCCACATGTACGCGGACAAGATCACCGACTCGATGCGGCACGCGATCGACGAGACGGACCGCCGCCGCGAGAAGCAGGTCGCCTACAACAAGGAACGCGGAGTCGACCCGCAGCCGCTGCGGAAGAAGATCGCGGACATCCTCGACCGGGTGTACAGCGAGGCGGAGGACACCGAGCAGGTCTCGGTGGGCGGCTCGGGCCGCAACTCCTCGCGCGGCAAAAAGCCCGAGCAGGGCGACCGGGTGCGCAGCTCGGGAATGCTGGTGGACAAGAACGTCTCGGCGATGCCGCGAGCCCAGCTGGCGGACCTGATCCAGCAGATGACGGACCAGATGATGCAGGCGGCCCGCGACCTGCAGTTCGAACTGGCCGCGCGGTTGCGCGACGAGATCTCGGACTTGAAGAAGGAGCTGAGGGGCATGGACGCGGCGGGCATCAAGTAGGCGGCTCGGCATGGTCCGGGGCCGGACGAGCCGGGCAGCGCGGGACGGGCCTTGTGCCGGGCGAGCCGGTAGGGCGGAACGGGGCCGGTGCCGGGCGAGCTGGGCCGTCGGGCGAGCCGGGCAGGGCCGAGTCTGGGTAGGGAAACCGAGGCGTGGAGGTCCGGGGGCGAGCGAGCCCCTGAGAGCTCGCGCCGGCCGGGGATTCGGCGGAAAGGCGAGCCAGGCCAGGGTCGACGGGCGGGGCAGGCTCCGGTCCTCGTCCCGGTGGTCCTGCCTCGGCGCGCTACCCGGGATAAGCGACCGCGAGGGGGAATCTGAAGCCGTGAACGTCGAAGCCGTCGTCGCCTACTGCCTCGGGAAGCCCGGGGCCGAGGAGACCTACCCGTTCGGCGACCACGTCCCCGTCGCCAAGGTCGGCGGCAAGGGTTTCGCCTTCATCGGACAGGACGAACCCGGCAGCGTCGCCGTCAAGTGCGGCGCCACCCGCGAGGAAGCCGCCGAGATCCGGGAGCGCTACCCGGAGTCCGTCACCGTCATGGACTACCTCGGCCGCTCCGGCTGGAACCGGGTCGCGCTCGTGCGCCGGCTGCCGAAAGCCAAGCGACCCTAGGGTGCCGGGGCTTCGGAGTCCGGCTGCAGCATGCCGAAGATGTTGCCCTCGGTGTCCTTGGCGTACGCCAGCCACCCCACGCCCGGCACCGGGTTCTTCGGCAGCGCCAGCGATCCGCCCGCCTCGCTCACCGCCGCCAGTGACGCGTCGAGGTCGGTCACCGCGATCGTGTTCACGTACCCGTGGACCGGGGCCGAATCCTCAGGCGGTGGGCCGACGCGGGGCACCAGCCCGCCGTCGATGCCGCCTCCCTCGCCCGTGGAAATCACCCAGTAGGGCGCCTCGCCCCAGCGCTCGAACTTCCAGCCGAACACCGCCGTGTAGAACGCCACCGCGCGTTCGGGTTCGCTCGCGTGGATCTCGAAGTGGACGGGACGAGGCATGTGCGCCTCCTCGGGCCGGGCCGGCAACAGGTGCCGTGAGACTACGCCCGGCCCGGGGAAACTCACAGCGGTGGCCGCGCCGAAAGGGTGAGGTCCGCGTCGAAGTCCGGGAACCCGGCCGGGGCGCTTCGAGCCGTCAGCGCAGAGACTGCGGCCAGGCCCGCCCAGCGCCGGACCGTCGCCGTCGCCGCGGCCGCGTCGGCCGGGGGCAGCTGGGCGATCTTCGACCCGTGGTTGCCGCCCGGTACGTAGTAGCGGTACGAATCGCGGCTGCCGAAGCCCAGCTCGAACGGCTCGGCACCCCACGGGTCGTTCGAGCCGTACACGAACAGCAGCCGCGTGCCGCGGGACTTCACCCAGAAGTCGATGTCCGGCATCGCCAGGTAGTCGAAGCGCGGCAGGCGGATCGACGCCGGCACGAACGTCTTCGGCTGGTCCGCGCCCGGATAGCGCAGCAGGTCGCGCAAGTAGTCGTCGTACGCCTCGGGCGAGCCCAGCTGGACCGCCGCCTGGTAGTAGTACGGGATGAACGGCGCCAGGTCCTGGTCGGAGTACGTGTTGAGGCTCTCGACCTTCTCGTACCAGGCGTAGACGTCGGCCGCGGGCGCGCCCGGCGCCGGCACCGTCGCGCAGTCCGCCTGCTTCTGGTACTGCCAGAACGCGAAGTACGAGTCGATCACCGAGATCTCGAGGGACTTGTCGGCCGAGCCGACGATCGAGAACGTCAACCCCCGGCGAGCCGCGTCCGCCGCGGCGATCACGCCCAGCTCGGCACGCCGCTTCAGCGCGTCCCGCTGGATCGCCTTCAGGGCGGCACGGCACCCCGGGTCGTTGCCGACGCGGGAAAGGAACCGGTTGTAGACGTCGACCGGGTCGATCACGTCGTTCGGCGCGACGTAGGGGATCGTCGCGTCGACGTCGTCGGGGAAGAAGCGCCGGAAGTACGTCGCGGTCATGCCGCCCTTGCTGCCGCCGGTGGCCAGCCACTTGCCCGGGTAGATCGCCTTGAACGCCTGCACCGCGCGGTGCTCGTCCGCGGCGGCCTGCCAGATCGTCAGCTGCTGCGCCCAGTTCTCCGGCTGGGGCCGCGACGGCGTGAAGTACCGGTACTCCATCGACAGCTGGTTGCCGTCGACGATCTGCGTCGGCTCCGACCGGTTCGGCGCGGTGCTGACGTTGTAGCCGCTGGTGAAGGCGACCGTCGGCGCGGCGAAGTCGCGGTGCAGCAAGGTGAACCGCTGCTGGAACGTGCCCGCGCCGGGGTGGCGGTGGTCGGCGGGCTGGGTGAAGGTCAGCTCGAAGAACCGGTAGCCGGCCGGTGCCGGGTCCTCCTTGACGACCGTCAGCCCCGGGATCCGCGCCAGCGCGGTCTCGATGTCGGTCGCCGCGCTCGCGGCGGGCGCCAGGCCCACCGCCATCAGCACGGCCGCCACGGCGGTGAACAGTCTGCGCATGGAGCACCCTCCCCGGCTCGATCCCACGTGGGACCCTCACAGAACCGGGCGCGGTCGGCAATCGGCTGTCCGGGCGCAGAATCGGTCAGGTTCCGACTTTCGGCGGGTGGCGCGCGCGTCCTCATCCGTGCGCAGCCGCGGGCATCGTGCGAGTTGTCCGGGTGATCAGCGCCACGTTACGGTCCGAAGCCGTAGGCACCGGCATCGAGCGAGGGGTCCGCCATGAAGGTTTCCGACTGCCCTACGACGCAGGTCGAAGTCCGCATCGCCGCGCGGCCGGCCGAGGTCTGGTCCTGGCTGCTGGACGTCGACCTGCCGGCCCGGTTCTCGAACGAGTTCCAGGGCGGCGGCTGGGTCGAGGGCTCCGAGCCCGGTCTGGGCGCGCAGTTCCGCGGCCGCAACTCCCACCCGGTCGCGGGGGAGTGGGAGACGGTCTCGACCGTGACCGGCTACGAGCCCGAGCGGCTGTTCGCCTGGGCCGTGATGGACGTGACGAACCCGGCCGCGTCGTGGAAGTTCGAGCTCGTCCCCGACGGCGACGGCACGATCCTGCGCCAGGGGGCCCAGATCGGCCCCGGTCCGTCCAACCTGACGGCGATCATCGGCTCGATGCCCGAGCACGAGGAGGAGATCGTCGCGATGCGCCTCGGCGAGCTGCAGGGCAACATGCAGAAGACGGTGGAGGGCATCAAGTCCCTCGCCGAAAGCGGCGTCCGCGCCGCCTAGCCGAGCATTCCGTCCACAGAGGACTTGACGGCGGCGAGCGCCGCGGGGGACCGCCACAGCCGCTCGACCTCCGGGTCGTCCGTGTGGCGGTACTCGGCGATGCGTTCGTGGAACGGCTGGCGGATCTGGGCCTTGGTGTGCGCGAACGGCTCGGCGGGCAGCTCGCCGAGCCGGGTCGCGACGGCCAGCGCCCGCTCGAGCACGGCCTCCGGCGCTGCCAGCTCGTCGACCAGGCCGCGGGCGAGGGCGTCCTCGCCGCCGTACGTCGAACCCGAATAGGTGAGCGACGGCAGCGGCGCGGTGCCGTACGCGCAGCGCAGGATTTCCAGCGCGGCCAGCGGGAACGGCACCCCGACGAGCAGCTCGGTGACGCCGATGGTGCCCGCGCCGAGCACGCGGTGGTCGCACGCCGCGGCGAGCACCGCGCCGCCGGCGATCGCGTGCCCGTTCAGCGCGGCGACCACCGGACGCGGGCAGCCGAACACGGCCAGCAGGGCGTCGGACAGCAGCGGCAGGAACTCCGACACGTACGCCGCGCCGCCGTCGTGGATCCGCTTGAGGTCGACGCCCGCGGAGAAGATCCGGCCGGTGCCGGTGAGCACGACGGCCCGGGCGTCGGCGACCTCGTCGAGCCGCACTACGAGCTCGCGGCACGACGAGGTGTCGAGCGTGTTCCCGCCGCCGTGGTCGATCCGTAGCACGGCGATGTCCTGGTGGCTCTCCAGCGTGATCGGCACGAGCCCGACCGTACCGGCTTCAGCTCGTGATGTCCTTCCGCGCGAACCGCCGCCCGGCGTAGAGGAAGAACACCGTCCCGTAGATCACCGCCGAGAGCATGCCGCTCGCGAGGTTGGTCCAGTCGACGTCGGTCGAGATCAGGTCCATCCACGAGAACGCGTAGTGCGTCGGCAGGTAGTTGCGGAGCCCTTCCAGCGCCGTGATCTGGTCCAGGATCTGCGACAGGATCGCCACCAGCACCGCCCCGCCGACCGCGCCGAGCGGGGCGTCGGTCGACACGCTCAGCGCGAGCGCCAGCCCGGCCACCCAGGCCAGCTGCAGGATGATGTACACAGTGGACAGTGCGATGGCCACCATGCTGTCGCCGAAGGACACCGCGTCGCCGGTCGGGCTGATCGCGTCGCCCGCGCCGTACCAGATCAGCCCGACGATCAGGGACATCACCGGCAGCAGGACGAGCGCGAACGCCGACAGCAGCCCGGACACGATCGCCTTCTGCCGCAGCACCCGCTGCCTCGGCACCGGCACGGCCAGCAGGTACTTCAGGCTCGACCACGACGCCTCGCTCGCGATCGTGTCGCCGAAGAACAGCGCCACGATCATCGGCAGCAGGAACGTCCCGGACACGAACAGCGCCAGCACGACGAAGTTCGGCGCCGACGCCGTGGCCAGGTCGACGAACCCGCCGCTGCGCCGGTTCGGGTTCGACTGCCCGAGCTCGAACGCGATCACCAGGATGAACGGCAGGATCGCGACGAACCCGAGCAGGAACTGCGTGCGCCGCCGCTTGAGCTGGCGCCGCAGCTCGACGCCGAGCCGCAGCGTCCGCCGGGCGCTGTAGCCCTCGACGGCGCCGTCCGCTCCGACGCCGGCGTGTTCGGCCGAAGCGACGTCGCTCAGCTCGTCGAGCGCGTGCGGATCGGTGTGGACACCCTCACTCACGACTCTTCTCCGACCAGTTGCAGGAACGCGTCTTCCAGCCGGCGCCGAGGGCCGGCCTGCTCCACCGCGACGCCGGCGCGGACCAGCGCGGCGACCGCGTCGGCGCGCGGCAGCCCGTCGAGATCGGCGTGCACGAGGTCGCCCTCGACGTCGACCGAGGTGACCCCGGCCTCCGCCTTGAGCGCCGCGGCGGCGGCCTCCGGGTCGTCGACCCGGAACGTCGCCTCGCCGCCCGCCGCGGCCAGCTCGCCGACCTCGCCCGAGGCGACCAGCGAACCGCGGTGCATGACCACGACGTGCGTGCAGGTCTGCTCGACCTCGGCCAGCAGGTGGCTGGATACCACCACCGTGCGGCCGGTCGCGGCGTACCGCTTCAGCACCTCGCGCATCTGGTGGATCTGGGGCGGGTCGAGCCCGTTGGTCGGCTCGTCGAGCACCATGAGCTCCGGCAGGCCGAGCATCGCCTGCGCGATGGCCAGCCGCTGCCGCATGCCCTGGCTGTAGGTCCGCACCCGGCGGTCGATGGCCGTGCCGAGCCCGGCGATCTCCAGCGCCTCCGCGAAGTGCGCCTTCTCGGCCGGACGCCCGGTCGCGGCCCAGTAAAGCTCGAGGTTCGCCCGGCCGGACAGGTGCGGCAGGAACCCGGACCCCTCGACGAACGAGCCGATCCGCGAGAGCACCGGCGCGCCGGGGGCGATCTTGTGACCGAAGACCCGGATGGTGCCTTCGGTCGGGGTGATCAGGCCCATCAGCATCCGGAGCGTGGTCGTCTTGCCCGCGCCGTTCGGCCCGAGCAGGCCGAGCACCTGGCCCGGCTCGACGCGGAAGGAGAGGTCCTTCACCGCGACGAACCCGCCCGGGTACTGCTTGCGCAAGCCTTCGATGACCAGTGGCGTCGACGAAAGCTCCGGGTCGACGTCGGTGGCGCGACGGCGGCGAAGCGCCGCGAACAGCACCGCGGCCAGGGCGATCGCCAGCGTCACGCCGATGCCGACCAGCTGCCCGACCGGCGCCGGCGAGCCGACGGACGTCCCGGGGACGATCGGCACGGCCAGCGCCGTGCCGCCGGCCAGCGCGACCCGGAACACCGCGGGCGCGGCCGGGCTGGCGAACGCCTGGTCGGTCGTGCCGACGACCAGCCGCAGCGAGTGGCCGCCCTCGATCGGGCGGACGATGCCGGGCAGCGTCACGGTGACCTCGACCGGCGTCCCGTCGGCGGGCAGCCCGCTCACCCGGAAGGGCGCGATCGCGTTCGCCGGCAGCACGCGCGAGCCGTCCTGGCCGACGTCGTAGAGCTTGGCGAACAGCACCGCGTCCGGCTGCGGGTGCGCCGGGTCCGCGGCGACCTGCAGCCGCACGGTCGACGAGCCGCTGACGATGATCTGCCCGTCCACCGGCGCGGTCGTGAACTGCGCGGCCTGGCCCGGCGGGTCGTTGCTGAACAGCGCGCCCAGCCGCGACGAGCTGCTCGCGACGCCGTTGAGCCCGGGGATGCCGCTCACCGCCGACGGGTTCGCCCCGGCGGGGCGGACGATCGGCTGCGCGGGACCGGTCATCGCCAGCATCCGCCGCTCGGTGGCCGGGCCGGTCAGGCCGGGGTAGGTGTCCGCGGTGACCGTGCGGACCGACGGCGTCCCGTTGGCGCGCAGCGTGCCCTGGACGTCGTAGCTGAACCCGGTGCCGGGGTTGCCGCCGCTGACCGCGTTCCACAGGAAGTCGCCGATCTTGGCGCGCAGCTGCGGCCCGGGCTTGCCGCCGTCGTGGCCGCCGGTGTACCAGATCGTCCTGACCTTGCCGCCCGCCGCGGTGATCTGCCGCGCGGTGGCGTCGGACTGGTCGAGCCCGAAGAGAGTGTCGCTTTCACCCTGGACCAGCAGCGTCGGCACGGTGATCTTGCTCGTCACCGACGCGGGGGAGACGCGGCGCAGCAGGTCGACGCTCGCCTGGCTCGCCTGCCCGGTGGTGCCGAGCTCGGTGTAGGCGCGGCAGACGGCGGCGGTGAACCGGCCGCACGGGTCGGCTGGCCCGCTCTGCCGCCCGCCGCCCGCACCCGGGGGCGCGGCGGGGACAGCAGCGCCGGCGGCGCCACCGGCGGCGCCGGTCGACCCGGCGTCGGTCGCCTGGCCGGCCTCGGGGGCTTCGGCCGACGGCGAACCGCTCGCCGCCGCACCCGAGCCCGCCGAGAAGAAGATGCCGGCCCAGCTCTTCTTGAACACTCCGTCGGTGGCGAACGCGCCGGCGGCCGGGGTGCCCGGCGCCGTCAGCGCGGGCGTGGCCGCGTTCGGGACCAGGCCCTGCGCGAGGTCGTTGTAGGTGATCACCGGGGCGATCGCGTCGACGCGCTTGTCCGTGCCGGCCAGCAGCAGCGAGAGCGCGCCGCCGTAGGACGCGCCGGTGACGGCCACCTTCGGGTCGCCGCTCGCGTCGGTGGTCACCTGGTGCTGCGCGACGAGCCGGTCGATCAGGCGGCTCGCGTCGGCGACCTCGCCGTCCGGGTCGTTGAGCCCGATCTTGCCGGTGCTCTTGCCGAACCCGCGCGCGGACCACGTCATGACGACGAAGCCCTTCCGCGCCAGCTCGCGTGCGTCGTCGGCGACGCTGTTCTTGTCCCCGCCGAACCCGTGCGCGAGCAGCACCGCGGGCGCGGGCACGGTGGCGGGCAGGTAGGTGGTCGTGTCGATCTTGACCTGCTCCGCCGAGCCGGGGGCCGCGGGCATGTCGATCATGGCGTCCTGCGTGGGCACCGGCGCGGGCGCGGCGGGCCGCGTGATCCAGAAGACCGCGCCGGCGGCCAGGACCACGACGACGGCGGCGAGCGCGGTGAGGCGGGCTCCGCGGGTGCGCGGGAGCGTGAGTCGGGGCACGGGGTGACCGTATGTGAAGTTTCCTGAGAGTGTCCTCACCGGCTCACGTCGATCACACCCTCGGGACCACCTGGTGGACCGAAGTGACCGGAATTACAGGACCAACCCGGTGACGTGCGCGATTCCGGCTGGCGCTCAGGAGGGGAGAACCGGCAAACTGGACGCGCTGTGAGGGGAGTATTCCTTCGCGGCGGTGTCGTCAGCACGGTGGCCCTGCGCCCCCGGCACCGTCGGCCGGTGTTTTCACCGGCGGGAGAGACCTCCGGTTAGTTGCTCATGCGCACTATCCGGAGGTTCTGGTTCCATGACTGTCCCCCTGTGGCTGTGGATCGCCACGATCGGTGGCCTGCTCGCGCTGATCGCGCTGGACCTGGTCATCGTCGATCGCAAGCCGCACGAAGTGACCACGGGGGAAGCCGCTCGCTGGGTGATCTTCTACATCTCCTGCGCGATCCTCTTCGGCGCCGGCGTGTGGTTCTTCGCCGGGCACGAGCCGGGCGTCGAGTTCTTCACCGGCTACATCACCGAGTACTCGCTGAGCGTCGACAACCTGTTCATCTTCATGATCATCATGGCGTCGTTCAAGGTGCCCGCCATCCACCAGCACCGCGTGCTGCTGGTCGGCATCCTGCTCGCGCTGGCCATGCGCAGCGTCTTCATCGCGATCGGCGCCGCGCTCATCGAGCAGTTCGTCTGGGTGTTCTTCCTCTTCGGCGCGGTGCTCGTCTGGACGGCGATCAGCATGCTGCGCGGCAAGGGCGAGGACGAGGAGTACCACGAGAACGCCCTCACCCGGCAGGTCCGCAAGATCGCGCCGGTGACCGGCGACTACCACGGCCACCGCTACACGGTGAAGATCGACGGCAAGCGGATGATCACGCCGATGCTGCTCGTGATCGTGGCCATCGGCTCGGCGGACCTGCTCTTCGCGGTCGACTCGATCCCGGCGATCTTCGGCATCACGCAGGAGGCGTTCCTCGTCTTCACTGCCAACGCGTTCGCGCTGATGGGCCTGCGGCAGCTGTACTTCCTGCTCGGCGGCCTCGTGACGAAGCTGGTCTACCTCACCTACGGCCTCGCGGTGATCCTGGCCTTCATCGGCGCGAAGCTGTTCCTGCACGCCCTGCACGAGTACCACGTCGTGCCGGACTGGCTGGACATCAACAACTGGGTCTCCCTCGGGGTGATCGTCGTCGTGCTGACCGTGACCACCCTGGCGAGCCTGGCGAAGGCCCGGCGCGACGAACGCAAGCAGGTCACCGCGTAAGTCCCGACGTTAGGTCGTTCGCAGCGCTAAGGAATTCCGGTACGGTCGGGGACGTGCGTCCAGCCGACATCGAAGCCCTCGTCGCCCCCGGCCGTCCCGCGCTGCGCGGGAACCTGCTGCTCACCGCGCTGAAGAAGCCCGATCTCGAGACGAACGCCGCGCACAGCGCGCTGCGGCGCGTCTCGCTCGACGGCGGGGAAACCGCGTGGACGCACGGTCCGCGCGACTCGGCGCCCGCGATCTCCCCGGACGGGCGCTGGGTGGCGTTCCTCCGCGCGGGAGAAGGCAAGGGGGCCGACGGCAGCCCGCAGCTGCACGTCATGCCGGCCGACGGCGGTGACGCGCGCCGGGTGACGTCGCTGCACCTCGGCGCCGGCGAGCCGGTGTGGGCGCCGGACTCGCGGCGGATCGCCTTCACCGCGCGCGTGCCCGAACCCGGCCGGTACGGAACCGAAGACGCCGACGGCGAGACGCCGGAGCCGGCCGCCGAGGCCCCGCGCCGGATCACACGCATGGACTACCGCATCGACGACATCGGCTTCCTGCGCGACCGCGTGCAGCGGCTGTTCGTCGTCGACGCGCTGGACGAGGACGCGCCGGACCCGGAGCCGCTGACCGGCGACGGCTTCGACGTGACCGGCCCGGTCTGGACGCCGGACGGCACCCGCGTGGTCTTCACCGCGCCGCCGGACTGGGGCGCGGCCGAGAGCGACCACCGCGACGTCTGCGCGATCTCCGCGTCGGGCGGCGAACCCGAGGTCCTCGTGCGGGGCGCGGGTTTCTCCGAGCGGCCGGCGTTCGGCGCCGACGGCACGCTGTTCTACTTCGGGCAGTCCTTCGACGAGCACCGCGAAGCCGCGATGACCGGGCTGTACGCGGCGACGCCCGAGTTCGGCGCCGGCCCGGTGAAGGCGCGCCGGCTCACCGACATCGAGACGGTGGACTGCGAGGCGTCGGTGGGGGCGCCGGCGCCTCGCGAGGGCGACGTGCTGGTGGCCGTCCGCAACCGCGGCGCGGTGGAGCTGCGCGCGGTGCCCTTCGCCGCCGCGGACGCCCCGCTGGCCGACCTGCCGGTGGTCTACGCGGACCGCACGGCCGTGCGGTCGTTCGCGCTCGACGGCCCGGTGCTGGCGGCGGTGATCGCCACGCCGTCGACCTCGGGCGAGGTCGTGCTGCTCGGCGACGGCGAGCCGCGGGTGCTCACCGACTACTCGAAGCCGTTGCGGGACAAGGGAATCCGGCCGATGGTCGAGCTGGAGACCACGGCGCCGGACGGCTACCCGGTGCACGGCTGGCTGGTGCTGCCCGAGGGCGACGGCCCGCACCCGGTGCTGCGCGTGGTGCACGGCGGCCCGTTCACCCAGCAGGACTGGGCGGTGTTCGACGAGGCGCAGGTGTACGCGGCCGCGGGGTACGCGGTGGTGCTGGGCAACCCGCGCGGGTCGGCGGGCTACGGCCAGACCCACGGCCACGCGATCACGGAGGCCTTCGGCACGGTCGACGTCGACGACGTCCTGGCGCTGCTGGACAAGGCCCTCGAGCGGCCGGATCTGGACGCCTCCCGCGTCGGCATCATGGGCGGCTCGTACGGCGGGTTCATGACGAGCTGGCTGGCGGCCCACCACGGCGAGCGCTTCAAGGCGGCGTGGAGCGAGCGCGCGGTCAACGCGTGGGACTCGATGGTGGGCAGCTCCGACATCGGCTACTTCTTCGTCGACGCGTACATCGGTACTTCGCCGGAGGTGCAGCGCGAGAAGTCGCCGCTTTCGTATGCGGCGCAGATCAAGATCCCGTTCGCGGTGGTGCATTCGGAGCAGGACTGGCGCTGCCCGCTGGAGCAGGCGCAGCGGATGTTCGTCGCGCTGCGGCGGGCGGGCGCGCCGGCGGAGATGCTGCTGTTCCCCGGCGAAGGCCATGAGCTGTCCCGGTCCGGGCGTCCGCGGCACCGCGTCAAGCGCTTCGAAGCGATCCTCGAGTGGTGGGGCCGGCACCTGTGACCGTGCCCGAGGTGGACTTCGAGCTCGAGACCTGGCGGATGGTGCTGTTCCGGGCGGGTCCCCGCGCCGGCGAGATCTCCGAGGAGATGGCGCGGGAGCTGCGGGCCCGGCACCTGTCGTCCGCGCGGCAGCAGCAGGAGGCGGGAACGCTGCTGTTCGCCGGGGCGGTGCCGGAGCTGTCGTCGGCGCTGCCGGTGACGGGGGTGGCGTTCTTCCGGACGTCGGAGGCGGAGACGCGGGCGATCCTGGACGCCGATCCGGCGGAGCAGGCGGGGTTGATCGCGTCGGAGATCGTCGGGTTCGTGTGCCCGCGGGGCACGCTTGGCTGACGGGCTGGTCTGCTTCGACGTCGACGGGACGCTGGTCCCCGGCACGAGCTCGTGCGCCTGGGTGGCCGCGGTGCTGGGCCACGAAGCCGAGCTCGTCGCGGCCGAGGCCGCGTACGGCGCCGGCCGGATGACGAACCAGGAAGCGTCGGTGATCGACGCCCGCGGCTGGGCCGGGCACACCGAAGCCGAGATCGCGGCCCGGCTGGAAACGCTGCCGCTGGTCGACGGGATCGCGGAGACGGTGGCGTGGTGCCGGGAACGCGGCCTGCGCCCGATCCTGACGACGCTCGCGTGGACGCCGGTGGGACGGATGCTCGCCGGGCGGTTCGGGTTCGCCGCGTACTGCGGCCCGGTCCCCGCGGTGGCCGACGGCCGCTACACCGGCGACGTCGCCGAGCACCTGGACGAGTACGGCAAGCGGGACTTCGCGCTGGCCCAGGGCTTCGCGCCGGAGCGGTGCGTCGCGGTGGGGGACAGCCGGTCGGACCTGCCGCTCTTCGCCGCCGTCGGGATGAGCATCGGCTTCAACGCGAGGCCTGACGCCCGTGCCGTCGCGACGCACCTCGTCGACGGTGGTGACCTGCGGGCGATCATCCCGCTGCTGGACGCTCAGTTCAGCAGCGTGTAGTTCAGCTCTTCGCAGACCCGGCCGAGCGGGACGTCCAGACCCGGGTGGTCCAGCGGCAGCAGCACGTCCGGCGCGATCGGCAGGGCCGCGCCCGCCGGGGGGTCCCACAGGCAGATCGCCGGGTCGCCCGAATCCATCGAGGACCGGTACCAGAGGCCGTCCAGGTCGCTGAACGCGCCGCGGATCGCGCGCGCCCACGCCTGCGTCAGCTTCTTCGGGCCGCTCGAGATCTCCTGGGACGCGCCCACCCGCGTCGGCCACAGGCTGGTCAGGTCGAGCAGGCGCAGCGTGCGCGTCGGGCGGACGACGACCAGGCGGGGCCCGCGCGTGCGGCGGTCGACCGTCGAGCTGGTCTGGAAGACCTCGGCGACCGAGGTGCGGACCGTGAGGCCGAAGTAGAGGACCCCGTTCGCGGGGTCGGTGACCGGTGCGCCGCCGCGTCCGGGCGACTGCTGGTCGAACCGGCCGTGCGGGAGCGGACCGGTGTAGCGGAACGAATTCCACTGCTGGGGGTGGTTGCCGTGCGCGGTGAAGATCCGCACCAGCCTGGTCGCGGGCTGGACCGTCACCACGTCGTTGGCGCGGTTCAGCTGCCGGACCAGGACGGATCGGGCGGGCGGCAGCGGTAGCCGGGCCATGGGTCGGGGGTGGTCCGTCCTTGTCGGTGATCTTGCTCGGGGACGCTCCAGCCTAGAACGGCGAGCCGAGCGTGGCGATGAGGCGGGCGATGTGGTCCGGGTCACCCCCGGACAGGAGCCACTGCCGCGGCGTCGCGGGGTGCTCGTTGATGACGAGGTCCGGCTGCGGCGTGCTCATGAACGCGGCGACGACGAGCGCGGGCTGGTCTTCGGGAAGGGCCTTCAGCACGACTTCGAGTCCGGGGAGCACGCCCGAGCCGGCGAACTGCCACGCCGGGAGCCGCCAGCCGCCGTCTTTCCAGCCGGTCAGCCTGCCTTCCTTGAGGCGGTGCCGGATGCGGCTGTCGTCGACGCCGAGGGTTCGGGCCGCTTCGTTGACACTGAGCGCGCCTTCCGCGAGGACGGCGTGCGCGGCCACGGTGCGCGCCCGGAAGTCCGGTTCGCCCTCCCGGCGCGGCGAAAGGTCCAAGCCGACGTCGGTGAGCGCGGCGCGCTGGTCGGCGGAGAAGTAGTGCGAGGGATCGGGGTTCGGTGGTGACAGTCTGCGCGCCGCGTCTTCGACGAGCGTGAGGAACTCGTTCGCGTCGACCTTCAGGCCCGCCTTGGCGAGGATGTTCTCCAGCGCTACAGACATGGGGTTCAGACTAACCCGAAACAGCGCGGGTGTGCGGGTTCGTGCGGTTTCTTGCCCTATCTGTGGGTGAATTCACCAGAGATCGACACTTACCGCACATCAGTCAACACGTTGAGTAGGCAACTTCCGGTCAGTGTGACGGCATCGGACGACGTTGTCCAGGCTTGACAGGGTGCTTGCGGAGCCTTACGTTCCGGATGAGTAAACGATTTCCGCTCCGTGCTCACAGGATCCGGCGGGTTCGCGCCGGTCATGGGGGACACAGGGGGTGGGGCGTGCCTGGGGGGCCCGGCACGAGCCGGCCCCCCGGGCACGTCGCTCCGCTCCCGCGCACGTGAGCCGATCCGCTCGTCAGCGGCGCGAGCTCTTCCGCTCGATCAGCGTCGCCTCGAGGGTCGTGGTCGTGGCTTCGCGGCTGCTGTCGGAGATCCGGGCCAGCAGCAACTGCGCCGCCACGCGGCCGACCTCGTACGCCGGCTGGGCGACCACCGTCAGGGGCGGCTCGATGAGCGTCGTCCACGGGGCGTCGTCGAACGAGACGATGCCGATGTCGCGTCCCGAGCGCAGCCCACGCGACGACAGCGCCTCCAGCACGCCGATCGCCATCGTGCTGTTCGCGACCAGCAGCGCGTCCGGCGGCTGCGGCTCGTCCAGCAGCTCCAGCGCCGCCAGCCGGGCGCCCTCGGCGCGGTACTCCGCCCGCCGGGACACGACGTTCGCTTCGCCGACGACGTCGGCGTACCCGGCCAGACGGTCGTCGGCCGTGCGGACGCCCGCCGGCCCGGTCAGGCAGCCGACGCGGCGGTAGCCGCCCGCCAGCAGGTGCCGCGTCGCTTCGGCGGCCGCGTGGCGCGTGTCGACCAGGACCTGGTCGCCCGAGGCGGCCGGCAGCGGGCGGTCGACCGCCACCAGCGGCGTGCCCTGGCGGCGCAGCCCCTCGACGTTCGTCGAGCGGCCGGTCGGCGACAGCACCACCCCGGCGACCCGCTCCTGCAGCGCGACCTCGATGTAGCGGCGCTCCTTGTCCTCGTTCTCGTCGGAGTTGCAGAGCACCACCGAGTAGCCCGACCGCTGCGCGAGGTCCTCGACGCCGCGCGCGATGGCCGTGAAGAACGGGTTTTCGACGTCGGAGATGATCAGCGCGAGGACCGCGGTCTCCTGCCGGCGCAGGTTCCGGGCCAGCCCGTTCGGGTGGTAGCCGAGCTCGGCGGCCGCCTCCTGCACGCGCGCGGCCAGCGTCGGGTCCACAGTGGACTTGCCGTTGAGCGCGCGCGACACGGTCGCCGTGGAGACGCCGGCCCTCGCCGCGACGTCGCTGATGGTGGCCACACGCCCTCCCTGATCACCGGTCGAGGGGGAGGATAGCGCTCCTGGTGGGCGTTTACCGTCCGCTTACCTTCCCGGGTGCCGCCCCACTTCCGGTTGACCGCGGGGGTTACGCCGAACGGAGCCGGTCACGCTCCGCCACGTCCACAGTGGAGGGTGGCCGGAAGTAGCCGCGCGGGGTCAGCCCGGTGAGGGCCCGGCAGTCCCGGCTGAGGTGCGCCTGGTCGGAGTACCCCGCGGCGGCGGCGAGCGCGGCCAGCCCGGCAACGCGCGGAGCAAGCGCGACGGCACGCTGGAACCGGGCGACGCGCAGGTAGGTGGCCGGCCCGTACCCGACGGCCTGGACGAACCGCCGCCGCAGCCGGCGCTCGCTGACGGCGGAGGGTTCTTCGACCCGCGAGGCCGCGACATCGGGTGCTTCGCCTCGGGCCAGAAGGGCAGCCGCCTCGGCGAGGCCGCGGCCGGGTTTCGCGGCGATCCGGGCCGGGTCGACCTCGTGTCGGGCCAGATGGACGGCCGCCTCGGCGTGGCCTCGTTTCGTCGCGGTCCGGGCCGGGTCGACCTCGTGTCGGGCCAGAAGCGCCGCCGCCTCGGCGGGTCTCGCGGCGGTCCGGGCCCGGTCGGCCACGCATCGAGCCATCAGCGCCGCCGCTTCCGCGACCCGCGCGGCCCCCGTGTCCAGCCGCTCGATCAGCTCCGCCACCGCCCAGTCGGCCGAGCAGGCCTCCGCGAGCCGCGACTCCACCGCCTCCGCCGGCGACAGCTCACCCGCCAGCAACCGCTCCGAAAGCACCTCCCCGGCCCGCCCCCACAGCTCACCCAACGACACCCGCCGGTCCCGCAGCTCGTCGGCCGCCACGCCGAGCACCGCCGGCGCGTGCCCCGGCTTGAACCGGACACCCCGCAGCACCGCGCCCGGCCGGGTCACCGACGACCACGCCGCCGTGTCCGGGCCCGCGATGAACACCCCGCCGTCGCCGGCGACCAGGTCCAGGCAGCCGTCGGGGACGATCCGCTTCGGGCCCGTCGAAGCCGATCGCCACACGCAGCGCGCAATGCCCGCCAGCCGCCGGGGTGGTGCCGCCTCCTCGTACACACCCCGATCATGCACCCGGGCACCGACAAAAACCGGGCGGCACCCGTTCGGGTGAATCCCGGTGGGTAACGGCTAACGCGCGGTGAGGTCACGGCGAGATAGAGGTCGACGCACCCGACGAGGGTGCGCCCGACGAGAGAAGACCTCTTCATGGGTGCTCACACCGCGAACCGCGACCAGGGCCGCGTCCGGTCGGCCGGCAGCGTCGTGGTCGTCCTGGGTGTGCTCGCCGCGGCCTTCGCGGTGACGTCGTTCGTCGTGCCGCGGTCGGCTCGCGGGCCGGCCAAGGTGGAGCCGGTCGCCGCGCCGGTCGTGCCGGCCGCCGTCGCCACCGTGAGCCACTCCGTCGTCTACGAACTGCTCGGCGCGCACGGCGCCCAGGACGTCACCTACTCCGGCGCCGGCTCGGTGCTGACCCAGCACGCCGAGGTGGCGACGCCGTGGTCGGCCGGGTTCACCCGCGTCGGCCCGGTCGGCCGCACCGAGTTCTACAGCGTCGCCGCGCGCAACACCGGACCCGGCGAGCTGCGCTGCCGGATCGTCGTCGACGGGGTCGTCGTCGCCGAGAAGACCGTCACTGAGCCGGGCCGCCAGTTCACCTGCGCCGTCTGACGGCACTATGAGCGGCGTGAACGACGCCGCCATCAAATTCGGGCCCGCCCTCGTGGTGGTGCTGGTCCTGCTCGCCCTCGCCGCCACCGCGGTCGTCCAGGCCGGGGGCCTCGGGCGGGGCCGCGACGTGCTGATCGCCGCCGTCCGGGCGGTCGCGCAGCTGGCCCTCGTGTCGTTCGTGATCACCGCCGTGCTGCGCTCGGTGCCGCTGACCGGCCTGTTCGTGCTGCTGATGTTCGGCATCGCCGCGGTGACGTCGGCGCGCCGCGCCGGCCGCTGGGCGAACCTGCCGTGGACGGCGCTGGCGATCGCGGCCGGCGTCGTGCCGGTGCTCGCGCTGGTCCTCGGCGCCGGGGTGGTGCCGCCGAAGCCGATCGCCGTCGTGCCGATCGCCGGCATCGTCATCGGCGGCGCGATGACCGCGACGTCGCAGGCCGCCCGCCGCGCGCTCGACGAGCTCAAGGCCCGCTACGGCGAGTACGAAGCCGCGCTTGCCCTCGGCTTCCTGCCCCGGCCCGCCGCGCTGGAGATCTGCCGCCCGTCGGCCGGCCACGCGCTGATCCCGGCGCTGGACCAGACCCGCACGGTCGGCCTGGTGACGCTCCCGGGCGCGTACGTCGGCGTGCTGCTCGGCGGCGCCGGACCGCTCCAAGCGGGGCTGACGCAGGTGCTCGTGCTGATCGGGCTGCTGGCCGCGGAAGCCGTCTCGATCCTGGTGACCGTGCAGTTCGTCGCGGCCGGGAAGCTCAGCCGAGCGGCGTAGCCAGGTGGGCGGTGTCGTTGAAGCGCCGGATGATCCAGGTGTCGCCGTGGACCACCAGGTGCGAGATCGAGCCGTTGTCCGCGCCGAGGAACGCGAACCGCTCGACCGAGCGGCTGGCCTGCGCGAACACCTCGCCGATCACCCCGCCGTGGGTGAACACGGCGACGCGCTGGTCCGGGTGGGCCGCGGCGATCCGCGTCAACGCGCCGCGCAGCCGGGCACCGAACGCCTCGTCGGACTCCGCGCCCGGGATGACGTCCCAGCGCTGTTCGGCCCACAGCCGCTCGACGACGGGATGGCCTTCGGCCGTGTACTTGCGGAAGAGCCCGTTCTCCCAGTCGCCCAGGTGGATCTCGCGCAGGTCGCGCTCGACGACCGGGGTCAGCCCGAGCTTCTCCGCCAGCGGCGCGGCGGTCTCGGCCGTGCGCCGCAGCGTCGTCACGTAGATCGCGTCGATCCGCTCGCCGGCCAGCCGGTCGCCGACACGCCGGGCGTGGTCGCGGCCGTCCGGCGCGAGCTCCGGGTCGGCCTGGCCCTCGACCAGGGTGAACGGGTTTTCGCCACGCGCGGGAGCCGACTCGCCGTGCCGCACCAGGAAGATCTCCGTCGCGCCCGGCGGCGGGCTGAAGCGGTGCTGGCGGTATTCGATCTCCTGCTCGGGCGTGCTCATGGCCCCGACACTAGCCGAGCTGCTTGTCCACGAAACACCACCGCCACGTCTCGCCCGGCTCGAAGCTGCGCATCACCGGGTGGCGGGATTCGTGGAAGTGCCGGGTCGCGTGGCGCCGCGGCGAAGAGTCGCAGCAGGCGACGTTGCCGCACTTCAGGCACATGCGCAGGTGCACCCAGGTCGTGCCCTCTTCGATGCACGCGGTGCACGCGTCGGGCGAGCTCGGCTCCTTTTCGACCCACTCGTGGGCCAGGTGCTTGCACGACCCCGCCGTCGCGGCCGGGGTGCGCAGCTCGCGCCCTTCGACCTCGGGTTCTTCCTCGTCGCGGTCCAGCATGGACTCTTCGATGTCGAGCCGCTCCAGGACTTTGCGCAGGACTTCGTCGTCGGCGCTGCCGCTGTCGCGGGCCTTGAGGAACTGGCGGCGCTCGACGTCGAGCAGCTCGAGCCGCAGGCGGCGGTAGGCGTCGCTCGGCGTCTCGGCCAGCGCGCTCTGCCGGCCGAGCTGCTCCCACGCCGAGTCGGCGCGGTGCTGCAGCCGGTCGCGCAGGCGCTGGATGATCTCCGGCGGGTCGTCGTCCGTCCGGATCTCCTCGAGCTTGGCCAGCGCCGCGCTGGTCATGTCGTGCAGGACGGCCGCCTCCTGCAGGGCGTCCTCCGCCGGGTCCGGCCGCGGCAGGCGCAGCTTCCGGATCAGCGGCGGCAGCGTCATGCCCTGCACGGCCAGGGTGCCGGCCACGACGACGAACGCGGCCAGCACCAGCACGGCCCGCTGCGGGGTGTCCGCGGGCAGCACGAACGCCGCCGCGAGCGTGACCACACCGCGCATGCCCGCCCAGGCGATCACGGCCGAGTAGCGCCACGGCCAGATCTTGGCCCGCGGTTTCGCCGGCAGCAGGCGCCGCTCCAGCCGTTTCACGGTGCCGATGCCGGCCATCCACAGCACACGGGTGAGGATGGTCGCGCCGAGCACGGCGACGCAGATCCAGGTCAGCATCGCCAGCGACAGCCCGGTCTCGCCGACCTCCGACAGGATCCGCCGCAGCTGCAGGCCGATGAGCAGGAAGACCATGTTCTCCAGCAGGAACGCGATGGTCTGCCAGTTCAGCCGGGACGCCAGCCGGGTCGAGCCGGACAGGATCTGCGGGGCCTTGTGGCCGAGGATGAGCCCGGCGATGACGACCGCGAGCACGCCCGAGCCGTGGATCGCCTCGGCCGGGATGTAGGCGATGAAGGGGACGGCGAACGACAGCGCGGTGTCGAGCACCGGCTCGTTCAACCGGGCGCGGACGAAGGCGGCCGCGAACCCGACGACGAGCCCGACCACGGCGCCGCCGATGGCCGCGCGGAAGAAGTCGGCGCCGACCTGCCACAGGCTGACCGACCCGGCCAGCGCCGCGATGGCCGTGCGGAGGGCGACCAGCGCGGCGGCGTCGTTGAACAGGCTCTCGCCTTCGAGCAGCCGGATCAGCTTGCGCGGCATGCCGACCCGCCGGGCGACGACGCTGGCGGCGACCGCGTCCGGCGGCGCCACGACGGCGCCGAGCGCGATGCCGCCGGCCAGCGGAAGGCCGGGGATCACGGCCCAGGCGACCAGGCCGACGCCGAGCGCGGTGAACACGACGAGCCCGACCGACATCAGCCCGATCGCGCTCCGGTTCTTCCGGAAGTCGATCAGCGACGTCTGGATGGCCGCCGAGTACAGCAGCGGGGGCAGCAGGCCGAGCAGCACGACCTCGGGGTCGAGGTGGTACTCGGGCACGCCGGGGATGTAGGAGGCGACGACGCCGACGACGATCAGGCACAGCGGGGCGGACCAGTCCAGCCGCCGCGCGACCGCGCTGACGACGAGGACGGTCACGACCAGCGCCACTATCTCTGCCGCGATGTGCACGGGGTAATCATCACCCCGTGGTCGCGGCGTGCGTCACCGGGCCAGCTCGGTGAGCACCTCGGCGACCAGCTGGGTGTCCATGTACTCGGTGATCTCGCGGATCCGGCCGTCCTCGACGCGGAACACGAAGCAGTAAGCGTTGTCGTACCGCGCGCCGGTCTTGGTGGCGACGCTGCCCCGCGTCTCGACCACGACGACGTCGTCTTCGGCGACGAACCGGCTCGCGGTGCTGGTGTAGGTGCCGTCGAACTGCTCGCCGAGCGGGCCCAGCAGGTCGCGGCGGACCGAGTCCTTGCCGCGGAAGCTGCCGGACCAGCTGTTGTGGCCGCTGACCGTCCAGGTGACGTCGTCGGCCATCGCGGCGACCAGGGGCCGGATGTCGCCGGTGCCCCAGGCGTCGAACGCGGTTCTCAGCAGTTGCTTGTTTTCGGCTGCGCTCATGGCTCGTAGTCAACACGCTGGAGCGCGCTCCAGGGCAAGTTCGTAGGCTGGGCCGCGTGACGACGGTGGAGATCGCGGCCGGTGCGCTGCGCGGGTCCGAACGCGACGGGGTCCGGACGTTCCTGGGCGTCCCCTACGCCGAGCCGCCAGTGGGGGAGCTGCGGTTCCGCGCGCCCCGGCCGGTACCGCCGTGGACCGGGGAACGCGACGCGGCGAAGTGGGCGCCCCGCGCGCCGCAGCCCGAGCTGACCGGTCGCGGCTTCACCGGCGACGAAGACTGCCTCTACCTGAACGTCTACGCGCCCGAGCCGCCCGGTTCGTACCCCGTGCTGGTGTGGATCCACGGCGGCGGGGGCGTGATGGGCGCGCCGCACCAGTTCGACGCGTCGGCGTACGCGCGGCGGGGTGTCGTGGTCGTGACCGTCGCCTACCGGCTCGGCGTGCTCGGGATGCTGCACCTGCCGGGCGTCGCCGACTCGAACCTGTCCCTGCGCGACCAGGTCGCCGCCCTCGAGTGGGTGCGGGACAACATCGGTGCGTTCGGAGGCGACCCGGGGCGCGTCACTCTGGCCGGGCAGTCCAACGGCGGCCGCACGGTCGGGACGCTGCTCGCCGTGCCCGCCACGCGCGGGCTGGTCCACCAGGCGATCGTGCAGAGCGGCACCGGCGTCGGCTCGGTCGTGCACACCCCGGCCGAAGGCGCGGAGATCGCGTCGGCGGTCCTGTCGGAACTGGATGCGTCGCCGGATGACTTGGCGACGCTGCCGGTGAAGCGGATTCTCGAAGCGCAGCAACGGGTTTCGGCGGTGTCGGGGACCAAAGTGACCTACCGCGTGGTCGTCGGCGACGAGCTGCTCCCGCGTCCACCGCTGGAAGGCGTGCGCGAGGTCCCGCTGCTGATCGGGACGACGGCCGACGAAGAGGACCTGTTCAGCTGGCTGCAGTCGGGCGGCGCGAAGCTGCTGGGCGTCGGCTCGACGATGCTGGACGCGTCCGCGGTCGAGAAGGCCGTCGCGGCGTATAACGACCTATTCGGCTGGCCAGAGGACCAGATCCGCAACCGCGCGCTGACGGCGGGGGACTGGTGGATCCCGGCGATCCGCTTCGCCGAACGGCAGCCGAACGCGTGGATGTACCGCTTGGACTGGCGCATCGCCCCGCGCGGCCGCGGCCTGGGCGCGGTGCACGGCCTCGACCTGCCGCTGATGTTCGACGACATCCGCAACCGCAACTGGCGGTTCCTCTTCGCCGGCCGCACGTTCCCGGCCGAGCGGATGCAGGCGGTCGCGACGGAGATGTTCGAGGCCTGGGTCCGGTTCGTGGCCACCGGTGACCCGGGCTGGCCGCGCTACACGACGGCGGACCGCGTCACGCGCCTCTTCGACGACGTCTCGACGACGGTGTCCGACCCGGACCGCGAGCAGCGCCTCCTCTGGGACTGAGCCGGGGCGGCGCGAAACCGCCCCGGCTCGGGCCTAGACGGTGATCTTGTCGACGTTCGGGCCGCCGTTGGCGGTCGTCGCGGTCGCCTTGATCTTGTTCGTTCCGGCGGTCAGGGTCACCGGGATCGTGACCGTCTGCCAGGTGTCCCAGCTGCCGGTGCCGCCGAAGGCCACCCCGGACGCCACCTTCGTACCGTTCACCGTGATGTCCATCGGCCGGTTCACCGTGGTGCCGTTGGCGAACCGCAGGACGACGTTCGCGCTGCCCGCCGCGGCCGCGGGCACGGTGAACTCCACCGCGCTGCCGGTCGCGTTGTCGTAGTTGACGAACCCGGTGCCGGTGAAGCCGGTGTGGTTGGACTCCACGACACCGTTCGTGATCGTCGCGTCCTCGGCCTGGTAGTCCGCCGGGTTGCCCGGGCCGGGGTCGACCGTGCCGTCCGCCGGGATCGTCTTCGTCCCGGTGTTCCAGCCCGCGACCCGCACGGACGGCTTGGCGCCCTTGAGGTCCGCGGTCCGGTACGTCGCGTCAACGTGGTCGACTCGCCCGGCCAGAGGCTGACCTGGTTGTCGGTCCACTGCACCGGCAGCACCGGTGCGCCCGCCGCGCCGACCACGTGCGCGTCGACGAAGAACGCCGGCACCTTGCCGGACGCCGGGTTCGTCAGCGTCACCTTGGTCGTCGTGGTGCCGTCGCCGTTGGTGGTCGTCGTCGCGGTCGACCCGAGCGACACCTGGGCCAGGCCGGTCAGCCCGGACAGGTCGGCGTACGACGTCGTCGGCGTGTAGTACCAGTCGCTGTTGGCCCAGTCGAGCGTGTCGGCCTTGGTGGACAGCCAGTAGACGTTCCGGCTGACCTCTTTGCCCGACGAGTCGGTGAGCACCAGCTTCGCCAGGTACGTCGTCGACAGCCCGCTCACCGAACCGATGGTCAGCGCGGTCGTCTTGGCGCCGTCACCGCCCACGGACACGGCCTTGGACTGGGTGAACTTCTCCGTCCCGTCGAGGTTGTAGAGCTTCACGGACGCCGTGAGGCCCGACGCCGCGTCGTGGTTGTGGTTGACCACCACAACGGACTTCGTGTCGTACGAGTACTGGATGTGCAGCGGCTCGTTCGCCTTCTTGGCCCCGAAGTAGGAGCCGTTCTGGTCGAGGTAGGTGTCGAACAGCTGCCAGTGCAGCGACGTCCAGCCGCTGTTGAGCATCCAGTAGATGATCCCGGTGGCCGGGTTCGAGCTGTCGCTGAAGTTGCGCGAGTGCGACTCGAACTCGGCGCGGACGTTCTCGTACTGCGCCAGCTGCGCCTTGCGGACGAAGTCGTCGAGGCTCGCCGGCTTGCCGTACCGGCCGGTCAGCGCGTTGCCGAACAGCTTGAGGTTGGCGAACGTCGACGACGAAGACCGGTGGTACTGCGCGGCCGACGGGTTCTTCCACAGCGTGTCCAGCTCACTGGACGACATCATCCGCTTGAGCGTGTCCATGGTCGGGATGTCCGGCCCGGCGCTGGTCTCGGAGTTGAAGCCCCACGCGCCGCCGAGGTCGCTGTGCGCCTTGTCGTACCAGTAGTTCGGCGGGACGTAGTCGTACGGGCCGTTCATCTTCATGCCGGACGACCCGAGCTGCGGCGACGACTTCGCCGACGCGGCCGGGACCACCGGGGTGGGCCAGTCCGCGGCGGACAGCGCGTCGAGGTAGTTCTTCTCGATCGTCGCGTCGGGGGCGAAGTCGCTGCCGATGAGGAAGGAGATGACGCTCGGGTGGTCGCGCAGCCGCTCGGCCTCCGCGGTCATCGACGCCTTCGCGACCGGGTAGTCCGCGGCCGTCCACGTGTCACCCGGTTCGCTGCCGTTGACCTGGCCTTCCCACTTGTCGCAGCACTCCCAGCCGGGCAGCGTCAGCACGCCCATCCGGTCGGCGAGGTCGAAGAACTCGTCCGGCTCGATGTGTCCCTCCAGGCGTACGGTGTTGAGCCCGAGGTCCTTGACGTAGGCGAGCTTGTCCGCCGCGTACTGCTCGTTCCAGCGCAGGAACAGGTCCGGCGAGTAGCCGCCGCCCTTGATCAGCAGCGGGCGCCCGTTGATCGTGTACGCTCGGCCGCCGCTGGAGTTCTTGTTCGCCGTGACCTGGCGGACACCGAAGCTCGAATGCGAGGTGTCCGACGCCGTCCCGCCGACAGCGGCGGTCAGGTCGAGGTCGTAGAGCGGCTGCCCGCCCATCCCGGCCGGCCACCAGACCTGCGGGTTGTCGATCCCGACCACGCCGAAGGTGACGGTCTTCTTCTCCTTGGCGGCCAGATTCACGGTCTGGCTGATGGCCTTGTCGGCGACCGTGCCGGAGACCGTCGTGCTCACCGCGGCCGCGGAGTCGTTGCGGACGTCGGCCTTCACCGTCAGGTCGGCGTGGGTGGTCCCGGTCAGCTTCGTGACGACGTGGCCGCCGCGCAGCGCCACCGGGCCGCTGCGCCGGACGAGGACGTCCCGCACGATGCCCATGTTCTGGTCCGGCGGGGTCTGCGCCCAGTCGATCCAGCCCATCGACAGGTCCTTGTTCGGGTCGTTGGGGTAGATCTTGAACGCGACGCTGTTCGTGCCGGCCTTCACCAGCGCGGTGATGTCGAGGTCGTGGCGGGTGTAGGCGCCGGTGACCTGCGTCTTGTCGGCGACGCGCGTCCCGTTGACCCAGACGTCGGCCTTGGACAGCACGCCGCTGAAGTCGAGGTAGGTGCGCTGGGTCGTGTCGGGGACCGTGAGGTCGGTGCGGTACCACCACGGGACCTGGAAGTCCGCGGTCGGCACGTTCTTCATGTTCGTCGAGTAGAACGGGTCGGCGTACTTGCCGTTGGCCAGCAGGCCGGCGTAGACGGTCGAGCGCGGGCCGACCGGGTACCAGCCGGACGTGTTGTACCCCGGCTTGGACACGGCCGAGTCGTCCGTGACCTGCGCCGACGTCTGGATCAGGAAGCCGGGGACGGCGGTGGCCGGGCCCGCGGCCGCGACGGCCGCTCTCGCCTGCTCTTGCCCGGTGGCCGCCGGGACGCTCGCCCCGCTCACGGCGACGGCGAGCACCGCCGCCGCCACGAGGGTCCGGGTTCTTCTCTGCCGATAGCTCACTAGCGCGCCTCCTAGGCACCACGGCGGCGTGGGGACAGCGGGACCATCGTTAGGGAACTTTCCTAACAATTGCGGACGATCGTAGCGGTCCGGTCACGCCGGGAACAGGGGCGAATCGGTCAGACCCGCGTAGTCCGCCACGCCGCCGCGGCGTGCAAGGCCAGCAGGAGGGCAGCGAGCCGTCCTCCCGGATCCGCTGCGGAAGTGCCTCGCTGAGCGGGACACCACGGCGCTGATGACCGGGAGCGGGTCGCCGCGCATGCCGCGATCGGGCCGTTGAAGAGCAGGCGGCCGCGGCCCGCAGGGGGAGGAGTGCGGCACGGTGGCTTTGAGCGCGGGCGGCAGCCGGTAGGGCTCCTCGGCGGAGGCCTGGCGTGGGGCGGGTTTCAGGCTTCCGCGTCGAGGTAGACCCACTGGCCGTCGGTGCGGCGGAAGCGGCTGTTCTCCTCCAGGAAGCCCTCGCGGCCGTGGTGGCGGTAGTGCGCCCGGAACTCGACCGTGCCCTCGGTGTGCAGCAGGCCGCCGCCGGTGCGGCCGAGGATCTGCAGCCGCGTCCACTCCTGGCCGGGGTCGAGCGCCAGCCGGCGCGGGCGGGTGTCCGGGTGCCAGGTGCGCAGCAGGTAAGCCGTGTCCCCGACGGCGAACGCGCTGAACCGCGAGCGCATCAGCAGCTCGGCCGTCGGCGCCGCGAGGCCGCCGTCGTGGAACCGGCCGCAGCACGCGGCGTAGGACTCGGCGAGGCCGCACGGGCACGAAGTCATCCCGGAATCATCCCACGGCGGCCGCGACCGTCTACTGAGGACTAACCGGCGTTGACCGGCTTCCCGGACTCCCGCGCCTCCTGGGCCCCGCGCACCGCGAGCCGGTCGGCGCGCTCGTTCTCCGGGTGCCCCGCGTGGCCCTTCACCCACAGCCACTCGACCTCGTGCACGCCGGCCGCCGCGTCCAGGCGCTGCCACAGGTCCGCGTTCTTCACCGGCTCGCGCGCCGCCGTCTGCCAGCCGTTCTTCTTCCAGCGCGGCAGCCACTGCGTGATCCCGTTGCGCACGTACGTGCTGTCCGTGAACACGCGCACCTGCGACGGCCGGGTCAGGCTCTCCAGCGCGCGGATCGGCGCCGTCAGCTCCATCCGGTTGTTCGTCGTCGGGGTGGCCTCGCCGCCGTACAGCTCGCGCTCGTGCCGCCCGTAGCGGAGGACCGCGCCCCAGCCGCCCGGTCCCGGGTTCCCGCTGCACGCGCCGTCGGTGAAGATCTCCACGTCCACGCGGCGACCCTACCGGTCGCGACCCTCGCCCGGAGCCGCCACGCCGGGTTACGGTGAACCTCCGGAGGGGAACCATGAACGGGCACGACGACACGGGCGAGGGCGCGCTCCTCGCTTACCTCGCCGATGCCGATCGCGAGTACCTCCTCGGCCGGGGCACCCGCCGCCGGTTCCGCGCGAACGACGTCGTCCTCATGGAGGGCGACCCCTCCGACCACGTCCACGTGCTGGTCTCCGGCTGGGTCCGCGTCTCCACGATCGTCGAAGACGGCCGCGAGGTGCTCTTCGGCCTGCGCGGTCCCGGCGAGGTGCTCGGCGACCTCGCCGCCGTGACCGGCCGGCCGCGGTCGGCGTCGGTGCGCGCGATCGAACCCTGCACCGTCTTCCAGCTGACCGGCGCGGAGTTCGTCGACGTCCTGCACGCCCGCCCGGAAATCGCCATCGCGACGATCAAAACCGTCGCGGCCCGGTTGCGCAACGCCGAGTCGGCCCGGGTCGACTCCGCCGCCTTCGACGTCAGCCGCCGCGTCGCGGTCGTCCTGGTCAGGCTGGCCGAAGAGCACGGCAAGCGCGTCCCGGAGGGCGTGCTCATCGAGGCCGCGTTCTCGCAGGAGGACATCGCCTCGCAGATCGGCGCCGCACGGCGTACCGTCGCACGAGCGTTGCGCGTGCTGCGGGAGCGGGGGATCGTCGAGACCGGCCGCCGCCGGATTCTGATCCGCGAGCCGCGCGTCCTGCGGGCCTTCGCCCGTTCTGAGCCAAACGGCACACAACACCCGTGACAACGGGCATCTGAGCGCACCCCCTCCCAGCGGCATCCTGGGTTCCGGCCGGAAAAGAAACTGATGCCGACCGGTCGGAAAAAACGGATGCCGGCAGCCGGAATTCCCATTCGAACGAGATCGGGGCGTGTTCCGCACGCGTCAGACGACTTCCGTTCCGATCTCCGTCCCGGCCCGGGTGCAGCGATGAGGAGGTGTGTGTGATGGAGAGCCACTCGATCTGGGCGCTGATCTTCGGCGCCAACTGACCCGCGGCGGCCCGGCCGGCAGGCTCGTGGGGGGTCGGCCGGCCGGGTATTCCGCGAATGCGGTGTCCACGATTTGTCATATCCGCGCGGAATCGCGCTTGGTAATGTGGTCGTTCGATTCCGCCGGGCACGGGAGGGGGTGGGATGCGGCCGGAGAACTCCTTCCCGTTCGTGCGCGAGCTGAACGAACTGCGCCGCGGCCGCGGGCTCGACGCGGCCGACCTGCACCAGCGGATCGGCCCCTGCCTGCGCGAAGCGTGCGAGATCACCGCCGCCGACCAGCCCGCCGCCGCCCGCCAGAAGCTCGTGCTGCGGCTCACCGAGCTGTGCGGCCGGCTGCCCGCCGACCTGCGGCTGGCCGCGCTCGCGGCGCTCGGCCTGCACGAAGAGGCCGCGGGGGAGTTCCTCGACCGGCGGATCTCCTGGCTGGCCAGCGTCCTGGACCGCGACCCGCGCACCGCGCGCCGCCGGATCGACCTCGCGTTCCGCCGGCTCGACGAGCTGCTGGGCGCGCCCCCGGCCGGGCGCGACCTGCACCCGCTGGCCGGCTGGTACGTCGAGTCGATGAAGGCGCGGCTGCGGCTCGACCGCGACCCGCCGGACCTGGAGGAGGAGCGCCGGATCGTCGCGGAGGTCGACGAGCTCGACGAGCTGGTGCTCTCGTTCAGCGTCCCGGCCGAGCCGGGCAGCGACCCGGTCCCGGACATCACCGCCGACGTCCTGTTCGGCGGCGAGGTCGTCGAAGCGCGCCAGGTTTCGGTCAGCCACGCGCAGTTCATCATGCGGCTGCCCAGCCCGTTGCGGCTGGGCCAGCGCCACGAGTACGGGATCCGGTTCGCACCGCGGCGCACGTCGCTGCGCCCGTACTACGTCATGACGCCCCTGCGCCGGTGCGAAGAGTTCTCGGTGCGGGTGCGGTTCGACCGCGCGGCGCCGCCGTCGCGCGTGTGGCGGCTCAACGGCGTGCCCGGCCGCGTCATCGACGACGGCGTCGACTCCGGGGACGCGCTGACGGTCAACCGGGTCGGCGAGGTGGGGCTCGAGTTCCACGACCTGCACCAGGGACTGAGCTACGGCCTGCAGTGGTCCTTCGACCCCCGGGAGGACTGAGCGGGTCATGCGCACCGTCCCGGTGGCCGCGACCGTCGTCCGGATCGGGATCGTCTCCCCGAGCCGCGGCGGCACCGCCCGCGCGGTGCACCTCGGCACCACCCTCGACGGGGTGCTGGACGAGGTGTTCGACCGCGTCCCGGAGCCGTACCGCACCCCGACGTGGTACCGCCGGCCGGAGGGGGACAACACGACGCTGGTCATCCCGCCGACCGTGCCGCGGCCGTGGGTGGCGGGCGAGTTCGCCGGCGAGCTGGCCGCCGCGCTGCGGCGCCGCAACCGCCACCTAAACGAGTTCGGCCGGCTGCGGCTGCGGCTCGCGGCCGACCACGGCGACGTCGTGCTGCGGCCGCCGAACTTCGGCGGTGCCGCGGTCGCGCTGGCGGTCTGGCTGTGCGAAGCCGAGGTGCTCAAGGCGGCGCTGGCCGCGGCGCCCGAGCTGGACCAGCTGCTGATCGTCTCCGACCGGTTCCACGAGGCGCTCGTGGACGGCCCGGGGTTCCGGCGCGTCGTCGTCCCCGCCGGCGGCGAGCGCGAAATCGCGTGGCTGCGGACCGGTCCGGATACTGGGACGCGGAATACCGCCACCGGCGGTGGGTTGGCACCGTCGTAGCCGACGGAAAAGGGGCCCGCGATGAGCACGTTCACGAGCGAGTGGCAGGACTGGAAGACGCGGCGCGAGGAGGACCTCGCGGCGCCGCACGGCTGGCTGGCGCTGGTGTCGCTCGACTGGCTGACCGACGCCCCGCGCGAGTACCCCGGCATCCCCGGCCGCTGGTGGCAGGACGCGGACGCGGCGTACGTCGACCCGGCCGGCGCGTCCCTGACACACGAGGGTTCGCCGATCGCCGAGACCCGCCGGTTCGAGCTGGTCAACAGCGGCGCGGGCACGCGGGTGCTGGCCGGCGACGTCGAGATCGAGGTCGCCCGCCGCTCGGGGTACCTGATCCGCGTGCACGACCCGAAGGCCGAGGTCCTGCGCGCTTTCCACGGCGTCCCGGCGTACGAGCCGTCTCCGTTCTGGGTGCTTTCGGGCCGCTTCGAGCCGTTCGAGTCGCCGCGCCCGACCACGGTGGGTGCGGTGGTGGAGGGCCTGAGCCACGTCTACACGGCGCCGGGCGTCGTCCACTTTTCCTTTGGCGGGCAGCAGCACACGTTGACGGCGTTCAACGGCAAGGACGGCGGCTTGAGCATCCTGTTCACGGACGGGACGAGCGGCGTCACGACGTACGCGGCGAACCGTTCGCTGCCGGTGGCCGCGCCGTCGCCGGACGGATCGGTGACGCTGGACTTCAACCGGGCGGTGAACCTGCCGTGCGCGTTCACGGACTTCGCGACGTGCCCGCTCCCGCCGGCGGGCAACCACCTGCCGTTCGCGGTGGAGGCGGGGGAGAAGATCCCGCACGAACGCGGGTGACTCCCCCGCCCGCCGTCAGTGGGCGACGTCGATGACGACGCGGTTGGGCGAGGTGAGCGTGAAGACGTTCACCGCGGTCCGCGACCGCACCCCGAGCCCGACCAGCAGATGCGCCTCCCAGTCCCCGATGACGGCGACGGCCATGACGTTGGAGAGGTTCCGCGTCCGGAACTTGGCGGGCCCGGTGTAGGTGGGATTCCCGTTGTCATCGTGCGCGGCGGCGTACGGCACGCTGACGTTGATGAAGTACTCCCCGGTGAGCCACACGATTTCGCCGCTCGGATCGGCGGTGAGCTCGTCGACCAGCTGGTACCCGGGAGTGGGCGCACTCCCGGGCCCGAGGTCGAGCACGATCCGGTCGAACGTGGCGTTGTTCCCGGTCCGGATGGCGGTCAGGGTGGGAACGCTTTGAACGGCGGCATCCGAGGGCACAGCGGCGGCGAGCGTCCCGGCTAGCAGGAGCGCAACGGCGACGAGCGCACGTCTGACGGGTCTGGACATGGGTGGACCTCCTGGAGCGAACCGACGGAAGTCCCAGCGCTGGGTTTACGGGGACGTCCGGTTCGTCCGGGAGTTGCGCCGGAGTCCCGTATCGTTATGCGGCTGCTTCGAACGGTTCAGTCGGTCAGCGGCCGTCAGAGGTCGGCTGTGGTCCTCCGCGACACGTGTTGAAGGTGGTGCGAGGTGGCCATGGCCACCCATCTGGGCACCGATCCCGCAGTGCGATCGCCGGTGCGCCGGCACCGCGTCAACTCGTGGTCGCCCCAGGAGTAGTCGGGCCCGGCGAAGTCGTCTCTCTCGACCAGTTCTTCGGCGAGATCGGCGAACAACTCGGCCGGCACGTCGCCTTGCTCCTTCTTGCGGCGCAGCACCACGGTTTTTCGCGGCACCGTGTAGCAGAGGTACGGGAACGGGCTTCGCGCATCGCCCCCGGAGGCGGGCGGCTTCGGGTGTGTCACGCCGTAATCGCCGTAGTTGACTTCGTCCACGCCACCGGTGCGGACTTCGTTCCAGAGAGTGACTTCCGGACGGTCGCGCACTGTCGTGGCATAGGTGGTTCGAACGGCGGGGATCGATCCGGCCAGAATTGTGGTCGACCCGGGGCCCAGCAGATCCGAAGTGGTCGCGGCGGCTTCGGCCAGCGCGGCGATCTGGGCGGTGCGAAGGTATTCGACGAAGCCGGCGTCGATCACGGCGTGGACCTGGCCGGCCCGCGTGCCGGTCGACCGCATGATCGCCTGAACTCGCTCACCGAGTTCCCGCGCCGAGCGGGCCGGACGGCTGATCCTGATGGCGACGTCGCGTTCTTTGTGGCCGACCAGGGACCGTACCCGGCGCAGTTCGTCGTCCGATGCGTGGAAAGGGACGACCGGAACCGGACCGGCGAAATTGCTCGCGAGCAGCCCGTACTCTTCCAGTGCCGCGGTTTCGATGAGGTTGTCGAGATATTCGAAAACCCCGCCCGGTTGTTGCGCGAGCGGGCTGGTGGGCGCGAGCCAAGTCGTGTCGAGCCACAGGGGCAGACCGATTTCCGCGACATTCAACGCCGCCCGGACGAGCGCGGGCAGCACCTTGCCGCCGTCCGGTTTCACGGAGTCGAGCAGCTCGACCATCACGCGTACTTGCGCGTCCTGAGGGGAGCGCAGCTTCTCCACCGCGCCCAATTCGCCGAGCTTGCATTTGACTGCCACCAGCGGGCGAACACCGTGCATCCGCCTTCCTCCCCGTGGACGGCGATTCAGCTCGAACTTCTCAGTATCAAGCACGGGTTCGCCAAAAGCTGTCCGCTGGGCAGGTGGCAGACATCCACCCTGTGAGTTACGCGGGGCTTGCCGAGAGTAGTTGTGAGCGGTGCTCGCAAGCTCGCTCGGCACGCCCAGCGTCTGCGCTCACCAGCCGCGGTCGCGCCACTCCTTCAGCTTCGGACGTTCCGCCCCCAGCGTCGAATCGTCCCCATGCCCCGGATAAAACCAAGTCTCATCCGGCAGCTCATCGAAAATCCGCGCCGACACATCGTCCAACAACGACGCAAAGTCCTCAGGCGAAGTGGTCCGCCCCACCCCGCCCGGGAACAGCGAGTCCCCCGTGAACAGATGCGGATGCCCCGAAGGATCGCGGTAAAGCAGAGCGATCGACCCCGGCGTGTGCCCGCGCAAGTGGATCACCGAAAGCGTGACCTGGCCCACCGAAAGCGTGTCCCCGTGCTCCACCAGGAAGTCCGGCGGCACCGGCAACGGCGACGCGTCCAGCGGATGGGCCGCCGTGTTCGCCCCGTTGGCCCCGGCGACCGCGCCCAGCGCCTGCCAGTGGTCCTGGTGCTGGTGGGTCGTCACCACCGTGCGCAACGCCGGCCGGTCGGGGCCGTGGCCGATCAGGTCCGAGATGCGCTCCGGGTCGTTCGCCGCGTCGATCAGCAGGCCCTCGTTCGACGCGCGGCACACCAGCAGGTACGTGTTGTTGTCCATCGGGCCGACGGACAGCTTGGTGATGGTCAGCGCGTCCAGGGTGCGCCGGGTGGCGTCGCCGCCCGGGTCGACGTGCCCCGTGTAGGTCTCCACGATGTTCACCTGGCACACGGTAGTCGTTTCGCTCCAACCGGTTCCACCCGCACAAGCACGCGCCCGCGGCGGCACGTAGGCTCACGGCGACCCCCAGCCGAGCCGAACCCCAGGACGACCGTGCCCACCTCCCCGACGCCGCGCCGGATCAGCTGGGACCTCCTTCGCGTCGTCGCGGTCCTCGCCGTCATCCTCGGGCACGTCACCCACCAGGGGGCACTTCTCCACCCGGAACTCACGGGGTACCCCTTCCGGGTGACAGCGCAGTTCGGCGCCGCCATCCTGCTGGTGATCTCCGCCTACTTCGTTTGCGCCAGCCTCCGCAAGGGCAACCCGCGCCGGTGGCTCTGGAACCGCGTCGCGCGCCTCGTGCCGGCCTACCTGGTCGCCGTCCTGCTGACCTACGTCGTGACGCGGTGGGCCGCCATCTCCTTCAGCGGCCTGCCCTACCCGCCGGGCGTCACGGGGTTCCTCTTCGGGGTCCCGCAGGGGCCGCCCGCCGACCCGTCGCCCTGGTACATCCCGACCGGGCTGGACCTCGTCGCCAACCTCGGCATGGTGCAGGAATGGGGCATCCGGTCGGAGACGTTCTACTACCTCGACGGCTCCTACTGGACGCTGCCGGTGCAGCTGCTGGCCTTCACCGGCGCCGCCCTGCTGTGGCCGCGGTCGTGGCGCACCCACCGGCTGACCGTCGCCCTGCTCTGGGCGCTGATCCTGGTCCCGCTCGCGCTGCGCTTCCTCGTCTTCCCGCCCGGGACGGCGAGCCCGGTCGTCGAGACGTTCTTCTACGGCCTGGGCCTGCACCGGCTGCACGTCTTCGCGATCGGCGTCGCGATCTGGCTGTGGGCGCAGCACCGGCTGAAGACGTGGCACGCCGCGCTCTTCGTCGCCGCCGCGGTGGCCGCGCAGGACCTGCAGGTCTTCCCGTTCCACGTCGCGCTGCCGCAGGACGCGCAGCGCTGGCCGTCCACGATCGGGTTCGCCGTGCTGCTCCTGCTGGTCTGCCTGGCCGCCCGCGGCCCGGACTGGCGGTTCCCCGGACTCGCGCGGATCGCCCCGGCCGTCACCTGGCTCGCTGGCATCTCGTATGGTCTTTATCTGGTGCACCAGGAACTGGGTTACATCCTGGCCCGCGTCCTGCTCGACCTCGGCCTCCCCGGCTGGCTGCGGCTCCCCGTGGTCGTCGGCGCCGCCGTGCTGGCCGGCTGGGCGGTCACCGCGGAGGTCGAACGCCCGGCCCACCGGTGGCTCACGACCCGCCGGAAGCCCGAAGAACCGCAGGTCAAGGACGCGGAACCAGTTTCTGTCGGTGGTGGCTCGTAGCATGGATCGCAGCCACCCGTGCAGCTTGAGACCGGGTCGGCGACTGCAACCGAGAATGACTTGAGAGGACCCTGGCGTGGCTGATCGCCTCGTTGTTCGCGGTGCCCGCGAGCACAACCTCCGCGGCGTGGATCTCGACCTGCCCCGCGACAGCCTGATCGTGTTCACGGGCCTGTCCGGGTCCGGGAAGTCGAGCCTCGCCTTCGACACCATCTTCGCCGAGGGGCAGCGGCGCTACGTCGAGTCGCTCTCGGCGTACGCCCGGCAGTTCCTCGGGCAGATGGACAAGCCGGACGTCGACTTCATCGAGGGCCTCTCGCCCGCGGTGTCGATCGACCAGAAGTCGACCTCGCGCAACCCGCGCTCGACTGTGGGCACGATCACCGAGGTCTACGACTACCTGCGCCTGCTCTACGCCCGCGCCGGCAAGGCGCACTGCCCGACGTGCGGCGAGCCGATCAGCAAGCAGACCCCGCAGCAGATCGTCGACCAGGTGCTCGCCATGGAGGAGGGCACCCGGTTCCAGGTGCTCGCCCCGGTGGTGCGCGGGCGCAAGGGCGAGTACGTCGACCTGTTCGAGAACCTGCAGCAGCAGGGCTACGCGCGCGTGGTCGTCGACGGCACGGTGTACCCGCTCACCGACCCGCCGAAGCTGAAGAAGCAGGAAAAGCACCAGATCGGCGTGGTCATCGACCGCCTGACCGTGAAGGCGGCCTCGCGGCAGCGGCTCACCGACTCGGTCGAGACGGCGCTGCGCCTGGCCGACGGGCTGATCGAGCTCGAGTTCGTCGACCTGCCCGAGAACGACCCGCACCGCATCCGCGGCTTCTCCGAGAACCTGGCCTGCCCCAACGGCCACCCGCTGGCCATCGAGGACCTCGAACCGCGTTCGTTCTCCTTCAACTCGCCCTACGGCGCCTGCCCCGAGTGCACCGGCATCGGCATCCGCAAGGAGGTCGACCCGGAGCTGGTGGTGCCGGACGACGAGCTGTCGCTGGCCGAGGGCGCGATCGCGCCGTGGTCGGGCGGCCAGAGCGCGGACTACTTCATCCGCCTGCTCGAGTCGCTCTCGGAGACCATCGGCTTCCGCATGGACACGCCGTGGCGGCGGCTGCCCGCGCGCGCCCAGAAGGCGGTGCTGCACGGCGTCGACGAGCAGGTCCACGTCCGCTACAAGAACCGCTACGGCCGCCAGCGCTCGTACTACGCGGCCTTCGAGGGCGTCATCCCGTTCCTCGAGCGGCGCCAGGAGCAGACCGAGTCCGAGTACATGCGCGAGCGGTACGAGGGCTACATGCGCGAGGTGCCGTGCCCGGCCTGCCAGGGCACCCGGCTCAAGCCGGAGATCCTCGCGGTGACGCTGCAGCACAAGACCCGCGGTGACATGTCGATCGCCGAGGTCTGCGCCCTGTCCATCGCCGAGGCGTCGCAGTTCCTCGAGGAGCTGGAGCTGGGGCAGCGCGAGGCGATGATCGCCGGGGCGGTCCTGAAGGAGATCCAGGCCCGGCTGCGCTTCCTGCTCGACGTCGGCCTGACGTACCTCTCGCTCGACCGCGCGTCCGCCACCCTTTCGGGTGGTGAAGCGCAGCGGATCCGGCTCGCGACGCAGATCGGCTCCGGCCTCGTCGGCGTGCTGTACGTGCTGGACGAGCCGTCGATCGGCCTGCACCAGCGCGACAACCACCGTCTGATCGAGACGCTGACCCGGCTGCGGAACCTGGGCAACACGCTGATCGTCGTGGAGCACGACGAGGACACCATCCGCTCGAGCGACTGGGTGGTCGACATCGGCCCGGGCGCGGGCGAGCACGGCGGCCACATCGTCCACAGTGGACCGTACAAGAAGCTGCTCAAGAGCAAGGAGTCGCTGACCGGGCAGTACCTGTCCGGCCGGCGCAAGATCGACATCCCGGCGATCCGGCGGCCGATCGACAAGAAGCGGCAGCTGACCGTCGTCGGCGCGCGCGAGCACAACCTGCGCGGGCTGGACGTCTCGTTCCCGCTCGGCTGCCTGGTCTCGGTGACCGGTGTCTCCGGCTCGGGCAAGTCGACGCTGGTCAACGACATCCTCGCGACGGTGCTGGCGAACAAGCTCAACGGCGCCCGCCAGGTGCCGGGCCGGCACACCCGCGTGAACGGCCTGAACAACGTCGACAAGCTGGTGCGCGTCGACCAGTCGCCGATCGGGCGGACCCCGCGGTCCAACCCGGCCACCTACACGGGTGTCTGGGACCACGTCCGCAAGCTGTTCGCCGCGACCACCGAGGCGAAGGTCCGCGGCTACCAGCAGGGCCGGTTCTCGTTCAACGTCAAGGGCGGCCGCTGCGAGGCGTGCGCCGGCGACGGCACGATCAAGATCGAGATGAACTTCCTCCCGGACGTCTACGTCCCCTGCGAGGTCTGCAAGGGCGCGCGGTACAACCGGGAAACCCTCGAGGTGCACTACAAGGGCAAGACCGTCTCGGACGTGCTCGACATGCCCATCGAGGAGGCCGCGGAGTTCTTCGAGCCGATCAAGGCCATCCACCGCCACCTGCAGACGCTGGTGGACGTCGGCCTCGGCTACGTCCGGCTCGGCCAGCCGGCGCCGACGCTGTCCGGCGGTGAGGCCCAGCGCGTCAAGCTGGCCAGCGAGCTGCAGAAGCGCTCGACCGGCAAGACGGTGTACATCCTCGACGAGCCGACCACCGGCCTGCACTTCGAGGACATCAACAAGCTGATCGGCGTGATCAACGGCCTGGTCGACAAGGGCAACTCGGTGATCGTGATCGAGCACAACCTCGACGTGATCAAGACGTCCGACTGGATCATCGACATGGGTCCCGAGGGCGGCTCGGGCGGTGGCACGGTGATCGCCGAGGGCACGCCGGAGCACGTCGCCGGGGTCGAGGCCAGCTACACCGGCGATTTCCTGCGGACGGTGCTCACGGCGGAGTGACGGCTACCGCTTCTTCCCGGTGGTCTGGTGGACCACCGGGGAGAGCGGGCCGTAGTGCAGCGCCCGCACCCGGAACGCCGAGTTCTCCTCGCCGGGCAGCAGCGACAGCGTGCACGTCGTCGCGTTCGGATCGGTCACCTCGACCGGGTCGTAGTCCGGCGCGCCCGGCCGCCGGATCTCCAGCAGGAACCCGGCTTCGTCGCTCGTGCGGTCGGCCCACGTGAACGTCACCGTGTCGCCGGAGGGCACCGCGCGCAGCTCGGTCGACACCGGGCCGCCGAACGGCTGTTCCCGGTAGTAGAACGGCGTCTCCGGGATCAGGTCCGGGTGGTGGTAGCTCGTCGTGTGGGCGGGCAGGAACCGCAGCGTCGTCCACGGCCCCGCCGGGTCGTTCGCGTAGTCGACCCGGTGGCCTTCGCCGTCGTCCGGCCACGTCAACACCACGTCGGTCGGTGACGTCAGCGAAGCGGCGAACGAGGGCGGTGGCGCGGCAGCCGAACAGCCCGCGGCCAGCAGCGCCACCAAGACAAGGGGTTTCGCGGACACGGCGGCTCCCGGGACGAGCGGGGCGGCGGTGCGAACGTGATCAGCTTAGGAACCCGCCCGCACGGCGACAAGATCGTGCCGATCACCGGCACGCACCAATCCGCCGGCGAACCGGCACCGAACCGCGGGAAACCCCGCTGAACCGTTTTCCGCAACCGTCCGTGTTCCCAGGTGTCGAGGTCCGCCGAACGGCGGTGCCGCCCTCACCGAGGAGAGAACGTCATGAACCGTATCCGGCCGGTCGTCGTCAGCGCCTTGGCGCTCGCCGCCGTCGCCACGTTGTCGGCCTGCAGCGAGATGGCCTCCGGGGCGCAGGGTCCGGAACACGGGCAGCCGGGGCACAAGATGCTGGCGGCCGGCTCGGTCACCGGGCTCGGCGCGGTGGTCACCGACGCCGACGGCAAGACGCTCTACCGGTTCGACAAGGACCTCTCGCAACCGCCGACGTCCAACTGCGACGGCGAGTGCGCGACGGCCTGGCCGCCGGTGCTCGCCGGGGTGGCGACCCCGATGCTCCAGGGCATCCAGGAGTCCCAGGTCGGCACGGTGACCCGCAAGGACGGCGGCAAGCAGCTCACGCTCAACGGCTGGCCCTTGTACCAGTTCTCGGGTGACCGGGCACTGGGCGACGCGAACGGCCAGGGGGTCAACGGCACCTGGTTCGCGATCGCCCCCGACGGCAGCAAGATCACCGCGGCCAGGGCTTCCGGGTCCTGACCGACGACGGTTCTCCGGGCAGAACGAGGAAGGACGGGCAGCCGATGAACACCATGGTCGCGCTGCGCTCGGCGCACGCACCGCCGGTGGAGCTGAGGGTTGCAGTACTGTCCTCGCCGACTCAGAACACCGTCGGGAGGACGAGGGTGGCCATAGGAGGCAGGCGGCCTAAGAAGGCCAAAGGCGAGGACCTGATCCGGCAGCTTTATGCCGAACACGGGCGAAGCCTGCTGGCCTACGCGACGAGGCTGACCGGTGATCGGGCGGCGGCCGAGGACGTGGTCCAGGAGACGCTGGTCCGAGCGTGGAAGCACGCGGACGACTTGCAGAACGACGGGAAGGGCTCGGTGCGCGGCTGGTTGCTGACCGTCGCGCGCAACCTGGTCACCGACCGGGCCCGAGCCCGGGCGGCGCGGCCACAGGAGGTGGCCGAACCGGCCGAAGGCGTGCCGACGCCGGCCGTCGAGCGCGATCACGCCCAGGGCGTGGTCGACTCGATGACGGTGCTCGGCGCGATGGACGGCCTGTCGAACGAACACCGAGAGGTCCTGGTGGAGATCTACTACCGGGGACGGACGGTGGCCGAAGCGGCGAGAACACTGGGCGTCGCGCCGGGTACCGTGAAATCAAGGTCTTACTACGCACTGAGAGCACTGAGAGCAGCGATGATTTCGAGCGGAACGGAGGTGGCGCGATGAACTCGGTCGACGAGAGTCACACGCAGCTCGGCGCGTACGCCCTCGGCGCGCTCGACGCGAACGAGGCGGCCGACTTCGAGCGGCGGCACCTGCAGACCTGCGCGCAGTGCCGGTTCGACCTGAACGAGCTCGTGGCGTTGCGCGAGTCGCTCGACGAGGTACCGCCCGAGGCGTTCCTCGACGGGCCGCCCGAGGGCGGGGACCTGCTGCTGCAGAAGACCCTGCGCCGGGTGCGCGACGAAGAGCAGTCGGCGCCGGTCCGCTCCGGCCGTTCGTCTCGCCGGGGCCTGGCCCTGGTCGCGGCGGCCGTGCTGGTGGTGGCCGCGCTCGGTGGCGGGATCCTCGTGGGACGGCAGACGGGTGGCGGAAGCGAGCCGCTCGCGATCCCCGCGCCGCCGACGGAGGTGCCCGGCACGAAGAGCGTCGAAGGGCGTGATCCGACGACCGGCGTGCAGCTGGCCGCGTCGGTCAGCCCCTTCCAGGGCTGGGTCCGGGTCAACGTCGCCGTGAAGGGCGTCAAGGCCGGGGAACAGTGCCTGCTGCAGGTCGTCACGAAGGAAGGCCAGGCGGTCACCGCCGGCAGCTGGAAGGTGTCCCAGAAGTGGGAGAGCTCGGGCTTCACGCTCGACGGTTCCGCTTTGGTGGCACCCGAGGACGTGAAGTCGGTCGACATCGTCACGGTGGACGGCCGGAAGCTGGTCTCGGCCCAGGTGTGACGTGACGGGCGCGCGCTACCGGTTCAGCAGCACGTGGCTGCTGCCCGGTACTGCACCCGAGCGGGTGTTCGGCGCGGTCACCGACCTCGCCGGCTACCCGCGGTGGTGGTCGGACGTCCGCACGGTGCGCCGGGTGGACGACGACACCGCCGAGCTGGTCTGCCGGTCCCGGCTCCCGTTCCGCCTGGTGGTCCGGATGCACCGGGACCACCAGGACGAACAGGCGGGCCTGCTGCGGGTCCGGTTGAGCGGCGACCTGGACGGGGTGCTGGCGGGAGCGGTCCGCGCGGCGGGCGCGGGCACGCTCCTGCAGATCACCCAGGACGTCCAGGCTCGCAGGGAGCTGCTGCGGCGGCTCGACGCGGTGGCCCGGCCGCTCTTCCGCGCGAACCACGCGCTGATGATGCGGCGGGGCCACCGTGGGCTGTCGGCCTACCTGGCCTGACCGGCGACGCAGACCTCGGGCACGACGGCCCGGCGAGGACGGCTGACCAGCACCAGCCCGCCCAGCGCCACCGCGGCCACCAGGAAGCCCGCGCTGACCCCGTAGGCCAGCCGGAAGCCCGACGCCAGCGCTTCGCGGTGGTCCGCCACGGACAGGCTCGCCGTGCGGGACGCGGCCACCGAAGCCAGCACCGCCGTGCCGATCGCCGCTCCGGCCTGCTGGGTCGTGTTGATCAGGCCGGACGCCACCCCCGCGTCCTCCGCCGGGACGTCCGACATCGCCAGCCCCATCAGCGCCGGGATCGCCGCGCCCGCGCCGAGGCCCATCAGCAGCAGCGGCGGGAGCACGCCGGTGAAGTAGTCATCGCCGACCTGCGTCAGCAGCAGCAAGCCGACGATCACCAGGCCCAGACCGGAGAGCAGGACCGTCCGCGGCCCGAATCGCGCCGCCAGCTTGTCCGCGAAGCCCAGCGACGCCACCGCGATCACCAGCGGCACCGGCAGGAACGCGACGCCGGTGCGCAGCGCGTCGAGGCCCAGCACCTGCTGCAGGTACAGCGCCGTCACGAACTGGAAGCCGAGCATCCCGGCGACCATCAGCACCATCACGACGTTCGCGCCGGTGACCGCGCGGATCCGGAACAGCCGCAGCGGCAGCAGCGGCGTGCGCGCTTTCGCCTGCCGCACCACGAAAGCGGCCAGCAGGACGACGGCCGCGGCCAGCGCCGGCCACACCGCCGACGAAATCCCGTACACGCCCAGCATCACGGCCGCGGTGACCAGTACCGCGCCGAGGACGTCCAGGCCGGCCCCGAGCCCGGTACCGCGGTCCGGCGAGACGACCCGGACCGCGAGCACCAGCGCGGCCGCGCCGATCGGCAGGTTGACGTAGAACGTCCAGTGCCAGCTCAGCGCCTGCGTCAGCGCGCCGCCCGCGATGAGCCCGATCGACGCGCCCGCGGCCTGCGTGAAGCTGTAGACGCCGATGGCGCGAGCCCGGGCGCGCGGCTCGGGGTACATCGTCACGATCATGCCGAGCACGACGGCCGACGCGAGCGCGCCGCCGACGCCCTGGACGAACCGCGAGACGACCAGCACACCGGCGTCCTCCGAGATACCGGCGACCAGGGACGCGAGGGTGAACAGGCTGAGCCCGCCGAGGAAGACACGGCGCCGGCCGAGCAGGTCGCCGAGCCGGCCGGAGATCAGGAGCAGGCCGCCGAACGCGACCAGGTAGGCCGTGACGACCCAGGCGAGGCCGGCGGGCGTGAACCCGAGGTCGGCTTGGATGGCGGGCAGCGCCACCGCGACGATGCTGCTGTCGAGCACGACCATCAGCGACGCGGCGCACAGCACCGCCAGTGCGAGGCCGCGGGAGCGGGTGGGGTGGTTCTCGGCCATGTGGGGCCCCTCCAGTCGAGCGTTTTCCCTGTTCGTTGCCAGGGCACTTCTTGTAACAGTGCCCATCATGTGTGACCATGGGTGCGCGCGTAAGGAGGCACTTCCATGTCCCAGGGGAACATCGGTGTACCTGTCCAGGTCACGGAGATCGACCCGGAGAAACTCGACGTCTGCACGGTGCTCGAGGTCATCAACCGGATCAGCGGCAAGTGGGCGATCGGCATCCTGCTGGAGGCCATCCGCGGCCCGGTGCGGTTCACCGAACTGGAACGCGCGGTCAACGGGATCAGCCGCCGCATGCTGACCCTGACGCTGCGCAACCTCGAACGCGACGGGCTCCTGGAGCGCACGATCTACCCGACCGTGCCGCCGCGCGTGGAGTACGAAGCCACGGCGATGGCGAAGGAGCTGTACCAGTCGTTGAGCGGCCTGCTCGGCTGGGCGGAGCAGCACCGCGAGGACATCGCGGCGGCGCGCGTCGCCTACGACGCCGCCGTCTGAAGACGTGGAAACGGGCCGCTGCGCGAGGTCGGGGAAACTCGCACAGCGGCCCGTCGTGGCTCGTGCTCAGCGGGGGCAGTGAGCACGAACGCTTTCGGTGTTACCGGGCGGGTACCTTGACCGCCTCTTCCAGGTCGTCGGTCCCGGCCGCGTGGCTGTGCTCGTCGAGCATCGTCGCCTCGTCGAACGGTTCCTGGCCGGCGAAGACGCGTTGCGCCTTCTCGCGGTCGAACTCCTTCGTCCAGTTTCCGATGAGGACGGTCGCGACGGCGTTGCCGGCGAAGTTCGTCAGCGCGCGGGCTTCCGACATGAACCGGTCGATGCCGAGGATGAAGCCGACGCCGTTGAGCAGCTCCGGCCGGTGCGACTGCAGACCGCTCGCCAGGGTCGCGATGCCCGAGCCGCTGACGCCCGCCGCGCCCTTGGACGCGATGATCATGAAGGCCAGCAGGCCGATCTGCTCACCGATCGACAGGGGCTCGTCCTGGGCCGCGGCGATGAACAACGTCGCCATGGTCAGGTAGATCGCCGTGCCGTCCAGGTTGAACGAGTAGCCGGTCGGGACCGTGATGCCGACGACGGACTTGCTGACGCCGACGTGCTCCATCTTCGCGATCAGCCGCGGCAGCGCCGACTCCGACGACGACGTCGACAGGATCAGCAGGAACTCGCGGCCGAGGTAGCGCAGCAGGTTCCAGATGAAGACCCGGGCGCCGAGCCACAGCACGATCCCGAGGACCACGAACACGAACACCAGGCAGGTCGCGTAGAACCCGACCATGATGACGGCGAGGCTCTTCAACGCCGCCCAGCCCGTCGCGCCGACCACCGCGGCGATGGCGCCGAACGCGCCGATCGGGGCGGCCCACATGATCATCGCCAGGATCCGGAAGACCAGCCGCTGGATGTGCTCGATGCCGCGCAGGATCGGGGCGCCCTTCGGGCCGAGCTTCTGCAGTGCGAACCCGACGAGCAGCGCGACCAGCAGCGTCTGCAGCACCTCGCCTTCGGTGAAGGCGGACACGAGCGTCTTGGGGATGATGCCGAGCAGGAAGTCGACCGGGCCTTCGGCGCCGCCGGCGGACTTCTGGACGCTCTTCACGTCGGCCGGGTTGAGGTGCAGGCCGGTGCCCGGGTGCAGGATGTTGCCGACGACCAGGCCGATCGCCAGGGCGAAGGTCGACATGACGATGAAGTAGAACAACGCCATCAGACCGACTTTGCCGACCTTGGCCGCCTTCGCGACCGAGCCGACACCGATGACGATGGTGCAGAAGATGATCGGCGTGATCATCATCTTGATCAGGTTGACGAAACCGTCGCCGAGGGGCTTGAGGCCCTTGGCGAAGCCCGGGAAGAGGAAGCCCACCAGGATCCCGAGCACGACCGCGACGATCACGGCCAGGTACAGGTAGTGGGTCTTGTCCCGCTTGCGCGGGGTCTCCTCGGTCGTCGGTGGGGTCGGCACCGTTGCCTCCAGCTCAGGGGTGTTCCAGGTTGCGGCACACTGTAGGCGCAGATCCGTGACCCGGCTCACTTGTGTTCATTGAGTTCGCGCACCGTCCCTTTCGGACACCGGAGCGCGTGTGCTGGTATGAGGAGGTGCCCCCGACGATGCGGTCCCGCTGGAGCCTCGCCCGTCAGCTGCTCGTGCTGCAGCTGGCGGTGCTCTGCGTGCTCGCCGGCGCCGGCATCACGTTCGCCTACCTCGACGCGTCCCGCGCGGTGAACGAGAACGCGCGCGATCAGGTCCGCGCGGTCGCTTCGACGGTCGCCGAAGCGCCGACCGTCGCCGCCGCGGTGGGAACGCCGAACCCGAGCGCGACGCTGCAGCCGTTCGCCTTGCAGGTGCAGAACCACACCAACGTCGACTTCATCACCATCATGAGCCCGGCCGGGATCCGGTACACGCACCCGAACCCGGCGCTGATCGGCCAGCACTACATCGGGACCATCGACCAGGCGCAACGCGGCGGCGAGCTCACCGAGACCTACACGGGTTCGCTCGGCCCGTCGGTGCGCACGGTCGTGCCGGTGTTCGGTCCCGGCCACCGGGTGGTCGCGCTGGTCGCCGTCGGGATCACCGTGGTGGCGATCTCGGCCGAACTGCGCGAACGGCTCTGGCCGCTGTTCGGCGTCGCCGGGGCGGTGCTGGTGGTCGGGGCACTGGGCGGCTGGCTGATCAGCGCGCGGCTGCGGCGCCAGACCCGCGGGATCGCGCCGGACGAGCTGAGCAACCTCTTCGAGTACCACGAAGCCGTGCTGCACTCCGTCCGCGAAGGCGTGCTGCTCGTCGGCCGCGACGGGCGCATCGGCCTCTGCAACGACGGTGCCCGCGCCCTCCTCGGCCTCGACGCCGACCCGGTCGGACGCGAGCTGGCGTCCCTGGGCCTGCCGGACGAGCTCGCGCGGGCGTTCACGTCGTCAGAGAACCGGGCAGAAGAGCTGCACCTGACCGACGCCCGGGTGCTGCTGGTCAGCACGACCGCCGTCCGCTCGGGCGGCCGGGCGCAAGGCACCGTCGTCGTCCTGCGCGACCACACGGAACTGCAGACGCTGACCGGGGAGCTGACCACCGCCCGCGGTCTCGCGGAGGCGCTGCGGTCGCAGGCGCACGAGGCCGCGAACCGGCTGCACACGGTCGTTTCCTTGGTGGAGATCGGCAAACCCGAGCAGGCCGTCGAGTTCGCGACCGCCGAGCTCGCGCTCGCCCAGGAGCTGACCGACCGCGTCGTCGGCGCGGTCGCCGAGCCGGTGCTCGCGGCGCTGCTGCTGGGCAAGGCGGCCGAGGCGAGCGAACGCGGCGTCGAGCTGACGGTCACGCCGGACACGGTGATCGACGACGTCTCGCTCGGCGTCGAAGCCCGTGACCTGGTGACGATTCTCGGCAACCTCATCGACAACGGCCTCGACGCGGCCGTGCGCGGCGGCGGCAAGCCGGCGGTGGTGGTCACCGCCCGGACCGAAGACGACGGGTTGCTGCTGCGCGTGGCCGACAGCGGGCCGGGCGTGCCCGAGGAGGCCGACGTCTTCCGCCGCGGCTGGTCGACGAAGGCCGGCGACGGCCACGGGCTGGGCCTGGCGCTGGTCGGCCAGGCGGTGCGCCGCTACGGCGGCACGGTCGAAGTCGGCCACGACGGCGGCGCGGTGTTCACCGTGCGGCTGCCCAGACAGGAGGCGGACCGGTGATCCGGGTGCTGGTGGTGGAGGACGAGCCGGTGGCCGCCGAGGCACACCGCGTGTACGTCGAAAGGCTGCCGGGCTTTTCGGTGGCCGGCGTGGTCCATTCCGGCGGCGAGGCGCTGCGGTTCTGCGAACGCGAGCCGGTCGACTTGGTGCTGCTGGACTTCTACCTGCCCGACACGCACGGCTTGGCGGTGTGCCGTTCCCTGCGCGCGGCCGGCCTCCCGATCGACGTCATCGCGGTGACCTCGGCGCGCGACCTCGGCCTGGTCAAGGCGGCGGTGTCGGTGGGGGTGGTGCAGTACTTGCTGAAGCCGTTCACGTTCGCGACGCTGCGCGAAAAGCTGGAGCGCTACACGGAATTCCGCGACGCGTCCGGCGAAGTGACGGGCCAGGCGGAGATCGACCGCGCGCTCGGGGCGTTGCGCACGACAGAGCAGCCACCGCTGCCGAAGGGAATGAGCGTCCAGACGCTGGAGGCGATCACGGACGCACTGTCGGGAGCGGCGGAGGGACTGTCGGCGGGAGCGGCGGCTTCGGCGATCGGCGCGTCCCGAGTGACGGCGCGGCGGTACTTGGAGTACTTGGCGGACAACGGGATGGCGCACCGGGAACCGCATTACGGGCAGGTGGGACGACCCGAGGTCTGGTACCGGCTCACTCGCGTATAACGACTTACAGCCGGTCGCTGAGGAGCTGGGCGATTTTCGCGTAGACGTCGGCCCGCTGGGGACGGAGATCGAGCTCGGCCAGCCGGGTCTGGCCGTGGCTCTTCTTCGCGACCAGCACCATCGTGTCGCCTTCCTTGTCCGGGTTCGTGGACCGGCACGAGCGCGCCGTTCCGGCGGGGACGGCGATCGGTTACACCGGCTTGCCGCAGTCGGGGGCGAATTCCCCGAGCGTGGCCTCGAGCCGTCCGGTGCCTGGAACCGCGGCGACGTACAGCTGGCGCACCTGGCGGCCGCCCACGCGGGAGGGGTAGTCGCAGCGGTAGACCGGGACCCGCCACCCGCTGTCCGCTTTCGCCTCCTCGGCCCACGCGTCGAGGGCGGCGCCCATCGCGGCACTGATCTCGGTCACGCCGAGGAACGGGCAAGCGGAGGTGACCTTGTCCGGCGACCGCGGGGGCGGTGGCTGCGGCGTGGTCGGCGGCCGGGAGCCGGGCCCGTTGCCCAAGGCCGGCGCGTCGGACGAGGGAACCGGCTTCGTGACCGAGATCGGTGAAGTCACGGCCGGCGCGGCCGGCGCCGGCGTCGAGCACGCGCTCAGCAGGGCCAGCGCACCGGCCGTGGTCAGGATTCCCCCTCGATTCCCCATTTCGCGAGGATAGCCCGACTTCCGGCGGTTCCGGCCGCTTTTGCGGTGCGGTAGACCGGGACCATGTCGAAGTGGGCCGGGTTCCTCGCCGCACTGCTGATCGCCGTCGGAACCGCTACCCCGGCGTACGCCGACGAGCCCGCCGCGAGCGTCACCGACGTCCAAGTGACCGGGCCCGTCGCCCAGCGGTTCAACCTGGTCGTCCTCGGGGACGGCTACACCGCCGCCGAACAGGGCAAGTTCTTCGCCGACGTCCAGCGGCACGTCAGCACCCTCTGGTCGCTCGAGCCGTTCAAGTCCTACCGCAGCTACTTCAACGTCTACGCCGTGTCGATCGCCTCACCCGAGTCCGGTGTGGACTGTGACCCCTCGCTCGACGCGCCGCGGCGCGACACCCCGCTGAACATGGGTTTCTGGGGCGGCTGCAACGCGCAGAGCGTCCAGCGCCTGCTGACCGTCGACGACGCGGCCGCGCAGCGGTACGCCGACCTCGTCCCCGGCACGACCCGCGCGAACCGGCAGATCCTGGCGCTGGGCAACAGTTCCACCTACGGCGGCGCGGGCGGCACGTTCGCGACGGCGTCCGGCGGGAACGCGCTGTCCGCGCTGATCTCGCCGCACGAGCTCGGCCACTCGCTCGGCGGCCTCGACGACGAGTACGACTACTACGCGCGCAACGTCCCGGGTGGCGCGTACGAGGGCGGCGAACCGGACTCGATCCACCACACGCTGCTGACCGAACAGCAGATGCGCGACCAGCACGCGAAGTGGTGGCGCTGGCTGGGCGAACCCAGCGAGGCCGGCGGCACGATCGGCCGCTTCGAAGGCGGGCTGTACACGCAGACCGGCGTCTGGCGGCCCAGCAAGCACTCGATGATGAAGACCCTCGGCTACGCGTTCGACCAGGTCGGCCGCGAGCGGATGACGCAACGGGTCTCCGCGAAGGTACCGCTCATCAGCGGCGGGACACCGGCCGGCACGATCGGCGCCGACCGCGTCGTGTGGGTGCGGCCGATGCACCCGGTGGACCACCGCCTCGCCGTCACGTGGGCTCTCGACGGCCGTCCGCTGCGCGGCTCCGACGCCCTCGACCTGCGGCAGGCGCACGTCAAGCCGGGCAAGCACACGCTGACGGCGACGGTGACCGACCCGACGCCGTTCGTCCGCGACCCGGCCGTCCGGCCGACGGCGACCCGCACGTGGACCGTGGACACAGCGGTGGTCACGCCGCCCGCAGGAGATTCGGCGGTCATCGCGTCCACCCCGACGACGGCCCCGGTCGGCGGCCACGACGTCGTGTACGTCGAGACGGGGGAGCCGACCGGCTCGATCCCGCAGGTTCGCTGGACGCTCGACGGCCGACCGGCCGGCAGCGGGTCCGACTTCGTCTTGAAGGAGTCCCGCGGGCAGCACTCGCTCACGGCGACGACCGGCGGAGTCACGTTGACCTGGACGGTGGACGCGGACGGCCCGACGACGACGGTCTCGCTGCCCCCGGACGCGGTGTTCCACGGCTCGTTCCCGATGCGGCTGACGGCATCGGACGGAACGCCGGAGTTCCGCGTCGACGGCGACGGCTGGCACAAGTACTACGGCTGGCCGACGGACCCGAACGCGCCGTACCTGTTCACGCCCCGGGGCACGGAGATCGACGGCTTGGCGTACGGAAACCTCGGCCCGGACGGGTTGACGGTCTCGCCGTTCACCGAGCGGAAGCCGGGGTACGGCTGCCACCGGATCGAGTACCGCTCGATCGACACGGCGGGCAACGTAGGCCCGACGCGGTCGGTCGTGGTGACGCTGCTGCCCTGAATCGACGGAACTTTCTTGCCGGGCAATCCGGCAAGAAAGCCGTCGTGGAACACCATAGGTGTGCCGAAAAACTACGCGGCGGGTTTCGCCTGCCCCGCCTGCATGGTGTACACGACCGCCATGACGAGCATGATCGCGGCCACCACACCGCATGCCGCCATGATCCCGGTACTGATCCCGGTCATGGACTTCGCGGCGGTGCAGGTCGCCTTGAACGTCGGCGACAGGCGCTGGTGGATGTCCCCGATCGTGGTGGAGCAGCTCTGCGCCTGGGAAGCGTTCTTCGCGTGCAGGACGAGGCCCACGACCACGCCGACGATCGCGATGACCAGGCCGGCCGGCAGCCATTTCGGATACGCGTTGAGCACGGGCGCACTTCCTTTCGGTCAATGCGTCCGGGCGGCCTTTGGTGGTCTCCCGAATCGCAACTCCTCGAGTCGCGGTTCATTCGAGAGGTGTTACGGGCGGTGGTTTCATTGCCGCTTTTCCGGGTACGGCGCGAGGTCGAAAATAATGAGCTGGGCGTCCCGGAATTCAGCGCGGCCGACCCGGCACGCCCGGCCGAGTCTGCCAGGGGTGCGGCCCGTCCAACGGCCGATACTCGACGCCCAACGCGTCCAGCCGCGGCAAGTGGTGGTCCCGCAAGCGCGGCAGGAACTCCGCGTACTCCCGGGCACCGCTGCTCCAAGCCACCTCCGCAAAGGCCGACAACCGCGGAAAAGCCATGTAGTCCACCCGCCGGACATCGTCCAAGTGCTCGCTCCACACCTGAGCCTGCACTCCACGCAGCCGAGGCCCCGCCAACGCCGGCTCGTACCGGTACACGTCCTCCAGCGTGTGGACCCAGCCGACCGGGATCGGCTCGTCCGGGTCCGCTGACTGGCGGTGGTCCAGGTACACGTGCTGCTCCGGGCACATCACCACGTCGTGCCCGGCTGAGGCCGCTCGGATGCCCGCCTCCTCGTTCTGCCACGAGCCGATCACCATCGGGGGCAGATCCGGGATGTCCAGGACCTCGTCCCAGCCCATCGGTCTCCGGCCGCGCGCCACCAAGTGCTCGGCCAGCTGCCGGACGAACGCGCGGTGCTCCTCCGTCGCGCCCGGGGTCTCGTCGCCGCCCAGGGCGATCACCTGCGACGGGAAGATCTCCAGCAGGTGGTCGAACACCGTCCGGAAGAAGTCCAAAGTGGAATCAACCGGGGAGAGCAGCGAAGTGCTGATACCCCAGGAAGTCCAGATCTCGTAAGAAGACGAAGTCCCGAGCGAAGGGTAAGCGGCCAAAGCGGCACGGGCGTGCCCGGGGATATCGATCTCCGGAACCACCGTGACAGCCCGGGAAGCCGCGTACGCCACGATCTCCCGCAGGTCGTCGCCGGTGTAGAACCCGCCGTGCGGACGGCCGTCCTGCTCGCCCCCGCTGCCCACCATCGATGACGGCCGCCACCCGCCCACGGACGTCAAGCGCGGATAGGAAGGGACCTCGAACCGCCAGCCCTGATCGTCCGTCAGGTGCAGGTTCAGCACATTCAGCTTGTGCGCCGCCAGCAGATCGATGAACCGCAGCACTTCGGCCTTGGTCCGGTAGTGCCGGGCGACGTCGAGCAGGCACCCGCGCCAGCCGAACCGCGGGTGGTCCTCGACCACGCCGCACGGGACGGACAACGCACCACCGATCGAAGCCGCGCGGAACGCCGACGGCCCCGCCAGCTGACGCAGCGTCTGCCGCCCGTAGAACTCCCCGGCCGGGTCACCGCAAAACAGAACCACGCCCGAAGGAGTGATCTCCAACCGGTACCCCTCGGCCGGCAGCGAAGCGTCCCGAACGTCCACAGTAGACAGAAAGGCGCATGACCCGGAGGCGGGCGTCACGGAAACCGGGCGGGGGAGCAGGGTGTCGAAAGCCATGTCAGCCCTTCACGGCGCCGGCCATCCCGGACACCAGCCGTCGTTGCACGAGGACGAAGAACACGAGCACCGGGATCGTCATCAGCGCCGAGGACGCCATCACGGCACCCCAGTCGGTGTCCTCCGGCTTGAAGAACACCAGGATCGCCTGCGGCAACGTCTGGTTCTCGGTCTTGGAGATGATGAACGTCTTGGCGAAGAGGAAGTCGTTCCAAGCGTGGATGAACGCCAGCACGCTCACCGCCACCAGTCCGGGCGCCACCAGCGGGAACAGGATCTGCCACGTGAACCGCATCCGCGACGCGCCATCGAGCTTGGCCGCCTCTTCGAGTTCCACCGGCACCGCGGCCACGAACCCGCGCAGCATCCAGATCGCGAACGGCAGGCTGAACGCCAGGTGCACCAGCACCAGCGAGCCCAGTTCGTTCAAACCGAAAGCCGGCACCGCCGCGCCGAGGGAGCGCATCAGGAAGAACAACGGGATCGTCAGCGCCTCCACCGGGACCATCTGCGCCACCAGGATCATCACCAGCAGCACGGTCCGGCCCTTGAACGAGAACCGCGTCAGCGCGACCGCCGAGAGGAACGACAGCAGCAGCGAAAGCACCACGACGACCAGCGCCACCACCAGGCTGTTCACGAAGAACCGCCCGAAGCCGGACACCGTGAGGACCCGGGTGAAGCTGTCGAGCGACGGGCTGAACGTCCACGGCTTCGGGTTCGCCGACTGGATCTCGCCCGCCGGTTTGAACGCCGAGAGCAGCATCCAGTACAGCGGGAACGCGACGATCCCGGCGATCACGACCGTGACGACTTCGGCGACCAGGCGCCCCGGACGTTTCACAGCCATGCCGCGCTCCGGCGCTGCGAGCGGACGTACAGCCCGGTGACCGACAGCAGCAACAGCGTCATGACGACTCCGATCGCCGAGCCGAGGCCGTACTCCTGCCCGGCGAAAGCCTGTTGGTACGCGTAGACGTTGAGGACCAGGTTGCGGCCGGCGACGCCGCCGCCGTTGGTCATCACGTAGATCTGGGTGAACACCTTGAAGTCCCAGATGATCGATTGGACGGTCGCGATCATCAGCAGCGGCCGCACCATCGGGAGCACGATGGACCAGGTCGTCCGCCACACCGAAGCGCCGTCGAGCGACGCCGCTTCGAGCACCTCGTCCGGCACTCCCTTGATCCCCGCGTACATCGTGACCAGCACGAAGGGGAACGAGCACCAGATCACCTCGGCGGCGACCAGCCCGAACGCGCCGAGCGTGCCGAAGGTCCACGAGTGGTGCTCGAACGGCAGCCCGATCCCCGAGAGCACCTCGTTGACCAGGCCGAAGTCGGTGTCGAAGAGGAACAGCCAGACGTAGGAGCCCGCGATCGCCGGCGTCGACCACGCGCCCAGCGCGGCGAGGAACAGCAGCGTCCGGGGCAGCGAGCGCACCCGCGAAGCCAGCACCGCGAGGCCGGTGCCGACGAGCAGCGAACCGACGACGCAGGCCCCGGCGAACCCGACCGTCTTGCCGAGCACCGTCCAGAACTCCGCCTGGGCCAGCAGGTCGGTGTAGTTCGCGAAGCCGAGGAACACCAGCGGCGCGTTGCCCGCGGCCTGCGGCTGGCCGTAGTCGTAGAACGAGATCAGGACCAGCTGGTAGATCGGGTAGGCCAGCATCGCCACGAGCAGGATGCCCGCCGGGGCGAGGTAGAGCGCGGCGGCCCGGCCGTCCCCCTTCCGCCTCGGCCGCCGCGCGGGGGCCGAGACGGAAGGGGCCTCCTGGACGGTCACCACTACCCGAAGGCCTTGTCCATCGCCGCGGCCGCGTCGGTCAGGGCCGCCGCCGGGTCCTTGCCGCCGGTCGCGATCTGCTGGACGGCCGTGGGCAGCACGTTCTGGCTGTCGATCTTCGACCACGCGGGCGTCGCCGGGACGAACTTGGTGCCCGCCTTCAGCGTGTCGACGAACGGCTTGAGGAACGGGTCGTTCGCCGCGAGCTTCTGCTGCACGCTGCTCAGCGTCGGCAGGTTGCCCATCGCCGTGTACATCTTCTCCTGGTACTTCGCGCCGCCGAGCAGCTCGACGAACTCCAGCGCGAGGCCGCGGTGCTTACTGGCGTTGAAGACGCCCAGGAGGTTGCCGCCGGCGAACGCCGGTGCGACGCTGTTCGCGGCCGTGCCGGGGATCGGAACGACCGCGTACTTCCCCTTCACCGCGCCCTGCTCGACGGCCTTGCGGTTGAAGTCGCCGCCGATGGTCATCCCGGCCTTGCCGCCGGCGAACGCCGTGACGCTCTGCGTGCCGGTCAGGTTCGCGCACTGCGCGGGCGGGCAGATGTCGTCCTTGAGCAAGCTCGCGTACTGCGTCACGCCGGCCTTGGCCGGGTCCTCGGTCACGGCCGACTTCCACTTGCCGCCGTTGTCCCGCGCGAGCTCGCCGCCGTTGGCCCAGAGGAAGGGCAGCATCGCGTAGGTGTACTTGCCGCCGACGGAGATGCCGTAGAGGTCCGGCTTGGCGGCGCGGATCCTGCGGGCGTCGTCGGTCAGCTCGGCGAGCGTCGTCGGCGGCTTGAGACCCAGCTCGGTGAAGACGTCCGTGCGGTAGTAGAGCGCGCGGATGCCGGTGTACCAGGGCAGGCCGTAGGTCTTGCCGCCGGACTTCGCCGTGTCGAGCACGGTCGGGATGAGGTCCTTGCCCTCGCTCCACGACGCGAGGTCGCCGGTCAGGTCGGCGAGCGCGCCGGTCGCCGCGTAGCTGGACACGTCGGTGTTGCCGAACTCGGCGACGTCCGGCGCGTTGCTCGGGTCGTTGAAGGCGCCGGAGAACTTGTCGGCGCGGCCCTCGACCGGCACCCACTGGACGTCGACCTCGACGCCTTGGTGCGCGGCCTTGAACTCGGTGATGGCGTCCTTGACCGCGGCCTCCTTCGGCGCGCGGTTGGCCTCGTCGAACAGCCAGACGCGGACGGTGCCGGTCTTGTCGTCCCCACCGGAGCCGGCGGGCGCGGACTGGGTGGGCGCGCAGCCGGCGAGCAGGGCCAGCCCGGCGACGACGGGCAGGGTGCGGCGCAGTCTCATGGGTCCTCCAGTGCGGCCTGAGCGGCTCAGGCGAAGTAAACGGAGTTGACGCTGCCGACGGCGAGCGAGCCCGCGACCGCGCCGGGCAGGCCGGTGGCCGGGTCGCGCGGCAGCCAGGTGACGGTGCCGGAACGCTGGTTCGAGACGTAGAACCAGTTTTCGCCGGGGTCGAGGGCCACGTGCCGCGGCCAGTTGCCGCCACTGGACACAGTGGACACCAGCTTCAGCGTCTCGCCGGCGACGGAGAACGTCGCCAGGGTGTTCGGGCCGCGGACGGTGGCGTACGCGAACTTCCCGTCCTTCGACAAGGTGATCTCGCCGGGGTACAGGTCGCCGGTGCTGCCCGGCGGCACGGCCGGGACGACGGAAAGCGCCTTCAGCGTGCCGGTGGCCGCGTCCCAGCCCGCGACCGTCACCTCCGGCCGCAGCTCCTGCAGGATGTAGGCGAACGTCCCGGTCCTGTCGAACGCGAGGTGCCGCGGCCCGGCGCCGGCCGGGAGCTTGAGCTGCTGGTGCAGCGCGAGCTTCCCGGTGGCGACGTCGAGCGAGTAGACGTACACCGAGTCGGCGCCGAGGTCGACCGACAGCACCCAGCGGCCGGTCGGGTCGTTGACCACCTGGTGGGCGTGCGCCTGCCCGGAATCCGCCTGGTGCGTCACGAGGTCCGTGGCCGCGCCGAGCTTGCCCCCGGCCAGGATCGGCAGCACGACGACGCTGCCCGAGCTGTAGTTCGCCGCTAGCACGTACTTCCGGCTCGAGTGCACGCTCAGGTGCGTCGGCGCGCCGCCCTTCGAAGAAACCTTGTTGAGCAGCTTCGGGTTCGCCGCGTCGGCGATGTTCAGCGCCGAGACGTACCCGTTCGGGTCGCCTTCGTCGGTGACGTACAGGGTCTTGCCGTCGGCGCTGCGGTCGAACCACGACGTGTCGGTGATGCCGGGCACCGTGCGCACGGGGTTCAGCGCGGCGCCCGACCGGTTCGTGACGTCGAGGCCGTGGCCGTTCGCCCCGCTGGTGTAGCTGCCGATGTACACGGTCCCTCCGGCGATGCAGCCCTTCGAGGTGGTGGCCGCGGACGCGAGCTGCGCGCCGAGAACGGTGGCGGCACTCGCGCCCGCGGCGGCGCCGAGGAACGTGCGACGAGAAAGTCCGGTCATCGTCATTGTCTCCCAACGGGTTCGGGTCGGCGGCTCACCCCAGTATGGTCTAGACCACGGCCATGAGCAATGCCGAAACCGCGAATCCGGAAACGGAAAGCACGGTTTCCAGCGCGGTCCACGACTTCAGTGTCTGGACGACGCTCATGTTGAAGTACCGCGAAACGATCCAGAAGCCGCCGTCGTTGACGTGCGACGCGATGATCGACCCGGCCGAGATCGCCATGACCAGCAACGCCAGCTGCACCTGCGAATACCCGAGCTGCGCCACGGTCGGCGCGATGATCCCGCTCGTGGTCACGATGGCGACCGTGGCCGAGCCCTGCGCGATCCGCATGCCGCAGCTGATCACGTACGCCGCCAGCAGCACCGGGAGCCCGGCGTCGTGCAGCGAATCGGCGACGGCCTTGCCGATGCCGGTGGCCGAGAGCACCGCGCCGAAGAACGCGCCCGCGCCGACGACCAGCAGGATCATCGCGACCGGCCGCAGCGACTTCGCGGCCAGCTCGTTGAGGTCCTTGCCGGTGAACCCGCGGCGCAGGCCGAGCAGCCAGGACGCGAGCAGCACGGCGACGGTCAGCGCGACCGCCGGCGTGCCGATGAACGCGGCGACACCCGCGAGCGCGGAGTTCTTCGGCAGCCAGATGCTGCCGAACGTCCCGGCGAGGATCAGTACCAGCGGCACCGCGATGATCGAGCCGACCAGCGCCAGCGACGGCACGTCCTCCTCGGTCTCGCCCTCTTCCTCGGCGACGATCATCTCCTGCGGCACCTCGACGTCGATGCGCTTGCCGATCCAGGTCGCATACAGCACGCCGCCGACGAGGAACGCGGGGATGCCGCAGGCCAGGCCCATCAGGATGATCCAGCCGAGTTCGACGTGCAGCAGGCCGGCGGCGGCCACCGGGCCCGGGTGCGGCGGCAGGAACGCGTGCGTGATCGACAGACCGGCGATCAGCGGCATCGCGTACAGCACGAGGGAGCGCTTTCCCTGCTTCGCGGCGACGTACACCAGCGGCGCCAGCACGAAGATGCCGATGTCGAAGAACACCGGGATGCCGAAGATGAACCCGGCGACACCCATGGCCAGCGGCGCCCGCTTCTCCCCGAAGCCCCGCAGCAACGCTCCGGTGAGCACCTTCGCACCGCCCGAGCGTTCGAGGATCGAGCCGAGCAGTGTGCCGAGCCCGATGATCGCCGTGATGTGCCCGAGGATGCTGCCGAAGCCCTTTTCCAGCAAGGAGTCCGACGACTTCTGGGCGGTGCCGACGATCGTGCCGACGGGCAGGCCCGCGGCCAGCGCGGTGAGCAGGCCGACCACGATCAGCGCGATGAACGGCTCGATCTTGAGCTTGACGATCAGCACCAGCAGGACGGCGATCGAGACGGCGGCGAGCGTGAGCAGCCCGCCCGTGGTGTGTTGCAGCCAGTGGATCATCGGGCTCTCCGGGGGTTGCGCAGGGAGTGGCCGGCGAGGGCGCCGGTGGGACGGCCGTCGTCGAGGGCGGCGACGCCGTTGACGAAGACGTGCGTGATCCCCGCGGCGGGCTGCCGCGGGTCGTCGAAGGTGGCGGTGTCGGTGACCGCGTCCGGGTCGAAGAGCACCAGGTCGGCGGCGTAGCCGGTGCGGACGAGCCCGCGGTCGGTCAGCCGCAGCCGCCGCGCGGCCCGCCCGGTCAGGTGGGCGACGCACTCGGCGAGGTCCAGCACGCCCAGTTCGCGGACGTACCGGGCCAGGTAGCGGGGGAACGTCCCCCACGCGCGCGGGTGCGGCCGGGCGCCGACGAGAAGGCCGTCGCTGCCGCCGGTGTGCGTCCGGTGCCGCATGATGGCCTGCACGTTCTCCTCGTGCCCGACGTGCATCAGGCACGACGTGCCGAGTTTTTCCTCCAGCAGCGTGTCGAAGTACAGCTTCGCCGGTTCGGTGCCCTGCTTACGCGCGGACGCGGCGACGCTGTGCCCGACGAGGTGGGCGTTGTGGTCGTTCCGGACGCCGTTGATTTCGATGGCGTCCCAGTCGATCGGGACGCCGTGGGCACCGTCCGAACCGGACTCTTCGATCGCCACCCGGATCCGCTCGCGCGTGTCCACATCGGACAGCCGGGCGAGCGTCGCGTCCAGACCGCCTTCGGTGGCCCAGCTCGGCAGCAGCGCGGAAAGGTAGGTCGCACCCGGCAGGTACGGGTAGGTGTCGAGGCTGATGTCGCAGCCGTCGTCGAGCGCGTCGTCCAGGAGCTTCAGCAGGTCGGGCGCCTTGCCCTTGTTCACCGAGAAGTTCATCGTCGCGTGCGCGAGGTGCAGCGGGCAGCCGGACTGCCGGCTGACGTCGATCATCTCGGCGAACGCCTCCAGCGCGCCCTTGCCGTAGCTGCGGTGGTGCGGGCTGTAGTACCCGCCGCCCTCGCCGACCACGCGGCACAGCTCGACCAGCTCGTTCGTCTCCGCGTACATCCCGGGCGTGTAGGTCAGGCCGGACGACATCCCCATCGCGCCCTCGGCGAGGCCCGTGGCGACGAGGTCCTTCATCCGCGTCAGCTCGGCGTCGGTGGCGGGCCGGTCGTCCCAGCCGACGGCGAGCATCCGGACCGTGCCCTGCGGCACGAGGTAGGTCGCGTTCACGGCGACGCCCTGGTCGAGGCGGTCGAGGTATTCGCCGACCGAGCGCCAGTTCCAGTCGAAGCCGGCCGGGTCGTCGTTCCACCCGGCGAGCTGCTGCCGCAGTGCTTCCAGGACGGCGTCGTCGACCGGCGCGTACGACAGCCCGTCCTGGCCGAGCACTTCGGTCGTGACGCCCTGGGTGATCTTCGCGGCGTGGTCCGGGTTGGCCAGCAGCTGCAGGTCGGAGTGCGAGTGCATGTCGATGAACCCGGGCGCGAGCACGAGCCCGCCGGCGTCGATCGTCCGGCCGCCGGTGAGCGAGCCGGCGTCGCCGATGTCCGCGATCTTCCCGTCGCTGATGCCGACGTCGTGGCGGGCGAGTGGTTCGCCGGTGCCGTCCGCGACCAGCGCGTTCTTGACGACGACGTCCATCAGAACCACGTCCGCACGAGGTCGACGACGGTTTCGCCGTCGGCCGCGGTCACCGGCAGCAGCGGCCACTTGTCGAACACCGTGCACGGGTGCGAGAGGCCGAGCCCGATCCAGTCGCCGACCTCGACCGGCGAGCCGGCGGGCAGGGTGAGGAACGCGTGCTGGTCGTTCATCTTCGCGACGACGTGCCCGTCCAGGGGCTCGGCGGGGCCGTTCGGCGTCCGGCGCAGCTGCGGCTCGGGCATGCCCTCGTCGAAGGACGCGTCGCGCTTGCCGATCGTCAGCAGCGCGAGGGTGTCCGACGGCTTCGACGTCACCTGCGCCCAGGCGCGCAGGGCGGGCCGGAACGACTCGACGCCGTCGATGCGCGGGTGGTCCCCGAGCGGGGAGATCTCGCGGTAGAAGCCGTCGTCGTGGGTGATGTACGCGCCGCTGCGCAGCACCGGCAGCACGTCGAGGCCGTCCGGCCACGGCTTGGTCAGCTCGTTCGCGACCTGGTCGAAGTACGCGCTGCCGCCGGCGGTGACGATGACCTGCCCGTCGAGCAGTCCCTTGTCCGCGAACGCGATCGCGAGGTCGCGCAGACCGTCCACATAGGAGCTGATCTTGGCGAGCGCGGCTTCGTCGGTGTCGTGGGAGAGCGCGCCCTCGTAGCCGCCGGTGCCCCGCAGCCGCAGCACCGGGCTGGCGTCCACGGCTTCGGCGACGGCCCAGGCGGTCGCGGTGTCGCGGACGCCCGTGCGGCCGCCGTCGGCGCCGAGCTCGAGCAGGACGTCCACCGGACGCTCGCTGCCTTCGAGAGCCGCGGTCATCAGCTCGACGCCGCGGACCGAGTCGACCCAGCAGACGAACTCGAACGCGGGGTCGGCCGCCAGCTCGGCGGCCAGCCAGCGCAGGCCGGCCGGGTCCAGGAACTGGTTGGCCAGCAGGATCCGGGAGACGCCGAACGCGCGGTAGATCCGGAGGTGACCGGCGTTCGCGCAGGTCACGCCCCAGGCGCCGTGCTCGATCTGGCGGGCGAACAGCTGCGGTGCCATGGTCGTCTTGCCGTGCGGGGCGAGCACGACGCCGCGGGCGACGCACCACGCGGCCATCGTCCGCAGGTTGTGTTCGAGCGCTTCCTCGTCGAGGACGACGAAGGGCGCGAAGAACCCGTCGGCGAAGAGGTTGAGCCGGCGGTCCGCGGCTTCGTCCAGGGTGAGCCCGGTCAGGGCGGGGGCGGCCGAGCGGAAGCGCCAGTCGACCCGCTCCTGGCGGAGAGCGTCGAGCGCGGCGGTGTTCATGGTGCAAGCGGCGGGTTGGTTCATCGGCGGCGACCTCGGTTGCGTATGTTGCAACGACTGTTGCGCATTTTGAGTGCCATAGGTGTAGCATCCGGGTCGCCACAGGTCAACGGGGTGACGGACAGGGGAGACGGAAAGTGACGAGCGGGCCCGAGGTGCTGTGTATCGGCGAAACGATGGCGCTGTTCGTGCCCGCCGAACCCGGCCCGCCGGACGAGGTGAAGCGGTGGCTGCGCACGATCGGCGGCGCCGAGTCGAACGTGGCCTGCAACCTGCCGACGCTCGGGGTGCGCAGCGGCTGGGTGAGCGCGGTCGGGGACGACCCGTTCGGCCGGGCGATGCTGCGGGAGGTCGCTTCCCACGGCGTCGACGTCAGCGCCTGTTTCGTCGATCCGACGCGACCGACCGGGCTCTACGTCAAGGAAAGCGGCGCCGGCGGCAGCCCGGTGCGCTACTACCGGGCCGGCTCGGCGGCGTCGGCGATGGACCCGTCGCTGCTGGACCGGCTCGACCTCGACGGCGTCCGCGTGCTGCACCTGTCCGGCATCACCCCGGCGCTGTCCGACAGCTGCCTCGCGCTGGTGCGCGCGTTGCTGGCCATGCCCCGCGGCGACCGGCTGATCTCGTTCGACGTCAACCTGCGGCCCGCGCTCTGGGCGGGCCGCGACCCGCGCCTGCTCGCCGAACTGGCCGGTCAGGCCGACATCGTCCTGACCGGTGACGACGAGGCCCAGCACGTCTGGGGGACCGGCGACCCCGCCGAGCTGCGCGCCCTGCTGCCGGGGCCGCGCACGCTGGTCGTCAAGCACGGCGAACGCGGCGCGACGCTGGTCGAAGGCGAGCCGCTGTTCGCCCCGGCGCTGAAGGTCGACGTCGTCGAGCCGGTCGGCGCCGGCGACGCGTTCGCCGCGGGCTTCCTCGCCGCGACGCTGCGGGGCGCGTCGCCTTTGGAACGGCTACGGCAGGGGCACCTGCAGGCCGCCGTCACCCTGCTCACCCACGACGACGTCGGGGTGCCGCTGCCGCGTCCGGTGGTGGATAGCCTGCTGCAGGCGGGTCCGGACGAGTGGAGTTCGGCCCGGCTGACCGGAGAAGGGCTGGTGCGGACGTGAGCCAGAGCCTCGATCGCGCGTTGACGCTGCTGAGCTCGATCGCGAAGGACGCGCGCACCCTCGACGACCTCGCCGAGGAGATCGGCGTGCACAAGTCGACCGTGCTGCGGCTGCTGCGCACCCTCGAACAGCACCACTTCGTCCGCCGCGAAGGCGCCCGGTACTACCGGCTGGGCAGCGCGATGTTCGACCTGGCCAACCAGGCGCTCGACTCGATCGACGTCCGGCGCAGCGCCCAGCCCGCGCTGGCCGCGCTCAACGCGCGCACCGGCCACACCGTGCACCTGGCCAGCTACGACGACGGCGAGGTCGTCTACATCGACAAGTACGAGGGCCGCCACTCGGTCCGGATGTACTCCCGCGTCGGCAAGCGGGCGCCGCTGCACTGCACGGCGGTCGGCAAAGTCCTCGTCGCGGCGATGCCGCAGGCCCGCCGCGAGGAGATCGCGCGGTCGATCGAGTACCCGGTGCTGACGCCGAACACGATCACCACGCCGTCGGACTTCCTGGCGGAGCTGGAACGCGTCGCGCGCCTCGGGTACGCCGTCGACAACGCCGAGCACGAGGACTTCATCCACTGCATCGCCGCCCCGGTGCGCGGCGCGGACGGCGAAGTGCTGGCCGCCGCGTCGATGTCGGTGCCGAAGGTGCTGCTGGACTACGAAGGCCTGCTCACGCTGGTGCCGGACCTGCGCGCCGCGACCACGGAAGCTTCCGTCCACAGTGGATGGACGGAGAACGGAAAGGGGCACTGATGAGCAAGACGGCAGTTTCCACCGAGAACGCGCCGAAGCCGCCGGCGAAGTTCTCGCAGGCCGTCCGCAAGGGGAACCTGCTGCAGGTCGCCGGCCAGGTCGGCTTCGACCCGGCCACGGGCGAGATCGTCGGCGACGACGTCGTCGGCCAGACGCGGCAGACGTTCAAGAACATCGAGGCCGTGCTGGCCGAGGCGGGCTCGAGCCTGGCCGACGCGATCATGGTCCGGGTGTACCTGACCGACACCGCGCACTTCGCGCCGTTCAACGAGGTCTACGACGAGCTGATCGGCGACGCGCCGCACGCCGCCCGCACGACGGTGTACGTCGGCCTGCCGGGTGAGCTCCTCGTCGAGATCGACGTGCTCTGCGTGCTGGACTGAGGCTTTCCCGGGGCCGGCTTCCCGGCCCCGGGGTGCTCAGCCGAGGACGCTCGTGTAGCCGTTGAGGGCGGGCTGCCCGCCGAGGTGGGCGTAGAGGACGTTCGAGTCCTTGCCGATTTCCCCGCTCCCGACGAGGTCGATCAGCGCGGCCATCGACTTGCCCTCGTACACCGGGTCGGTGATCACGCCCTCCAGCCGGGCGCAGGTCTCGATCGCGTCCACAGTGGATTTGTCGGGGATGCCGTAGATCCCGGCGTGGTAGCGGTCGTCCAGCTCGACCTCGGGGGTCTCGCCGGCGCCGATCAGCTCGGCGGTGTTGCGCGCGATGCGCGTGATCTGCTCGCGGGTCTCCTCGGGCTTCGCGGAGGCGTCGATACCGAGGATGCGCCGGTTCTGGCCGAGCGCGGTCCCCGCGACCATGCCGCCCTGGGTGCTGCCGGTGACCGAGCAGACGATCACCGTGTCGAAGAAGACGCCGAGTTCCTCCTCCTGCTGTTCCAGTTCCACGACCCAGTTCGCGAACCCGAGCCCGCCGAGCCGGTGGTCCGACGCGCCGGCCGGGATGGCGTAGGGCTTCCCGCCGTTCGCTTCGATCTCGGCGACCGCGTCCTCCCACGCCTGCTTGAAGCCGATGCCGAAGCCGGCGTCGACGAGCCGGACGTCGGCGCCGAGGATGCGCGAGAGCTGGATGTTGCCGACCTTGTCGTAGAGCGGGTCGTGCCAGTCGACCCAGCTTTCCTGCACCAGCACGGCCTTCAGCCCGGCGCGCGCCGCGGCGGCCGCGACCTGGCGGGTGTGGTTGGACTGGACGCCGCCGATGGAGACGAGGGTGTCCGCGCCTTCCTTCAGCGCGTCCGCCACGAGGTACTCGAGCTTGCGGGTCTTGTTGCCGCCGTAGGCGAGGCCGGAGTTGACGTCCTCGCGCTTGGCCCAGACCTTCGCGCCGCCGAGGTGCGCGGTGAGGCGTTCGAGCGGGTGCACCGGCGACGGGCCGAACAACAGGGGGTAGCGGGGGAAGTCGGCGAGGGTCATCGGTCCTCCAGCAGATCGGTCCAGATGGTCGAGATCACGGAGACCGCCGTGCCGGTGTCGCGGGCTTCGAGGGCGTCGATGAGCCGGGTGTGCCGCTCGACGGAGTTCCAGGCGAGCGCCGAGCTGAAGCGCGCGTGCTCCAGCCGGCGCAGGAGAGGTGTGTAGCGGTCGAGGGTCGCGGCGACGGCGGCGTTGCCCGCCAGCCGGACGGGGATGTCGTGCAGTTCGTCGTCGGCCTTGATCGCGGCGTCCACATCACCCGCCTCGATCGCCTTGGCGAACCGGTCGTTGGCGGCGCGCATGGCGGCGATGTCCTCCGGGCGTGCTGTCGTCGCCGCTGCCCGGACGGCGAACTCGTGCAGCAGCCGGACGATCTCCCGCGCGTCGAGGACATCGGGCGACATGACATCGGAGACGCGCGTGTAGCTCTGCGGCTTCTGGTCGACGAGGCCGTCTTCGGTGAGGCGGCGCAGCGCGTCGCGGACGGGGGCCTTGGACAGCCCGAGCTGTTCGGCGAGGTCGCCGTCGCGCAGGGGAGTGCCCGGGGGGAGCGTGCCGTCGACGATGGCGTGCCGGATGCGGTCGTACGCCTCGTCACGCAGGAGCGGGCGGGTGACCTTGGGGAGACTCACATGTAACATGTTAGATGTCGGTCGGCTGGTCCGGCAAGCGGCGGTCGGCTGACGCCGGTGTGGTGAGCCCGGCGAGGCGCGTGGTCGGCGCGGAACGCCGGCCGATCCGGCCCGGCCGGCGCCGTGGCACCGGCCGGGCCGTCGAGTCAGTAAACGGGACCGGTGTACTTTTCGCCGGGGCCCTTGCCGGGCTCGTCGGGCACGGCCGAAGCCTCCCGGAACGCCTTCTGGAGCGACTGCAGACCGTCCCGCAACGGCCCGGCGTGCAGGCCCAGATACTCCGCCGACGCCGTCACGAGCCCGGCCAAAGCGGTGATGAGCCGGCGGGCTTCGTCGAGGTCGCGGTGCGGGGACGTCGCCGGGTCGGCGTCGGCCAGGCCGAGCCGCTCGGCGCCGGCCGACAGCAGCATCACCGCCGCGCGGCTGATCACCTCCACGCTGGGGATCTCGGCCAGGTGGCGGTCGTCCGGGGAATAGGGGGCCTGTTCGGAGGGTTGATCTGACACGTCTGGTACCCTTCCACGAGCGACCAGCCTCCGAGCGATCGGGGGCGGCAAGTGGAGCCCCGCTCCCACCCGCGTCACCGTACAAGGTGGCCGGGTCCGGTCTCGCCCGGACACTGAGTCCAGGGTGAAGAAGTGTCCTCCGGGGCACGATCGGAAACAGAGTGGGCCCCGCGCACCGAACGGTGTCGGGGCCTTCGCTATGTGGGCACCAGGTCGAACGAGAACAGGAAACATTCCTCGGACCAAGGAGGCCCCATCAGCTCCGAGACACGCATCAACGACCGTATCCGGGTGCCGGAGGTCCGACTCGTCGGCCCCGCCGGCGAACAGGTCGGCATCGTCCGGATCGAGGATGCGCTGCGCCTGGCGCAGGAGAACGATCTCGACCTCGTCGAGGTCGCGCCGCAGGCCCGCCCGCCGGTGTGCAAGCTCATGGACTTCGGCAAGTTCAAGTACGAGAGCGCGCAGAAGGCCCGTGAGTCGCGGCGCAACCAGCAGCTGACCGTCATCAAGGAACAGAAGCTGCGCCCCAAGATCGACCAGCACGACTACGAGACCAAGAAGGGTCACGTGTCGCGCTTCCTGGCGGCGGGCAACAAGGTCAAGGTCACGATCATGTTCCGCGGCCGCGAGCAGTCCCGGCCGGAGCTCGGCTACCGGCTGCTGCAGAAGCTCGCCGAAGACGTCACGGAGCTCGGCTTCGTCGAGTCGTCGGCCAAGCAGGACGGTCGCAACATGATCATGGTGCTGGCCCCGCACAAGAACGTGAAGCCGAAGGCGAAGGCCGAGGCGGCCCCCGAGCCGACCCCCGACGCGTAGGCGCCGACCAGCACAGTCAGCGGCTCACCGGAATCTCCGGTGAGCCGCCGCACGAAAGAGGACTGAAATGCCGAAGATGAAGACCCACAGCGGGACGTCCAAGCGGATCCGCGTCACGGGCACGGGCAAGCTGCGCCGCCAGAAGGCCGGCCGCCGCCACCTGATGGAGAAGAAGTCGAACCGCCTCACCCGCCGCCTCGAGGGCACCACCGAGCTGGCGAAGACCGAGGCCGGCCGCGTCAAGCGCCTGCTCGGCATCTGATCCCACAGAACTTGCAGTAACCACCCGGGGCGTTTCCCCTCGCCCCCCGAGATCGACAGGATGGACCCGTGGCACGCGTCAAGCGGGCGGTCAACGCCCAGAAGAAGCGTCGCGCAACTCTCGAACTGGCCAGCGGCTACCGCGGCCAGCGTTCGCGGCTGTACCGCAAGGCCAAGGAGCAGACGCTTCACTCGCTCAACTACGCCTACCGGGACCGCCGTGCCCGCAAGGGTGACTTCCGCCAGCTGTGGATCACCCGCATCAACGCGGCCGCCCGCGCCAACGGCGTGACCTACAACCGGTTCATCCAGGGCATCAAGGCCGCGGGTGTCGAGGTCGACCGCAAGATCCTCGCGGACCTCGCCGTCAACGACGCCGCCGCCTTCACCGCGCTGGCCGAGCTCGCCAAGGCCAACGTGAACACCGAAGCGAAGTCGGCCTGACCGGCAGCTTTCCCCGACCCGGGGCGGATCCGTTCACCGAGCGGACCCCCCGGGTCGTTGCTGCGCGCAAGCTGACGCGGCGCGCGGAGCGGGACAAGACCGGCCGGTTCCTGGCCGAAGGCGCCAACGCCGTCGAGGCCGCCTTGGCCGGCGGCCGGGTGCACGAGCTGTTCGTCACCTCGCGCGCGGCGGAGCAGCACGCGGACCTGGTCGACGCGGCCCGCGCGGCCGGCGTCGCGGTTTCGCCGATCACCGACCGCGCCGCCGACGGGCTCTCCGAAACTGTGACGCCCCAAGGCATCGTGGCCCTCTGCGCGCTGCTCGACCGCCCGCTCGAGGAGGCCGTGACGCCGGGTGCCCGGCTCGTCGTGGTGCTGGTCGACGTCGCCGACCCCGGCAACGCGGGCACGGTGATCCGCGTCGCCGACGCGGCGGGCGCCGACGCCGTGGTGCTGGCGGGCGACACCGTCGACCCGCACAACGGCAAGTGCGTCCGCGCCGCCGCCGGCAGCCTGTTCCACCTGCCGATCGCGCGCGTCCGCGACGTCCCGGCGGCCCTGTCCGCCTGCTCGGCCGCGGGCCTGCGCACGTTCGCCGCGCACGGCTACGCCGACGCCGAACTCGATCGGGTGGACCTCACCGAGCCGACGGCGTGGGTCTTCGGCAACGAGGCCCACGGCCTGCCCGCCGACGTCCTCGACCGGGCCGACCTCGTCGTCCGGATCCCCCTGTACGGCAAGGCGGAAAGCCTCAACCTCGCCACCGCGGCGGCCGTCTGCGTGTACACGAGTGCGATGGCGGCACGGCGCTGACCCGCGAGTAGGCTGCCGCGGTATCCACTGTGGCCACTTGGGGGAAATCATGGGCCGGGTCACCCGCTCTTACGCGTTGTTCACCGCTTCGTTCAAGGTCCTGCGCGCCCACAAGGGCCTGACCTGGTTCACCGTGCTGGCCGGCGTCGCCGCGCTGTTCGTCGCGGGGGCGTTCCTGACGCCGGCGTTCTTCGCCTCGCACGCCGAGATCACCGACCACGGCAGGCTCACCGCCGGCTCGTGGGTGCTGGTCGCGGCCTTCTACCTCGTCTCGGCGTTCGTGACGATCTTCTTCAACGCCGCCCTGATCTCCCAGGCCGACGTCGCGCTGCGCGGCGGCACGCCGGCGGTCGGCGCGGGCCTCGCCGCGGCCGCACACCGCTGGCCCGCGCTGCTCGGCTGGGCCGGTGTCTCCGCGACGGTCAGCCTGGTCCTGCGGACCGTGGAGGAGCGGCTCGGGTTCCTCGGGAGCATCGTCAGCGGCCTGGTCGGCCTGGCCTGGCGGCTCACGACGTTCCTCGTGCTCCCCGTCGTCGTGCTGGAGGGCGCCGGGGTCAAGGCGGGGGTCAAGCGGTCGGTCGAGCTGTTCCGCCGGACGTGGGGCGAGAACGCGGCCGGCGGCTTCGGCCTGAGCCTGATCGGCGTCGGCCTCGCCATGGCGGGCTACGTCGTGCTGCTCGTCGCCGGCCTCCTGCTGGGCGGCACGGCCACGCTGTTCGTCTGCGCCGCCCTCGCGGTCGGGTGGACGGTGCTCGTCGCCGTCTTCACCACGACTTTGTCCGGCATCTACCAGACGGCGCTGTACCGCTACGCCGCCGATGGCGTGGTACCCGGCGAATTCGCGTCGGTCGACTTCGCCGACGCGTTCCGGGCGCGTTGAGCGTGCATCCGCGCGGCCCGGGGCGACCGGGGGCGCGCGGACCCGATCCCATAGACTTTTCCCACCTTTGACCTCTCGCGCGCCGCGTGTCCGGCGGTGCGCGTACGACCAGTCCCAGCGGACGCCGAGGAGTTATGTCCGGAGCCAAGGAGAAGGAAGCCCAGGGCGCGGTGCTCGCCCCCGAGACGCTGCAGGAGGCGGTCAAGGCCGCCGAAGCCGCGTTCGCCGCCGCGACCGGGCTCGAAGCGCTGGCCGAGGTCAAGCCGGCTCATCTCGGCGACCAGTCTCCGGTGGGCTTGGCCCGCCGTGAGATCGGCGCCCTGCCCAAGCAGGAGAAGGCCGAGGCCGGCAAGCGCGTCAACGAGGCCCGGCAGGCCATCCAGGCGGCCTTCGACGCCCGCCGCGCCGAGCTCCAGGTGGAGCGCGACGAGCGCGTGCTGCGCGACGAGGCGGTCGACGTCACGCTGCCGTGGGACCGCATCCCGCGTGGTGCCCGGCACCCGATCAGCACGATCTCCGAGCGCGTCGCGGACGCGTTCGTCGCGATGGGCTACGAGGTCGCCGAGGGCCCGGAGCTCGAAGCCGAGTGGTTCAACTTCGACGCGCTGAACTTCGGCAAGGACCACCCCGCGCGTCAGCTGCAGGACACGTTCTACGTCGGCGAGGAGGACTCCGGCCTGGTGCTGCGCACGCACACCTCGCCGGTGCAGGCCCGCACGCTGCTGCACCGCGACCTGCCGGTGTACGTCGTCTGCCCCGGCCGGACGTACCGCACCGACGAGCTGGACTCGACGCACACCCCGGTGTTCACCCAGGTCGAAGGCCTCGCGGTGGACAAGGGCATCACCATGGCGCACCTCAAGGGCACGCTGGACGCCTTCGCCCGCGCGATGTTCGGCGAGAGCTCCAAGACCCGGCTGCGTCCGCACTTCTTCCCGTTCACCGAGCCGTCCGCCGAGGTGGACGTCTGGTTCGAGGAGAAGAAGGGCGGCCCCGGCTGGGTGGAGTGGGGTGGCTGCGGCATGGTCAACCCGAACGTGCTGCGCGCCTGCGGCGTCGACCCCGACGTGTACTCGGGGTTCGCGTTCGGCATGGGCATCGAGCGCACCCTGCAGTTCCGCAACGGGATCCCGGACATGCGCGACATGGTGGAGGGCGACGTCCGCTTCACCCTTCCCTTCGGAACGGAGGCGTAGTGCGAGTCCCCGTCAGCTGGCTGACCGAGCACCTCGACATCGGCGAGGAGGTCACGCCGCAGGACCTGGCCGACGCGTTCGTGCGGATCGGCATCGAGGTCGACGACGTCAAGGAGCTCGGGCCGGTGACCGGCCCGCTGGTCGTCGGCCGGGTGGCCGACATCGAAGAGCTGACCGAGTTCAAGAAGCCGATCCGGTTCTGCCGCGTCGACGTCGGTGAAGAGGCCGAGGAGCCCACTGACGCCGCTGCCGCCGACGACGAAGACGAGGACGACGACGAAGACGGCGAGTTCGAGGACGAGGGCCCGCACGGCATCCGCACCCGCGGCATCGTCTGCGGCGCGCGCAACTTCGCCGAGGGCGACCTGGTCGTCGTGGCGCTGCCCGGCGCGGTCCTGCCCGGCGACTTCACCATCGCGTCCCGCAAGACCTACGGCCGCGTCAGCGACGGCATGATCTGCTCGGCGCGCGAGCTCGGCCTCGGCGACGACCACGCCGGCATCCTCGTGCTGCCGTCGGGCACCGCGAGCCCGGGTGACGACGCCCGCGAGCTGCTCGGCCTCGACGACACCGTGCTCGAGCTGGCCCCGACCCCGGACCGCGGCTACGCGCTGTCCGTCCGCGGCCTCGCGCGCGAGCTGTCGAACGCGCTGGACGTGCCCTTCGGCGACCCGGCCCTGCTGGAGGTCCCGGCGGCCGAGGGCGACGCCTGGCCGGTCCACGTCGAGGACCCGGAAGGCTGCCCGCGGTTCGTGCTGCGGCGCGTCACCGGCCTGGACGCGACGGCGCCGACGCCGTGGTGGATGCGGCGGCGGCTGATGCTGGCCGGCATCCGGTCCATCTCCCTGGCCGTCGACGTCACCAACTACGTGATGCTCGAGCTCGGGCACCCGCTGCACGCGTTCGCCACCAAGGCCATCCAGGGTGATCTGGTGGTCCGCCGGGCGAAGCCGGGCGAGAAGCTGACGACGCTGGACGACGTCGAGCGCACGCTCGACCCGGACGACGTGGTCATCGCCGACGACAGCGGCGTCATCTCCCTCGCCGGCACGATGGGCGGCGCGAGCACCGAGATCACGCCGGAGAGCACCGACGTGCTGCTCGAGGCGGCGCACTGGAGCCCGGCCGCGATCAGCCGCACGGCGCGCCGGCACAAGCTGTTCTCGGAGGCCGCGAAGCGGTTCGAGCGGTTCACCGACCCGCAGCTGAGCGCGGCGGCGGTCGAGCTGGCCGCCCGGCTGCTGCGCCAGTACGGCGACGCCGCCATCCAGCCCGGCCGCACCGACGAGGGCTCGGTCGAGCCGAACCCGCCCGTCGTGATGCCGATCAACCTGCCCGACAAGGTTGCGGGCGTGAACTACAAGCGCGGGGTCACGGTCCGGCGCCTCTCCCAGATCGGCTGCAAGGTCACGGTCAGCACGGGCGACGACGGCACCGGCCAGGTCACGGCGATCCCGCCCAGCTGGCGCGGCGACCTGCGCCAGCCGGCCGACCTCGTCGAAGAGGTGCTGCGGCTGGAGGGCTACGACAGCATCCCGTCGACGCTGCCGGCCGCCCCGGCCGGCCGCGGCCTGACCGACAGCCAGCGGCGCGTCCGCAGCGTGTCCCGGGCGCTGGCCGAGGCAGGGTACGTCGAGGTGCGCCCGTTCCCGTTCATCTCCGACTCGGTCTGGGACGCCTTCGGCCTCCCGGCGGACGACGTCCGCCGCAACACGGTCGTGGTCCGCAACCCCCTGGAGGCCGACCGCAACCGGCTGGCGACGACGCTGCTGCCGGGCCTGCTGGACACGCTGCAGCGCAACGTGTCCCGCGGGATGAAGGACGTGGCGCTGTTCCACATCGGCCAGGTGGTCCTGCCCGCACCGAACCCGCTGAAGGTCCCGGATCTCGGCGTCGACCGGCGGCCGACGGACGAGGAGCTCGCGCTGCTCGAAGCCGCCGTGCCGCAGCAGCCGCTGCACGTCGCGGTGGTCCTGGCGGGCCAGCGCACCCGCGCGGGCTGGTGGGGCCCCGGCGAGCAGGCGAACTGGGCCGACGCGGTCGAGGCGGCCCGCACGATCGCCGAGGCATCGGGCATCGAGCTGACGGTCCAGGCGACGGACCTCCCGCCGTGGCACCCGGGCCGCTGCGCCCGCCTGCAGGTCGGCGACTGGCCGGTCGGCCACGCGGGCGAACTGCACCCGAAGGTGGTCGAGGCGTTGGGCCTGCCGCCCCGGACGGTGGCGATGGAGCTGGACCTGGACGCGATCCCGCTCCCGGACTCGCGTCCGGCGCCGAGCGTGTCGGGCTACCCGCCGGTGCTCCTGGACGTGGCCCTGGTCGCGGCGGCGGACGTGCCGTCGGCGGACCTGGCCGCGGTCCTGCGTGAGGGCGCGGGTGAGCTGCTCGAGGACATCACGCTGTTCGACGTGTACGCGGGCGAGCAGGTGGGTGCGGGCAAGCGGTCGCTGGCGTACAAGCTCAGGTTCCGCGCGGCGGACCGGACGCTGACGGTCGACGAGGCGACGAAGGCCCGGGACGCCGCGGTGGCGGCCGCCGGCGAGCGCTTCGGGGCAACGCTGCGCGCGTAGCGTGTGGACGCTTGCCCTTGGCCAATAGAGGCTGGGTAGTTCGGAAGGGGTCGGGAAACCGGCCCCTTCCGGCATTTCAGCCAACCGCCCGCACCCCTCGCCTCAACCGATGTGCTTCAACGCCTCCCTCCGCGACAACCCCGACAATCTCGGGTGATCATCCACAAAGGACCGGACCCAGTCCGGCGCGGTCTTCGCGTACTCGCGCAGCGCCCAGCCGATTCCCTTGCGCAGGAAGAACTCCGGCTCCGCGATCGCCGGTTCGATCGTCCGCGTGAGCAGGTCGGTGTCCGTGTCCTCCTTCGCGCCGATCTGGCAGATGATCGCCGTTCGGCGCCGCCAGAGGTCCGTGTCCGCCGCCCAGCTCAGCATCGTCGGCGTCACGCCGCTCCGGTCGGCGCGCAGGATCGGGCCGATGCGGCGGATCGCGAGCTCGTCCACGTAGTCCCACCACGCGCCGTCGACGATCATCTCCTCGTACATCGGCACCAGCTCCCGGTCCTGCCACTGCCGGTACGCCCGGTGCCCGGAGAGCGCGATGGCCGCGTAGCGCTCTTCGCGGAATTCGGCCGTCCGCCACAGCTCCAGCACCGTGGCTGAATATTTCACCCGATCGGTCACTTTGTGGTCGGCCAGAACCCGCTTGAGGAGCACGGTCCGCTCGGGTGAAGCCACCCCGCGGAACGGCATGGCCGACTTCATGTACGCCTGCATCGCCGGTGCCTTCACCGGGTCGGCCAGCTCGGCCAGCCCCGTGCGGATCGCCTTGACCAGCTGTTCGTCCGCGCTCATGCGTCCTCCTGTCGCGTTCCGGCGGGCCGCAGCGTACTGCCGGGCACCGACAGTTCCGGCCCTCGGCGGCCGGCGCAGGTACCGACGAAAGACGGATGGCGGAAGTCGCGCCGGTCGACGAGATTGGCGAAGGTTGCCGGTAGGTTCGCCGGAATCCGGCGAACTCTGTCCATTGCGGATGAAAAGGACGACTGTGAAGAGAATCGTTGCCGCCGTCGCCGCCGCGGGTCTCGCGGCCGGGCTGATGGCCGCCGCGCCCGCCGCCTCGGCGGATCCCGGGGTGCAGTTCACGCCCGCGCCGATCGCCTGGGGGCCCTGCGCGTCGGCGAGCCTGAAGGCCAACGGCGCCGAGTGCGGCTTCCTCGAAGTGCCGATGGACTACGCGAAGCCGGGCGGGACCAAGGTCTCCGTCGCGGTGTCGCGGATCAAGCACAAGACCGCGCAGTCCCAGGGCATCATGCTGGTGAACCCGGGCGGCCCCGGCGGGTCCGGCCTCGGGCTCTCGGTGCTCGGCAAGTACGTGCCGAACCACGCCGGCGACAACTACGACTGGATCGGCTTCGACCCGCGGGGCGTCGGGTCCAGCAAGCCGGCCATCAGCTGCGACGGGAACTACTTCAGCTACAACCGGCCGGCCTACGTGCCGACCACGCCGGGGCTCGAGCAGACGTGGCTCGCCCGGTCGAAGGGCTACGCCGACGCGTGCAAGAAGAACGGTGAGATCCTCGACCACCTGAAGACCACCGACGTCGCGCAGGACATGGACAGCCTGCGCAAGGCGCTGGGCGAGAAGCAGATCAACTACTACGGCTTCTCCTACGGCACCTACCTCGGCCAGGTGTACAGCACGCTGTACCCGAAGAACGTCCGCCGGATGGTGCTGGACGGCAACGTCGACCCGCGCAAGGTCTGGTACCAGGCCAACCTCGACCAGGACGTCGCGTTCGACAAGAACATCAAGATCTACTTCGACTGGCTGGCGTCCTACGACAACGTGTACCACCTCGGCAAGACCGGTTCCGCGGTCGAGAAGCTGTGGTACGCCACGCAGCGCAAGCTGGCGAAGAACCCGGCCGGCGGGGTGATCGGCGGCGACGAGTGGACCGACATCTTCCTGCAGGCCGGTTACTACGTCTTCGGCTGGGTCGACATGGCCAAGGCCTTCGACGGCTACGTCCACAAGGGTGACTGGCAGACGCTCAAGGCGCTCTACGACGACTCGAACCCGCCCGGCGCCGACAACGGCTTCGCCGTGTACCTGGGCGTGCAGTGCACCGACGTCCAGTGGCCGACCAACTGGAACAAGTGGCGCGCCGACAACTGGCTGACCTACTTCAAGGCCCCGTTCGAGACCTGGGGCAACGCCTGGTTCAACGCGCCCTGCGTGTACTGGCCGGCCAAGGCGGGCAAGCCCGTCGACATCGACGGCCGCAAGGTCGCCGGGGCGCTGCTGATCAGCGAAGAGCTCGACGCCGCCACGCCGTACCCCGGCAGCCTCGAGGTCCGGAAGCGGTACCCGAACTCGAGCCTGATCAGCGCGCCGGGCGGCACGACGCACGCCGGCTCGCTGTCCGGGGTGTCCTGTGTGGACGACAAGGTCGCCGACTACCTGGCCACCGGCGCGCTGCCGAAGCGCCAGCCCGGCAACCACTCGGACGTCCAGTGCAGCCCGGTTCCGCCGCCGGTGCCCGACGGCGCCGCCGCGCAGAAGTCGGACAGCTCCGCGAAGGCCGTGCAGGAGAAGCAACTGGCACAGCTGCTGCACTTCTGATCGGAAGGTCCCCACGGTGCCCCGGTCCGGCTCGCCCGGACCGGGGCACCGTCTTGTCCGCCGGTGTCTCATCGTCGCCTCCTGATGACGGGGTGTGGTCGCCGGAGACGTTAGGGGAGGGGGCCGACAATTTCGGAGCGGAGTCGGCCGTGAGCAGCGCGTGGCCGGAAATTGTCGGGGGTGCGCGCTAGCTTCGCGGCATGTCGATCATCGAAGAGCGCCGGACCGAGGTCCGGGCACAGGACATCACCTACCTGATCGCGGTCGCCACCAGGACGGACGACGACCGCGCCGAACCGACTCCCCGGGTGATGATCACCCTGGAAGCCGGCGGCCCCGGCGGCGAACCGGTCGCCGAGGGCAGCCTCGACCTGGACGTGGCGGTGGCGGCCAAGGTGGCCGACCTCGTCGCGGACGGGTTGCTGTCCGCGACCGGGGAGGGCCGGGGGCCGCGGCGAAGATCCGCCGGCCGTCCCGCGCAGCAGGGCCGGCCGTGGAACGAGGCGATGGACGCGGAGCTGGAGTCGCGGTGGCTCGCGGGCGAGAGCGTCGCGGAGATCGCGGCGTACTTCGAGCGCACGCCGGGCGGCATCCGCGCCCGGTTGCCCCGCGTGGGCTGCGACCCGGAGAACCCGGGCTGCTACCTCCCCGTGCCGCCGAGCAGGCGGACGGACCTGGACGGGGGTGAGCCGAGCTGACGGCGCGGTGGGCCGGTCCCCGATGGACGGGCCCACCACGGCGGCCGGTGAACGCTGCGACCAGGAGAGGGACGACCAATGCCGGACGGCTTCGGCAACCAGCTAGCTCCGCACACCCGCCGCCGCGGTGGCCCGGTCCGCGAGCACCCTCAAGTGCGCCACCAGCTGCGGTGGCTCCTCGACGGTGAACGCGCACCCCACGCCCAGCAGCCGGAACGCGAGCCAGTCCAGGGTGTCCGGGTGACTGCGCCACCGGCAGCCGCCCTCGTCGAGGTCGGTCAGCTCGCCCGGCGCCGCGCCCAGCCTGGGTGCGACCTGCGACGACGATTCCGTCAGCACCGCCACCGCCCGGTACGTCGGCAGGAGGTCGTACAGCCGGTCGATCACGTACGTCGCCAGGTCCGTGGCGGGTGGCCGGCGCGGCGCCACCCGCCCGCCGGTCGCCTGGGCGTCGCGGATCCGGTCGGCGCGGAAGATGCGCCAGTCCGCCCGGTCCAGGTCGTACGCCACCAGGTACCAGCGGCGCCCGGCGGCGACCAGCCGGAGCGGCTCGGCCCGGCGCCGCGTCTCGGTGCCGTCGTTGGCGCGGTAGCGGAAGCGGACCGTCTCGTGGTTGGTGATCGCGCCGGCGAACACAGTCAGCTGCGCCGGGTCGACGGCCGGTCCCGCGGCCGGGACGGCGACCGTCGCCGTGCCGATCGTGCCCACCCGGCGGCGCAGCCGGGCCGGCAGGACCTGCTCCAGCTTGGCCAGCGCCCGCACGGACGCCTCCTCGATCCCGGCGACGGTCTGCCCCGCGGCGGTCCGCAGCCCCACCGCGATCGCGACGGCCTCGTCGTCGTCGAGCACCAGCGGCGGCATCGCGGTGCCCGCCACCAGCCGGTAGCCGCCCGCGACACCGCGGCTGGCCTCCACCGGGTAGCCGAGCTCGCGCAGCCGGTCGACGTCCCGGCGGATCGTGCGCGGGCTGACACCGAGCCGTTCGGCCAGCTCGCTGCCCGGCCACTCACGCGGTGTCTGGAGCAGCGAAAGCAGGCCGAGCAACCGGGCCGGGGTGTCCGTCATGGGCCCAGCATCCCAAGGTGGCGGGCACCACTCCGGGTTTGTTTAGACTTGCAAGGGTGTGCATAATCATGCGTATGACGGTGAACATCGCGGTGGCCGGAGCCAGCGGGTACGCGGGCGGCGAACTGCTGCGCCTGCTCCTGACCCATCCCGAGGTCGAGATCGGCGCGCTCACGGCCGCCAGCAGCGCGGGCACGAAGCTCGGCGTCCACCAGCCCCACCTCGTCCCCCTCGCCGACCGCGTCCTCGCCGAGACGACCCCGGAGACCCTCGCCGGCCACGACGTCGTGTTCCTCGCGCTGCCCCACGGGCACTCGGCGGAGATCGCGGCCCAGCTCGGCCCGGACGTCCTGGTCGTCGACCTCGGCGCCGACCACCGGCTGGCCGACCCGGCCGACTGGCAGCGCTGGTACGGCGGCGACCACGCCGGCCAGTGGCCCTACGGCCTGCCCGAACTGCCCGGCGCCCGCGAAAAGCTCGCCGGCACCAAGCGCGTCGCCGTGCCCGGCTGCTTCCCGACCGGTGGGTCGCTGGCCCTGGCGCCCGCCTTCGCCGCTGGGCTCATCGAGCCGGACGTCACGGTCGTCGCGGTCACCGGCACCTCCGGCGCCGGCAAGAGCCTCAAGCCGAACCTGCTCGGTTCCGAGGTGATGGGCTCGGCCAGCGCGTACGGCGTCGGCGGCGCCCACCGCCACACCCCCGAGTTCGCGCAGAACCTCTCGGCCGTCGCGGGGGAGCGGGTCACCGTGTCCTTCACGCCGGTCCTCGCGCCGATGCCCCGCGGCATCCTGACCACCGCGAGCGCCCCGCTGAAGGACGGCGTCGACGAGACCGCCGCCCGCGCGGCGTACGAGAAGGCCTACGACGCCGAACCGTTCGTCCAGCTGCTGCCCGCGGGCGCCTGGCCGACGACCTCGGCGACGCTCGGCTCGAACAACGTCCAGCTGCAGGTCACGGTCGACGCCGACGCGAAGCGCCTGGTCGTCGTCGCCGCGATCGACAACCTCACCAAGGGCACCGCCGGCGGTGCCGTCCAGTCGATGAACCTGGCCCTCGGCCTCCCCGAGACCACCGGCCTTTCCACCGTAGGAGTGGCACCGTGACCGTCACCGGCCCCCAGGGCTTCCGCGCCGCCGGCGTCGCCGCCGGGATCAAGGCCTCCGGCGCGCTCGACTTCACGCTGGTCGTCAACGACGGCCCGCTGGACGTCGCGGCGGGCGTGTTCACCCGCAACGTCATCAAGGCCGCGCCGGTGCTGTGGTCGCAGGAGGTGCTCAAGCAGCAGCGGCTCAAGGCCGTCGTCCTCAACTCCGGCGGCGCGAACGCGGCCACCGGCCCCGGCGGCTTCCAGGACACCCACGCCACCGCCGAAAAAGTCGCCGAAGTGCTGCAGGCGGGCGCGATCGAGGTCGCCGTCTGCTCCACCGGCCTGATCGGCGAACGGCTGCCGATGGACGCGGTCCTGTGCGGAGTGGACAGCGCCTTCAAGGCCCTCGACGCGAGCGCCGAAGCGAGCCTCAACGCCGCCAAGGGCGTGATGACCACCGACACCAAGCCGAAGCAGGCCTTCGCGAAGCACGAAACCGGCTGGAGCGTCGGCGGTTTCGCGAAGGGCGCGGGCATGCTCGCCCCGAACCTCGCCACCATGCTCTCGGTGCTGACCACCGACGCCGTGGTGGACAAGGAAACCCTCGACCGCGCCCTGCGCGCGGCCACCCACGTCACCTTCGACCGGCTCGACGTCGACGGCGGCACGTCCACCAACGACACCGTCCTGGTCCTGGCCTCCGGTGCGAGCGGCGTCGAGCCGAGCGAAGCCGAGCTCACCGAGCTGCTCACCCGGGTCGGCCTGGACCTGGTCCTCCAGCTGCGCGCGGACTCCGAAGGCGCGACGAAGGACGTCGACATCACCGTCCAGGGCGCGGAATCCGAAGCGGACGCGATCGCGGTCGCCCGCACGATCGCCGAGGACAACCTGGTCAAGACGGCGCTGTTCGGCTCCGACCCGAACTGGGGCCGGATCGCGATGGCGCTGGGCCGGGTGCCGGCCCGCATCGATCCCGAGACCGTGTCGATCGCGATCAACGGCGTCACCCTGTTCGCCCAGGGGATGCCCGCCGCCGACCGCTCGGAGGCGGACCTCACCGCGCGGGCCGTCGAGATCGTCGTCGACCTCGGCGTCGGCGGCGCCGCGGCCACCATCTACACCACGGACCTTTCGCACGGTTACGTCGAAGAGAACAGCGCGTACTCCTCATGACCAAGGAGGCACTGATTTCCGCGGACGAACGACTCGCGACGGCGGCCGAGAAGGCCGGGGTGCTCATCGAGGCGCTGCCGTGGCTGCAGCGCTTCCACGGCGCCACGGTGGTGGTCAAGTACGGCGGCAACGCCATGATCGACGACGGGCTCAAGGCGGCCTTCGCCGAGGACATGGTGTTCCTCCGGCTGGCCGGCCTGCGCCCGGTCGTCGTGCACGGCGGCGGCCCGCAGATCACCGCGATGCTCAAGCGCCTCGGCGTCGAAGGCGAGTTCAAGGGCGGCCTGCGCGTCACCACGCCCGAGACGATGGACATCGTCCGGATGGTGCTCACCGGCCAGGTCAGCCGCGAGCTCGTCGGCCTGATCAACGCCCACGGCCCGTACGCGGTCGGCATCTCCGGCGAAGACGCCCGGCTGTTCACCGCCGAGCGCAAACAGGCCACTGTGGATGGTGAGCAGGTCGACATCGGGCTCGTCGGCGAGGTCGCCGAGGTCAACCCGGACGCGGTGCTCGACATCGTCAACGCCGGGCGCATCCCGGTGGTGTCCACCGTCGCCCCGGACGTCGACGGCGTGGTGCACAACGTCAACGCCGACACGGCCGCCGGCGCGCTGGCGGCCGCGCTGGGCGCCGAAAAGCTCGTCGTGCTCACCGACGTCGAAGGCCTGTACGCGAACTGGCCCGACCGGTCGTCGCTGATCGACCGCATCCGCGTCGACCACCTCGAGCCGATGCTGCCCACCCTGGCCAGCGGCATGATCCCGAAGATGGAGGCGTGCGTGCGCGCCATCCGCGGCGGCGTGCGCCGGGCGCACGTGATCGACGGCCGTCTCGCCCACTCGGTGCTGCTGGAGGTTTTCACCTCGCGCGGCATCGGCACCATGGTCTTCCCCGAAACGGAGCTCCCGTGACCGACCTCAAGTCCAATGTGGACGGCCAGACGCACTGGCAGTCCGCCCTCATGGACAACTACGGCACGCCCGCGCTGACCCTCGTGCGCGGCGAAGGCGCGAAGGTGTGGGACGCCGACGGCAGGGAGTACGTCGACCTGGTCGGCGGCATCGCCGTCAACGCGCTCGGCCACGCCCACCCGGCGATCGTCGAGGCCGTCACCGCGCAGATCAAGCAGCTCGGCCACACGTCGAACCTCTACGTCAACCCGGTGGCCGTCGAGCTCGCCGAGGCGCTGCTCGACGTCGCCGGCCTCACCGGCAACGGCAAGGTGCTGTTCGTCAACTCCGGCGCCGAGGCCAACGAAGCCGCGCTGAAGATCAGCCGGCTGACCGGGCGCACCAAGGTCGTCGCGGCCGAGGGCGCGTTCCACGGCCGGACCATGGGCTCGCTGACGCTGACCGGCCAGCCCGGCAAGCGCGACCCCTTCAAACCGCTGGTGCCCGGCGTGGAGCACGTGCCGTTCGGGGACGTCGCGGCGCTGAAGGCGGCCGTCGACACCGAGACCGCGGCCGTCTTCCTGGAACCGGTGCTCGGCGAAGCCGGCGTGATCCCCGCGCCGGACGGCTACCTGCAGGCCGCGCGCGAGATCACCAAGGCCACCGGCACGCTGCTGGTGCTCGACGAGGTGCAGACCGGCCTCGGCCGGCTCGGCACGTGGTTCGGCTACCAGCAGGCCGGCATCGTGCCGGACGTGATCACGCTGGCCAAGGGCCTCGGCGGCGGCCTGCCGCTGGGTGCCGTGATCGGCGTCGGCGCGGCGGGCGACCTGCTCAAGCCGGGCCAGCACGGGACGACCTTCGGCGGCAACCCGGTGTGCTGCGCGGCCGGTCTGGCCGTGCTGAAGACCATCGCCGCGGACGGCCTGCTCGACCACGTCTCGTCTCTGGGCAAGGACATCGCGGCGGGCATCGAGGCGCTCGGCCACCCGCTCGTCGCCGGGGTGCGCGGGGCCGGCCTGCTGCTCGGCATCGCCCTGCGCGAGCCGGTCTCGGCCGCGGTCGCCAAGGCGGTCCAGGACGCCGGCTACCTCGTCAACCCGGTCGCGCCCGGCACCGTCCGGCTCGCGCCCCCGCTCGTCCTCGACGCGGAGCAGGCCGACGGCTTCCTCGCCGCCCTCCCGAACGCGCTCGACTCCACCACGAAGGACTCCGACTGATGCTCCGCCACTTCCTCCGCGACGACGACGTCAGTCCCGCCGAGCAGAAGGCCATCCTCGACCTCGCCGACGCGCTGAAGGCCGACCCGCTCGGCACCAAGACCCTCGCCGGCAAGTCGATCACGGCGATCTTCGAGAAGAACTCGACCCGCACGCGGTTTTCGTTCGAGGTCGGCATCAGCCAGCTCGGCGGCCACCCGGTGATCGTCGACGGCCGCTCGATGCAGCTCGGCCGCGAAGAGACCATCGAGGACACTTCGCGCGTGCTGTCGCGGTACGTCGACGGGATCGTGTGGCGGACCTTCGCGCAGAAGCGCATCGAGGCGATGGCGTCGGCGGCGTCGATCCCGGTCGTCAACGCCCTGACCGACGAGTTCCACCCGTGCCAGGCGCTCACCGACCTGATGACGATCCGCGAGCGCAAGGGCAAGCTCGAGGGCCTCACCCTCGTCTACCTCGGTGACGGCGCCAACAACATGGCGCATTCGCTGCTGCTCGCCGGGGTCACCGCCGGCATGCACGTCCGCGTGGTCTCGCCGCTCGGGTTCCAGCCCGACCAGCAGGTCATGCTGGACGCGAAGAAGCGCGGCGAGGAGACCGGCGGCACCGCCACCGTCTTCACCGACCCGTACGAGGCCGTCGCCGGCGCGGACGTGCTCGTCACCGACACGTGGACGTCGATGGGGCAGGAGAACGACGGGCTCGACCGGGTCGGCCCGTTCCGCGCCCTGCAGGTCAACGCGGACCTGCTGAAGAAGGCCGCGGACGACGCGATCGTCCTGCACTGCCTGCCCGCGCACCGCGGCTGGGAGATCACCGACGAGGTGATCGACGGCCCGGCGAGCGCGGTGTGGGACGAGGCCGAGAACCGGCTGCACGCCCAGAAGGCCCTGCTGGTCTGGCTCTTCGAAGAGAGCCGGCGATGACCAGCAGCCGGGTGGGCCGGCAGGCGCGGATCACCGAACTGGTGTCGACCATGACGATCCGCAGCCAGACCGAGCTGGCCAAGCTGCTGGCCGCCGAGGGCATCGAGGTCACGCAGGCGACGCTGTCGCGCGACCTCGACGAGCTGGGCGCGGTCAAGCTGCGCGGCCCGGACTCGGGCGCGCCGGTCTACGTCATCCCCGAGGACGGCAGTCCCGTCCGCGGGGTGCAGGGCGGCACGTCCCGGCTCTCCCGGCTGCTCGCGGAGCTGATGGTCTCGGCCGACTCGTCGGGCAACCTGATGGTGCTGCGGACCCCGCCGGGCGCGGCGCAGTTCCTGGCCAGCGCCATCGACCGGGCCGCGCTCGAAGAGGTCGTCGGCTCGATCGCCGGGGACGACACCGTCGCCGTGATCGCCCGGGAACCGTTGACGGGCAAGGAACTGGCGGAGCGCTTCGCCGCCCTCGCGCAGCGCTCGGCGCACGAAGCGGGAGAAGAAGGACCACCATGATCGCGATCGCCGACATCTTCCCGGCCGAGGGTGAGTTCCTCGCGCCGGACGAGGTCGTGATCACCTTCGACCACGGGATCCCGGTGGCGATCGACGGCGAGACCGTCTCCGTCGCCGAAGCGCGCCGGATGTTGAGCGCGCGTGGCGAAGCGCAGAGAATCGGGCGCGGCGAAGCGTGCGCCGCACTCGAACGGCGGACCGGCCGCGGATGTGCCAGTGTCCGCCTGGTCCTGTACGACGGCCGGATCACGGTCGCCTGAACACACGAACACCGAGGAGAAGCGAGAACAGTGAGCGGGAACGAGCAGCCGGTGCAGCTCTGGGGCGGCCGGTTCGCCAGCGGTCCGGCGGAGGCCATGGCCGCGCTGAGCGCGTCGACGCACTTCGACTGGCGCCTGGCGCCCTACGACATCGCCGGGTCCCGCGCGCACGCCCGAGTGCTGAGCAAGGCGGGCCTGCTCACCGAGGACGAGCTCACCGGCATGCTGGCCGCGCTGGACACACTCGCGCAGGACGTCGCCTCGGGGACGTTCACCCCGACGATCGCCGACGAGGACGTGCACACCGCGCTCGAACGCGGCCTGCTCGAGCGGGCCGGCACCGAGCTCGGCGGCAAGCTGCGCGCCGGCCGGTCGCGCAACGACCAGGTGGCCACGCTGTTCCGGATGTGGCTGCGCGACGCCGCCCGCCGGGTCGTCGCCGGGACGCTCGAAGTGATCGACGCGCTGGTGTCCCAGGCCAAGCGGCACCCGGACGCGATCCTGCCCGGCCGCACGCACCTGCAGCACGCCCAGCCGGTGCTGCTCGCGCACCACCTGATGGCCCACGGCCAGGCGCTGCTGCGCGACGTTTCGCGGCTGCAGGACTGGGACGCGCGCACGGCCGAGTCGCCGTACGGCTCGGGCGCGCTCGCCGGCTCGTCGCTGGGGCTCGACCCCGAGGCCGTCGCCGAGGAACTGGGCTTCGCGACGAGCGTCGAGAACTCCATCGACGGCACCGCCTCGCGTGACTTCGTCGCCGAGTTCGCCTTCGCCGTCGCGATGCTCTCGGTCAACCTGTCCCGGATCGCCGAAGAGGTGATCATCTGGAACACCGCCGAGTTCGGCTACGTCACGCTGGACGACGCCTGGGCCACCGGCAGCTCGATCATGCCGCAGAAGAAGAACCCGGACGTCGCCGAGCTGACCCGCGGCAAGGCGGGGCGGCTGATCGGCAACCTCACCGGCCTGCTGGCCACCCTCAAGGCGCAGCCGCTGGCCTACAACCGCGACCTGCAGGAGGACAAGGAGCCGGTGTTCGACTCGGTCGAGCAGCTCGAGCTCCTGTTCCCGGCGATCGCCGGCATGCTCGCCACGCTGACCTTCCACACCGACCGGCTCGCCGAGCTGGCCCCGGCCGGGTTCACCCTCGCCACCGACATCGCGGAATGGCTGGTGCGCCAGGGCGTCCCGTTCCGCGTCGCGCACGAGGCGGCGGGCGAAAGCGTCCGCGTCGCCGAGGCCCGCGGCGCCGGCCTGGACGAGCTGACCGACGAGGAGTTCGAGAAGATCAACCCGGCGCTCACCCCTGAGGTGCGGGCCGTGCTCACCGTCGAAGGCTCGGTGAAGTCGCGCAATGCCCGGGGTGGCACGGCGCCCGAGCGCGTGGCCGAACAGCGCGCGCGGCTCGAGGAGCGCGTCAACGCGGCCCGTCAGTGGCTCAACTGAGGGATTTGCGGAGCTTGGCCCGGACGGCCCGCGTGGCCACCGGGCCGAGCCCGTCCAGGACGTCGACGAGCACGGCCAGCTGCTCCAGCGCGGCGATGGCCTGCTCGGCGCCGTCGGAGTCGACGGTCTCGAACAGCGACAGCCCGAGGAACCCCGACGACACGGCGTGGGCCAGCCCGGCGGGGTCGGCCAGCTCGGCCAGCGGCGACCCGGCGAGCACGCGCTCCAGCGCCGTCCGGACCTCGGTGATCCACTTCTCCAGGCCCTCGCGGGTCGCTTGGGAAAGCCGCTCGCTGCCCTGCGCCCCGGCCAGCGTCTGGGCCAGCACGGCGAGGTTGCCCTCCGCGCGTTCGGCGACCCGGATTTCGCGGCCCAGCGCCAGCAGGTCGCCGACGGTGGCCACGGCGGCGAAGCGCTCCCGGTAGAGCGAGACGCGGGCTTCCGTCGCTAAAACACACGCCTGCGCGATCAGCTCTTCGACGCTGCCGAAGTGGTAGAAGATCAGCGCCTGGTTCGCGCCGGCCGCGGTCGCGACCGACCGCGCGGAGACCGCGGTGATGCCCTGGTGCCGGATGATCTCGAGCACGCCGTCCACGAGCTTCTGCTTCGTGTCCCGCGAGCTGGAGTTCCGGCCGGTGCCCATCAGTCCATGACCTTCTCACGAAGCGGCTTGACCGCCCCGCTCACCCCGCCGCCGACGTCGACGAACCGCGCGCCGAAGGCGCCTTCGTAGCCGAACACCGGCCCGAAGCGCGGGTTGACCACCGCGACCTCGATCCGGAACTGCCCGCTCGCCTCGTCGAACCACTCGTCGACCCGCGCCGAGCCGGTGAGCACCCGCGGCAGGCCGGCGCGGACCGGTCCTTCCCGGAGCCGGAACTCGCCGGTGCGGATCCGGAACCCGCCGTCCGGCCGGACGGACATCGCGAGGTCGACCGCCAGGTGCTGGTGCGTCCCCAGGTAGTCGACGAGCCCGCGGCCGGGGCTGAACACCATCTGCGCGTCGAACCGCCTGCGCCGCCTTGGGAACTCGAAGGTGCGCACGAACGACACGGTCTCGCGGCCGTGCCGGTCCACGTACGGGTAGTTCTCGATGGTGAACGGCACGTTCCGGCCGCAGTCGGGGAACAGGATGTGCCGCGTCGACCCGAGCCACAGGAACGGCAGCGTGAACGCCGGACCGCGCCAGATCCGGTCCATCACGCCGTGGCCGATCATGCCGCGCCCGGCCGACAGGGCAAGACGTTCCCGCATGCGTGGGTGCAGGAACGCGAAGTCGGCGCCGAGCGCGCGTTCGAAGACGCCGGTCATCGCGCCGCCACCTCGTCACGGGGGCGCGTCCGGCCGCAGCGGGCGGCCGAAGGCGCGGTCAACAGTTGCTCCTCCGGTGGCGTGCCGGTCTCGAGCCAGAGGCGCAGCCGGTCGAACGACCAGGCCGTCATCCAGCCGAACAGCGGGCGGAACACCCGGTCCGCCGCGCGGCCGAAGCGTCCCCAGCGGGTCCCGTAGTCGAAGCCGGTGACGAACCGGACGCCGTCGCCGGCCGGTGTGTAGCGCCAGAACCCGGCCCCCGCGCTGATCAGCGACAGCGGGTCGGCGGAGGCGAACCGCAGCACGGACGTGCGCGAGCCGTCCGGCCAGGTGCGCGAGGCGGCGCTCACTCCGACGCCGGTGACCGTGACCCCGAGGAACCGCGAGGCGTAGCGGAAGTGGCCGTCGTGCCCGGGGATTGGGCTGATGTCGGTGAAGCGCAAGTCCCAGCGCCGGTGCAGGGCCGGGTCCTGCGTGTGCCGCCACAGCGTGTCCAGGTCCGTGCGGATCAAGGTCTCGACGTAGAGCGCCTTCGGTCGCATCTCGCGGCTCCCCTCAGAGTTTGAGCGACTGCTCAAATCGACTGTAGAGAAGTTTGAGCGATCGCTCAAGGGCTAGGGTGATCCCGCCAGGCAGCTCGACGAGAGGAACCCGTTTGAACGGCGACGCAGGCCGGTTGTTCACCCGTGACGAGCTGGCCCTCGACCCGGTCGACCTGGCCCAGCTGCTGCTCGGCTCGGTCCTGGAGGCCACCGGCCCCGACGGCACGGTCGGCGTCCGGCTCGTGGAGGTCGAGGCCTACCGCGGCGAGGACGATCCGGCGTCGCACTGCTACCGCGGCCGCACGCCGCGCAACGCCGTCATGTGGGGACCCGCGGGTCACCTGTACGTGTACTTCGTCTACGGGATGCACTTCTGCGCGAACGTCGTCGGCACGCACGAAGGCATGCCCGGCGCGGTGCTGCTCCGCGCCGGCGAGGTCGTCACCGGCCTCGACGTCGTCCGCAAGCGGCGGCCGTCCGCGCGGGGGACCGGCGAGCTGGCGAAGGGCCCGGCCATCCTGACGTCGGTGCTGCGCGTCGATCGCGCGCAGAACGGCGTCGACCTGACCGACCCCGCGTCGCCGGTCCGGCTGCACGTCGGCGAGCGCGTCCCCGCCGAGCGGATCCGCACCGGGCCCCGCGTCGGCGTCGCGATGGCCATGGACACGCCGTGGCGGTTCTGGGACGCCGCGTCGCCGGCAGTGTCCACCTACCGCCGGGGCGGGAAGCGCCGGGTCCGACCCGCCAGTTAGTCGGTTGACCAGGTGCGGGAGGATCTACAGGCGTGAGCGAACACATCCTCGACGAGCTGACCTGGCGCGGCCTCATCGCGCAGTCCACCGACATCGACGCCCTCCGGCGCGAGCTCGACCAGGGTCCCGTCACGCTCTATTGCGGCTTCGACCCGACCGCGCCCAGCCTGCACGCCGGCAACCTCGTCCCGCTGCTCATGCTCAAGCGCTTCCAGCGCGCGGGGCACCGGCCGATCGTGCTGGCCGGCGGCGCGACCGGGATGATCGGCGACCCGCGGGACACCGGGGAGCGGACGCTGAACACGCTCGACGTCGTCGCCGACTGGGCCGGGCGGATCCGCGGCCAGCTCGAACGGTTCGTCGACTTCGACGACTCGCCCACCGGCGCGATCGTCGAGAACAACCTGAACTGGACCGGCCAGCAGACTGCCCTGGAGTTCCTGCGCGACGTCGGGAAGCACTTCTCGATCAACGTCATGCTCAACCGGGAGACGGTCAAGCGGCGGCTCGAGGGCGACGGCATGTCGTACACCGAGTTCAGCTACCTGCTGCTGCAGTCGCAGGACTACCTGCAGCTGCACCGCAAGTACGACTGCAAGCTGCAGGTCGGCGGGTCCGACCAGTGGGGCAACCTCGTCGGCGGCGTCGACCTGATCCGCCGGACCGACGGGGCGGGCGTGCACGCGCTGACCGCGCCGCTGGTCACCGACGCCGAGGGCCGCAAGTTCGGCAAGTCCACCGGGGGCGGGAACCTCTGGCTCGACCCGGAGATGACCTCGCCGTACGCCTGGTACCAGTACTTCGTGAACGTCGGCGACGCCGACGTTGTCCGCTACCTGCGGATGTTCACGTTCCTGAGCCAGGAGGAGATCGCTGCGCTGGCGGAGGACACCGAGCAGCGCCCCCACCTGCGGGCCGCGCAGAAGCGGCTGGCGGAGGAGTTCACGATCCTCGTCCACGGCGAGGAGCAGACCCGGCAGGTGATCAACGCCAGCCAGGCGCTGTTCGGCCGCGGCGAGCTCGCCGAGCTGGACGAACGCACCCTCGACGCCGTGATGGCCGAGGTGCCGAACGGCAAGGTCGACCCGTCCGGTGACGCGACGATCGTCGACCTGCTGCTCGCCGGGGGACTGGTGGACAGCAAGGGTGCCGCGCGCCGCACACTCAAGGAGGGCGGCGCGTACGTCAACAACGTGAAGATCGCGGACGAGGAGTGGAAGCCGGCGCCGGGCGACGCCCTGCACGGCAAGTGGCTCGTGGTCCGCAAGGGCAAGCGGAACGTCGCCGGCGTCGCGCTCGGCGGCTGACCGGGCCCCGACGGCCCGAAACAGGGGTCTGACCTGCGGGAACGCGGTTAAGGTACCCCCCTGTTTCGGGCCTCCTCGCGGGGTGTAAAGTTCTCCAAGTCGCCAGGGAGACCGGGTGGCCGCCGGGACACGAACCAAGCTCTCGCAGAAGCGATTGAGTGGGTGTCCCACCAAAAACTGCTAGAAATAACTCGCTTCGAGTAAGGCCGCTTGACGGCGGCGCGACTCGGGGTGTGTTGCTTGAGAACTCAACAGTGTGCTAGTGAACTAAGCCAGTAGAGCTTATGTATTGAACCTCGTATGAGGTTCCTTTGAGAGCATTAAAT